>JAJECH010000043.1 GCA_022822135.1 Pseudomonadales bacterium
TGCTCTTTCATGCTGTCCTCCTATTAGGGGTTGTGCCTGTCATCTCGCGATGCAGACCCGTCGGAAGTGGGCACGACTTTCGTCGCCGAACCTGAGTCAGTCCGGTATCCGCACCATTACAGCACGGCATTCGCTTTTTCCGACATCCTCTACCCGCCACCGCATCAGAACCCCTTACGGCGTTCCTGCCCAACGACACGAAGTCAATGGGCGCAATGTCGGGCTTACCGAGTTCCGTCTGAACAACACGACGGGGGTGGGTGTGGTCTATTCGCCGATCGCATGATGGCAGTGTGTCCCCACGAATTAAGGAGACAACCTGCGACGCACCTTTTGGTTCAGGCGTAACAGTAACCTTTCGCCTGTCAATCGTTACGACGTTTATCAACCATTCACATATGTTCACCCGTCCCGCCAGCCTAGCATCTTGTCCGCCTTGGTACTGGCAGAGTCCTCGTTGCGATCTCACGACCACAACTCGCCCCAAATGGGGGATTACATTGTCAGGACGCTTCACACCCGATCGTTGCCGATCACGCGCTGTCCCTAGGCTATTGGATACTGCAATCCAAGTCAACTAAACCATCCTTCTCACAGGTGTTCTTGACCATTGTTCAGGCAGCTTAAAGCATGCCTACGCTCAAAGCCGTGTGTCTATACATACGTACAGAGTACACACAGTGCCTCACCCCGATCAATCAAATACATGAAATTACGAGGCATTTCCCGAAAGCTTCCCGTCGACCTTACAAAGGCAACAGTTCCTTTTTCGGTACCTGCATCCTCAAGGATGGAGACACACCCTTCAGGCGCAGAGTCAAATCGGCGAGTTCGATCTGACAGAAGTGAGTTCATAAGTTGCAAGCAACTCTGGGGACTCCCTCCCCCAACCGGCAATGGTTAGCTTGATAAAATCAAAGCCAAACAGCTATCAGCCCTTCCGAAGAAGAAACCAAACGTCCAGTTGATTAACGTGCTACTCGTCGCACAATTCGTCCGATTATAGGGTCGGTACCACATTCGAAGATCCGGGTTTCCAATCAGACAATATCTGTACTCGTTGCATAGGAGCGCCTCGACAACGTACGAAAAAAACATGGATAGATTGCCAAGAATCACGTTCGACGATCGAAAATGGAGGTTGCTATACCACGGAGTTCACTAACGGAAGGAGGTTGGATTCAACTGAACACAAGCGGAGGACGTTCAATGGAATACCACCATAGCTGCACAAAGAGTTAGCATCCCTCTATATACTTTCTTAAAGGTGATCCGATGAGGTGAAGTCGGTGCGCGATTTCGGTGACACCCCTGCAATTCAGACGCTTTAAAGGGACTATTCATGTCAAAGTTTTTGGTAAGAGCAAACTACAATCAATCTGGGCTGAAAGGGTTACTCGCAGAAGGTGGTTCAAGCCGTAGAGCCGCGCTAACGAGCACAGTGGAGAGCCTCGGCGGTACGCTCGAGGCGTTGTACTATGCATTCGGTGAAACCGATCTCTACGCAATAGCGGATTTACCCGACGATGCAAGCGCCGCAGCGTTTTCTTTACAGATCAGTGCGGCTGGTGCAATCGACGTTGACATGACCGTTCTGGTTTCGCCTGAAACGGTCGACGAAGCAGCGAAGAAGGAGCTATCGTACCGACCGCCCGGAGACTAGTACAAGCTAAACTGAGAGCGAATCGCACGATTGACGCACAAACGTTGAGGTCTCAACTCTCAGTTACGGTCACTGGGCGTGCACTCAAGCCTAGAGCACCTATTGCCGTGCGGCATACGGTCTTAAAGAGCGCACCTCGCCACTAGTGGATTGACTGCAAAAAACAGTTAAACCGAATGCTAACGCTTAGCGTTGTTAAACGTGTCGAGTAGCTTGTCGTATTCTGCGCCGTTAGGACCATTAAGGAAATCTTGGCGACCAAGTAATTGAGCCATCCGCTCGCCGTACCGCTCGATTAGATCGTCAGCATGCGCGCTATAGTCCTCAACAGGCCGCATCATCAATCGGGTATAGGTGATGTGACAAACGACGCGCTCTCCTTCAGCTTCGCGTTCCCAATTGCCATGCCATATATTGCCGTCCCACATCGGTACTGAGCCAGGTGGACACTCGACTGCGATCGCTCCGCGTCCCGCCACAATCTCTTCTGGACGGGGATGTCGCCTGAGTGTATTGCTACCCGGAATTAACCTCGTCGAACCATTCTCTTTCGTAAATTCATCGCACGCCCAACATCCCGTGAGAAGCATGTTGTGCGTTGGAAAAGGAGCCGGTAGCCAATTGTTATCCGCATGCAATCCTAACTGTGGAGAACCTTTGGGGCGAACACTTGCCGCGACTTGACTAATCAGGAATCCCCGGCCAACGGAGAATTCAGCCATCGCAAGCAGTTTCGGACTCAAAATAGCTTCCGCGAAGATAGGGTCTTTAGCAAGAAGCATGTTCGAACCACGCTTTTCAGCGTTCAAATCAAGGATGGTTTGTCGGAATCGGCTATTGAACTCCTCGGTCGCAACATCATGAACGACAGTCCAACCATTCATCGCAAGTTCACGACAATTCTCTTGCAACCCTAATTCGCCAATAGTCGGTACGAGCTCGTCGGATATGGCATCCGGCGGTAATGTATCAAAGAAAGCTTTAGGCGCTGGTTCAGCCATCGTAATTACCTCCTAACTCCTAATCAAGCATTATCCAAAGCGCCGTAAAACCCCGTCATTCATGTCGGCGATATAAGGCGCCAGGCTCGATATTTTGGCAAAATTGCGACGCACCCTAAGACGTGTTTTAAGCACGTTTCGCTCGATACATCTGACGAGAACCAAGCAGATGTTAAGAGAGTGAAGGACACGCTGAAAGCGCTTTGAAGTTAAAGACGGCAGGGCTGTCCGTCTCTGCCTGTGGATGCTTGCGTAAGACCGACGATTGGTTGGCGGCAGCCTGCTAAGCAGGAAGCCCCTTCCTTCAGGTAGGGAAGCAGTCACCAACAGGATCAAGACACAACCAGGTGGAATGGCAGTTCAAGGCTGGAATCTGGCTAGCGTAAAGAATCAGGTAAAACCTCTGAAACGAACTGAAGCATAGTTGCAACGCACTCTTCGGGTTCCTCAAGTTGCAAAAAATGCGTGGTCTCTGGAATAAAGTCGTAGTTTAGTTCGAGGATCTCTTTCATGACAACGGTCGGTAGAAAGGAATGAGGCTCGACGGGGTCACTCCCAATGACCTTTACCGGGCAAGACAATGCTTCGATTTCCACCGAATTCACATATTGGATACCTTGTTCATAAATCTTCGCTTCGTACTCTCTCGGACAACGCAACTCGAACTCAGAGCGATCTGCTGATTCGCGTAACGTAGTTCGCGCAATGAGATCTGCGACTCCAGGCCGAAGTCGCTCAAATGCAGGCGAGCGACGTAGCCGTTCCGCATAAGCCGCTGCTGATTCAAAATTCGACCGACGCCGTTTCGCTGCATCCGCCATGCCACCCATGTTCTTTTCCAATCGCGCTCTGTGTCGTGGGTCGCACCCAGGCGGACAGAAGAAAGGATCGAAGAGAACCAACGCCTCGTAGGCGTTATCGACACGACTCGCTTCGACAGCGGCTGTCTGACCCGATAGGGAATGGAATACACCGATTCGCGGCTTCGGTCCAAATTGTGCTTCAATGGCTTTCGCTACGTATTTGTTGTCGTCTACGAACATAGGAATGTTGTGTGCAGCGAATGAAGTAACGGCGTTCCATCCGTGATTTCGGAAGTCGTAGACAACGAGGTCGAACCGATCCAGTAATAGTCTCCAAAACGGGTAGTAGGCGTCCGTTGCAAAACCATTCGCATGGCTGAGCACCATACGGGTACCGTCTGGATTCCCATGTCGTCGAAGCGAGATTTCGGTTCCGTCGTCCATCGTGGCTTTACCGACAGCTATCGGTTTAGGCACCGACCATCGCTGAACCATGCTAATCCCGCATCTCACCGATGGCTTGCAGCGACGTATCAAGAGACCATCGAAGCAGCGATTGGCCAAAGCGAATATCCACTGACGAGGTCACACGGCTATGAAAACTAGAAGCTACGAACATGCCTACGGGGAAATTGAGATTTGAAACGAGCTGATGAGTTGCTTCAACCAACTTCGAAGGATCGAAATTCCATGTGTTTTTTTTATGAAGTGCCTTCATCCGTTTGATGTTCCCTCTGGCGGTTGATATCCCCATTCGTCTATCGCAAATCCCCATTCCCGATTTACGACTTCAATCGTTTGTGGATCGATCTCATAGACGTTCTTGCGGTATCCAGCCGTCTTCCGTAAATAGATATCAACTTTCTCGCGAACTCGCTCCCAACCAGGTAAGCCTAATTCCGAGTACACGCGTGACAACTCGGTCAGAGGGTCTCGTTCCAGGTCCTCGTACCGGATTTCCGTTAAGTGCCCCTCAGGAATCAGCTCTCGCTCCAACATGTATTGCTTCATCATCGAGACATAAGAATCCCGGATCGCCATCGCAACCTCATCCGCATCGGCATCGTCCAACTGACAGATCGGAAGCATGGTTTCATACATGTGAGACATGGATTGGTATACGACGTATGGATTTCGAACGATATGAACAAACTTGGCGTCCGGGAACATTCGTCGGAGGATTGCGGTTCGACCTAAATTCGCAGGACTCTTGAGTACCAATCTCTTTCCATTCGCCGCAAATGTAGCCCGCCGCAAAATGTCGAGATATATGGTCTCCCACTTCGCCATTTCAATGTCCGTCAATTGCATCGTCGAGTACCTTTCAAGAAATTCCTTCGTTCTCCTCGGGAATGAAAGAAGATGCGCCGAGGAAAGGTGGGAAGAATTCGCGAGTGCAACGTCCTCTTCCTGAGGCAGATCAAGTGAGACGATCATGTTGTCCATAGGACGCGTTTCCGGGACCCGATTGGCGATGAGCCGTTCTAACCAACCTCGTCCGATGAGAAATACGGGAGATGCCATCGCCTGAAACGTCGATACGACCCCGAAACTAGGATCCTGCGCTAGCAAGTTGAGCAGATGGGTCGTACCTGATCGTGCGAAACCTTGAATATACAAGGGTGGATTTTCGATTGGTACATTTGCCATGCGCGACCGGCTAAACACCAACCGTTCTGCAACTCTCAACGGCGCAAACATCGCGCTTATCGCTATGACCTTTGCCAATTTTCCCCAGTACTTTGAATCGACACCACCGTTCTCCGCGATCAGTCGCAGCCAGACACCAAGAGGCGCCATAGAGAAAACGTGTTGCTGGAAAGCGTTTACACGCTCAGTAACGTTCACCTAGTCACCTAATTAACCTGTGCTAAATTCAATCAAAGGTAGGAACTCGCAATTTGGGATGTCTTAGTCACGCGGCCTCCCCATATCGAACAATTCAATTGATTAAATTCTCGGCGTAAAACCCAAGAGTGTCACGATGATAGAGCTGCGTACGTGTAACAACAACAAACCTCAAAACCAAAGCCAACCGACAGGACGAATTTCATGAGAATCCTCGCCTACGCCTCAGTCGTCGTGCTCCTCATCGGCATCGGAGTGTATTTCGCATTCTTCTTCAATCCGCAATCTGAGGCTCAGGAGGAACTGAATACCGCGTGGGTTCATTTCGGCGAGGATGTCAGGGCCTTAGCAGAAGTTGTCGAGAACGCACCCTTCAATAAAGACGAACAAACCGCCGCCGCCGGTTATCGTCACATTTCTCGATATTTGGCAACGTTTCTTGCCGAGTCAATGGACTATCGTGACCCAAACTATCCCCAATTTGCTCGTTTACCCAACATGGTCGCTCGCATCGGTTGGGACAATCCTGACAATCTTTACCTCTCGTTTCCAGTACGCGGCGACCATGTCTATCAACTACGTGGCGACCTAAGTAATTTCGACCTTGTCACCATTAGCGTCTACAGCGGGATGCTCGGACATACGCCTATCTTGGACATTCGTACGATTTCTAGTGTGGTTTCCGACGATCTCGAAGCCGACGCAAGCGGTCGTTTTCTATTAACCCTTAGTGCTGAACCGACTGAAGGGAATTGGCTTCAGCTAGATTCGGACGCGTTCATCGTCCTAGTTCGACGACTCGTGTCGGACTGGGAGAAGACTGACGAAGGTCCCTGGGAGATACTGAATCAGACTACGCTTGGTCAAGGCGCGCCTCGACCGACCCCGGAATTGATTCGACAAAACCTTGACGACGCTGTGACGCAGGTTCAATCACTTCGCGAGCTCCTCACGCTCGCTCATAGAGTGACCTTTCAGCTTGCACTAAGTCCCAATGAGGTCTCAGAACCTGCAGAAACTGACCCGAATATACCGATGGCCGATCCGTTTCAAGCTGCTTCTCGCGGCTACTTCAAACTTCAAGAACATGAAGCCTTGTTGGTCGAAGCACCGCTCGCCGATTGCCGTTACTCTAGTATCCAACTCGCTAATCCGTGGATGGAGTCACTTGACTACGCGAGTCACCAGACAAATCTGAATCACAGTAATACGCATGTGGACCTAGACGATCGAGTCCGATACGTGATTAGTAATACAGATCCCGGTATTAATAACTGGCTAGATACAGCAGGATGGACCGAAGGATCGTTCTGCTTGCGGTGGACACAGTGCTCCGAGTATCCGAGTGGGATATCGAGTCGCGTCGTCAGCTTGGATGACGTCCGTGCCTTTCTACCTGAGGACACGCCGAACATTGGAGTGTCCGAGAGAATGCGCGTCATAGAGAACAGGCAAGCGGCCGTCAGTCGTCGCTATGCAGGTGGTTCCTAAGAACGCAAACAATTTAGAAGGTTAATGTGATCAAACTTCAAGAATCGAACGTGTGTTGAAAAAGCTACTAATCAGTTTCAGTTCAACGTGGGCCGTTGCGCTAACGGAAATGGGAATCAACGTTCGACTCATCAGGACGTGGTTCTTTGTACTAGTCATCGCCGGACTCTCGGTCGTGAGCTACTTCCTTGAGCAATTCCTTTTTTACCTGGAAATGTCGGCGATTAGTTCGAGCGCGTTCGAGACATCGTCTCCTCTGCTACTTCCGATGGAAGCCTTTCCCGAGTTCCAGTTTCTAATCTCGTTTGGCATCGTTTTTATCGCGTTTGATTTCTTGTCGCGAGATAAACGCGCACGTCTTGAGGAGGTGATTTCAACGCTCCCTCTAACCAATCTTCAAATTGTTTTTGGGCGCGCACTTGGGGTCTCCTTACTGTTCTATTTTGTTATCGCCGCTTTTATTTGCTCCTACTACCTACTTGGGGCAATTTGCGAGTTTGCGCTACCGTCGACCGGATTCCGAAGGCCGGAGCTTGTTAGCACGATCGCAACGTTGGTGCTCGACGTTTTTCCATACGTGCTTTTTTGGACGGCGACCGTGATGCTTGTCACGGCGTTGGTGCGGTTTCGATTGATCACCACAGCTATATCAATCGCACTGATGATCCTATTTTTCTGGCTACAAAACAGTGTGCCGGGGTTTTCACAGTTTTTCTGGGGCGTGAGCGTGCTGAATTCACAACTCCCTTCTGAGCTCGCGCCAGTCTTTCCTTCCTCGTTGCTTATATTGCAAAGAGGTTTACTCCTATTACTTGCATGTACGTTCCTATATGTTGTGGCACTTCAATATCCCCGACTGGATCGCCGAAACAGAACTAGCTATTTAGCGTACGTCAGCGCGATGGCAGCAATTTGGTTCGGTGGAGTTGCAGCTGTCAACGAACTACGCTGGAGTCCGGTCGACGAACACAGAGATTTCTACAACGCTCATAACACACAAACCAACTTGCCGGTTATCGATGTGGTCGCGATGAACGGGACGATTGACATACATCCCGCTGAGTCGATCGAAATTGACATAGACCTTGCAGTGAATGTAAACGAAGCAGTTGATCCGGTGGTCTTCTCACTGAATCCTGGATACGAGATTGAGCAAGTCTCATTGAACGACGAGTCGATTCCTTTCACGTTTGAGTACGGTGTCCTTCTCGTACAGCCTTCAATTCCGGTACTGGAGGAAAGAGCCTTTGTTCTCAATGTTCGAGCCAAGGGACGCCTCAATCCCGACTTCGCTTACCTAGAGAGTCGTTCTGCGTCAAACCTATCGCTCGACGAGATCAAAAGAAGATCGGTCGCTCACGGCACGCATGCCTCTATCAATCACAAGGATTACGTAGCACTGATGCCAGCCGTTGCTTGGTATCCCATGCCCGGCAACCATCTCTATCGCGATCCAACCCAAAGTCGTCCACGAGACTTTTTCGAAATAGATCTCGCTGTCAGCGTTCCGGAAGACTGGTACGTCGGAGGTCCTGGCAAGACCAATATTGAAAGTCAGCGAGGAAATAACGTGTTCAAGTTCACGCCGAAGAGTCCAGTTCATCAGGTCGCGTTGTTCACGTCAGAATTCGAACGCCGGACGACGAACGTCGATGGTATTGAGTTCGAACTGCTGGTTTCGCCAGCTAGCGTGAGGAATATCGATTTATTCGCGCCTATCGTGCAGGAACTGAAAGACGAAATATCCGAGTTTCTTCGACGATCCAGAGAACTGGGGTTTAACTACCCATTTGAGGCATTCTCCGTTATCGAAGTACCAAATTACCTACACACGTTTGTACAAAGTACACACAATCCTTCAACACGAACCCAGCCCGGGATGTTTCTTCTTCGGGAAGGCAAGTTCCTAGGAGCACATTTCCATACTCCGCTTCATGCCATTGCCAACGATGGAAATTTGACAGCCGCAGAGAAGCGCGAGAAGCAATTTGCGTACCTGCAGAGCTATTTCAATAACGACATCGCTGGCGGCGATGCCATTGCGGCGGCGACGCGCAATCTTTTCGCGTTCCAAACGTATCCAACCGGCTACGGCGCTGAGTCACTGAGTTTCGTGTTGAATTACTTGATGCTCAGATTATTCGACATCAAAGGCGGTTTCTATTCAGCTTACGTCCTTGTCGATGACGATCTGCCATTAGCGGCTCGCATAGGGGTTCGAAACATCGCAACTGAGTCAAGAACGTATACGTTAAGTGATATGTTCTTCTCTGCATATGTGAACCGGCCAGAAGTCTGGCAAGCGCTACTCGAGGGATATCAAGACGCAGATTGGAATGAAACTACGCATCATCATTCCCAGATTCTTCTAGGCGCTCAGGTCGGCGACCTGTTGCTAGCTCTTTACGGTCCGGATCAAGTTGCTCAGCTACTCGCAACCATCAGAGATCGTTTCCAAGGCGCGTCGTTTACGTATGCTGACCTTGTTGCCGTCGGAGAAGAACTCGAAATTCCGCTAGAAGAAGCAGCTGTTGGTTGGTTCAACGGCATCAAACCAGCCGGATTTCGAACGAGCAGCGCTAGGACAGTCCGTTTGCCGGATTCGCCCGATGGCACACCCGTTTATGAGAGCAGTCTGTCTGTTGAAAACGCGGAGTCGAATTTAGGGTTCTTCGCACTCGAATATGCAACAGAACAGCAGCGGACGACCAACGGATATGAATTCGTTTCGACAGATCCAGTTCAGTTAGCCGGCGAGAGCTCAGTCGAGCTCGCTATTCAATCCTCGTCACCCATCGAGGTAATTCAATTCAATCCGTACCTTAGTCTCAATCGCGAATCTTTCGCAGTTCCAATGGAAGGTGATCAGCAGCCTTCCGAAGTAACTCGTTCACCGAAACCATTTATCACGGTAACGAGTTGGTCTATCGAAGAAGGCAATTCGATCGTAATTGATGATCTGGATCCGGGGTTTTCGCTCGACGTTTCTACTGAAGACGTACCCTTTTTTAAATTCAATGTCGGTTCGATCACTCCAAATAGGACTATATCGAATGGATTGGATGCTGGACTGAAGTCTGCAGGCGGATTTAGTTATCTAAGCGATAACGAATGGATGCGCCAACAAGCAGATACCGCGTTCGGAAGGTACCGAAAGACGTTTGTCAGGGCAGAGAGTTTCGATTCAGTCCCAATGGCTCACTTTACAACCGATATACCAACGGCGGGTTCGTGGAATCTTAAGTATCACCTTCCCTACACGACAGATCCAAGTGGAGTGCACGTAGGAAGCTTCGGACGTTATGCGATTCTGCTCGGCGAAGGGAACACATGGGCGAACTTCGATCTTCGATTGAAGATCGGCGATACAGCGCGATCCATCGAATTTGATGGAAAACTGATGCAAGCAGGTTGGAATGATCTGGGTACGTTCGAGCTGCCGAATACATCGGTTAGCGTTAGCATTTCTTCTGGTGGCGGTTTCGGAACGGTCGTCGTCGATGCGATTCGATGGACTCCAACAGCAGCTCAGACTAATTGACGCACTACCGATCACAGTGGGCTGTGTGGTCAACTCAAACTAGAGCGCCAGTTGGGTACGTTCACTTTTTCGCTACTGCGAAACGGGCTTATATCAATTCCACCTCGTCGCGCAAAACTGCCTAAAACAGATAGCGACTTCGGAACGCAAACTTCGTTTATGTCCTGATAAATCCGTTCGATGGTACTCTCGTGAAATCCTTGATGCGTTCGATAGGAAAGTAGGTATGAGAGCAAGGACTCCGCACTAAACCATGCGTCGTTCAATGACACGACGATCGTCGCGTAATCCGGTTGCGAAGAAATCGGGCACAGACAACGAAACAGATCCGTGTGGTATCTCCCACTGATTCGACCAGCGCTGCGCCTCGGCGCGAGTAGATCAGGCGTCACCTCGAAGGATGACATACCAAGTGAGATATAGTCGATTCGGTGCGATTGCTCGATGTAAGTTTGGTCGAAAGCAAAGCCAGTTGACGTCGTATTTACTTCTACGTCGCATTCTGTACCTAGAGGATCATTTAGAGCCTCTTCGATAACGCTTTCTACGTCCTGTTTCGAGTCGAACTGGACCATCGCAAATGACATTAAGAATAACTTCAGCGATTTGCTTTCGACCATACTCATTGAATCACACGGTACGGAAAGCGTCAGATCGCCCCGCTTGGGTTTACCACGTATATCTAGCCAGGTCAATTCGCTTGTTCGCCATATATCGGCGCCGAACCCGACGAACTCATGCGAATCAAGGGTTTTCTCTCGCTGATCAGTGCGCTTGATGGCTACTAGCTCACTAGCAGCGGCAGTAATCGATGCTCGAGATTCCACGTTCAAATCCGTTTAGAGAGTGTCCGATTTAATTAAAATGTTTGCCGCTTGCGGGAATAGCTCAGTGGTAGAGCACAACCTTGCCAAGGTTGGGGTCGCGGGTTCAAATCCCGTTTCCCGCTCCACTTCCTAGCGGTCCTTTCTTGGGACATCGTTTACAGTTTGTACCGGAGACACGATTTACGGTCTCTCCGTTGATACCATGACTAGCTGGAAACTCGTTTTTCGACTTCATCGAATATCGAGCGTCCAACCACCTTCAGGGCAAGCGTCTCCTCCGCGCCTTCGAAAATTGATAAAACGCGCGCGTCTACGAAATAACGACTGACAGCAGTCTCTTCCGCGTAACCCATACCACCGTGGATTTGAAGCGCTTCCCGTGTTACTGATTCCGCGGCACGGCATGCGATCAACTTCACCAAACTCGCTTCCAGCTGGCCTTCGTCTCGATCCATCAACAAGGCGACCGCGTACGAGTACCGTCGAATCGCAACGATCGCAGTCATCATGCTGACTAGCTTGGCTCGAGTTAGAGGATAAGATCGAACCGCATGACCGAACACGACCCGATCACCTGCATATGCATATGCTGCCTCGAACGCTGCCTGCATAAGACCTACAGCACGCGCTGCCGTCTGTAATCGACCGCCAGAAAATCCTCGCATGGTGTAGTAGAAACCACGATTGAGACCTGACTGCTCCCCTACTAGCGCGTTACCCGGAACAAAATAATCATCGTAATGCATGCTGAACGAGTGCATTCCACGGTAACCAAGAGTAGGAATAGCTTTTCCGGTCAGCATTCCACCGTCTGGTGATTTCACCGCGAACTCATGGTCATCAGTGCTCGGTTTCTCGATGACAAATAGCGACAAGCCTCGATGTGGCGGTGCGGCTTCTCGATCAGTCCGCGCCAGCACAAGGATTAGTCCCGCTTTGCCTGCGAACGTACACCAAGTCTTCTCACCATTTAGGTGCCAACCTCCTTCAGTCTTTTGAGCGCTCAACGCAACGGATGCAACGTCCGAACCAGTATTTGGCTCGGTTACCGAGACTGCGCAGAGCGGGTCTCCAGCGGCAAGACCTGGCAGCCAGCGTCGACGTTGCTCCTCGGTACCGCCTTCCAATAACGCTCGAACGATGATCTCCGGTCGTGTAATCAGGCTCCCTGCAGCTCCTAATGAGCCGCGAGAGAGTTCCTCAGTGACTACGACCATACCGGTCGTGTCCTCACCATCGCCGGGTTTCAAGCCACCGTATTCGGTGGGCACACTGAATCCGAAACAACCTAATTCCCTTACCCCATCCAAAATCTGAGATGGGATCATCTGGTCTTCTCGATGCACGTGTTCAGCAAGCGGCGCTACGACCTCATCCGAGAACTTTCGTACGGATGCGCGCATTGCGTCCTTTTCCGCGTCAATGGCGTCCCAAGGTAAATTCCCATTGAGCTGTTCCAACAGACTGTGGACGAGATTTATTCGGTTCGGATCGCAGATTTCACGAATAAATGCCAACGAGTTACTGTTCAAGCCACTCGTATCAGCAGCGTACGCTCCAACATTCTCATTAAGCTCACGCAAACTGTCTGCGAGCCAGATTGAGACGATCTCTCCGCTTAATCGAAAATCATCTGACTCGCGATCATCACGATGCTCATATTCCTCAATCAGGTGTGCTGCCGTAGCCAGATTTGCGAAATCGAATGCGTGTCTATATAGCTGAACTTGAATTTCATCCAAGTCACGACCATGCAATGGACTGAGCGCTCGATGTAACGTCGCCCACCCATCGCCGAGGCATGATCGCCATTCCGGATTCATCACGCGCGGAAGTGTACAAGCTAGGTCATCGCACTCCTCCCTGAAATTAGGGAGTTCACGGCACTGCGGATAATTTCCGCCCCAAAATCACCTTGCCAGCTCGATTTGTCGGTTCTCAAAGATATTCGCGTTCTTGATTTCGGTCGTTACATTGCCGGTCCGTTCTGTGGCGCATTACTCGGCGATTTAGGTGCCGAAGTGATTCGGGTAGAAAAAGTTGCAGGGAGCGAGGATCGATTTACCGCACCGATCGGTGAAGGCCTACCCGGGTCTGGATTTCTCCAGTTAAACCGCAACAAACTCGGTTTCACGTTAAATCCACGCAAACCGGTAGGCGCTGAAGTGCTCAAGCGACTGGTGGCAACCGCAGATGTTGTCGTCGCTAATCTGCCGCCCGATACGCTCGAGACCATGGGGATGGACTATGACAGTCTAAAAGCCATTAAGAGCGACATCATCTTGACTTCAAGCACAGCATTTGGATCACAAGGTCCGTACGCGACCCGCGTAGGTTTCGACGGGGTCGCACAAGCCATGTCTGGCAACATGCACATGACTGGCTATGCCGACGAACCAATGAAGAACTATTTCCCGTACGTTGACTTCATGACCGGTACGTTGAATGCACTCTCCACACTCGCGGCGATCGTACATCGAAATCAAACAGGCGAAGGTCAGCATGTTGAAGGAGCATTGCTTGCATCCGCACTCTCAGTTGCGAACGGAACACTGATTGAGCAACATTTCCTAAAAAACAATCGGATCGCATCCGGTAATCGTGGACAAACGGCCGCTCCCTCAGACGTATTCCAAACACGTGATGGTTGGATTCTTGTTCAAATCGTCGGCAATCCGTTATACGAGCGCTGGGCTAAATTAATGGGCGAAGACTACTGGCTTGACGATCCCAAGTTCGCCTCAGATGAATCCCGTGGCGAAAACGCCATCGAGATTAGTGAAAGGATGCAAAAGTGGACGCGGGAACGTACCAATGAGGAAGCCGTGCACACACTGGAAGACGCGCGAATCCCGTGTGGCGAAGTGCTCGCCCCACAACAGACTTTGGAGAACGAGCAAGTCGCAGCAATGAACTTTCTCGTTGATACGGCCTTTCCCGGCGTGGAAGGTATGGCGCCGGTCGCGCGCATGCCGATGAATTTCTCTTCAATCGACAATTCGATACGAAGGAGAGCACCTCTACTCGGAGAACACACCGATGCGATATTGACGGACTTGGGATACAGTGACGAAGAGATTGCTGAGCTCCACGAAGCACGTGCCGTTTAGGAATGCCCAAATCCACTAACGAAGCAGATCTCGTAGGCTCTGTTCGGGACGCTTTTATATCTCAACAAGAACTGACTTGGGACAGATTAATACACCAGCTAGATCCAAGTGTTCAGCCGCATCAATCAGAGCCGCTAGCGAACGCTGCAGCCATCGCGCGACCGCGTGTCTGCAGCAACGGTGAATTAATTGAGAAAGCGGCATGCAACTTCACGCACAGCCAAGGTAGCTCTCTACCTTCCGCCGCATCAGCAAGAAATCCACATCTAGCCGACAAACCGTTTTCCGCATCAGCGTTATCGGTTATCGTGCACCCGAGAGTACCTCGCGTCCCTACGACCCACATGAACGTGAGGTTTTTCTTTGTCGACGACGGGGAAGGTCACTGGTATTTTGGCGGTGGTATGGATCTTACGCCACACTTTGTATACGTCGAAGACGCGGTCACCTGGCACGAACATGCCCGTAGCGCATGTAGAGATCAACCGCAGTATCAGCAGTTCAAGCAGCAATGTGATACGTACTTTTATCTTCCTCACCGCAGTGAGGCACGAGGAATCGGCGGGTTGTTTTTCGACGATTTAAACCAACCTGACTTCACGAGTTGCTTTGAGCTTGTGCTACGTGTATGCGAGCATTTCCGTGCAGCTTATACGACGATCTTTAATCGAAGAAGGGAACTCGCAATAACTCCCGAAGACGAAAGTTGGATGCTGCACCGTCGTAGCCGATACGCGGAATTCAATCTCATCCACGATCGCGGTACGAGATATGGACTGCAGAGTGGCAGACGGATCGAATCTGTACTTGCTTCGATGCCACCGCGAGCTAGTTGGACCTATGGTCACGATGCCGAAACCGAAGAGCAACGCGAGTTACTGAGCTGTCTGCAAAATCCAAGGCAGTGGATATAGCAGCTTCTATCGAAGACTAGCCAATAGAATCGGCGAACTCTGCTCTCAGATTTCGTATCAGCTAAGGACCTAGTCCAAAAATGTCCGACCCATCGAACTCGCTCCTTACACCGGCAACCGATCCTCGCGAACGGATTGCTTCGATCGATGTCTTGCGGGGTGTCGCGGTTTTAGGCATCCTCTCGATCAACATCTGGTTCTTCGCATTTCCATTTGATGTCTCTAGTAACCCAACGATCTGGGGTGAGTACTTTGGTGCAGACAACGTCGCGTGGTGGACGAGTTGGATTGCAGTCGAAGGGTCGCAACGTGCGATCTTCACAATGCTCTTCGGGGCGAGTGTGCTGCTGTTCACCGATCGACTCGCTAGCGATGAGCGTCGTTCAAGTCTGACGAAGATCTACTATCGAAGAACCTTCTGGTTAATCGTATTTGGCTTGATCAACGGCTATATCTTGCTCTGGAACGGTGACATCCTCTTCTTTTACGGCGTGATGGGATTGTTGCTCTATTTCGCACGTGGTTGGTCGGTTCGTCGATTGATCACGGTGGCTTTCGTCGTCATCGTGCTGCTCGACCTATTCAAACTCGCAGGCATGCTAGCGCAGGACTACTACGGTCCGATCGCCGAGGTAGCGCAGGAGAAAGTTGAACGTGGCGAGACGTTAGGGGCTGAAGAACAAGCAGCAATCGACATCATGGCTTCAATGCCGATCGAGTCCACATCGTACGAGGAACTTAAATCAACAGTAGACGCTCGTAGTGCAGGTTACTTTAGTGCGTTTGTTCCTAACGCAGAAGAAACGACTTACTACTACATCGCATTCGGTCTGGTATCACTGTTTTGGGAGTCATTGGCGTACATGATGCTTGGAATGGCACTGTTCAAACTCCGCTGGTTTGACGCGAGTCGTGCGACGTCTCTGTACGTTTCATTGATGGTGATCGGGTTTGGGATCGGACTTACAGTGAATGCCTGGGAGCAATTCGACTCGATCCAACACGACTATCGAAGCACATTTACGTACGGAACCTATGACATTGGACGTATGGCCATGTCTTTCGGATACATCGGTTTGGTCATGCTTATCTGCAAGATGGCGTGGTTGCCGCGTGTTCGTAATACGCTGTCTGCAGTTGGCAAGATGGCGCTTACAAACTACATCTCTCAGTCTGTCATCTGTAACGTGATCTTCATTGGTTTCGGATTGTTCGGCCAACTTAGATTTCACGAAATCTATTACGTCGTATTCGCAATCTGGGCAGCACAGTTGATCGTGAGTCCTTTATGGCTTAAGTCCTATCGATACGGTCCGCTTGAATGGCTATGGCGTCGTCTGACCTACGGACAACCTGTTCGTCTTCGTTTAACCTAATGACTCTGCTCGACTAAGGTAATCTGCATTCATTCGAAGCTCACGGAGTAAGTCTCATGCAATATCGCCCCCATCACATCCATCTTATGAGTCACGATGCGATGCAAGCCGGTCTCTTCTATGAAACGATGTTCGAAGCAGATATCGAAGCATCAAAAGGAGCGAACGGATTGCCTCGCTGCAATATGAGGATTGGTGACCAAACGATCCTCATCTCAACGGTTGACGAAAGTGTCACTCAACGAGCGGCCGGTCCGCATAGCTGCCTAGGACTAGACCATATTGGACTCCACGTCGAAGATGTGGCGAATGCGGTACAAGAGCTCGAAATCAAAGGCGCGAAGATCACCATGCAACCACGTTCTAATGGACGAACCACGATTGCATTTATCGAAGCGCCTGATGGGGTGAGTGTCGAACTGATCTCATACGGAGCGACTTGAATTCGTCCGCATGAATTCGACCACCCTTCTCTATACAATAGCCGACACGAATCGTTCGTGGCATTGACCACATAGTCAGAAAAGGTAAATCGTGAGACGACGGCGTAGCAGTCAAGAGCAAGAAGGCGACGAAAAGATCAATATCACGCCAATGTTGGACGTGGTGTTCATCATGCTGATCTTCTTTATCGTCACTGCGACGTTCGTTAAGGAGATTGGTCTAGATGTCAATCAGCCAGAAGACGATACTCCTCCTAATATCGATCCTGACAAAAAGAGCATCGTAGTTCGTATTACGAGTCGTGATCGGATCATCATCGGTGCGCGCGATGTCGCATTCGAAGCAGTACGCGCAAACATCGAACGATTACACGCAGAAAACCCTGAAGCACCTGTTGTTATTCAACCGCACGAGGAGTCGACGGTGAATACGATCACACATGTCATGGACTCTGCACGACTCGCAGGCGTTGCTAACCCAACGTTTGCTTCCGGTCCAGGCTAACGACCGACCCATTCACACGGTCGGTATCGCGTTAGAACAGGTGTAGTAACCCCGCGATCGTTCCAGTCAGACACGCGACGAGCGTGCCTGATATCAGCGTTCGTGGACCTAGCTGCAGTAACTCATCTCTACGTTCAGGAACGATCGTCGAGACGCCGCCAATCAAGATTCCAACGCTACCTAGGTTAGTAAAGCCGCACAACGCATAGGTCATGATCAGGCTCGTGTGAGGTTGAAGGTCTGAACCCATACCGCCTAGTTGAAAGTACGCGACCAGTTCGTTGAGGACGAACTTAGTACCAAGCAAGCTCCCTGCCGCAGCTGCATCCTGCCATTCGACACCCATCGCCCAGGCCAAAGGCGCGAACACCCAACCAAGAATCGTTGCGAGCGTCAACGGCTCGTAACCGTCCGCAACAGTCAAACCAAACAATTCACGAATCGTGGTGTCGCTCCAACCTAATAGAAGATTTACTAACGCGACCAACGCGATCAACGCGATCAGCATGGCACCCACGTTGACGACCAATCGAACACCGAACGTGGTTCCAGTCGTTATCGCGTCAACGGTACTGTCGTAACTCAACCCGTCCTCGCTCATCTCATCGACGCCGGTGATCTTGTCTCCGGGAACCATGATGCGGGCGATCAAGATTGCGCCGAAGATGTTGATCATTGAAGCCGTAATGATGTGACCGATCGCATCTCCGAGTACGTCACCAAGAATTGCCGCGTACAAACCCATGATGGATCCCGCGACCGTCGCCATACCGCACGTTATCACCATAAAGAACTCAGAACGAGATAACGAATTCAAATACGCTCGAATTACAAGTGGTGACTCGACCATGCCGACGAATAGGCTAGCCGCTGCCGCTAATCCGACCGCTCCGCCGATGTGCAAGCTTCGCTGCATGACCCACGCAATCCCCTTGATCACGCGCGGCAATATCCCCCAATGCCAAAGCACAGCCACCAGAATGCTGAACACGAGAATCTGAGGCAGAATCACGAACGCGAACATCGGTACGTAAGGATTGTCATTCAGAACGAATGGGTAATCCTCTGGAAATATGTTTGCGTCAGAACCGAGGAACCCAAACACGAATCGGGTACCTTCCATCGTTGCGGATTGGATACCCGCAAATACGGTTGTAAGTGCTTGCAGTACATCGTAAATAATCGGCACCTTCAGCAGAATCAACGCAAGTACGATCTGAGCTGCGAGCGTCAATCCAACCGTGGTCCAACGTACCTCTCGTTTTTTTTCGCTGAATCCCCACGCGATCAACAAGATGATCGCGATGCCGAGAATGCCTTGTAATCCGGACAAACTAAAACTCTCGCTCATATGCGTGGCACAATACTAACTGCCCGATAGGTTCTACATGTCCACGATTCTTGTTGTCGGCACCTACGCCATAGATTTTGTCGGGTCGTATCCCCGCTCGTTTTCAACGCTACCTGAACCTAAAGCACTGAACCTATCAATACAGCTTGGTGGTATGCGGAAGGGTTTTGGTGGGTGTGCAATGAACATCGCGGTCACACTACACCGACTCGGACATCATGCGATACCGTTCGCCGATGTTGGTGGTGAGATGGATGCAGACTACGCACTGCACCTAAATGAGGTCGGGATAGACCAGCGTGGACTGACTCGATCAGGCGCAGATGCACTTAGTGCGCATGCGCTCATTCTGACTGACCCGGAGGAGAACCAATTCACTGCTTTCTATGCTGGCGAACCCAGAAAGAACTTTCGTTCGGACCTCCAAGCACTCATGGATTCACTTGCTGATTCGATCGATTTCGTCGTGATTGCTCCTGTCGAACCTCAATACATGATTCCTGCGGCGAACATTTGTCGAGAACGTGGTCTGTCTTTTCTCTGTGATCCCGGCCAATGCACGACGGCATTCAGCCCTGATGACTGCGAAGCTCTCGTCGAAGCTTCATCCGCAATATGTTTTAATCGCTTCGAACACGAGATATTCGAGAACCATGTCGAGAATTTGGATCAAAGATTGGATTTAACCGTCGTGACAGAGGGGTCAAACGGGGTGCGTTTTAAATCGAACGATTCGTGGTATCACGAACGCGCAGCACAACCTCGACAGCGCATCGACCCGACCGGCTGTGGCGATGCGTTCCGATCCGGTCTAGTTCACGCGCATCTCCTGAACGCACCTTGGCGAGACGCCGTGCGTGCTGGTTGTGTCCTCGCAACCATCAATCTGGAGCACCTTGGAACGCAAAGTCATGATCCGGTAGATTTCAAGGAACGATACTTCAACGAATGGAATGATCGTCCAGGCTGGCTTGAGGATAGTGCATGACCGGCAATGTCATCGTCCTGAACGGTACTTCCAGTGCCGGTAAGACAACGTTGGCCAAGGCGATTCAAACCTCAGCCGACGAACCGTATCAGTTATTCGCTTTTGACCAATTTCGTGACGGTTTGCCTGATCGATATCGAGGACTGAATTCTCCAGAAGGATCGCCCGGCTATGCAGGTTTAAACGTCGTAGCCGCGCCAGACGCTGGCGTCGTTAAAGCCTATATCAAGCTTGGTACTCACGCCCTCACCATGTTGCACGGCATGCATCAGGCAATCGCATCATTTGCACGTACCGGTCACCATGTCATTGTGGACCACTACGTAAATCACCCTGACGCAGCGGACGATTTGGTTTCGACGTTTGCAGGCTTAAATACGACACTCGTTCGAGTCGTTTGCGAGCGGCCCGAGCTTCTTCGACGGGAGAGCTTGCGGCCAGGTCGGTTTCCAGGAACGGCGGAAACACAACGGGAGGTCATGAACGAGTGCTTCAAATATGATCTAACTGTTGACTCAACACATACCTCAGCGACAGCACTTGCGCGTGAGGTGTTGACACATGTCGCTAACGCTGCCAAACA
Organism: Pseudomonadales bacterium; assembly: GCA_022822135.1. Classification (GTDB taxonomy): domain Bacteria; phylum Pseudomonadota; class Gammaproteobacteria; order Pseudomonadales; family Azotimanducaceae; genus Bin55. The sequence goes on from JAJECH010000043.1 coordinate 20,445, forward strand.
GGGAATAACCATCAATGACACGCTCTGAGCGCCTCGCTGCGCTTCGCGGCAAAATCGAAGACGCCGAGAACATCGTGATATTCACGGGCGCAGGTGTAAGTACCGAGTCAGGCATTCCAGATTTTCGCAGTCCGGGCACCGGTCTATGGACGAAGATAAAACCCACGGACTTCAACGATTTCGTAAGTTCGGCTGAGATAAGAAAGAAATCCTGGGAACGGAAGTTCGATGGTGATGACAAGATGGCGAACGCAACGCCGAATCGTGGTCACCGAGCGATCGCTCACCTGATGGATCTTGGAAAAGCAAGTGTCGTCGTAACACAGAATGTAGACAACTTACACCAAGTTTCGGGTATTCGTGATGAGAAAGTACTTGAACTCCACGGTAACGCCAAATTCGCGAAATGTCTCACATGCGACGAGCGATACGAACTCGATGATCTTGAAAACCAATACCGTGCTGATGGTGAAGTTCAACCTTGTGCGATCTGCGGCGGAATCATCAAGACCGCGACAATTTCATTTGGGCAAGCGTTACCTCAGGACGTACTAATGTATGCGGTTTACGCTAGTGAGCATTGCGACTTATTCTTAGTCGTCGGTTCTTCTCTACAGGTATATCCCGCTGCGAGTCTGCCAGAGCTCGCGAAACGAAGTGGTGCTCAACTCGTGATCTTGAATCGCGACCCGACCCCTCTAGATGTCATCGCTGATCTAGTCGTGAACGACGAAATTGGACCTACGTTAGGTGAAGTCGTCGGTGTGAACTGATTAGCGTACGGACGTCATTAAGCGATCCGCGAAGCGTTCGATATGCATCAGTTGGTTACACAGGAAGACTTCGGTACAAAACGGCGCAAATCGGATCATTTCAGAATCTCCTTCGCGCCATTGAGACCGTACTTCTGGATTTAACCAGAAGAGCTGCTTGACTCGTTTCGACATCTCCGACACGACACCAACGCCAGGATCGTAGAAATTTGAGCGAGCGTCACCAAGGACGATAACCGTCGCACGTTTATTCAGATCTCTTCCAACCAGTTGACGAAAGTCGAAGAAGGCTCGTCCGTAATCCGTATTACCTTTGCCCCAGTCAAAGAGCGCTTCCTCGATCGCAGCTTCGGAACCTTTATTTCGGAATACATCCGTTACCTCGCCGAGTTCACTTGAGAATGCAAACGCACGAACACGCGGCAAAATGTCGACGAGTTCGTAGAGGAACAACAGCAGGAAACGCGCGATGCTTGCAACCGAATTGCTTACATCACAGATTACGTAGACTGTCGACGGTTCTTTTCGCACCTTGCGCCAATGTAGCTCAAAGACGTTCCCGTCATAAGCCATGTTTTGTCGAATCGTTCTTTTGTATTCAAGAAGTCCACGCTGTGTGCGTTTTGCGCGGCGGCGATAAGCCTTACTGAATTGCTTGGCGAGTTTTTCAACCACACGCCGAACTTCAACGTAATACTCAGGTGGCAGTCGATTCAGATGACCGGAAAGAGCCGCTTCGAGTATTGCTCGCTTCGACGTAGGCTCTACGTGAAGTCGATACTGGCCATCGACGTAGTCCTTTACTTCCTTGTAGAGATACTGCCGGACATAACGAAGTAACGGAGATACATCCGCATCTGGATCATCGGCAAGGTAAGCGTCAAGCTTCGGCAATCCCATCGAGTCCGCTATCCGCAACTCGAAAGATCGTTTTTCCCGCAGCGTAGCAATGTCATCGATCCGCAGCTGATTGGCGGCTTGCTGCATCATTTCGCTCAAGAGTTCACGATTTCCTTCTAACATCTCGCGAATCGCGTCTGCAAGAGGTGAACCCAATCGCACGTGAGTCTCAGAATCTAACGTGTGGTTTTCGAATGAACTGAGCATGGCACGCTTTGGAGGTTCGCGGAAACCTAGTTGCTCAAAAAACCGATCAAACGTATCTTCAAATGCCAGTTTTTCAGGCAGTGTTTTCGCCAACGCCAGTCCCAAGGCGTTCTTTAGAACGTCTCGGTCTGATATGCCGATACGATTGAGTATCGCAAACGCATCAAGGGTTTCCGCTGGCGAGACGCGGACATTCGCCTTGCGGAGCGCACGCACAAATCGCGTAAAGGTGACTTCCATTCGCCAAGTATTATGGGTCGGTATACGGAGAAGTGTTCTCGATCCTAGATGCAGGACGCCTTAGAGGTCATTGATCGTGCAAGAGAGCTCCTACCCAACGCACGACACATCGAGTTAATTAAGTATCTTGAAGGTGGGTGGAGCAACCGGAACTATCGCATACGCGTCGACGGGGTCGATGCCGTTTTGCGTCTTAAGAGTCCGCTGTCTGTCGCGCCGGACCGAGAATATCTGTATCTGGAAAACCCTCTCGCGCCACAGGTTCTTGCGTATGACCGCGCATGTGGCGACATGATCACACAATTCGTTGAGGGGAAGTTGCTAGTCGACTCGCCTATCTCTCCGCAGATAGCCGCTTCTTTTATGCATGCGTTACACGCCACGATTCCGACCGGAATACGAACGTATCACGTAGAACCCGTCATCGACGGTTACCTTGAAGGTTTAAGCCTCGCGAAACCTCTTGAGTCAATTTATCAATCGTTGCAGTGGAAACCCCAAGTCGTAGCTGGTTGCCACAATGAGCTAAATGATTGGAATGTCATCAAGACCTCTGATGGATTTTGTACGCTCGATTGGGAGTCGGCCGGTGACAATGACCCGATCTTTGACGTCATCGGTCTATGCTACGGTTTGGAATTCGGTGATGATGATTTCGCTGCGTGCATCGAGGCATACGACGCTAACGTCGACCCGCATCATATCAGGCAGACGCGCATCCTATACCAAATCCGTGAACACGCTTGGGCATTGAATCGATTACGTCATGGAAGTGACCACAAAGGTATCGTTAAACAGAAATTGGACACAGAAATCGAAATCCACCGCCTTGCAAGTAGTTGATTTTCGGAAGGCAGCGCAGGGTCGTTCTACGGTTTACTCGCACCTAACGAAAGGAGTCCTTCAAGCGCGCATCGTGTTCGTTCGTTCCCCTCGCCTTCGACAACAGAATACACAAACCCAAGTTCGTTGAGTACGTTTTCATATATCTCGAAAAGCCGAGGCAAGTCTGATTTCGATTCCCGTTGAGGGTCGAATTCCCAGGGTAAATCAGGGTAGGTAAGTAAATAACAACGTTCAGTCTGGCGTTCAAGGTGTCGATGAATATACGCTGGAACGAGACCAAACTTCTCGGCAAACCAAATCCGTAACACGACGCCATCGGTATCCAGCACGCCGAAATTCGGGTCTGCTCGCACAAAGTCCAGTTCTCGACTGAGTTGCTCGTGTGCGACAACGTGCACGTCGTCCTCCGTGTATCGCGCGTCGGATAAGCGCACACGTGCGTATTCAGGTAACCATACGCCATGGCGCACGCGTACGAGTTCACGAGCTAATGTGGTTTTACCCGTCGACTCAGGTCCAACGATCGAAACTAACCGCATCAAGCCGCAATTCGTGCCTATTCAACAATACAGGCTAACAGAGCCTTCAGTTTTCATGGAACCATGTAACCCTACCGTCTATTGTCTGCGATTGACCTATACGTGGGATCGAAGGTCATTCGGAAGGACAAACTGATTGGACCGTTCGATCACTTAATCTCCTTCTGACAGATCATTCGTGACGCAACATCACGGTTTCATCGCGAGAAAATTCGTTCCACGGAGGCACTCTTCCTGGTCTACCGAGGCATCAAAGCTCATAGATCAAACAGAGGAATATTCATGTGGGATGCGGCGTCGCACATTCGTAAATCGTAGGACGCGAGTACCACATCTTGGCGTTGATTAGTGAGAAAGACACATGTCGCTATATGAAGCGCGTCGAGCGTCCTAACTTTGAGCTCTTTGGGCATCGAGGCACCGATCCACTCTAGCACATTGGGAGTCATTTCAGTTAGTGAAATTCTGTCAATTATCGAACGTGCCGCATCGCGATGGTCAACAGTTAAGTCGTAGGCATGCATCCTCGTCCAGAGCTCGTATGTGAGTAGACGACTCGACACCAACGCCTTCTCCCAGAATACATTTGGCGGCTGTCGGTCTTCGGCAAGCAGATACGCTAGAGCGACTGACGTATCCACGTAGATCATCGATCTTCCCGACTTTCGTCCAGCTCTTGCATTACTACGTCAAAGCTAGCTACAGGTGGAGGTTTTTGCGGCGGTTCTGATGACCGTACTAAAGGCGGAGTCATTACTCCAGATCTGACTAAGTCCGCCAGAAACGCATCTGCTGGGATCGGGGTCCGCGTCGAATCTATCGGTCTAAGCTCGGCTACAACCCGATCTCGGTCCGTAATCAATATCGTCTCGCCGGCTGCCGCAAGCTGGATGTATGCGCTCAATTTATTGTTGAGTGTCTTAATGCCTACTGATCGCACATTTCTTTAAGTAGCAACTAGTCGCTACTTTAAGTTGAACTTGATAGTCAATGGTACTCAGAAAACAGCGCCACAATACCTACTTGCCATTCTCAGATCACACTGACGATTCGATCATCCTAGATCCTAGAGCTGCGCCGCGCCAGTGATTGCCAACAGTTAGTCGAGTCGTATGAGATTTCTATCAGAAATGAACGTGATCGCAACAATTGAAGAGGTTGTCGCAAGATGTCAAATCTTGCTGCCTTGTCGGAATCGGAATTTTGTTACGCTTTTGCGGGTCTAATTCGTCATATCAATCAGCAACTGCTCAAAATGCCACACACAATCGCGATCGTCGAAGACGAGATCGACCAACGCAAGAACTATCGAAACGCGATCGAGAAGAAAGGATACGACGTGATTGAATTCACCGACCGTCGATCCGCGCTAGAAGGACTCGAGACCAAGAAACCGGATCTCGCGGTTCTCGACATCATTCTCGGCGACGACGAGGATGGGGGATTTGATCTGTGCGCCGATCTGTTAACCCGTTTCCCTAAGTTACCGATTATTTTTCTCACCGAACGGATTAACGAAAACGACAAGATCAACGGACTTCGCCTCGGTGCTTGGGACTATTTGCCCAAGCCTATTTCATTGGACTACCTCGTCGCGCGTATTTCATCGTTGATACGAATACATGAAGCGCGCCTTGAACCGGAACCCGACCTTTCGCAATCAAAGACGATCGGCAAACTGACGATCGACAATGAAAGTTTGCTTGTCTCATGGGACGATGAGCAGATCAACCTATCTGGCACCGAGTTTCGAATGCTCGCTAGACTGGTCGCAACGCCCGGATCTGCAGTGAGCTATGAAAATCTCAAAGAAGCAACCATGCACAACGTCGTAACGACGAACACGATTAACACCCATATGCGCAATATCCGAAAGAAATTTGAAAGCGTCGACCCTCAATTCGCCGCGATTAAGAGTGAATATGGACTAGGGTATCGTTGGTCAAGCGGTTAATCTCGTAATCAAAGCATGGCACTCAACAGACGGATTCGCGGACCTCGACTAGCCAGCAAACTCCTTCTGATAGGGCTTGTGTTGTTAGCAGTACCTTGGCTGTCCTACGTGCAGCTGGTGGAGATGGAGCGCCTCCTGCTCCAAGGACAACAAAATGCGCAGTTACTCATAGCACGTGGGGTTGCTGCCGTATTCAATGAGCGTGACGATCTTTTCAATGAACTACCGGTGCAATTGGATGAATACGAGTCGCTCTACGCGGTTCCCCTGTACGAGTCCATTCGAATTGATGGTTCAGTTGCCGACTGGGATGAATCAGCACTAAAAGGAAGCCGTAGATTCAGTTATCGAGGGGAAACAGACGCCTCCTTCGAACTGACACTTGGCGAACAAGTGAACGAACTCTACGGATTCATCGACATCAAAGACGATATCTCAGTGTATCGTAATCTCGCCGATCTAAGCCTGAATACCGCAGATCATGTTCGTATCGAATTTACCGATACAACGGGACAGCGCGCACGAATTGCCCTGACATTCTCTACCCCCGGGTTTGGAACCGGATATCGAATGGCCAGTGATTGGAGAACCCCGCTGGAATGGACGCCGATCAATGACGTCATTGGGTTCCTAACCCGAAGCAACGATGGTTACCAACTTGAATTTCGTATGCCTATCACGAATATGGCGCATGGGCGTGACTTCAGCATTTCCTTTGTGGACGTTGACGATGCGGGCTCTCGAGATCAACGCGTGATAACAACAACCGTGGCGTCGTCACCAGGAATGAAACTCAATCTTGTCGTGTTGCGATCTATTGAAGCGATGGATCTTGTCGCGGGACTCGAATATGTCGACACGAAAATCGTCGTATACGACCAGCAAAAACGCATTCGCGGTGAGAGCGAACCAGGTTCTTCAATTGCAAACGCTGAAGGTACGGACGCTACAGGACTTGTGAGCGGATTTGAGTTTATTCGTCCGTTAGTGCATCTCTTAACACTCGGTGAAACTTGGACTGAACTCTCAGTTCAGGATTCGCAAGAACGTTTCAACCGAGCCGTTGACGACGCACTCGCAGGTAATCCGACGGCGATTCGTCATCTCTCTGACGCAGGTACGCCGACGGTAATGGCAGCATATCCGATCCGATCCCAAAACGAAACACTCGGTGCCGTCACGATTGAATCCGACATCAATCAAATCCTATCTTTTCAACAGTCGGCGTTGCGTCAGATCGTATTTGTATCGGGCGTGACGCTATTGTTCATCTTGGTCGTTACTGTGGGATTCTCCGCTCGCTTGGCGTATCGAATACGGCGATTACGTCGCGAAGCCGCAGATGCAATCGACGAATACGGCCGACTTACACGAACATCACTTGAAGCTGAGGTACATGCGGGGGACGAGATCGGTGATCTGGCGCGTGCCATCGACAGCATGTTGACACGGCTGAAGGAACATAGTGCATTCGTCGAACGCATGCCGCGCACTTTACGTCACGAAGTCAACAATCCACTCAACACGCTCAGCACGTCACTTGAGAATTTAGAACAAGCAGAAACTAGAGCGGAGCGTAAAGAATGCATCAACAGTGCTCAACGTGGTGTACAACGCATCGGGGCGATCGTTCAGAATCTAGCAGATGCATCCAATCTCGAAGATGCGCTTCGTAGCGAAGACCGTGAACCGTTCGACATTCAAGAACTGCTAAAGAGCTACGTTGAAAACCTAAACCGCGGTCGGGAATCACCGTTATTTGTTTTCAGCGGCGTTAGGGAAGCCGCGATGATCTCTGGTTCCGACATCCATATTGAACAAATGATGGATAAGATCGTGGATAACGCGATTGACTTTCATCGCCCAAATAGTCAGATCAAAATACAGTTGGAGCTATTCGAAAATCTAGTCCGAATCACAGTTGGAAACCGAGGTCCAACGCTTGGCGAGACCGCACATCTCATGTTCGAACGGTTGGTAAGCCGACGCAGTAGCAAGTCGACATCGCACTTTGGACTTGGTCTATATATCGTACGAGTGATTGCCGAATATCACGGCGGTACGGTCAGAGCGTTTAATCTTCGTGACCAATCTGGCGTTCTAATTACCGTACAGTTGCCGCGATACAGTGCCGTATTGGCCAGCGCGGCCTAACTGAAGCCCTTCTAATTTAGATAGAACGGCGCATCTAACGAAGGTTTACCCTCACAACGAATAAGCTCCTTATCTAGCATGTACAAGGCAGCCGCATATACGCTGCGTGCTGCTGCTGGGTATAAGCGTTGGTCTACGTCCTTGTACATGATCGGTACCATGTCAGCGATTTGGTGCCGATGCAGTTTCAGTTGCTCTATGATCTGATCTTCACGTTCAAGTCGATGCGCGACGAATGCTTCGACATGGGCTCGCGGCTGCGTAATCGCAGGACCATGCGTGGGCCAGTATTTTTCATCTGGACTCTCAAGTAACAACGCTAGGCTTTTCATGTAGTCTGCCATGTCACCGTCAGGCGGCGAAATCACGCTTGTTGACCAGCCCATCACATGATCACCGGTAAACAACACGCCTTCGCTCCGTAACCGATAACAGATATGGTTTGAGGTATGCCCCGGAGTGTAAACACACTCCACTTCCCATTCGCCGTCGCTAACACGATCTCCGTGCTGCACAAACTCGTCCGGGTAGAACGCCATATCGCCACCCTCTTCGACGACAACATCATCTTCAGTGTTTTTACCCGCACCATGAGGACCAAATCCATAAGTGCGCGCATCGCAATGATTCAAGAGCAACTCGGTTGCTGGCGAATGATCGTTATGCGTGTGCGTAATCAAGATGGACGAAACTCGTTCTCCTTGGGTGGCCGCAAGAATGGCGTCCACATGTTGTTGATCGCGTGGACCTGGATCGATCACTGCGACTTGACCACGCCCAACAATGTACGTGCCCGTTCCCGTATAGGTGAATGCGCTCGGATTCTTCGCAACAACTCGGCGAATCAGTGGACTCAATTGAGCACACTCGCCATATTCGAATTCAATGTCCCGAACGAATGGAATGTTCGTTGGCATGCAACACGCTATTGATAAAGTGATTCGCGATTTTAGAGTTTCGCCGTAGGCTTAACGAGACGCATCGACCGCGACTTGCGCTGCTAGCGTTGAATAGGTGGTTGCCACGCTTTCCAGCCCAAACGTTCTCGCATCGGATGCGACAGCTGACAAACGTGTCACACATTCCGTAAAGAGCTCACCAACGCGCACATTCGCCGCGTCCAAACTCCTTGCTTTACGAAGCGCAATGAGAGCATTGTTATCCTGTGGCTCTGTGATATATCCGTCCGCGATCAGTCGCTCAGCCAATACAACAAAATCTGCCGCTTCAGAGATTTTGTCGAGCTCCTGTGCCAAGGACGACTCCATGTGGATGATCGAGCCTGGGTAGAGACCAACCGTCTTTGCACGCTCGATGACGTGACGAATTTCGCCAAAATCTCGCACCCTCAAATACTCGTCGAATTCAACAACGACTAAGTTACTTACGTCACTCAAACCTCGTAACGCGACTTCGTTATCTGGATCTGTGGTCAATACACTATGAAACAGCGTTGCCGCATTTCGCTGCGGCGGGTCAATCAGCCGTCCCTCATTCTGTAAATCGCGCGCCTGTGCAAGACGAGTTTCTATTTCTTCCTGAAGCGTCGCAGCACGTCGAATCTTCTCACGGACGGTCGCTAACTCTCCGTAGCTTGGATTAGCGAGACCGGCTTTGCTCAATGAATCCATCGCAGCTTGGAGATTACCAAGGTCAATCTCACGCGTTGCTTCAGCCGAAAAATGCGCGGCCAACTTATCGAGCTCTCGTGCCGCTTCTACACTGGCCGGATAGAGTCTGATAACTTCCCGAAATGCGCCCAATGCCATTTCGGCAGAGGCTTCCGGTGCCTGGTCGGTAACTCGCAGCAACGCGAGTGTATCCGACTGGAGTCGAAGCGCATGTCGCCGTGTCTGAAGTTCATCGAACATCGGCTGCAACCTACCATCATCCGGAAAGATCTCTAGTAGATCGTCTAGACGGTTCTGCGCAACACTCAAGTCATTCTGTGTTAGAGCAGTTGAAAAATCATCTTCCCAACGGCTGCGCGCGGAATTTATCGCGGCGATGGCATCGCCGTCTTCAGGCTCAATGACCAAAACTGCCTCGTATGCAGCAACAATGGACTGTAAGTTCTGGTTTGGATCTGCGACAAGCGCTTCCGCATTCAAACGAGCCTCGACAAGCGCGGCATTCTCTAAAACTCCGATGTCAGCGAGCATGCGCTTTGTCGCCGGTATCTCGTACAGTCCGACGGCCATGCTCCACAGGCCAACTAAGCACACGGAATACAGCACGGTCCAATGAACGGCAGACGCTCTGCGACGTGCTCTTGAAACTTCGCTAGATGAATCACTTGCTTCAGGAAATCGAGGTAGCACCGCAGTGATTTCTTCCGTCGAGATTAAATCTGACTTCACTGCGACGGTGTTTAAATCGCCACCTGACTCAATCGATTCGAGCATTAGCTTTACCCGCTCGATATCCTGCATACGTTCCTGTGGATCGTATGCCACCATGCGTTCAATCAGCTCCTGAAACGCTGCGTGCTGCGGGCCGAGCGACGGTAGTGGATCACTCGCGCTCCGTGTTGTCGGCTCCTCGGTATCCACTACGAGCCAAGGTAGCTCGCCATTCAAGATCCGATACAGCAGAACACCGAGGCTGAATATGTCACACGTTGCAGTCGGCGCCTCACCGTGAGCAATTTCCGGTGCACTGTATCCCGGCGTGAACTGACGCTTCGTGAATTGCGGCTGTAAACAGGCATAGTCGATCAACACAGGAGATCCCATGTTGTCGAAAACCACATTCGATGGTTTGATGTCACCGTGCGCCTGGTTGCGAGCGTGGAGTACTTGCAGAGCGTCGCACATGGACGTAGCAATCCTCAGCAGCCTTGCCATCGACAGACCGGACGCCAAGATATCACTAAGACTGCCGCCCGGGTAATACGGCGTTACAACATAAACGCTAGATCCAATTTGCCCAATTTCTACGATCTCACAAAGGTTGGGATGGCGTATATCTCGAATTGACTCAAGTGCCTCAACGTATGCATGCTGGCCCTCTTGGTCGCCATTGAATGTCTGAACGCGGACGACGAAATGACCCAACTGCTCATCGTTGGTCGCTAAATGAAGTTCGTAGTCGGTACGAGCTTCAATGCGTTGAATCAGTTGGTAACCTGGAATTTCCATCTATTCTGACGACTCGCCCGCTAGTGAACTGATGATTCCTGAAACCATTTGACCCGCGACGAAACGCCCGTTATTTATGTATGCCAATCCATCCAACCTGACCGCCGTTCCGGTGCCGTGCGCCAACCCGTTGATACATTGATTGCTCTCGAACATCCACGCGTGATCTTCAATTACCAATCGACACCGACTCACCTCAGCAAGAGGTTTCCGTACCACTAACTCACCCGCGTTCCATTGCTGGAATTCCTTTACGCCATCCGCGTCGACGAACACGCCGTCGCCGTGACGCTGGTTTGACTCAAAGAAACCACGGAAACTGGATCCATCGGCGTTTCGATAGATACCAAACCCGTGTCGTTCATTCTGTCGAAACGCACCATCGTAGCGTCGACCATCTGGCCAGATCATTACGCCTAGACCATGGCGTTCGCCGTCCTCGATCGTTCCCTTGTAACTGACATTCCCGTTTTGCCAATAGAAAGTACCGGTCCCAGTAATAGCGTTCGCATTGAACGTACCAACGTAAACATCGCCATTCGGCCATTCCAACGTCCCGTATCCCTGCATCTGACCTTCAATGAACGTACCTTGATAGCGTCGTCCGTCTGCGAATAGCAACGTCTCATTGTTTCCTGAAGGTAGGTTGTTCGCGAACTCACCCTCGTAAACAGATCCGTCCGCGTATGTGAGCTTGCCGAAACCTTCGCGGACACCGTTAACCAACGACCCTTCATAGACATCCTCATGCAGTTCCGCATCTTCGACAGGAACTTGTGCAGTCGCGGTGCCGCTTAGCACCAAGCTAGTCACATTTATTAACAACATAACGAAAAGCCGTTTTAAGTTGCTCCTTAAACTTCGCACTCCCATTTCTGTTCGAGTCGCTGTGGATCCCGTCCTTTTGGTGTTGATCTGCCTTTGTATCGGCTCGATCGCGGGATTTCTAGGTGGACTTTTAGGACTCGGCGGTGGCGTGATCGTCGTGCCCGCACTCATATTGCTATTTGATACGGTCGGCACGTTCGACGCGTCCGAGTATCCGGCAAATACCGTGGTGTTAGTTACGCTTGGAACATCCATGGCTTCGATCGTGTTCACGACTCTGTCGTCATCAATTGCTCAGTTTCGTCGTAATGCAGTAGACTGGGAAATCGTAAAAAACTGGATTGTTTATCTGATTCTAGGCGTGTTGCTCGCTACAGTGATTGCAACGCACCTACCGGCAGTTGCGACCAAGTTGTTCATTGGCTTGTTTATCGCCAGCATTGCCACCGTCATGATCACCAATTGGGTACCGAAGATTCGAAACGGACCTCCAGGTCGTGGTGTGACTGGCATGCTCGCCTCAGTTGGCGGTGTGATCTGCGGTCTCGCTGGTATCGGCGGAGGCAACGTCGTCGTACCCACACTTCTATTCTTCAATACAAAGGTCGTTACCGCTACCGCTGCAGCGAGCACACTTGGCATCGCGATTTCGGTCGCAGGAACAGTTGGATATGTCTTGAACGGTCTTCCAGTCGAAATCCCCGGTGCCGTTGGCTATGTGTACTTGCCCGCGTTGATTCCAATCGCTATCGCCTGTGCGATATGTGCGCCAATGGGAGTGCATGTCGCGCACCGCGTAGAAGGACAAAACTTACGTCGCGCCTTTGGCATACTGATGTATTTAGTCGCTGCTCGAATGATTTACAGCGCGTTTTGAGACGGAACTGGTAACCGCAACTGCCTAATTTGAATAGACGCTTTACCTCCGAGTCCAACCGCGTCACTGACGACAACCATCGGTGAATCTTCGGGTAGTTTCTCGCGTCGTAACAGAGACTTGATGCAACGTTGAATCGTCTTTTCGGGATTACTACTGAAGTCGATTCGATACGCGTATACCCCGCGGTTAAGCGCTAAACGCCTGCGAGTGTGACTTTCATTGCTGAAGGCAAAGATTGGTACAGTCGGCGGCGCGCAGTTTGTCAAGATGTCTGCTGTCCAGCCACTGCGTGTAATCACGATGATCCCAGTTGCAGAAATCCTCTCCGCGAGCTCAACTGCGGACCACGCAAGCTGCTGACGATGACTGTCGCTCGGTTGCGAACGCGCAAATCGCAAACCAGGAAGTTGCTCCTGCGCTTCCGCTACGCGCCGCACGTATTCAACGGCTCGGATCGGATACGCACCAATGCTCGTTTCCGCACTAAGAAGAATGGCGTCCACTTCCTGCTCTACTGCATTGGCGACATCGTGAACTTCCGCTCGTGTTGGAATCGGATGTTCGACCATCGACTCAAGCATGTGAGTCGCCACGATACACCTGCGACCGGCTCGGATGGTCTTTTCGACAATGGTTCGTTGCAGGAACGGCAGTTCCGCCATGTCGGTTTCAATACCCAAGTCGCCACGAGCGACCATTACCCCGTGAGATTCGTTCGCGATCTCCTCGACGTTATCGACACCTTCCTGATTTTCGATCTTCGCGATGATCTTTACCCAACGATGGCGTTCACCGATTATTTTCCGCATCTCACGTATGTCATCCGCGGTTCGCACAAACGACTGCGCGACGTAGCTGATCGCATTTTCGACACCAAATCGAATATCGTCGACGTCCTTAGACGTGATCGAAGGTAACTTCACATGAACACCAGGAAGGTTCACGTGTTTGTGACTCTCTAACGTGCCGCCGTCCACGACTCTACACAAGAGCGCATCCTGCTCGCAAGACACGACACGCAAGTTAATCAATCCGTTATCCAGTCGAATCGTGTCTCCCACCATGACGTGGTCGTTGAAGTCCGGATAGTTCACTTCGATACAAGGCGAAGCGCTTTCCGATGCGCCATTCGCCGATGAAGACACCCAAGCATCGTCTCCGCGCCTCAGCTTCATCGGAGTCTGTAATTGACCCGTCCTAATCTCAGGTCCAGACGTATCTAACAATATAGGTACGGTGTAAGGTGAATTGCGATTGAGGGTTCCGACCCACCGAATCGCGCGTTCTGCGTCCTCATGATTCGAGTGCGACATGTTGATGCGCAGGACGTTCATTCCCGCTTCATACATACCCTTGATCGTCTCCCAGCTATTGGATGCCGGGCCCACAGTACAAATGATCTTGGTACGTCGCATGTGCGTCACGAGATTTGATCGATTTTTGAAAATCGACTACGGCGAGCGTGGGTGAGAGTTGAAACGAAGCCATCCATGGCGTCCACCTCTGGTGTGCGAACGGGAAACAAGGCCTACTGCCTGACGCGCTTCCTGCGCGCCATTCCGCATCGATTCGATAATCATAGTCAGTGACGTTCAAATACGATAAAAATGAGTCGTGGCAACCTGCGACGAAAGAAGCCAAGTGGATCTCCGGGAAACGCTATCTGACCGGTGAGATCGGGCTCATCAAGGGGCATGCAACTTCATCACCAACGTGGGCGAAGCGGCATGAAATCAACATCAATCGCAGCCTCGGTGACCGACCCGCGGGTCGGTCACCGAGACCTCACTAAAACCTTTTTGCAGAAAAAACTTGACACAACTGATCAATCAGTCGAGCTCGATCGGAACTCAAGAATATACGTAATGTTTCGTGATCAGTTCAAGAATAAAGCGATAGGTCGATTCATTAAAGGTAAGCGTAAACAAGCTCCTTGGACCGGTTACGGTACTAAAGCCGAAGCTCAAGAGGATCACGATTAAGGTCGATGTCAGACAGAACGTTAGTTGATACCTCGTTCCTGTACGCGTTGTATGACGAGGGCGACGACTTTCACGAGAAGGTGGTAGGTCGTGAAGGAGAGCTGCGACACTGTGAGTTCATTCTGGCTTGGCCTGTGTTATATGAGACGATAAACTCCCGATTAGAGGGATTGTTCCAGAGAAAAACGCATCATGCGGCTCACTTGTCGAACTTGATCCTATCCAACGCGACACTACTGGACGATACACCGTACCGAACGCGTGCGTTTCGAACTTGACTATTGGACGTGAGTGCAACCAAAAGATAGCCTAAACTCGCCAAGTCAATAATCGGTTCGATTTTGCAGTGTCCAGGCTAAACGATCCTTTACGTGACGCATTGAAGTAAAAGAGCGTCTTGCTCAATCGAGACACAAATCAAGATTCCCTTGATTATTCGGTTGCCCTCACCACTTACAGAAGAATGGCTAAGAGATCTACGAAGTGATCCAATCAGTAACCGTTGAGCTCGCCATATCGATTGCGATGAAAGTACATATCGCCAAACGTCTGTTCTGCGACTGCCGCACGTTTGAGATAGAACCCGATATCGAATTCATCAGTCATACCGATGCCGCCGTGCATTTGAATGCCCTCGCGGGATACTGTATGAAACATCTCTCCAACTTTTGATTTAGCGAGACTAGCGAGGATCGCTATCTCTGAGGCCGATCGACCCTCATCCAAGGCTGTTAGCGCTTCTAGGACTACCGATTTGGACAGTTCTACTTCACAGAACATATTCGCCGCACGGTGTTTTAAAGCCTGAAATGAACCAATCGGTACGCCAAACTGTTCGCGTTCCTTTAAGTACGCGACGGTGCGGTCGAAACACTCCTGAGCGCTTCCGAGCATCTCTGCTGACAGACCAATACGTGCAATATCAAGCGCTGCATCAAGGACGTCCGCTCCTTCCCCAAGATTACCGACCACTGCTTCAGCAGCGACGCTGACGTTCGAAAGTTCTATGTTTGCGGCATTACGACTATCTACCATCTTGGTTCGTGTTACGCTGACGCCTTCTGCTTCCCGATCTACCAGTATTAGGGTCAAGCCTTCTCGTTCACCAGCTTCACCCGATGAGCGCGCTACGACGATCAGTTTGTCGGCAACGTGACCGTCAAGTACGAACGTCTTGGTTCCATTCACTACGACGCTGTCCCCAGAAGCTTCAGCAGTCGTCGCAATTCCGTATGGGTTGTGACGATGAGACTCCTCCAAAGCAAGTGCCAATAAAAGTTCGCCACTTGCAACTTTCGTCAATAGTTCACGCTTTTGCGCGTCATTTCCGCCTAGATTGAGGATAGTGCCCCCTACCCATACGCTCGCGAACAAAGGCGATGCGGCGAGATTGCGACCGAGTTCTTCCGTCACGACGCCGAGGCCTTTGTATCCGAAACCTAATCCACCAACTTCCTCAGGAAACGGAATACCTGCCCATCCGAGCTGTGTCATCGACTGCCATGTATCGCGGTCGAAGCCATCCGCGCTCTCTTCATCTCGTAGCTTTCGTAACTGGTTAATGGGCGTGTTATCCGTGCAGAACTCCTTTGCAGTGTCCTTCAGAATGTTCTGGTCTTCATTGAGAATCATTGGCATTGCGTGATTCCTCGCGGTACTTCGAATAGAGTGTAAAGCGCACAGTAACCCACGAATGAGAAACGATACGCCATGCGTTGGGTAGTCTCAGCTCGGCGTGGCAACGACAAGCGAAAGGTTGTCCATATGTTTGCGCAACTGCGCAAACTGCGACTTGCGGATTGTATTAACTAACCAGCCCATCATTTCACCTACTTCGCTGAATTCGATGAACGCGAAATAGTTAACCGTCAACTCAGAGTTCCCGCTAATTTTCACGACCGGTGTTGCGAAGCTGATATGGCCGTTAAATGGTGCAAGTGTCTCGTTAACAACCTCGACCAACTCACGTTGGTATTCGCCTTTCGTGTCTGAAAGTAGCAAAACCACGGGTTTCTTGAACGACTCTGTCAACTTAACGTGCCCAACGAATCTCCCAAATTCTTCGAGGTTATCTTCGTCGAACCAGTCTTCGATCGCGGTATACGCAGGGTCAGTCACAGCATTTACAAAGTCAGCGGTAAAAGGGAACGACTCAATCGCGACACGGTCCCATTGCTCACTTCGGTTACCGTCACTGCTAAGCCACGAGCTTCCTTCGAAAACAGCACCGTAGTTGTAGTTGTCAAAAGCGGAGACTCGACTTCGGAGGAACTCTTGGTACCGTTCAACTTGGTGTTCGGACCCGAATCGCTCGAGTGAAATGAGAATCAATGGTTGTCTACGGCGTTCAGGATCAAACGTCAATTGAGAGAAGCCAGTACCGAGATAAAACGTGACGAAACTAATCGCGCCAACGATTACTACAACGAGGAAGACTATGAACAAACTGGCAGTGCGTTTCATCGGTTCACGTCGCAGGCGCACTAAAGCAGTACAAATTCAGGTATCTCATTGGTCACACCAGGACTAAGTCAAGCCGAGCGGTCTCAAAGCGACCATTCGATCTGAATGCCGAATTCGCTTACGTCATTACTGAGTATCCGAAGCAAATAGTCACCCGTGTTTAGACGAGCATTGTCGTACCGTTCATCAGATACATTTCTACCGTAGACGAATATTCGCCAATTCGTCGCGGGCGGTTCATAGCCAACGTGCATGTTGACTAAACCGCGACTGCTGATCTGTGTCAATCTGCCGATATCGGAGCTCGGTTCACCCCACATCTCATCGCGCCAAGAGTAATCCAATCGAGCAGTCAATCTTCCACCATTCCCTAACTCACGATCCAGGACCGGGCTTACGGCAACCGTAAGTTCTGGCGTCAAAGGCGCAACTGGCTTTATTTCGCCGACCTGTTCGACATCCACACCAAGATGTCCGATTGCCAAATGCAACGCAAGCGAGGGTGTGAGTTTGAACTTACTCTCCCATTCAATACCTGATGTAACTTGATCAACGATCAAATTCGCCGTGTCGAAGCCATCCCCTGATGTGGTGCTGACTTGATATGGCAAATCAAAGTACTGTGTTCGAAATACAGCAGCACTCAACTCAAGGTTGGAATTGATCTGACCCTTGAACCCGACCTCGTAATTCAACGCCGTTATGTTGTCCCCTGCCGTGAAGCAATTTGCGTCTACAAATAGACAGTACGGACGCGCCGGGAATTGACCCGACTGATACCCGCTCTGTGCAGTTGCGTACGCGGAAAGCCGATCGCGAAAGCTGTATCTAGTCGTCAAGTCCCAATTCAATTCAGACCATGTTTGTTCACGCGAAACTAACCCAGTGCCTACATTGGTTGACGCGTGTTTCCTGTCTTCGGTATTGCGTAATCCAATGCTCAAACGCCAGCGTTCGGTGAGTGCCCTCCCGACATTTAAAAAGACTGCCCGGCTATCAACTTGCTGGTTTAGCTCAAAACGTCCTTTGAATCCCAGGAATACGGTCGGATCCTGCGTATTCCCTCCGCGCTCTTCGAAGTCTAGAAATCCTGCGACGAAGTCATAACGATCAAAGTTCCCAGTTATCTGACCTTCGATATACGTCTGATCCGCATCGCCTTCCTCTGGGAAGCTGAGGAAATCGTCGAAGAGCGAGTCGTCGTCCAGCCCTGCCCGATAGTTCGATTCTCGTTCACTAGCGATGAGTTTGGTCGAGAGTTGCTCTGTGGGATACCACTCCAACGTGATCGCAAGCCCGCGCGCAGCGTTTGTGGTCTGTACTTGGTTTTCTTGGCCTGTACGATTGTCGTACGGGTCGACACTCACGTCCGAATTTCGATACCCATTCGCATAAAGTGCGCCAGAACGAAGCTCGTCGATGTGCGTGGTGTAAGGATTCAATCCGTTTTCGCCATCGTTTGCGTCGAGCACGAGTCCCATTGAAACGTCTGGATGGACCTCCCAGGAAAGAGCGAAGCGTCCAGAAAGTTCGCGCATTTCACCGACCTCAATCCCAATGTCTGGAAGGTTCACGAAGTCACCCACTCCACCACGTCTTCGCATTCCAATCGACAGAGCGATCGCTACCCGATCGGTTAGATTGGTGTCGATATAGGCATTCGTGTCGAGACGGCGCCGTGACCCGATACGAACATCGAACGATCGCTCTGGGGTTACACCTGGCGTACTGGTGATGATGTTCATCGCGCCACCGATCGAGTTACGACCGTAGAGCGTTCCTTGCGGACCGCGTAGAACTTCTACCCGTTCGATGTTCTTGAGATTCCAGTGCTGACCAATCTGACGTCCAAGGTAAACACCATCAAGATACACACTCACGCCTGGATCGGTCGTGATCAAGTGGTCTTGTAATCCAATACCTCGTATGAATGGGTTTGCGGACGAGGTGTGACCCGCAGAAAACGTCGTGATATTCAGATTCGGAACGAACTTACCGATGTCGACAAGATCAACGATTCCTTGATCTTCCATATCGTCATTCTTAAATACTGAAAGCGCCGCAGGAACCTCGTAGACACCCTCAGCACGCCGCATTGCTGTGACAGTGATTTCCTCGATTGAATCGACGTCTTCGTCCGCGACGAGAGGTCGCGTCCATCCGATAGTAGCTAGGGTCGCGAAACAAAACAGACACAAGCTACTCAACCGGATCACGGGGATACGCCGACTTTCAGCGATCGAGCGCATCCCCGATGATTGGCTACGAATGACGAACGAAACGTGATCAATTCACGCCAGTGAAAAGCCTTCCTCGCTAATCGGCATCGTCCGCGCTCGATGACCCGTCGCTTCGAATATCGCGTTATAGACTGCCGGTGCCAAAGGTGGAAACGCGGGTTCACCAAGACCGGTCGGTGGATAGTCACTCTTCACGAAATGTACGTCTATTTCAGGCGCGGAAGGCATGCGCAACATCGAGTATTTATCGAAATTACGCTGCTGCACGCGCCCATTCTCGAAACTGACGGCCAGATTGAACATGGTGGATAAGCCGTCAACCACTGAGCCTTGAACTTGGTTTTCTGCACCACTCATATTGACGATCGGACCCACATCGGCTGCGACAGTCACTTTATGCACTTTGACTTTCTTGTCTTCGCTCACGCTGACTTCTGCTACCTCAGCAATATGACCCGCGTGACTGTAATAAAACGCGACCCCCATGCCGCGACCTTCACCTAGATCACGCCCCCAACCTGCTTCTTTAGCCGCAACTCTAACGACCTCCGCTGCTCGGCCAGTGTGCATGCCTCGGGGACCTAACTGACGCGGCTCCCCAAGTACCTCGAGCAGAACATCGAGGTGGTCTCTACCCGCCGTATGTGCAAGTTCATGCAGAAAACTGCCAACGACAAACGCAAATACGTTTGATCCAGGTGCACGCCAAGCGGCACATCGGTTCTTCCATTCGAGAGCAGACTGCTCGACCCGGACGTTCTCTAGCAAACCGCCAGGAAATACGCCTCGAGAGATCCCACCACCGGACACCGGGCGGTTGCCATCGTTCGTAAACGTGATGAATCGGTCGCGCCACCCCGTGATCTTGCCAGCCTCGTCGACAGAGCCATGCATCTGATGGAAACCACCTGCACGGTAAAGGTCGTACGCCATGTCGTCTTCGCGCGTCCACTGTAGTTTCACGGGTACACCCGCCTGCTTCGCGATCGCAGCAGCCTCACACGTGAAGTCGTTATACAAACGGCGACCAAAACCACCGCCGCAGCGGGTTTGGTGAAGCGTTACGCTTGTAGGTTGAATACCGACGACGTTGGCCGCACTCATGATCGCCGAACCCGGTGTTTGAGTAGGTGCCCACAGCTCGAGTTTGCCGTCCGTGAACGAAGCCGTGCAGTTTTGTGGCTCGAGTTGCGCGTGGCTCGCGAACGCGTAGCGATAGAACCCACTCGCTTGCTTTACGCTATTTTCGAATGCTGTGTCCACATTACCTGTATCGACTACTCGAGGTCCTGATTCATGGCGAAGCCGCTCCGCTTCTTCTATCGCGTGAGACCAACTATCGGTAGAAGCTTGAGTCTCCTCCCATTCGATTTTTAGTGCGCGTTTTGCTTGAAAGGCCGCCCATGTGTTGTCAGCGACGATGGCTACTCCAGGCAAGAGTTCAGCAGCGTTGTTGTTCCCTTCAAGTACGAACGCATCGTTAATCCCGGGCATCGCTTTAATCTCATCGAGATTTGCAGACTTGACCTTTCCACCGATCGCGGGACACTTTTGGTAAACCGCGTACTTCATGCCCGGTACCGTCTGATCGATACCAAACAACGGCTGTCCACGCATCAACGCCTCATTGTCAACGCCCGTCACTCGTTTGCCGAGGATTTGGAAATCCTTAGCGTCTTTTAACTTGACTGAATCTGCGCTTGGCACCGGGATTGTTGCTGCTTCGGTTGCCAATTCAAGGTAAGACGCCTTTCGACCACTTGAGGTATGAACGACATGGCTGCGTTCGGTCGTTAATGAGTCAGAACCCACATTCCATCGTTTCGCTGCAGCTTCGATCAGCATCAATCTTGCGGTAGCACCAGCACGACGTAATGCCTCCCAATTCATTGGGATCGCGGTGGATCCCCCCGCGAACTGCATGCCGTAAGCGGCTTGATCGATTCGCGACTGCTCGACGGTTACGTCCTCCCATGCAGCGTCGAGCTCTTCGGCGACGATCATCGGGAGCGATGTTTTCACGCCTTGACCAATCTCCGGATTCTTCGCGTACAAAACAATTCCGGAATCGTCGATTTTGACGTAGCCGTTTGGTTGAAAGGCTCCCGGCTTAGTTACCGCCATCGACTTTGAGGCACCGAAAGAGAGCATCAAACCGCCGCCTACAGCGCCGGTCATTTTCAAAAATTGACGCCGGTCTAGTTTTATGATGCGGAGTGGGCGTTCAACATCGTGCGATTCTTCACGAACCGAAGTGACGATCTCTACGATGTCACCGATATCGTCGTAGTTGAGTGATGTCATTGCGCGACTCCTTATTCCTCGGTTGCCAACTGACCAGCAGCTGTTTTCACGGCATTACGTATGCGAATGTATGTCCCGCAACGGCAGATATTCGACGCCATGGCTCGATCGATTTCGTCGTCACTTGGGTTGGGATTCGAACGTAACAGTGCTTCTGCCGCCATCACCTGTCCGCTTTGACAATAGCCGCATTGGGCGACGTCTAAATCTACCCATGCTTTCTGCAACGCGCTAAGTTCACCGTTCGCGTCCGCAAGACCTTCGATAGTGGTCACGCTAGCTTCACCTACTGATGCAACTGGATAGGAACAAGACTTCACAGCTACGTTATCAACGAGAATGGTGCAGGCACCACATTGGCTTATGCCGCACCCGTATTTCGCACCAACAAGGTTCAATTCGTCTCTGAGAACCCACAATAACGGTGTTTCCGGGTCAAGCTCGCCTAAATCTCTTGTTTCGCCATTGATTTTTATGTTCATCGTCAGCGCTGCTCCGAAAGGTGTCTGGTAGCGTCAACTCTATATGTTAAGCCTCTCGCTAAGTACAGTGGCAGCTTCGCAACGTGCGTCGCTACCAAACTGCATGATGAAATTCTTAGCTAACTAAATCGTCGTACTAATCGAACTCAATCAAAGATAACCGCCTGTCACAAATTCAATCGTCGCAATGCTCGATCACACCACCCCTTTCCTTCGATCAGAGTAATCTCATTCGGTCGATTGCCTGGTGTACACCCGCATTCGATTCAGTAATTTCGGGACGTTCGGATCGTCGATCCTAGTTGGATTCAGTGAAGGCCACAGGGGGTCGAGACTCGCGATCAAGCGTTGAATTCGAAGCGTGAAAAGCCGGTCCTTATCGTCTTCTGCAAGTGCCGGTAAGCGTGAATACTCAGCAGCAACCTGAGTGAATCCCCAAGCGTCCTGATATTCATGAACGTTGTTGATAACACCATCAATAACACCGATTTCATATTCGATTAGGGCATTGGCCAATAGATTGTCTACCACCTGGATAGCAATCGTCTGGTTATCTTGCTCAGCTACCGCTTCGCATCTACCGATCGCAGCAGAGAGTAACTCATAGTTCGAAACTACGACATCATGCGTTTCACGTTCTGACACAACACGCGCAAGCTCGGTCAGTTCATCCGCGAATCCAGCACAGCGGCGATATTCGAACGCAGGAATGAGATCCGCATACAGTTCCTCGTTCGGATGCTTCATATGAGTTTCCGACATTTCCGGCAACGAACGTCGATAGAGTTCAAATCCAACCATCAGGTGACCTCGAAGCAAACCGAGCTGTGTCAGATATGCTGCATCATCAGTGGCGAGATCGATCTGTGCAGTTTCTGACGCCGTTTCGTCGTCTTCGACGCTGGACGAATCGACGTTCTGTTCTTCCGCATAACCAACGGTTGACACGATGCAATGACTCGCAATCAAGCAGCTAACAAAAACCAACCGGAGAATCGAGTTTGGTACGAATGATGGAAATGAGATGAGATTTATGCGGTTCATGTCGATAGGTCCGAATTTACTGTGCGCGGAATTCGCGATCAATGCCAGCCAGCGAGATCGTAAACTCGCACAGCGGCCGACTGATTTTCGCCCAAGAGCTGAGCCTGAATTTCATCTTCCTTGAATGTACCTAAATCCGTGATCGCACCAGTCGCTTCACCGACAACCGGATACTCGTTATTACCCTCCGCGAAGAGCTTCTGTGCGAAATCGTCCGTAAGGTACTCCAAAAACTGAACTGCGTGATCTCTGTTAGGCGCATACTTGGTGACGCCTGCACCACTGATATTCACGTGCGTACCTCGATCATCTTGATTGGGAAAAACAACCTGTATTGAGTTAATTAACTCACTGTCGGAGGCCTTGTCGCTTGCAAGAAATCGCCCTAGGTAGTATGTATTTGCGATCGTCAACGCACACTCCCCGTTAGAAACGGCGGTTATATTGCTCGTGTCGTTACCTTGTGGTTCACGACCAAAGTTCGCTACCACGCTGCTCGCCCACGTTTCGGCAGATTCCGGACCATGTGCTTCAAGCAACGAAGCCATTAATGAAAGGTTGTAGATATTCGACGACGAACGCATACATACCCGTCCCTTGAGTGCTGCGTTTGATAGGTCCTCATAGCGTCGCACTTCGAATGGCAAGTTTGCGTCCTTCCGAAGCACAATGACCCTCGCACGCTTCGACAAACCAAACCAATGTCCATTTTCCTCGCGTAGATGAGCCGGTACACGTGATTCGAGGACCTCAGACTCAATAGGCTGGAACACGCCATGTTGCTGCGCTCGCCAGAGTCGCCCCGCGTCCACTGTTATGAGGAGGTCTGCCGGCGTAAATTCGCCTTCGTTGAGAATCCTCTCCATCAACGCGTCGCTACCACCTTCTATGAGATTGACGGTGATTCCAGTTTGCTCCGTAAAAGTCTCATACAACGCGAGGTCGGTGTCGTAATGCCTCGCCGAATAAACGTTTACTTCCTGTGCAAATACGCTAGCAGATGAAATGAAACCGACTAGAAAGACAGTAATCCAAACACCGATACGATCTATTCGTGTAGCTTCTACTTTTTTCAGACCATGCTCCTTCGCTTCACGCTTCATATGAACTGTTAATTTTAATGAGACTCATTATCGTCTAAGGGATACACATAAATCCCATCTGCTTCAGCAGTGACAGAGACGGAATCGCCAATTGAAGCCGTCGGTCGCGTTTCACTAATGACTCGCAATCTCTCACCGTCTGCTTCAACTATTACTAAGTATCGACCACCACGGAATCGAACGTCCGTAACGTGAACATTGCTTCCTGATGATGCTTGGAGAGACAGCGACTCGGGATGCGCAATCACCACGCACTTCTGATCGTTTCGAAGGTCAACGTGTACGCCCCGCATGGAACCGAATACGGTTTCTACTCCTCCGTTAATTACGCGACCAGCGATGGGGTCGGTACCACAGAACAGCGACGCGACGAACTGTGTTTTCGGGGTTCGCCAGATCGCTTCAGGAGGGGCATCTTGCACAATTCGACCGTCCTGAAGTACAGCAATGCGGTCTGCAAGTTCCATCGCTTCTTCGGGGTCGTGAGTAACCACGATGCAAGGTGCACCACTTGCTCGCAGGGCTAATCTAGCGTCCTCGCGTAAGTTTCTTCGAAGCGCGGAGTCGACATTCGCGAAGGCTTCATCTAACAACATTACGGAAGGTTCTGGTGCTAAAGCACGAGCGATCGCAACACGCTGCTGTTCGCCACCGGAAAGCGTGTCTGGGAATCGATTCGCGTGGTCTGCTAGACCCACCTCTCGTAACTGGTCCAGTGCGCGTGATGTTCGCGCTTGAGATGCAAAGCCTGGTAATCCGAACGCCACGTTGTCGACAACGGTTAAATGCGGAAACAACACATGATCTTGAAATACAAAACCGCAGTTTCTCACCTCCGGAGGCGGCTCGTGACCTGGCACAGCGGGTGCTAAACCACTGATTCGTACGCTTCCTTCTTGCAGCGGTAACAGGCCAGCGATGATGCGTAGCAGGGTACTCTTGCCGCTGCCGGAAGCGCCTAGCAGACAGACTATTTCACCAGGTGCGACCGTCAAGCTCACATGATCAAGAACGCGGTTTTGTCCAAAACTGTAGCTAACGTCTTCAATCCGAACAGGGTCTCGTGACAACGCTTTTTCTGCTGTCGCCTTTACCTTACCTTCCTTAGAATCCGTGCTCATGTCCAATCCCAGCCCTGTTACTAGACGCCAGGGTTTTCGCATACCTCGCATTCTGTCGGGATGGACATTGATTGCACTCGCAATCGCACTTCCGATCGCAATACCGATCGTAGCGGTCCTACTGAATTTCTTCGTGCCTGCATCAGCGACATGGATTCACCTACGTGAAACGGTCCTCTTAGGGTACATCGGTAATACGGTAGCACTCCTCCTTTGTGTCGCATGTATTACTACGCTGGTTGGCGTAGGTTGTGCCTGGCTAACTGCGACGAAAGAGTTCCCCGGACGCCGTGTATTTGCTTGGGTTTTGATTCTACCGTTAGCGGCACCCGCATACGTTGTAGCGTATGCGTATGGAGACCTGTTCGCAAATGTGACGCACGTTCAATCTTGGATTCAGCAGGTCACGACATTGGATGTCTCAATACCGTCTATCCGCTCTTTACCCGGCGCAGGGATGGTGCTCGGTTTCACCCTATATCCCTATGTGTATTTACTAGCCTACAACGCATTCTCAGAACAAGCCGCGCCAATGGCAGACGCCGCTCGAACACTCGGCGTAACGCCACGGCGAATCTTCTTCAAGATTGCTCTACCGCATGCACGTCCCGCGATCGCAGGTGGTTTGGCGTTGGCACTGATGGAAACGGCTGCGGACTTCGGTGTTGTAGAGTTTTTCGGCGTACCAACGCTCACAAACGGAATCTTCCGTACTTGGTATGCAATGGGTGAACAACAAGCCGCAATGCAACTCGCAGGATGGCTGTTCCTGATCGTTGCATTTCTAGTCGTGCTTGAGCAATTCGCGCGCCGAGGTCTCCATGCAAATCCGGTATCGAGAAATGTCCCAAGCACGCGGACACCACTGCACGGCTGGCGTTCCTACATGGTCATTACTTTTTGCGTTTTACCGCTATTGTTCGGCTTAGTAATCCCGGTTTTCGTACTTGGACGACACGCTGTTGAGACGGGCGATCCCACATTTGGCATTCCTTTCTTAAGTTATGTGGTCAACACCATCTCTGTGGCAACGATTACTGCGTTTCTCGCCGTCATCTTCGCTATGTGCTTGACATACGCGACACGACTGAGAGGCGATCGAAAAATACTTCGACTAGGCGTGCGAACCGCAACGTTAGGGTATGCCATACCAGGTATGGTATTGGCGATCGGCGTCTTAGGTCCTCTTACGTTTATCGATCGTACGTTCGCAAAGTGGGTTCAGTCTACGTTCGACATAAATATCGGTTTACTCATGACCGGAAGCGTTGCAGCTCTTATCTTCGTCTATCTCGCCCGTTTTCTTACCGTCTCATTTAACAGCATTGAAGGTGGTATGGCTCGAATCCACCCGAATTACGATGATGCCGCTCGTAGTCTAGGAACGAAGCCTCTCGGCGCTTTGCGACGTGTCCATTTGCCGCTCTTAACTCCCGCCATTGTGACCGCACTGCTGCTCGTGTTTGTCGATGTCGTTAAGGAACTTCCTGCTACGCTCATCCTCAGACCGTTTAACTTTGAAACGCTCGCAACCCGTGCTTATCGCCTTGCTTCGGACGAGAGGATCGCCGAAGCGTCAACCGCTGCACTCTTGATCCTAATCGTAGGTCTAGTACCTACGATCGTCGTGGCTTCGCAGCGTTTTGGTTTACGCCGGTCAGCCCTTCATCGAGTCTGAGTCGCAATGTCGTTGAAGATCGTTCGCAATCGTCGTGTTGTGACCGAATGAGAGCAGAGACGTTACCGAGGCAGCAGCATGATGTGCGCATCTCAATAATCAACGAATACGCTCGCCAAATCCGACGCGCAACATTCACGCACTAAATGGCTTGCGGTTCATTCACACAATAGATCAACACAAAAAAGGCTGATAGACATGCGGACATTTGACTTCGCTGTAGGACAAACGAATCCGGAGACGTTTCCGATCGAGAGAGTTCAAGAGGCAGCAAAAACAGCGATCGCAAAAGAGTACGCACAAATCACAACGTATCCCGGAAAGCTCGGACATGCAGGCTTGCGCGCTGTGATGGCTAAACGCGAATCAGAACGCGAAGGCGTCTCGGTTAGTGCCGAGGAACTGACACTCTTGAATGGTTCGATGCAAGCTGTCACTCTCACCGCGGAGGCACTCACCCAACCTGGCGATACGGTCATTTGCGAAGAAGTCACTTACTCAGGCACCATTGGTGCATATCGATCACTTGAAATCGATATGGTGGGTATGCCTGTAGACGAAGATGGCATGCGCGTAGATTTACTCGAAGCGAAGTTGGACGAACTTGGGGAAGCAAGAAAACCGAAATTCATCTATGCGCTTACGACATACCAGAATCCTACTGGTACAAATCTCTCGCTTGAGCGCCGTCATAAACTGATTGAAATCGCCGCATCACGAGACATACCAATCGTCGAGGACAACTGCTACGGTGATGTCCACTACGATGGCGAAAAACCTCGTTCACTGTACGCGTTGAGCGACTATGAGAACATCATCTACATGTGTTCGTTATCCAAGATTCTCGCTCCGGGTATGCGTCTCGGTTACATCTACGCTCAACCGAAATTGCTAGAAACCATTCTTGCGCGACGGCACGATGGCGGTGGCAACTATCTCGCGGCTGCAGTGGTTGCAGAGCTCTACAAACATGACGTCTGGTCGCTTACTGACGAGTTAAACGAATCGTTAAAAGTGAAAAAAAACCTCGTCGTCGACGGCATTCGTGACGAAGGTGAAGGAATATGCGTTTCGTCTAACCCATCTGGAGGACTTTTCGTCTGGGTTCGTTTTCCCGATGACGTAGATCAGGAGAAACTCGCGCAGCTCACGTCAGAACGAGGCTTTTTCTACGCATCAGGGGCGAACTTTCACATCCACTCAAAGCAAATCCCCTACTTGCGTCTCGCGTTTGGTCATGTACCTGATGACGATATCCGTGACGGTATACCTGTTCTCATCCAGTGCCTCAGGGAGGCACGAACGAGTAACGAGAGGCCGCATTTCTCTACATTGTTCGACTAAATCGCGTCGTGCACTAAAAATACGTCCTCATTTGCAAATAGTCTGTATGCAACGTCTTTGTCTTGACCCCGCATGCGTTGTGAAACTGGTAGTTCGCGGTATCTGTCTAAACAAACGTCGAAATATATAGATCGAGATCGAGATGCAAAGCAGATGGCTGAGAATCGTGCTCACGATTCTCACGCATATACTCGTCGTGGGATTGCTAGTCGTTTCCTTCGGTTTTTCGCTGTTCTTAGGATTGCAAGTCAGGCCGATCCTTGGAAATGTTGGTTTGATAACCGTCGTCGTACTCGTTGTGTTGTATGTCTACTTCGGATGGATCAGACCAATCTCAAGGAAGGTGTCACGCAGACCGGCCGATCTCTAAGACGCACTTTCTGAATGAAGGGGCTTTGCGCGCGAACTTGGTAACATCACCAACGATCACACTTAAATTCGGACCTCTCATGATGAGACGACTGCTTGTTTGCATTCTCGTGTTGGCATCCATTTCTTGTCTTGCGACCGAAAACGACGCTTGCGCCAACCTACAGGAACTCTCACTACCCGACCTAACCGTCGACAAGCTTGAGTCGCTCTCGAACCCAGTTCCGCACTGCAAGCTAACTGGCAGACTTGGTAGAGAAATCGGTTTTTCTGTGTGGCTACCTGTAGATTGGAATGGCAAGTTCCTCATGGGAGGCGGTGGAGGTTTCGTTGGGTCAATTCAGAATCAAGCACTTGGTCTCGGTGCGCTACAGAAGGGATACGCCACTGCGGGTACTGACACTGGACATCAGGCTAACGGCATCGACGGTTCTTGGGCTTTACACAATCTTGAGCGAATCGTGAATTACGGACACGTTGCAATTCACCGTGTTGCTGAAACGGCGAAACACATCACAGATTCAAATTACGGAGCGTGGCCTAAACGTAGTTATTTCGCAGGTTGCTCAAACGGCGGACGTCAGGCTATGGCGTTCTCTCAACGTTATCCGACGGACTTCAACGCGATTATTGCAGGTGCGCCTGCATTTGACTTCGGCGGCATTGCTGCTGCGTTCGTGAACGTTTCTCAGCATATGTACCCCGATATCGACGAATTAACAACACCGCTGATGTCACCCGAAGATCGTACATTACTCGCGAACGCAGTACTTGCTCAATGCGACGCGATTGATGGACTCGAGGACGGGATCATGAATGATCCGCGAGATTGCGATTTTGATCCAGGCAGTCTGAGTCTCTCTCCCGAAAAGCTCGCCGCGATTCGCGCTGTCTACGACGGACCGCAAAACGCTAACGGTTTCGTGTTCCATGGTTGGCCTTATGGTGGCGAGGATGAGAATGGTGGTTGGGGATGGTGGTTAGCCGGTCCGGGTCAGGAAACGGAGGACGCGCCCCCTTCCGCGGCATTCGGATTCGGCGTCGATCTGATGAGATACATGGTTCAACACGATCCAAATTGGAGCTATGAGGGATTCAGCTTCGACGGCTATCGAGAGCGTGTTGCTGTTGTTGAGTCGGCGCTGAGCGCAAAGAATCCAGATCTCGACGAATTTCGGGAAGCTGGCGGGAAGCTCCTTCTTTACCATGGCTGGTCTGACGCCGCGCTTTCAGCTTTGGCGACGATCGATTACGTAGATACAGTCTATGCCCGTGATCCAACTTCTCGCGACGATGTGCGACTGTTCTTGATGCCAGGGGTTCTACATTGTGCTGGGGGACCTGGTCCTTGGATGGTCGACTATCTCGATGTTATTGAAAGATGGGATTCCTCCGATGATGCGCCGGACGAATTGATCGCAGCGTTTATGGACGAGAGTGGTGCAAGACCCCTTTGTGCATATCCTTCAAAAGCCTACTACGTCGGTGGAGATGACCGTACGCCATCAAATTTCGAGTGTCGTTAACTCTCTCTTAGACCTGTGATATTCGACCACACGACGGAATAGACCGAACGAGGCGGCAGACGAGCTTACGGTGTAGGTACCGCCTCGAGTTTCTCCACAAATTCTTCAATTTCACGAGCAGACGTCAGACGGACGAATCCGATCTCCTTCCATGCAGGATCCGCGATCGTTGACAGCATCGCATTCCGTTTTCGACGTTGCGCACTCAGAATCCAATAGACGAGTGAATCCTCACCGCGCCATACTGCAAGGTGCGGCCAGAATCGTTCTACATTCTTGCCCCACAAGAGTTCCTTCGATCGCCATCGCTTCCATGAACGATGGAGAACTCGCCAGAGAAGCACGTAAACCGGCAAGTCCAACCAGATCACCGTGTCGAGCCTGGACCAGAATGCTACCTTAGATAACTGTGTGTAGGATCCGGCGACGACCCATCTGTCGCCTCGGGTTGCCTCATTGAATCGAAGCAGTAACTCCTCCGGATTCGTTTCGTTTAGACCTACCCAATTCGGTAGCCAGTTCAGCGCATCGAGCTCCACGAAGTCCGCGTCAAGTAGCAACGCAAGTCGCTCAGCTAGCGTGCTCTTCCCAGAGGCACTGTTTCCAATCACGTGAATCCGACGGCCAATCTGCAAAAGACCTGTCTCCGATTTGGGTTGTAAGTTCAAGGCCTAATGTCCGTCTCACTTCTACTCTGCACGAGTATTCACGGCGTACCAACACGTCTCGAAGCGGCTTCGAGAAAGTTAGCTAAATTGACCAGGCAGTGCGCGACTATGCCAGGTCGGACACTTTGCGTATGAATGGTTGTGTAGATGAGCGGCAAGATTCCCAATGTCCGTACTGGAATCATCCATGGCGTGTCAAAGTGATATACGGCGAAGAGAAAGCTGTGTGCGACAGGTTTGAGACGTCCGAACTGCCGCGGCATTCTTGGCAGAAGGTAACCACGAAAGTAGAGCTCTTCAGTTATCGGAACCAGGATTCCAGTTAGTGCGATGTGCGCAACAAGGACTATCCATGCAAGTTCAGAAGCCTCTTTCATTTCGTATCTAGCAAAAATATTGACGCTAACCGAATGAGCTTCAAGCCACGAGGACATCGGTTCTAAAACTAAGAAGATAAACGCGGTCGGTATCAGGATCACGGGAACCCATATGAAATAACGAGTCCATGGGAGTTTTTCGCTATACACGACAACACCCTTAAGCGACCATCCCCGATTGTTACGTTTTTTGGCTAGGTAGTAGAGAAAACCGAGTTGTACAGGAATCAACACGAATACGTTTGCGAATATACCGTAGAAGAGCTCTGGTGGAAGCGACGGGTTCCAAAATGCTGCTAACCCCAATACCGTCGCAGTTATGTTTGCGACGCCCGGAGCTAAATGGAGAAATAAGCTCGTCGTTAAAGAATGAGGTTTTACTTCTGAACCATTCAGATCTTGATTCAATTGTCCTGTCGAGGGGATCTTGATCGCCTCCAGTCTAGTTAGAGCTCAAGGTACGTGCCATTTTGTTAAGACTGCTTTGCCAAAACACAAAAGGACTGGTCTCCCGGATAGTGTTCGAACTCTGCGAATCGATCGTAACCACGGCGTTCATAGAACTCACGCGCTTGCAAGGTATACGTCGTTAGGTGCGAGCCGACGCTTCAAGACAAACTGACTCAGAAATACCTGACGAGATCGTGACTCCATGGGTACAACAAAGCTCCAAGAAGCCCGAAGGTACCTCGTTGTGCCACGACGGGCAACCCGCTCGGCTCTTGTGTGCTTACTACAAGCTACTTTCGGACTAGGCGGCTAGCAGACCGGTTACTTAATTCCCCTCAACTCCTACCTGCGCGATTGAAGATTCCAGCGATTCCAGCAACTACGACGCTTGTAATCACAGTACCTAGCGCACCCTGAAACGCAGAACTCACTGGTGTTCCTGTGACCATTGCTACTGCCGCCTCTATCTCATCCGACGACAGCCCTCCCGATATCGCCCTCGAACGTGCGGCTTCGGCGAATTCCACGTAGTAGTCGGGGAACACAACGGTAGTCATAAGCCAGGAGCCGAGAAAGACGATGACTGCTCCGACTAGACCCAAGACAAGCCCGTTCCCGACTTGCTGAATCCAATTCGAACTTGGTGCCAATCGGCGCGATGCGAGGACCACGATCACCACATTGATGATGATTACGACGATGACAAACCCCATGGGAGCCATCTGGTGGGTGTGAAGATTCAGAGCACCCAGTACGAAGCCCAACGCGGCAACAATGACGCCGAGCACGAGGCCGTATTTGACAGGTATGGTCATGAAAAACTGCTCCAGTTCGAAAGACTTCTGTAGGTTAAAGCGGTTCAATCGATACCAGATTTTGCACTCTTCTGAAAGCTCTTTTTCCCTTCCCTCTTCGAATGCAATCCACCGTCGTCAATCCCACATGGAGCGTCGCTTCCGATTCACGAAGTTCGCTAATACAGACACGACGAAACGTAGGGAGTCAACGTGGAGTCTCTGCATCGTCTCGCCGCAATCGTAGGGGCGTCTTCACACCTTATAGACAACCATCGAGGATTACGTCCTTCGCCACTCTCCTGTTCGTGCATCCGACATACCGAAGCAATCCTCAAACGCGGTGTCGAAAAGAGCGACTAACCAAGGCGATGAACGCACTGGTGTAACAGACCATGCCGCGCGAGCAGCGGGCATCGAGGAACTAGAATAGCTTTTGTATCAGATAGTTAGCTGATCCGTAGGAGGTATACATGTCCACTCGAAACGGCGCGGCGATTGCGATCGCAGCATTAGCTCTTGTGCTCTATGTGTCCGTGGCTTCGAGCGACGAGAAACCAGCCATGGCGCAAGCAGACATGGTAGCACCCGAAGGAGCCGCGATCGGCACCGTCACATTCGAGCAGACGCCAAGTGGCGTGCTGATCAACGTGGACGTGACAGATTTGCCACCTGGTCCGCACGGTATCCACCTGCACGAGTTCGGTGCCTGCACGCCGGACTTCAGCGCCGCTGGAGGTCACATCAACCCGGACGGTGTCGCGCACGGCCTGCGCCACCCGGACGGGCCAGATCAAGGCGATCTCCCCTTGCTGTTTGTCCACGCGGACGGTTCGGCACGAGCGGAGTTCTACCATACACGCATCAGCGTCGAGGGTGGCAGCGACAATCCGGTCTTGCTAGATCAGGATGGTTCGTCGGTCATCATCCACGACAAACCCGACGATCACTTCACTCAACCCATCGGTGGTGCCGGGGGCCGCATCGCCTGCGGAATCATCAAAGGCCACGTATCAGGCTAACCGCCTAAATTCAGCAGGAAACACAAGGCGTTATGCGAGATCCATGGCGGAGAGGGAGGGATTCGAACCCTCGATAGGGGATACCTATACTCCCTTAGCAGGGGAGCGCCTTCGACCTCTCGGCCACCTCTCCATGGCGCACCAGACAGGATTCGAACCTGTAGTCGCTAGTTTCGTAGACTAGTGCCTTATCCAATTTGGCCACTGGTGCTGACGAATCGTCAAGCAGATTTGCCGACGAGGGCAAATGATAGCGAGACGAAGTGTTGTCTGACGATTTATCGACTAGGAAACGGATTCCATTTCGGTATCGTCCACATCTTGATGCTTCTTTTCCCAGATTTCCTCTCGATATACGGGACGATCGCCTGGGGCTTCGAAGCCGATCCGTACTTGATTCTTACGGACGTTGAGCACTGAGATTTTGATGTCGTTGCCGATGCGGACGGACTCGCCGACGCGCCGAGTTAAGATAAGCATTCGAACCCTTCCCTTGATTCTGACTGCTACGCTGCATGGGAGCCTACATGGCCACCCATTTAGTCTTCAAATCTTATGACAATCCATAAAAAACTCAAGTTGTTAGTGACGGAAGTAATTTTTACAGTATTTATGTATAGGATATACCGATTAATCATTAATTCACTAACTTAACATCCAAAATCCTGCTCGTTTGACGACTAACAAGCGCGAGCCAAAATTCGAGGAACGCCGAGTGACCAGTACGTTCGGCGATACGATGTTTCGCCTATACCCTATTTGAATTCAGTGTAATCTCGACTACTTCCCCACCCAAACCTGAGATTCACCCTTCCAGCGCAAATGCGTCATGGAGACTGCGGACGGCTAGTTCAACATATCGCTCGTCTATAACGACCGAGATCTTAATTTCAGACGTCGAGATCATCATGATGTTGATGTTCTCGTTTGCAAGCGTTTCAAACATCTTTGTCGCCACACCCGCATGAGAACGCATACCTACCCCGACGATCGTAACTTTCGCGATCGCATCGTCCCCGGCGATGGTACATTCGTTGAATCCATTCTTTCGCAACGAAGCCTCAAGAAGGTCTTTCGCGCGCACGAAATCAGCTCGTTTCACCGTGAACGAGAAATCGGTAAATCCATCCACGCTTGTGTTCTGGACAATCATGTCCACGGTAATGTTTGCTTCGCCAATCGGCCCCAGAATCTTCCAGGCAATACCTGGTACATCGTCGACTCGAAGCACCGTTAACTTCGCTTCGTCTCGCTCATGAGTCACCGCAGAAACCAGCGGTTTCTCCATATGGTCTGTGCCCGAATCGATCAATGTACCTTCTCCATCTTCAAAACTCGAGAGCACGCGCATCGGTACGTCGTGCTTGTGTGCAAATTCCACTGCCCGAGTATGCAAGACCTTAGCACCAAGGCTCGCCATTTCGAGCATTTCCTCAAACTCAACGTTCGCCATCTTGGTAGCCCGGTCGACAATTCTCGGATCCGCCGTGTAGACGCCGTCCACATCCGTGTAGATGAAGCACTCGTCGGCTTCTAACGCATGAGCCACCGCAACCGCAGACGTGTCAGAACCTCCGCGTCCGATCGTCGTAATATCACCTAAATCGTCGACTCCTTGAAATCCAGCGATTACAGGTACGGCTCCGCGTTCAACAACCTTTAGTAAATTCTTCGAACCGACATGCTCAATTCGAGCACGCTCATGACCGCTGTCCGTCTTAAACGGAATCTGGTCACCAAGAAACGATTGGGCATCAACACCACGTTTCTGTAACGCCATTACTAACAGAGCAATCGAAACTTGCTCACCCGAGGCCAATAGAACGTCCATTTCTCGAGAAGACGGCCGATCGGTAATGTCGTGGGCGAGCGCGGTCAGACGATTCGTTTCGCCGCTCATCGCTGAGACAACGACGACAACTTGGTGCCCTTGCGACCGGGTTGCAACGATGCGGTCTGCAACCGCTTCGATACGCTCAGTCGAGCCAACCGACGTGCCGCCGTACTTTTGGACAAGTAGGCTCATTACGTCAGCTTAGTTTCAAGCCACTCAGGCAGCGAGTCCAGTCCTTGCTCCATTTCGTCAGCTGAGGCAGAACCGCCTGCACGTGCCATGTTTGGTTTTCCACCGCCTCGAATCGCGGCATGGTTACTCAGAAAAGTGATGACGTCATTCGAGCTCACTAAATCGGTGAGTGAGTTCGAAACTCCGCAAACGACCTGACACTTACTGCCATCCACAACAGCTAAAACGACAACGAAATCGGTTAAGCGACTCCTCACATCGTCAAAGCTTGCCATCATCGTATCCACGGTACCGTCAATGATCGCCGCGACGAGTTTCGCCGCACCGATGTCTTGCGCAGTCGCTACTAATTCACCACCACGGTCACGTAGCTTTAAAGACAGAGCGTCATCAAGTTGCTTTCGAAGTTCGTTTCGCTCGATCACTAACTGCTCAACGCGTTTCGAAAGCTGATCTCCAGAAGCCGCGACACGATCGCCAACTTCTCTCAGCAGTTTCTCGTTGTCTCGAGATCGTTCATAGGCTTTGCGACCGGTAATCGCTTCCACACGACGAATTCCAGCGGCAATGCCAGATTCTGAAACGATCTTAAATAAGCCGATTTCACCAAGTTGTCGAACGTGCGTACCACCACATAGCTCGACCGAAAATCCATCCCCCATATTTAAGACACGCACATTGTCCGCGTACTTCTCGCCGAAGAGCGCGATCGCTCCGCTAGCGATGGCTTCGTCGTACGGAAGGATGTTGGTTTCTACTTCCGCATTCGTAAGAATTTGCTCATTCACTGAAGTTTCGATTTCGTCACGCTCTTCTAGCGTCAGCGGTCGATCATGTGAGAAGTCGAATCTCAAACGTGGTGCTTCCACTAGAGATCCTCTTTGTTGCACGTGTGCACCAAGGGTTCCTCTTAGCGCGGCGTGTAGCAAGTGTGTCGCCGAGTGGTTGCGGGCGATGTCTTGGCGATGAATTGAATCAACCTCGTAACGAACGTTCTGGGATGGAGAAAACTCACCGCTTTGCACTTGCCCGTGGTGAACGAACTGCTCGTTTGAACGCGTGACGTTCGAAACTAGAAACTGCGAATCCTCACGAACAATCAAACCAATATCACCGATCTGTCCGCCCGCTTCGCCGTAAAACGCTGTTTGATCAAGGACGATAGCGCCTTCCTGTTGGTCACGGAGAACGTCTGTTTCAACCAACCTTCCGTCTTGAACTGCTAGGACTTCAACAACGTCCGATTCACCGTCAAGTTGCCCGTATCCCACGAAATCGACCACACCATCGACACTTATGTCTTCAGTGGTTCTAATCTGAAATTGACCCGCTGCTCTCGCTCGCTCTTGCTGTTCGCTCATCAGTTCGTCAAATCCTGACTGATCGATCGTCAGTCCATGCTCTCTTGCAACATCTGCTGTAAGGTCGACGGGGAATCCGTATGTGTCATAGAGTTTGAAAACGATGTCACCTGACAGGGTCTGCCCTGATAGGTCGTTTAGAGCATCCTCAAGAAGGTTCATGCCGCGCTGCATGGTTTCGCCGAATTTCACTTCCTCGTCGAGCAGTGCTTTGGTGATGCGTTCCTGGGACGTTAACAGGTCTGGATACGCATCACCCATCGATTCCGCAAGAGGCTTAGCCAGCGTATGGAAAAAAGGTTCATTGATGCCGAGTTTGTGGCCGTGACGCAAAGCACGTCGAATAATGCGTCGCAAAACGTATCCGCGTCCATCACGATCAGGCAGAATCCCGTCACTGATTAAGAATGAAGCAGATCTGACGTGGTCGGCGATGACACGACATGACGGCTCCGCCAATGGGTCGACAGTCTGTGAATGCGTGAGCGCGTCACGAAGCGTTGAGAAAATCGGTCGAAAAAGATCGATGCCATAGTTGCTGTCGACGCCTTGTGTTATCGCGGCAAGTCGTTCGAGCCCGAGTCCCGTGTCAACACCAGGCTTCGCGAGTGGTTGAAGCTCGCCGTCAGGCTGCCGGTCAAATTGCGGAAAAACCAGATTCCAAATTTCTAGAAATCGATCACCGTCTTCATTCTTCGACCCAGGGGGTCCTCCGTCAATTGAAGGTCCTTGGTCGAAAAAGATTTCAGCGCACGGGCCACATGGTCCCGTATCCCCCATCGCCCAAAAGTTCTCCTCGTGGGTCACCACCCGCGATGGGTCTACACCGATCTTTTCAATCCAGAGCTTCTTTGCTTCATCGTCGGAGGGATGTACCGTGAACCACAAGCGGTCTTTGTCCAAGCCCACAACGTCAGACACATATTCCCAAGCCCACTCAATCGCTTCTTCTTTGAAATAGTCGCCGAAACTGAAATTCCCGAGCATTTCAAAAAAGGTGTGGTGCCGTGCGGTATAGCCAACGTTTTCGAGGTCGTTGTGTTTGCCGCCGGCGCGAACACAACGCTGACAAGACGTAGCGCGGGAATAAGACAGCGTCTCAGCACCTGTGAGAGCATCTTTGAATTGCACCATACCCGCCACGGTGAATAGGATCGTGGGGTCGTCGCTAGGGATTAGCGGTGCGGAGGGGACCACCCGATGGCCACGATTGGCAAAGTGCGCCAAATAGGTCGAGCGTATCTCGGCCGTATCCATGGTTCTAGGGTGTTGGAAGGCGCGGAATTATAGGAACGCCGTTCAATTCTTCGATCCGATCACAGACGATTTTCCACAGTTCTCAAAGGGCTACGCCTAAGCTGCTAGGCACTGTGGTATTTCTACCGGTTAAACAAACCCAGCTTCGGATTTCAGGTGGAATTTACCGACATGTAACGCTGAACGCTTGCAATTCGCTCGCACTAGGTGTAGTATCTTTGCATACTGCCGCTAGAAACTATGGTATGAGGCGGCCTCGAACGGTGCAGCTCAAACGTCACCGCGCGACAGGTCTTATCTGTAGACCTAGTGGGTGCTTTACGCCCATTGTGGGAGCGATGTTATGCGCCGACTGATATTCATCTGCACACTTCTCTTTGCAGCTACCTCCATGGCGGAACCTTTACCGCTTTGGAAGTTCTTCGAACCTTTTGATATGCAACAGGTACAGATTTCGCCTGGCGGAACTTATCTCGCGGCGTCGTTGCTCGTTGGCGATGGTGAAGAACAGGAGAATAAATTTCAGATTCTCGATCGAGTTTCGGGTGAGCGTGTTCTGTCGTTTGCGATGCCTGATAAACAACGGATTTCGAGCATTACTTGGGCCGATGACGAGACTGTCCTCGTCTCACCTTCTCGGAAGGTGCCAAATGAGGACGCATATATCCCTACCGGTCAGCTAATGAAGGTCCTTGTGAAGACTGGCAAGACTATCGATCTCCCAGCTGGCGGGATTTTCAATAATCTTCCCGATGAACCGGAGCATGCACTTGTGATTAGATTAGAGGGTCGCTTTTTCGAACTCTACAAGATGCATCTCCAATCTGGTGCGTCTTCTAAACTCACCAAAGCACCTGCACTAGGTTTCGGCTTCATACTAACCCCTGATCTTAAGAATGCCGCCTTTCATGTCGGTACCAACGATGATGGCGACCAGGTTGTACACGAAAGGTTGGATAACGGTGATTGGGAGCTCTTGACGGTAACTCCGTACGATCAGCGAGGCTGGCGTCCGATTGCAGCCGCCTTTAAGCCAAATGAATTCTTCACTTCTGATACCCGAAACACGAAGGGAATCGCGTCTCTCGGTATCTACAACAAAGTCACGAAAGAACATACGGAAGTGTTTACGGACGATACCTACGACATAACATCAGTGATTGGAGACCAAACAGGCAGCGTATGGGGCTTGTTGATTAACCACCACTTCCCTCGAGTCATGTATCTGAATCCATCGCACCCTCTCGCTCAAGCTCACAAGACGATCCATCGTCAATTTCCTGAGAGCACTGTGTTCTTATCAAGTTTTTCACATGACCACGAGCTTGTTGTGGCAAACGTTAGTTCGGCAAATGCACTTCCCGAGTTAGTGCTGCTTGACGCTAAAAATGGTTCGATTGATCAAATTACTAATCGCGCCGAAGAGATTGGGGTTTCGAAGGAAGATCTCGCGCCAATGGAACCATTCGGTTTGAATACACGCGACAAGAGAGTGGTTTACGGTTATCTCACATCTAGACCTGATACACCACGACCCGGTCCAATGTTCGTATACGTTCACGGCGGACCATTAGATGCACGCGATTCATGGGGGTTTAATCCGGTCGCGCAAATCATGGCATCTCGAGGCTATCACGTTTTACAGGTTAACTTCCGCGGGTCGGGGGGTTATGGCGTTCGTTTTCGAAACAGAGGTTTTCGTGAGTACGGCGGAGCGATGCAGGACGATGTGACAGACGCCACGTTATGGGCAGTAAACCAAGGCATCGCGGACAAAGATCGTATCTGTATTGGCGGTGCAAGCTACGGCGCGTACTCTGCCATCATGGGTGCGGCCAAAGAACCTGATCTCTACAAGTGTGCTATCGGCCAGTCGGGCATATATGACATTGCCGCCATTGAACGAATGGGTGATATGGCACGAAGCAAATCGTCGATCAACTGGATGCGATTAACCATGGGTCGAACCAGGGAAGAGCGCGAAGCAGTCTCAGCGATAAATTTCGCAGGGGATGTAAAAGCCGCAGTTATGCTCATTCACGGTGGACAAGATCGCAGAACTCCGCCCGAGCATTACCATCGCATGAAAGACGCGTTCGACAAGGTAGGTAAGGAAGTCGTAACCCACTATAAAGGAAATCAAGGTCATGGTTGGATTGGGCGCGACACGATCATGGATCTATTCGGAAGACAGCTTGCTTTCATTGACGAACATATCGGCAGTGGAACAGGCCAAGTACAAGGAGTATCGGCCACCAATTAGGATTACCTAAGTCGTCCGATTAAGCTAGCCGTGAGTGTCGCTAGACACTCGCGGCTTTTTCATTAACGTTGAAAGTCTCCTAACGCGACGCGCACGATATGAGACGGAAATCCTCGATTCATCAACAGACTCCTTCGCTTTTTCCATTCATCTATATGCAGCCGACTTTCTTCGTTGTCATTGGGCAAGAACCGCTTATTGAGAACATCGCTAGCCCGTTCAATCCAAATATCGTCATCTGACGACACGAATCTTTCAACGAATGAACGGTCCACTCCACGCTTTTGCAAATTTGAACGAATCTTGAGTGGGCCATCGCCCTTACGTATGCGTTCTGCTACGTAGGCTTCCGCGAAACGCTCATCCGATAAGTAATTGAGCTCGATCAGATATGCAATGATCGCTTCGATTTTGTCGTGTTCAATATTTCGCTTAAGTAGCTTTAGACGCAGTTCATGGACTGAGTGCTCACGGGGCGTGAGTATTTGAATCGCCCTTTCAAGCTCTGGTGAATTTCGTAGGTCGGTCATTGGCTCAATATGGTGCTGGTGAGCCTGACGGAATCAGCGGTGATTCGCTATCGGCAGACGCACCTTTCTAAATACAAGAATGCCATGACCAACAGTACGCTAAGAAATCTAGGCTTCTTCTACGTCAACCGCTGAAGCTTCGTTAGCAGCACCGTCGTCTTCGTTCGACTGATTTTTCTTAGGTAGTAGTCGCTCACGAATTTCTTGCTCAAGCTGGTCTCGAACATCTTCGTGATGATTCATCCAATCGGACGCATTCTTTCGTCCTTGACCGATACGCTCGTTCTTGTAAGAAAACCAAGTTCCAGATTTCTCGATGAGGTCCTCTTGAACCCCGAGATCGAGTATTTCACCGTTCTTGTGGATACCCTCTCCGTAGAGTATCTCGAATTCAGCTTGACGAAATGGCGGCGCAACCTTGTTCTTCTGAACCTTGACGCGTGTCTGGTTACCCACGACTTCGTCGCCGCGCTTGATTTGACTGATACGTCGAATGTCAAGGCGAACGGACGAGAAGAACTTAAGTGCTTGACCTCCGGACGTCGTCTCCGGCGAACCGAACATAACCCCGATCTTCATACGAATCTGGTTAATAAAGATCACCAACGTGTTGCTTTGCTTGATGTTGCTCGTCATTTTTCGGAGAGCTTGACTCATCAATCGTGCTTGCAAACCAACGTGGGTGTCACCCATCTCGCCTTCGATCTCAGCCTTGGGTGTGAGCGCCGCAACCGAGTCTATGACGACCACATCGACAGCTCCAGAGCGCACGATGTTGTCACAAATCTCCAACGCTTGCTCGCCCGTGTCCGGTTGTGATACGAGAAGGTCGTCTATGTTGACACCGAGGGTCTCGGCAAATATCGGGTCTAGTGCATGCTCTGCGTCAATGAATGCGCACGTACCACCGGTCTTTTGTGCCTGGGCAATAACGTGTAAGGTAAGTGATGTCTTACCTGAAGCTTCGGGGCCGTAAATCTCTACAACCCGACCTCTCGGTAGACCACCAACGCCTAATGCGATATCTAATCCAAGCGATCCTGTCGGGATTACCGGGATCGCTTCCGTTTCGTGGTCACCCATACGCATGACTGCGTTCTTACCAAATTGCCGTTCAATTTGCGCTAGTGCTACTTTAAGTGCTCTATCTTTTGCTGACTCTGTCACGTTAACCTCCTAACAATTCGCAAAGTATATACAAATTATCAGATTAATTGAAATTAAAATCCTTCCCTTCTATATAGTGTCATTTCTTGTAGGTTCAACCCCGTAGCCGTGCCTAACAACGAAGATACCCCACTCATGCGGCAATACTGGGCAATCAAGGCACAACATCCAAACATATTGCTGTTCTATCGGATGGGCGACTTCTATGAACTGTTCTATGAAGACGCTAAGCGTGCAGCCGAACTTCTTGAAATCACGTTAACGTCCCGAGGTCAGAGTCGCGGTGACCCGATTCCCATGTGCGGCGTTCCCTTCCATTCGGTAGATCGCTATTTACGCACACTAGTAGAGATCGGTGAGTCGGTCGCGATCTGTGAGCAAGTTGGCGACGTTTCATCAGGGCACCTTGTGGACCGCGAGGTCATCCGAATTGTCACGCCCGGCACGTTAACAGAAGACGCGCATCTAGCTGCTTCGAAAGATAGTGCACTGATGGCGATTCATGCAACTAGCTCGAACATGGATTCGTTCGGAGTCGCCTGGATCAACCTATCGACAAGCGATTTCAATGTTGCGGAAGCAGAAAGTACTCAATCACTGCACGCCATTCTCGCGCGAGTACAACCAGCGGAGATCCTAGTCGCTGAATCGTCAGACATTCCGATTAACGGTGCGACGGCGACGCGTCTTGATCCGCTCAAATTCGAAGCTTCTCTCACCGAGCGTTCTCTCCTTCAGCACTTTAAGACACAGGACCTCTCAGGTTTCGGACTTACAGCAAAACACACAGTGATCGGCGCTGCCGGTGCTGTACTGGATTACGCCAAGCAAGCGTGTCGTCAAGATCTTGATTTTTTATCCAGTATTCGCTGGGAACGTAACGAGAATCGCCTCCAGATTGATGCGCAGAGCCTTTACAACCTCGAAATCACGAA
This sequence comes from Pseudomonadales bacterium, assembly GCA_022822135.1. Taxonomy (GTDB): domain Bacteria; phylum Pseudomonadota; class Gammaproteobacteria; order Pseudomonadales; family Azotimanducaceae; genus Bin55. Next base: position 63,412 of record JAJECH010000043.1, read on the forward strand.
TCGTTCGATCGATGGCGCACGGAAAGGTTCACTTGTTGACACAATGGATTACACCGAAACTCCCATGGGTTCAAGACTCTTGAGAGACTGGTTGTGCTCGCCACTCCGAGACATACAAGAAGTGGATCGACGTCAAAGCGCCGTCGCAGCATTGCTTGAACGTCTATCTATGAATTCCTTGAGCGCGGCGTTGAAGCCCGTCGGTGATATGCACAGAATCGGCTCTCGTCTCGCGTTACGGCAACCAACCCCTCGCGATTTGGCACGCCTTGCCCTTGGGTTACAAGCGTTTTTAACAATCCGAGAACTGATTGCTGAACTCGAACCAACCGTGGAATTTGACGAGATCGCACGCATCGACGAACTGTCCAGATGCCGTGAACTAATCGATTCAGCGATCGTAGAGAACCCGCCTGCTAACACTCGTCTAGGCGGCATGATCGCGAGCGACTACAACGAAGAACTTGCTGAAGTGCGTGCGTTGCGAACCGATGCATCCGAGGTGCTACAGACTTTCGAAAACAAGCAACGTGAACGCACGGGCGTAGCGAATCTCCGTGTTGGTTATAACCGCGTGCACGGTTATTACGTCGAGGTGCCGAAATCAGCTGCGTTCGATGTTCCCGACGACTACGTACGTCGGCAAACACTGAAAAATGTTGAGCGATACATCGCGCCAGAGTTGCGTGAGATCGAAGCGCGGATTCTCAACAGCGAGGAGCAAGAACGCGAACTAGAACGTAAACTCTGGGACGAACTGGTTGTCACGCTCCAAAGCGACGTCGGCGGTATTCGCGAAATCGCCGCCGCACTCAGTCGACTTGATGTGCTCAATTCCTTCGCGCAATACGCGCATCGTTACCAACTCGTACGACCAACGTTCACGGATGTCTCTTCCATCAAAATAGATATGGGAAGACACCCCGTTCTCGACGTGGACCCGGCCGCGACATTCGTGCCCAATTCAATCGAGTTGACGCCATTACGTCGCATGTTGATTGTTACCGGTCCTAATATGGGCGGTAAGTCCACTTATATGCGACAGGTCGCACTACTCGTCATCATGGCATACACGGGTTCCTACGTTCCCGCAGACTCGGCGGAACTTGGTCCGGTCGATCAGATTTTTACGCGTATCGGCGCGTCTGACGATCTCGCTGGTGGTCGTAGTACCTTTTTTGTCGAAATGAGCGAGACCGCGAACATACTTCATAACGCCACATCGAGCAGCTTGGTTTTGCTCGATGAAATAGGTCGTGGAACAAGCACCTACGACGGACTCGCACTTGCACTGTCCATCGCCGAGGATTTGCTTGATCGTGTGGGCGCATTCGCGTTATTCGCAACCCATTACTTCGAACTCACCGCACTCGCAAACGAACAGAACGCTGCAGCAAATGTGCATATGACAGCGGTTCAGCACCGAGGAAGTGTCGCATTTCTTCATACCGTGAAGGAAGGAGCTACATCGCGAAGTTACGGCATTGACGTGGCGAAACTCGCCGGCGTACTACCGCAGGTGATACGTAAGGCGCGTAAACGTCTGACCGAGTTAGAACGTGCGGCGATGCGACCTGAAGATGACGCGCTCGGACTGTTTTCCGAAGACGATATCGAGTCATCGAAACATGAGGAGATCGTCCGGCAGCTCGCCGACGTGAATGTTGATGAGTTGACGCCTCGTGAAGCGCTCGACTTGCTCTACAGCCTAGTTAGTCAAGCTAACGAGATCGACATCGATAACAAATGAATCAAACCTAATTAACGAGGCACATATGAGTCAAGCCCTTTATGAGAGACGGCAGGAAATATTCGGCCGTGGTGCTCACCTGTTCTACCAAGAACCGCTTACTCTCGTACGCGGCGATGGCGTCTACCTATTCGACGAAGACGATCGTCAGTATGTTGACATGTACAACAACGTACCGTGCATAGGGCATTGCCACCCACACTTCGTCGAGGCGATCAACTCGCAAGTTGCGACCCTCAACGTTCACAACCGTTACCTACACGAAGGGATTCTCAGCTACGCAGAACGCCTCGTCGCCACCCACCACGATGGCATCGAAAGTGTCGTGATGTCCTGTACTGGAACCGAAGCGAACGAAGTAGCGATGCTGATGGCACGCACCGTAACAGAGGGTGAAGGCTTTATCTGTACGAACGCCGCCTATCACGGTAATTCAGCTGCCGTGCGCCAACTGACGCGTGCACGTGGTTCTAAACTCATCAAACCAATTCCATTTCCCGAGTCGTATCGGTGCGACGCGCAAGACAAGCGGCAGTACTTTCTCGATCGAGTCGACGAGCAGCTGGCCGCGTTTAAAACCGAAAACACGAAACTGGCCGGCATGTTGATTTGCTCGTTATGTGCGAATGAAGGATTGCCTGATATCCCACAAGGCTTCATGCGCGAAGCTAGCGAGCGAGTTCGAAAAGCGGGCGGAGTCGTGATCGCCGACGAAGTACAAGCGGGTCTGGGTCGAAGCGGAAATTGGTGGGGTTACGAAGAGAGCGATTTCATACCTGATATCGTGACCATGGGTAAACCCCTAGGCGCAGGTGTGCCATTAGCTGCGACCGCGTCGTCGCGGGAGTACGTAGAAAAATTCCGACTCGGAAGCGGCTATTTCAATACGTTCGCGTCATCGCCATTGCAAGCCGCCGCAGGGAATGCGGTACTAGACGTCTTTGAGTCAGAGCAGCTGGTACGCAATTCCGCAACCGTAGGACGGTACCTTGCTCGTCAACTTGAATCCATTAACGAAGACGTGGATCACGTCGGAGATACGCGGCAGAAGGGATTGTTTGTCGCGATCGAATGGGTCGAATCACGTACAACAAAAAAGCCAGATCGCGAAGGCGCCGTGCGTATCGTGAACAGTCTAAAAGATCGTGGTTTCCTTATCGGTAACGCAGGCGCGTTCGGAAACGTGCTCAAACTCAGACCTCCTCTGGTGTTCGAACAAGACCACGCAGACGAATTCCTCAACGCATACTCAGACGTCGTCAAAGCCTGAGGTGCACGTCGATTGGCTTGCCTGCGCCAATGAAGCATTGCAGCAATTCCCTGTTTCCCCAACACATGTCAGTCTTGTTTCACGAGCTGAAAACGTAAGTTTCTATGTAGAAAGTTCAGACAAAGATCGCTTTGTACTTCGCATACACCGTCCTGAATACCACACTCTTTCGGAACTAATTTCCGAGCAAATTTGGACTGAAGCCCTTCTGTCAGAAGGCATTGACGTGCCAGTCTCGGTACGGACGAATGAAGGTCAGAGATACGCTCAGGTTCTTGTCGAAGGTAGCCCACGAAACGTGGGGTTGCTCCGATGGGTCGACGGGCAGTCATTGCGCGAAGTGTCCCGTGAATCCCAAAACACTCAAAATCTTGCCCGAGTTTATCAGGACGTTGGACGCTTACTCGCCACCTTACATGAGCAAGCATCGGCCTGGGTCCCCCCACATGGTTTTGAAAGGCACTCATTTGACGAGAATGGACTTATGGGAGAACGACCGTTTTGGGGTCGATTTTGGGAGGCTAGCGATCTCACACGAAAGCAACTCTCGCATTTGCTAGCGATGCGGGACGAGGTTTATGATCTCCTCGCACAGTTACCAAAGAGTCGTCATGCATATTCGCTCATCCACGCTGACCTACATACGGGAAACCTGATTTCACACGGACAGAGCCTTCACATCATCGACTTCGACGATGCGGGTTTTGGTTGGCACACCTACGATTTCGCGGTTGCACTAAGTGAGGTCCAGAAATCTGAACAGCGAGTACCGCTGCTGAGAGCACTATTCAAGGGATACGAAGAAAAACGGCGCTTAGAAACATGGGTTAAAGAGCTCGTCCCGCTTTTCGATGTCATCAGGCATTTAGTACATATTGGCTGGATTGACGCACGCCCGGATCTGTCCAGAGATCCCGCGTACAAGCGAGTGCCTTATGAACGAGCGGCGAATCTATTCGATGATGTCATCGCGGATGCAAACCAGGTCATCGCTCGAATGCCTGGGGACTAGAACACGATCTAACAAACAGCCTAGCTCAATCAAGAAGGCATCCATTGACTAAAGAGCTTCACGATTTATCCAAAAATGCTTTACTATGAGCAGTTGAAACTCAAAAAATGTCGGTCAAGTTCCGATTGAACGCCGTTTTGAACGGTAACGGTCAAAGCACTTCTCAGATTCGCATGTTTAACACACTTGGATTCAAACGCATTGCGCTTCTTGCCGCGTTTTCGGTGCATTGCTTCGCAATGGTTCAGCTTGCACAATCACAGGATACCCCAACAAGGTCCGCGCGCTCGGTGGCGCAGGTCACACCAATCTATACCCTGCTTGCGTACCGACCCAAGGAAACGGCACATCTCGCTGATCTTGATAGCGACTTGGTTGTTGCTCAAATCGCGAGTTTTACTGACGAAACGCAGGCACACCTGTTTATGCAGTTCCACTCGAGCATTCAACTCTATGGTGCAAGACTTTCCTACGACGAATCCATCCACTACATTATTTATTTAGGCTTGTATGAAGATGATGACACGGCACGTTGGGCGCACGAGAGTTTTGCTGAAGAAAATCCAAATTACTTAACCTCGAATTTCAAACGGCTAAGACTTGGCGAGCTTAAGCCACACATACTTCGTTAGTTCACAAGGAAATTGGGGAGAATCTGACTGTCTTTGGGTTCTCAGTCACGATCGATTACGTTCAAGAACCAGTCGGGCGGTGGGACTGAAAACAAGCAGCTCACCGAGCTAAACGCCTAATATCGCGTCAATTACATATTTACTCTGTAAAATTCCGCGCCTTTGTCACTCGTGTGGATATTAACTTCAAGCAATGACTTTCGTTATCGGAGACTCCTGCATTAAGTGCAAGCTCACTGATTGCGTGGAAGTTTGTCCAGTCGATTGTTTTTACGAAGGTCCTAATATGCTCGTCATTCATCCTGATGAGTGCATAGACTGCGCGCTATGCGAACCCGAGTGCCCAGTGAACGCAATTTTTTCCGAGGATGAACTACCAGCTGACCAGGAAGGATTTCTTGAACTTAACGCTGAGTTGGCCGAGATTTGGCCAAATATCGCTGAAAAGAAAGATGCGCTACCGGACGAAGCTGAGTGGCGTGAAGTCCCAAACAAGCTGAAGTATCTAGAGCGCTAATCGATTCCACGAAAAGCGCCTTTTCAAAACCAAGCGTTTCCTTCCTTAGGATCATTCGAGATCAACGTATTCGATACGCTTCTCTTACCCAGAAAAGTCCCTCGCGAATCGCCTTGCAACAAATGTTCCGTATCGTCGACTCATCAGCAAATTTAGGGAAGGCTCTTATATATTTAACTGTGTATTTTGTTAACAGTTTGCTAAGATTCCAGCCAACTTATTGATTTAGAAAGCGTTTAGCATCAACGAGTCAATCTTCGCCCCGACGATTCGTCATGCGCGTAGGCGTGTCTCAGCTTAAGCTTCCACTGTGATAACGTACACGTATAAAGCCAAGCTCAACGCCCACACCCATCGGAACCTTACCGAGTTTCTGACACAGCAACGCCTTCTCTTCAACGGCGCGCTGCAGGAACGCATCGACTGTTATCAGAAGACGGGTGGGAGCATCGGTCTGTACGACCAGCGTGGATCCCTGACGATCCTTCGCCGTGAGGACGAGTGGTTTCGCAAGTTCGACCGGTGGTGTCAGGATTCGGCGTTGGTAAGGGTTGACCGCGCGTTCAAGCGCTTCTTCCGGCAAGGTCGCGGGTTTCCGCGATTCAAGTCGTATAAGCGCGGGGTGCAGTCGTTTGAGACCTTGCACAAGAAACCCACCTTCAATGGCAAGTACGGGTACGTGAAGCTCAAGGGC
>JAJECH010000032.1 GCA_022822135.1 Pseudomonadales bacterium
GTTGTATAGGAGGCGTTGTTGCGTCAGAAACTCGGCAAGGTTCCGATGGGTGTGGGTGTTGAGCTTGGCTTTATAGGTGTACGTTCTCACTGCCGAAGCTTAAGCTGAGATGCGCCTACGCGCATGACGAATTGACGCGGAATCAACTGGGTAGCGTTTTGCTAAAGGTATGCACAATCAATGACTTACGTCAGCTTCGAATCCACCGCTATTTGAAAGCAACAACCAAATATATAAGAGCCCGAATTTATCTTCTTGCGAGGGTGCTTTCTAGCACATGTTAACTTGAAGACGAAAATCGGCATCGTCGGTCTCGTGTGGGTGATGGCGCTCACCGTTTCGGCGGATGCCCCATTTCATATTGAATCGGTCGGTATAGATCTCACGACGATCGAGTACGAACAGCAGCTACGCGCCGAAGCGGCGGAACAACGGCGACTTGAGATGCGACAGCGCGCTGCGCGGGGAGCGGCGCACGCGAAAATGCCGTCGACGATGTATGCGTCGACACCGTCTGATCCGAGCGAAGTTCCGCATGTCATGCCTGGAGGGGCATCGGAGCTGGATGACATCGTCGCCCTGGTCATGCCACGTTACTTGGAGAGCGTATTGGAAGCGGAGTCGAAACCACTTTCGCAACGCTGGCAACGGGTACTGAGGACGATCGAGTCTGTGGAACAGTCACGTGGACGTCGTGACGATTCTCTTGAGTGGTTGCGACCGCAACATCCGGAAACGCTGTCTTTTAGCGCGCCTGTACGCGGATCATTTCGCGGCGGCGACCGATTGGTCGTACCTTATTTCCCTTCCGCAGCAGATCCCTCAGACCGGCAAGGCTTGGTGCGAGTGATCAATCGAACATCGCGTGAAGGCGTGGTAACGATTGAAGCGATGGACGGTGCCGGCACTATATATGAACCGATCACATTTTCGATCGAAGCCGAATCGGCACTGCACTTTAATTCCGAGGATCTTGAGCGCGGAAACGCGGGTATAGGACTGCACTCCGGGACTGGACCGGGTCAAGGTGCATGGGTCCTGTCGTTGTCTAGTACGGTAGCGATCGAAGCAGACGGGTACATCCAAACGCCAGACGGCTATGTGACTGCGATCCTCGACACGGCTTCGAGGGTGGACGACGATTCAATCGTTACTTATCTATCGCCGACCAACGACGCGAATCGGCGGGAATTACTGCGGCTCGTGAATCTAAACGCAGAGCCCGTAGAAGTGCTGATTTCCTCTTCCGGCGAATTTGATACGACATCAAGCTCGGTAACGATCGAGCTACCAGCGCATCGAGCGAGAACTTACTTCATACGTGAACTTACAACCGGAGAGGCGCTTCGTGTTTCAGGCTCTCTCGCTCGGCCTGAAGGCACTTGGCAGCGCTTAGCGATTGAAGCGATACCGGGCGTACTGGCGATGAGTTTCTCGACAAACGACGCAGGACACCTGACAAATCTGTCGAGCCTGCGTCCTGAGATTGGTTTACAAAGCGTCCCACTCTTCATGTCCGCATCGGATCCGTACGGACGACAAGGATTAATCCGCGTCGTCAATCGAGAGAGTCATCCCGCGATTTTGAGGATGCGAGCGTTTGATGATGCTGGTCGTGGCTATGAGCCCGTCACGCTTTCACTCGATACGAACGAACTCGTTGAAATCGATTCGAACGATTTGGAGCTGGGAAATCCTGCCAAGGGATTACCCAGCGGTACGGGATCAGGCCAGGGTAACTGGCGGCTCGAGTTTTCGAGCGAGTCGGATGTCATGGTTCTGCCGTTCGTGAAGACGACAGACGGATTGTTGACACCGATGCATGACACGGTGTCAAGCGCGGACAACCGCTACGAAATCGCATGGTTCAAAGCCGTGGACGATTCAAAGCAAGTCGGTCTGTTGCGATTGATCAACTCCAGTGCGCAGCCCGTGAATGTGTCGATTCGCGGGATGGACGACCTCGGTAAGCAGCAAGGTACAGTGAAACTGACGGTCGCGCCGCAAGCATCACGCGCGCTGACCGTGATGGAGTTGGAGTCTGGTGCAGAGGATCTTATTGGGATGCTCGGCGATGGGTTTGGCGAATGGCGGCTAACGGTTTCCGCAGATGCGCACATCGACGTCATGAACCTGGTGTCGACGCCGACCGGACACTTGACGAACCTATCGACTTCAGCGATGCGGGCTTCGAGTGAGGACGAGACGGCGGAAAGCGTATTTGAGTCCAGCATATCGCCGATCGTCCAAAACCAGTGCATCAACTGTCATGTTCAGGGTGGTGCATCTCAGAACACACGGTTGGTGTTTGTAGGGGACGACGATGACGATCACCTAACGAAGAACATGGGTGCGTTTCAAGCGTTGCTCGACGAAGTTGAAAACGGCGCGGAATATGTACTGAACAAAATCCAGGGCGTCGGTCATGGCGGCGGCGTTCAGGTCCGGGCGGGGACGGACAACTTCACGGCCATGGAACGGTTTCTTGAGCTGCTTGGCGAGGAGGTTGAAGAGGGACCAACTGTAACGCCGGAGACGCTATTCGAAGGTGTCGTCATGGAGTCGGATCGACAGACGCTACGGCGTGCGGCGATTGTGTTTGCTGGACGCGTACCGACAGACAAAGAGTACGCCATGCTTGTCGACGACGACGAGATGAGTCTGCGCACGGCCATTCGCGGATTGATGCAAGGTCCAGGCTTTCACGAGTTCCTCATTCGTGCAAGCAATGACAGGTTGTTTACCGATCGTGATTTTCGAACACTCGACGACGACGGCGATGGTTTCGTCGAATTTCCAAGAAGACTCTATAGTGAAAGACAAAAAGGTCAGGAAGCGTACTCGAAATACCTTGCTGAAGCACAGTATGGATTTCGCAGAGCGCCACTTGAATTGATCGCGTACGTTGTAGAAAACGATTTGCCTTATACCGAAATTCTCACCGCCGATTACGTCATGGCGAATCCGATGGCGGCAGTGGCGTACGGTGCTTCAACAGAATTTGAGAACAAGGATGACCCGAATGAGTTTCTACCTTCAAGTATCGATAGCTACTACCGACCGTGCGAAGGCTATCAAGTAGAGCGTGAAGATCTAGGGTACGTCGTTGTTAACACAGGTCCATGTGCGACCGAATACCCGCACGCGGGGATCTTAAACAGCAAGGTTTTCTTACAACGTTATCCCACGACTGCAACAAATCGCAATCGGGCACGATCACGTTGGACGTACTACCACTTTCTCGGGCTCGACATAGAGAAATCGGCTTCACGTACTACAGATCCGGTCGCGCTAGCGGATACCGACAATCCGACGTTGGGTAATCCAGCGTGCACTGTATGTCATGCGGTACTCGACCCTGTCGCTGGGGCGTTTCAAAACTACGGCGACGAAGGGTTCTACCGAGATCAGTGGGGTGGGATGGACGCGTTGGATCGGTTCTACAAGTACGAACCGACAGGTCGTAACGACATTTCAGTTGTAGAGCGTTCAAAAGAGGATAGTGTCGTGAGCTTGGGGACAGTGCAGCTCTTTGCGGACCGCGAAAACGAACTTGGATTGAAAAACCTGCGCACGTTTGAAGGCGACACAAAATTGCATATAGGTCTTGGTGAAGTCACCTTGAAGGATGAGAACGGCGCTGTCGGTCATCGTTTCGAGGTAAGTGATGTTGCGAAAGAAGAAGACTGTGGTGAAGTCGTAGATGAAGGGTACATCCTCTGGGATTGCAGTGAACTGTTTGTGTTGGCGCTAGCGCCACTCACGTCAGGTACGTTTGAGATAGAAGTTGAGGCTTGGGTATTTGAGGAAGGTACTAAAGCTGCGACACTCCAAGTCTGGATGCCCGGACCGTTTTATCGCAGAGGAGACACGTGGTATCGCGACATGAGAGAACCTGGTTTCGGTGAACAAACACCTACCGAGGCGCATAACAGCACGCAATGGCTTGCACAACACATCGTCGAGGATGAGCGGTTTGTTGAAGCGACGGTGAAGTTTTGGTGGCCTGCCATCATGGGTAGTGAAACATTAGAGCCGCCGGAAAATGTCGAAGACGTGAACTACGAGGCTACGCTGCTCGCTTCGAGTGCTCAATCTGAGGAAGTACAACGCTTAGCAAATGGTTTTAGGGTCGGATTCAATGACGGTGACGCTTTCAACTTACGAGATCTTCTAGTAGAGATCACGCTCAGTCCCTGGTTTCGAACAGTTTCCGTTGAAATTGATGACACATTGAGGGAATTAGCGTTGTCGAGCGCAGGAGCAAGACGACTCCTAACACCTGAAGAGTTAGCGCACAAGACACTTCACCTTACCGGTTTTCAATGGGGTAGATATCGAGATCGGGGTCAATTTCGACCAGAGAAACACGTACTGAGTGCGCTCACCGATCCTGAAGACGGATACGGTTTGTTATTAGGGGGTATCGACTCTGACGGCATCACCGAACGTGCTCGAGATTTAACCTCAACGATGGCGGGTGTTGCACAAAGCCATGCTTCAGAATCTTCGTGTCCGATCGTTATGCGTGAACTCTTCCTATTGCCGGATGACGAACGACTTCTGTTTGAAGGCTTTGATCGAGTCATTACCCCGACTTGGGAATTCGGCGAGACATTCGAGGTTAAAGGGGCATCGAGAGAGGAAATCAGTTCATTTACAACCCATGGCACGTTGCGACCCGGCGAGGTGACCATCAAACTCGCGTACTTGAATGACTATTGGGATGGACCGGACGCAGATCGCAATGTCCTGCTAGACCGGTTGCGCGTTCTACGAGGCGACCAAGTCGTATTCACTCTTGAAATGGAAGATCATGAACACGAACACGAATGTCATCATATCGAACAGGAAGCGTTCCATCTATCGTCGGGTGGTACCAGCTGCGTACTTGCTATACCTGTCACGATAACGGCTGAGGCAACCTATACGGTAGAGCTCACTGCGTGGGGCGATCAGGCAGGAGACGAAGCGCCGCGGCTCAATGTCAGTGTTGAGTCTGACGTGACAAATTCTGCTGGTTCGCTCGCGATCCGCACCAAGCTGGCGGATTTATACGAGAAGCTCCACGGCGTGAACGATGGAACCGATTCTGCCGAAGTTCAAGGCGCGTACAGCTTGTTTGTCGACGTGTGGGAGGCGAATCTCGCACGTGAGTCACCGAGTACGGACTTCCGAGAGTGGCAAGACATCGAGTGTGACTGGGCGAGCGATCAGTATTTCCTTGACGGGATATTGAAAGACGCCTGGGTCTTCCGAGAGGACTGGGGCGACGGACGTGAAGCGCGTCATGACTGGGACTGGGAGCATATCGGTTCATATTTCAACACGGTGGACTTCTCAGATTCACAAAGCGTAGCCAGAACGTGGGTGGTCGTGATGGCATACCTGCTCATGGACTATCGGTATCTGTACCTGTAGAGCAACATGATGAAACGCCGCACGATACTAAAAGGACTGCTCGCCGGAACAGGGGTGGCGCTTTCAGGATTTCGCATCCCGCTCGCGCAGACATCGGATGACACCGGCAAGCTGTTTGTGTTCGTCCAAGCCGATGGCGGCTGGGACCCGACGAGTTTCTGTGATCCCAAAGCGAACACGCCGGGTGAACGCGTAATTAACCATTGGGCTGAGAACAACGAGATCCAGCAGGCGGGGAACATCCCGTACGCGCCGTTCGCGAACAATGCGACGTTCTTCGAGAAATACCACGACCGCATGCTGGTCATCAATGGCGTCGACGCACAAACGAACTCACACACCGTCGGCATCGTCCATAACTGGAGCGGCCGGAACTCGGAAGGCTATCCTTCAATGAGCGCGTTGCTGGCTGCGCAGTACGGTGAAGAAATGCCGGTCTCGTACCTGAGTTTCGGCGGGTTTTCGGATACCGGCGGCCTTGTCCGGTATACACAACTCAATAACCCAGATCTCCTGCGCAACATTGCGCGGCCGTGGCAAAATGCTGAAAATGCTGAACGCGACTACTTCTCCGATGTGGAGTGGGAGTTAATCCGCGGACGGCAAGCCTCCGACATCGAACGATTGGTGATGGCAGACCATCTAATGCCTGGCGACTTAAGGAACCGGATGTTCTACGGTTCCGCCATGGCGTCGGTGGATGCTCTTGCGGCGTATGCGGATGCGATTCCACCGAGAGACGAGCTGGAACCCATCGAGAGGCGCGGGAACGACTTCAGGAGCGAGCTGCGCCGCCAAGCACAGTTAACCGTGCTCGCCTTCAAGAGCGGCGTTTCGGTCAGTGCCGACCTTTGGCTCGGAGGGTTCGATACCCACGCGACACATGATCCAGACCACGAATGGCTACTAGGCAACCTCACAAACTCGGTCGATTACTTGTGGGACTATGCAGAAGAGCATGGAGTTGCGGACCGAATGGTGGTCGTTATAGGATCGGACTTTGGTCGAACGAACTTCTACAACTCACAGGAGGGTAAGGACCATTGGCCGATTGGTAGTTTCATCGTGATGGAGAAGAACCAGACATGGACCGACCGCGTGGTTGGCGTGACCGATGGGTTGCACTTCGCGCAGAAAGTGAATCCAGAAACGCTTGAGCGCGACGACACCAACGGCACGATCATTTATCCGAAACATGTACATAAGGCAATACGGCGATATTTAGGAATCGAAGAAACGCCCGGTTCGCAACGATTCCCGTTCAACAATACCGAGGATTTGGCTTTCTTCGCGTGATTTAAACCCATTTTCTGATTAGAAAAGCTCTAAAAGTAACCTTCGCTTGAATTCCCCTTCGTCATTCGGTAGCCGTTCATATACGTGAACGGATTGCATGGGTCCATTTGTATCTTGTGTCATTTGCTTCGTGATCGTTTAACTGACTAGCGTGCTACGTAGCGCGACCTTGCCACTGTTTTCGAATGACTTCGCGCCCGCACCAGGACAAGACAAACCAACCTTTCTTATCAACCTGTCGAATAGGTGATCGTTGGCTTTCGGGTAGCAATCTTTCTTCATCGATGAATGAAGAGGACGCGAGGGCACGGACTGCCATGAACTCCTGGAGTCCTGAGTCACCACGGAAGTTCTTGTCTAGCGATTTGTAGCCATGTTGCCATCCACAGAGTGTCGCCGCAGCCCACCACACCGCTGGTGGCAATCCCGGAAGAGTCGTTGACCAAGTTTTAAAGTTTCGAGGTTCGGGTCTCAGTAAGACCAACTGGATTGCCAAGCCAGCACCGTAGTGTGTCGACTGATCGCACTTAATCGATTGTTCTGCGGCGAGAAGACGAAGGGTCTCATCAAGCCATATCTCAACGCCGCTTCCATCAGTTTGGCTAAGAGCCGTTTCTGCGATCTGCTTGGCAATCGTCTTCGGAGGTACCCGATCTTGATTCCCTTGTTGCATGCACGAGACAGCGGCTTGCCAAAGGTGAACATCCGTTTCGGCTGCTGCACTAGCTGATTTACCGACGAATTGAGTTAATGGCTGTTCCGTTGTCTGACCGGAACCAGAGAGGCTGACTGATTCAGGTACGGACTTTTCCTGATCGTGTTGTGGCCGATCGTCCGAGATGTCTGTCCGATCTTGGTGGGGAACACTTGGCCTGTTCGCAAGCCAAGGAAGCTTTAGCCAAGGTACGCCTAGTTGTTCGGTCGCATCTTCCACATCAAGGGTGTCGCCAGCAAGTGCGAGTCTCAGAACCTCGATCCAGGGTTGGGCCTCGGGGACGGCCCAAATTGACATCGCGATCGCTCCATGAACGGCGTCGATGGCTTCAGGCAAATGCCACTGTCGCTCAATTGGCGTCGAAAGATCTGTCGCCGCTGGATGTGACGTTGTAAATTCGGTTACCCGAATCTTCTCGACTGGTAATGAGACGTTCGAAAAGTTGCGCGACATTGCCACAAGCCGGGTTTGATGTTCCAGCGAGGACACATCAATGGATCTAATCGCGTACAGAGGTATCGGAGCCGCGCAACGAATGATGCTTGGTGCATTCGCTTTCTTGTCCCCACTGTTTGTCGAGATCACACTTTCATTGACCAGCGGGGTAGGGAGCGCACGAATATCGAAACTGAGCTGAACCGGGATCACTCCTTCTTGGGTCGCGTGAGTTTCGACTATGAAATGCTCATGCCCAAGGGACAGGCTCATATTTTCGAGCGGTTCCAACCAACCGCTTTGACTGGCGTCAAAGAGTCTTCGGTGGCTTGTTTCAATGCCAATCCACCCAGATTCCATGACACCCTTGGTCACGTCAGATTTCAAGGCGTCTGCCGATTGATCTGCGACTTGCATGTCGAGCTCGTCGGATAACCCTAAATCCCCGTCGTTCTTCATGACCTAGTGAGAAGTTTCTGTGAGGGACATTGTTCGATGGTGTTCTGAGGAATCGAATGGTTCCGACGGATAAGGAAGAGGGAGTCTCCTGCACTTGAGCACAACATGAACATCTCTTGACGAATCAGTTTCCTCCTCTCTGAGGGTGGCTTATCAATCTCAGTGAAGAACACGGTCTCGAAATCCCGACCTCTTAACGACCTTACATCGAAAATGCTAATGTCAAAACGCTTGAAGTCGAAAACTATTTACTTTTTTGCGATAGCGAGTGCGAATACAGGCTTGAACTCGGAAATACAACATAGCACTCGGACCTTCGGAGGCTAACATCCAACCGTAAGAAAATACCAAATTGCCTCAAACGCAGGCGAATGACACTTTCAAACACGCCAACTGGACGCTGAAGACGCTGTAATACTCACAGAGGAATCCGTTAGCTCTGTTCGGGAGCTTACCGCGTCGCAAGGACGATGAAACAAATTGCTATAGATCGGTGCATTCTTCGCTGGCCGACATCGGCGGCAAGAGATTGGACGGTAGAGTTTCTCCAACGCACGCATCGAAACCCAAATGTCCTGTCGGTTGTCGCGATTGGGTCGGCAGTGAGAGAAGGTGTGCAGTCCGACGACGTCGATGTTCTCGTTCTCTGTCAGTGCGCGCGAGACTTTTCAGAACGAGCACCGCTTGAGATAGATCTTCGCGCACTCGATGCACACGGTGTCGATTCAAAAATCAAAGCGGGGCATGACCTTCTCGGTTGCGCAGTCGTATTTGGACGCACCTTGTATGATCGGAAAGAAACGTGGCTTCACATCGTAGAAAGATGGATGAATCGAGTTCCGCTACCAAATCCAGCGACGGCTAGGTATCGATCAGAAATTACGCGTCAACGAATGCTAGAAATGCGTGAAATGGGTGACGAAGACGCGGAAATAGAGTTAGAACTCGCTTACCTTTCCCATGACGCACGAGCCACGCTGGCCGAGGCGGGCATCTATCCAGCATCTCGACCTGAATTACCCCGTCAATTGACAAATATTGGGGCTCATGGTCTAGCTACCCAAGTCCGACGCGCACTGGACGCAAGGGAACAACTGAAAAGCCAGATGGTCTGTTGACGCAACTTGGCCTTTAGAAGCTTTCACTCGTTCGGTCGCTAAGTGCGAACGCTGACTCCTTTTTCGCGCGTTTGTCCTTCCCTATTTCACTGCTGTCGTCGAGGAACTGGACGAGAAACCTCGTTCGTGATTCGACGCCAAGCGCATGGGCTACCTCGCACAATCGCTGAAAACTAGCTGCTGCGTACCAGCTAGCTTCGTAACGTTGGATTTGCTGCTCTTTGACATGAAGCTGTTCCGCTAGCTCCCGATGTGTCATTCCTGACGCGATCCTAGCCTGAATTAGCAACTTCGGGAGCTCATTGAACGGGGTTACCTCTAAACCCGAAACGCCCTCGTTTTTTACTCGCTCGTACTCTTCAAGTTCATCCCGAAGTGTGGTTAATTGAGCTTTCAGGGCGTTTCGCTCTGCTTGAAGCAACCGTTTTGAGACTTTCGCATCTCTCCGCTTATTTGCGTCGAACTCATCCAAAGCTTGAACAAAACGTTCCACTTTTTTCTTTGTGATTTGGTATTGTCTCTCGTTGGTGATCATCGCAAACTCCTCAGATTCAAAAGCACGACTCCCTGTCTGACACCATCTCTTTCGGTGTAAAAAAACGCGGATCGGCAATCCTGGCTTTGAGTTTGCCGTTGCGTAGCTCCCGTCCAACAGGAGCTCTGTACATCCTGTCGCGGCAACGTTGCGACAAGCCATTAACAGATTGTGCAATATGACGGTACGAACATCATTGCTTCGGAAGCGCTCCAGTCTACATCGCGTCCACCGGGTGGTGGGTAACCTGTTTAAGGATCTATCGGTGGAATCATAGACACAACTATATTGTTGTGACGTGCTGAAAGTAACCTAACTCGAAAGTACTTGAACGGTGTACAGCGTGAATCTCGATGTTCGCCCTGACTCGGTTTTTTGAGTTCTGGATTTGTCGGTTCGCTCTAGAGTGGATCGATCTCGCTTAGCCGCTCGTTCGGGTTGGCGAAAAATCCAGAACCCACACCGTGAGCATGTTTGATTAATATTTACTTTGGCCCCGCTAGTGGTAGTACCGCTAGCCCGACGCCTCGAAAGAGGCGTCTCTTTTTTTAAAGCTTGAAGACGCGCCTTCGAAAGCACATTTATGCTGTATGTCGGGCGCGAGAAAGCAAGGCGCGGGGAAGTAAACATAGGAAATCGCGTCAAGTTCGAATAACTAGTGAAGGACTACTAAAGTCATATCGGTGTGCGACGTTGCAGAAGTCGGATGTTCTCGATGCCGCATAGATGTCGCAACGATCGAAACATGTCTTTCCGTGTCCGCCATGACTCATGAATGTTGAATCGTGAGACTTACTGTGAGTTTGTCATTACGCAGGGAAACTGATTGGCCATTTCAACTCCGCCAGCATATCGTCTAGCGACGATGTTGTAGCACCCTTGGATTCCTGCTCTAGCCACGAGAGGATAGCTTGTTCGTGACGAACCATCGAGAGCGCCGTCTCCTGGTCTGACTCGGGTGCAAGTTTTGCGATTGCTTCGTATCTATTTACAAACCACTCAATTCTGGGTCGTAACAGCTCAGCAAATTCCCTGTACTCCATGGTCTTGTAGGCACTGACCACTGCGTCAATCTGACTTAGATCTGCTGTTTGTTCAAGCGATACTCCGTGCGCATAGAGAACCGGTCGAAGCCGGGCTTTAGTCTCTGTCTCCAGTTGCATGAGAACCGCGAAGTGATGTCGTTCTCGGTCATTCTTTGCGACAAGCATCAACGCATGCGCAAAGGCTTCACCAAACACTTCACCTGTGTACATTTCACGGAGGCACGCTGGATACGTCAATTCAACCACGAATCGATCCTCTTCGTTCCTAGACCAATGACCTATTCAATGCAGGTTATAGTCGCACTTGCATGCCCACGCAATTTGTATTGGCTCGCGTTAGTTGTGTGCAAAAGAACGAGCGTGCGCTGTGCGTTTTTTTCAAATCGGCTATGCGGCGTGTATTGAACCTACACAGCGGAACTCATGACGAGAAAGAGGAGTGGTAGAAGCTCCCTAAAGTGGCGTACACGGCGAGTGTTGTAAGCCTGACGGCGAGCAATCACAACTACCTAGGCTCTTCCATCCGCTCCTTGCCGAACAGTTACGAATGTGTGTACTGAGCGTTTAGCCGAGTGTTTCACTCCGAGATACATAGCATCACGGCATCGTTAATGTGACTTAACGACAGAGATGAGTTCGTTTGTATTAATGAAGGGCTAAGATAGTCAAATCGTTGTGAGGCGGTCCGTCATTACGAACGCCGATCCTATCTCAACGTTTTTATACGCTAGTTAGAGACGCATTCAATGATTACCGGGGTATCGTCTAGCGACCTTGAGGAAGTGGTTTGGGGATTCGACCAACGCGCACCATTCAAGTCGCACACCGTCGCATCGCTTGTCCCACCGATTTTCGAACGCTATGCGCGCATTTTTAATCCGGCGAGGCGATTAAACGGCTATGGGGTTAGTTGGCGTGAAGTTGCGCAACTGAATGGTCGTACTCCCCACGCATTAATGAACTGGGAGAAAATCTCGCTACCAGGTATCTTGACGGCGGGGTTAGAACCGCCCTTAGAGGGGACGCTTCCTTATGACGTCACGCTGCCGTTACGCCGGGTACTTGCTCGTTGGTCAGATCGTTGCTGTCTTGGGGTGTGGCATGGGTGGGGAGGTTTATACGCAGCGTACGTTCCTCCTACAACATGGATAGGTACAGGTCAGCAGAGGGAATATGACCTATTCATCGGTCCGGTAACCATGCTTGACTTTCGTTTCTTTGGGAGCAGTAACAAGCAGACTGCAAGCGTCTTCTGGGCGTTAAACCACCGATGGTGGATGATCTTGGACATTGATTGCATCACGACTTATATAGGTGGCGACCGGGAAGTCATCGAATCACTGATCGACTGCGACGAGCTTGAAGTCTGGCCGGTTCAGCCAGGCGATGACATGACTGTGGATTCTGATCGAATCAACCGTTGAGTGTATGCACTGCGGTCCCTATAGGCGTGCGCGGGTTCTGGTGAAAAACTGGGACGTTCGCAGTAGACATTCCGCATGTCCCGCCCGCCTCGCTCGTGGGCGCTAGATCGATATGACATGACCTCAAATCTGAGTATCGTCGACTTCACCGAACCTAGGACTCGCAATCAGGCACCCGCACCGATTCGAGAGCTGACCGGCGACTGGCTAAATTAGCATCAACAACAAATATTGACCATGCGGCTCAATTAGACGATGGTGAAGAGCCATCGCGCTACTTCGCCAACGAAGGAACTGACCGTTCAGGGACACGGGGTGGCGAATGTCCGTGGATTGCTGGTCCCCTCTGCAAAACTGCCGCTTATTGCGAATCTGGTATTGATTCAAAACGCATGTCGTATTCAATAAATTCGCTTGTGTGTCAGATAACGGTCCCGTTTATGAGAATTGCAGGCGTACGTGCCGTGCAGGAAGGATTTTCTTCTTTTTTTCGCTTCTTCAGAAGGAACAGTGATCCATGATAACCGGGGTATCAGATAGTGAGCTAGAAGAGGTCGTGTGGGGATTCGATCAACGTGCGCCATTTAGATTGCACACCGTTGCATCGCTTGTCCCGCCGATCTTCGAACGCTACGCGCGGATTTTTCATCCGGCGATGCATTACGGTATTGCGGGTGCCTACGATGTCAGTTGGCGCGACGTCACAATGCGAACGGGTCGTACTGCTCATGCTCTCATGAACTGGGACAACATCACACCAACAAACAGCTACTTCACCACAACACTCGCCGAGCCTGTGATGGGTACACTCCCGGATGAAGTCTCGCTTCCCTTGCGCCGGTTACTCGCCCCTTGGTCAGATCTTTGCTGTTTTGGGATCTGGGATGGGTGGGGCGATACCTACGCACCGTACGTTCCTCCTACTACTTCGATTGATACGGGTGCGCAGAGGGTCTATAACCTGTTTATAGGTCCCGTGACCATGCTCGACTTTCGCTTCTTTGGACGGAACATCAATCGAACCGCAAACGTTATCTGGGCGTTAAACCACCGATGGTGGTTGATCGTAGACATCGATTTCATCACGACTTACATTGGCGGCGACCAGGAAGTCATCGAATCACTGATCGAGTGCGACGAGTTAGAAGTATGGCCGGTTCAACCTGGCGATGACATTACGGTGAACTCTGATCAAATCAACCGTTGAGTGTGTGAGCATCGGACGCCCGCGTAGGTATTCGCGTCCGGAGCTGCGCTCATTGATCTTATAGAAGTAGCAGCCATCGTCGTCGCGTGAGCGGGAGACGAAGTCATCGCTTGGCTACAACGTGTACGCGAAGCTAGCGTCTAGGTCGAATGGTCGGGCGGCGTGTTGCGTAAAGACAACCGGGTGCCTGGAAGCTCCCATCCAGCGACATGACTACTGAAAGATGTAACCGAAGCCATCGGAGCTAATGACTCGTGTCGGCTAATCGACAGGTGCGACGCTAATCCTCACAACCAAGCTTCGCGTCCATGTTGCCCGTCGGCCAATGCTCATTGCGCGGGAAAAAATCAAGACCGGTTGCGGTCTCGACATCATCAAAGTCAGCGATACCGTCACAGTAGTCCATCTGCCTCTCCGCATCCTGATCGAAGAGAAATGACGTGACGCGACCATTGCTTAAGGCGACCACTTTAAAGTAACCCGTCGGTACGGCATGAGTTTCGTCCGATTCGGGCAGCTCCAGCTGCTCCTGGTCGTCGTCGTAGGTCGGTCCAGTGATGACGTATACCTCTCCTTCGTCGTGCGCCGCGTCGCGAACCGCGGATTCGAGCTGTGCCCACGGTCCCTGATTCAAGTTGCTCTTTTGCGGTGTGACGTTGGATAGGATGTTCGTCACGCGCCAGAAATGCGTGCCGGCAAAGCTCGCGAGCGGGGCTTGGTGACCACGGTCCGTACGCAGTGTAGCGTGCGCACGCGTATAGTCGCCTGTTTCAAGGGTGTCGCTCGCGTCCAACAGCTCGTCATTCTCCCAATCGCGGTCCAAAGAACGAGAGGTTCCGATCGATTCGCGAGTGACCCGATACGCGACCCAATCGGCGAACTTCGTGTCTTTATTGTTGGATAACGCGTAGATCTCGCGGACCACTAAGTCGTTGGTTTCGGCTGCACCTGTGGGGCAGCCGGCGAGACAATGAACGATATGGACGGTTTGCGCTGAAGCGATGGTGGTCAAGCAAGTAAGTGCGAACAATAGGATTCTTTTCATCGAGCTTGTTGCGACATTCCTAGAACTTGATTCTAACGAGAAATACGCGCTTGAAACAACCCCCCTGAACAGTCGTTACCTGGCTCGTGCGAAAAGCCTCGTCATTCATGGAAGGGATGGATAGCGAGGCAACTACCTCTTGTTCATGCTGAAATCCATCATCCGCAGTGGCTGGTTTGATCTTAAGCTGCCGCTATGCAACGCCGCCAAGCCTTCGAGTACGAACACCGTGTCGTCGATCAAATAACTCGTGACCGGGGCATCGTTAGCTTTAGAATTCCTTGACATCATTGTGCTCCTTATCAGTCACATTTGATGGTTCGGCGCTCGTGCATTTCTTGGTGGACGAACGCTTTTTTATGATCGCCTGATCGATCGCTTAAGATCGGATGTGTAATTTGCAGAACATCATTTTCACAACCTCTTTTTCAACCAGACACCGCAATTGTGATTGCCGTTTTCGTCCAGCGTTCTGTAATCGTGACCTCTATAATGTTTTTTAGTTTACCGATAGTTATTGAGTATTAGCGTGGGTGACGAAGGCGGGTCGCATTGGCTCGATTTAGTGCTTTTGAGCGGCGTTAAGGCAGACGATGATGTCGATGTTATTGAACTCCATAAAGCACTTGAGTCTTTTCATAGACTCACGTACTTAATCTGTGCTGCATTGATCAAAGAACGTAGTGACAGTGAACCAATACCTTCCGCGAGGAAGTTGCGTGCGGACTTCGATAGAACGTTCTCCATCAGATGTAAACCAGCTCAATCTGGAAGCTATAGCGTCCCCATCAATCTAAGAGAGCTTAGTGAACAACGTGCGTTGTCACTTGATGATAAATCTAATCAAACGAGAGCGCTTGAAATTCAGCGCATATTCAATAATGTGTTCCTGAATGTCGCTGAAGGTTCCCACGAATCGTTTATCAATGAATTTCCCGATATAGGTTCTGCACTACAAGTAGCAATCGCTATCGAACGGCTTCGACCAACTAAAGGACATACTTTATTACTCCGTCTACCAAATGATCGATCGTCTACGATATTTGACTCCGATAAGGATCTTGATCAGATGAGCGTCTTGATTAAAAAGATTGAAGACAGGGAATCTCCTGTATTACATGATGAAGAACTGACCCTTATCGCGTCGGTTGATAAGATTGATCTTGAAGAAAAATCGTTTACAGCGAAGACTCCTAATGGACTCAGAATGAGCGGATTTTTGGACGACGTGTTTCTGGCGGATCACGACATATTCAAGGAGTATAAGATCGAATGCGATGGGATATTTGAGGTCGACGACG
Source organism: Pseudomonadales bacterium (assembly GCA_022822135.1). GTDB lineage: Bacteria > Pseudomonadota > Gammaproteobacteria > Pseudomonadales > Azotimanducaceae > Bin55. Next base: position 16,003 of record JAJECH010000032.1, read on the forward strand.
AGATGAATGTATATGAGATTAAGGAGGAAGGAGATAAACGACCGGTCAACTTGAATCCGATCCGAAAGGAGGCTCTGCTGGTAGATAACGAAAGATTAGTGATCGACCCGCCGCTGGTTTACGACGTTGACTTGATGGAGGAGGATTCATGCTATTCTATTGAAGGTGAACTTGGGGTAGTACTATCGGCGGACTCTCGAAGCGAGCTTGAATCCGCGTTAGATGAATTACTTCAACTGTTCTGGCGGAAATTTGCGATTGAGGATGACACTCGCTTATCTCGATCGGGACTGCGGATGAAGCGAGAAATAAATGAACGAATATCCTTAAGTTAGTGATTTGGACGTAATATGAAGTCTCGTGAAATGAAAAAGGTAATAGCGAACAAAGGATTTGAAAAAGAGGAAAGGACGAAACACGACTTTTACCTACATCATTTCCCTGATGGTCGACGAAGCGGTAAATACACGTTCTTTTCAAGGGGCACATCGGAACGTGAATTGTCGATAAAGAGGCAAAACGAAATCGCAAAACAAATGGGACTTCAATTAGGAGAGTTCAAAGATTTTATGGCATGTACGATGACGTTAGAAGGTTATAACGAAGTACTACACGGTAAAGAAGAGGATGATGCTGAGATTTAACTCCGAAGTGCGATAATGTAGCTTATGTTTAGTAAGTCGTGTATAGCCGGTGTTGTCTTGTTCCGATTTAAGGCGATAGATTAGTTTTTCTGAATTTCATTCCGAAATACAAAATTTCGGGTTTTGGTGAAATGTGTATAGGAAAACGGTGAGAGCAACTGGCTAGCGACGTCCGAGTTCTTGTTTCTGCTACGCCGTGTAGTAACTTTTATGGCTGATTTTAGGCGGATCGTGACATAGGACGGCACCACTGAAGGGTAACGGACGAAGGATCATTCGAGTTGGTGAGCAGGTTCTTGTTCGAAAAGTTGCGTCGCCGTCGGCGTTGCGTGATCGTCGCTGACAGCGAATCTTGCACGGGAGCAAAGTTGGCCAATCGTGGTCGCTGTTCGCTGCTGCCCGTGCGAGCAGTACATCGATACACAGCGCGGAGAGCCTTGGCGCAGTATCTGTTGTGCGATGCCCAGGACGTGAGAGATCGCCGGGTAGCTGTGCTCACTTGACAACGCGTTCAATCTTGCCCTGTTGCACGAGTGTCAGGTATCGGTTGCTGGCTTCGGCGATGAGGCATGTCTATATGTTGTAGTAAAGACAAGCGTCCCAGAACCGCTTGGCACATTTCAAGAAAGACAGAAAACGGAGGGCCTGAAGGCCGCGCCGTTTCAATAGATTAAGGAACTTAAGTGTTGCATTTCGGAATGGAATTTACGCATCGAGTAAAGGAATTGATTTACGAGAGTGACGGGGCGATTAGGACCCTCCCTTTCCTTTGGTATGCGTTTTGATAGCAGACTCCGTTCGCTTTATGTACTCGTACCCTTCGTGGGTGATCCGATAGATATTCTCCAGACGTGATTCGACAAACATGACCGTCATCACTAGTCCTTGATCTTCCAAAATCTCAAGACAGTGGCGTAGTCTCGGCATGTCCGGGTCTGAGCCTTCCCCTCCAAAAACTCGCAAACGCATCCTACCATCGTTTGCTTGCGCCATACGCTTCAATAGTCGCGTACACTCTTCATGGTCTACCATCTATCGATCAGCCGGAACACGTTAGTCCGTCTTCTTCTCCGATAGGATCTCGATGGTGCACATAGTGTCCTTCATGACTGCACCGACGACTTTTTCGACTTTATCCTCATCGTTCAGCTTATAGAAGTAAACCATTTCGCCCGACTCCTCGAATGAGTCGGCCGAAATGTAAAAACTCCTTGAACTCATTTCCTTACGGAGTACAACGCGGTATTGGTTCATTTATCCGTCCCTTTAGCTGGTCGAGATTTGCGCCATTGCTTGGATCGTACGTGTAGAGGTTTAGGAGCGACCTGTTCTGTTGTCGCGTTCACGCACAAATCGTCATTGTCGCGTATTCGTGTCTTCATGAGAGAATCGCCTTATTGCTTATAAGAAGCACATAGGCATTGTCGAGTGCGCGAATCTAGGTTGGACACTCGACTTTCCGCTCGGATACATCGAATGTCGGAAGCGTGGTGGGCAACCTTGTTTCGACAAATGACGAACTCTCATATATGTAAGTCACAGCATGGAATATCATCGTGCCAACTCGTCAAGCAAATCAACAATCGCCTGATCCTGATCCCGGTGATTCCACAGACTCTCTTGAACTTCGCCGATGTCGTTTTCAAGCCAGTTCACATGCTCTTTCAGAGGGGTCCCGTAACTTGATCGCTTATCTACGTTTTCTCGTACAGAAGCAAGAAGATCAGCCATAGATGTATTAAACTCTTTGTTCTTTGTAGCGTAGCCTCGAAGTTTCTTAATCAGAGCATCGAATTCTTCTTGTGACAAATTAGCCATTTTTTACCTCGTGTATGGTTGTACTCGGATAGCCGACTCCCGCCAGCGCCGTCGGTCTATTTAGGCATGTGGATTTATACGCGAAATACCCAAACCCTTTTTCACAGCTAGCCTGTGAAGTTGTCGAATCAATCCGTCCGAAGGAATCATGAAATGAAAGCTCTGTGGTGGTGGGACAGACTCAACCGAAAGCTTAAAGCCAGAGATGGAAGGAATTTACTTTCGTCAATCATATCGCACTTGAAAATGACACCACTTGCGTAAATGAATAGGGGATTACTTACTTAACTACAAATACTCAACATGCGACACCGGTTGTCGCGTGAATGAGGAGAATTTTGTTTCACACCGACCTTAATTTACGCTCATGATGGTTCGTTTACGCGACGCGCGACGCCCGCGAGAAGGGATGTCACTGGCACAGTTTCTTGATGAATTCGCGCCCGATGAGGCTACGGCTGAAGCCTGGTTTGTTGAGCGGCGCTGGCCTGACGGGGTTCAGTGTGCCCATTGCGACTCGGCACGTGTTGCCGAACGCGCGAGTCGGCGACCGATGCCCTATTGGTGCCGTGACTGTCGCCGTTACTTTTCGGTGAAAACCAACTCCGTCATGCATCGCTCCCCGCTCGGTTGTCGGATATGGGCGGCGGCGATCTATCTGATGCTCACCAGTTTGAAAGGCGTGGCCAGCACGAAACTGGCGCGTGATCTAGGGATCACGCAGAAATCCGCCTGGCATCTGGGTCATCGGATTCGTGCGGCGTTCGCGGTGGGTGACGATCGCTTGTTGATGGGACCGGTGGAGATCGACGAGACCTACATCGGCGGTAAAGCCAAGAACCAGCACGCCTCCCAGCGTGACGGGAAACGCGGTGTGGACGGCAAGTGGCCGGTGGTGGGGATCCGGGATCGTGCGACAGGACACGTACACGCGGAGGCGGTCGACGACACCAAGAAGGACGAGGTACAGGGCTACCTGGAAGAAAACGTCTTGAAGGTTGCGCCGGTGTACTCCGACCAATTAGCGACCTATGACGACCTGCCGCAACCCCATGAAGCCGTCCAGCATGGCCTTGGGGAATACGTCCGAGGTCGGCCCAGGCCCAACGTAGTTGGCACATTCCAACCGCATTGAGTTGTTCTGGTCGATGCTGAAACGTGGCTATGTCGGGATCTACCACAAGTATTCGCAAAAGCATCTCGATCGCTACGTGAAAGCGTACGCCGGGCGTCGCAACTTGCGTGAACTCGATACGATCGCACAAATGGCGCAGCTCGCCACGCGGTTTTCGAAGGTACAGTTGTCCTGGGTGAACTTGGTTGAGAACACCGCCACGCTCTGATCTTGACCGTGCTTGAGCATGGACTCACCAACTACACATCTTAGAAGCTCCAGTTGCGACCGACGGTCACGCCGCGTGGATGCGTATCAGCAGCATTCGCCACGCGAACCGCGCGTTCGAAGCGCAATCGTAGGGTGAACCGTTTTTAGTACGAAATCGAGCGATCAGGTACTAACGAACATATCCTATTGAACCATCGATCCGTGCAGTTTCATCCCCGTGTGTAGTTAAGGAAGTAATCCCTTTTTCATTTACTTCACCTTTGAGTGCGTAGAATTCTGAATGGCACCCTGTCACGAACTCTTCCCTTGCTGAAGAGGACGCTCCCTGTGATAATCAGAGAGGGCGACGTGCTATCAGTTCTTTGATAACGATTATTTACACACAGAAAAACATGAAAATCACCCGAAACAACATCTCAGTCGATGGATTAGGCGGCGCACCTGCTCAGCTCTCTATCAGTGGGACCTTCATCATTGAACTTGAAGAACTATCAAGACCATTGTATATGTTGGTCAATTTAGATCGACATAACCGATAAGATTTTAAGCATGTCGGTAGCAGAAATCATCGAAAATGGAATCGCCAAAGTCACCAAAGATTAAAAGGATAATTCAAAATGCATTTCACACTAGACCTTATCATATCTAGATTAAACGAAAGTATAGTCGCAATAAACAATCAGTTACAAAATGATGACCCTATCGCGATTCATTTCAACAATTGGAGTTTTCCGTGTATTAATAGACATGAGATCATAAAATGGATACTGGATTTAATTAAACTCATTGAAGAGAATGACGTAGATAATTTAGGCGACGCAGAGCAACTTATTGCTAGTTATCCCATGAGGATCCAATTTTTAAATGATCAGACAATACCGCAAATTCAAAATCAGGCGAATATAGTCGTCGAGTCAATACGAACTCTTTTAGATGGTCTACATAACGCCTTAATTCCTCTATTAGAGTTAGAGCCTGAAACGGAAGAAGAAAATCGAAAAGAGATTGTTAATATCCGTAATCGGATTCGTAATACGAAACGTTCTCTAGATGGACTAGTGAATCGTACTACTCCGCTTAACGAGATGATAGAGCGCATCGAATATGCAAATAGCGTAGCAGATCAAATACCTATAGACTTAAAGGAGCTATCGGATGCCAGAGCGAATATACAAAGTTACCTTCAGGAAACGATTTCGAATAGAGAAAGAGTATCTTTATTAAATGATGAAGCCGAAACTATTAGTAACGATCTAAAAGAAAAAAATAAGGAAATAGATAAAGTTCTTGTACGATGCGAATCTGCGTATGCAGCTTCAACGAGCGTTGGTTTAGCAGCTTCATTCGATGAAAGATCAGAGATATTATCTCGGCAGTTATTATATTGGGTAGGGTCATTAGTCTTTGCTCTCTCAGCGATCGTTTACTTCGGAGGTGATCAGATACGTGATCTAGATGTATTTCTTCAACAAACGGATATATCTGTATCTGCAATGTTCTTAAATACCATTCTCTCATTTCTATCTGTTGGTGCACCTGTTTGGCTCGCATGGTTATCTACTAAACAAATCGGTCAACGATTTAGACTCTCAGAGGATTACGCATACAAAGCTGCAATTTCTCGTGCTTATGAAGGATATAGACGTGAGGCCGCTCGTTTCTCGGGTGATATGCAAGTCGAGTTGCTTCGATCCGCGTTAAATCATTTAGATGAATTTCCATTACGTCTAGTTGAAGAAAGGAGTTACGGTAGTCCATGGCAAGAACTCGCGTCATCGAGTGTTTTGCAGAAGGCAATGAGAATAGTTCCAGGGTTTAAAGATCAGGTTATTGAACTTGCGAAGGAAGAAACTGAAAAAGATCAATCTAACCCACAATAGATGGGAGCGATTAACTACGAGTAAAACCTTATATTGAACTATGGTGTCAAACCAAAAAAGGACGGTAGTGAAGGTTTGGAGTGTTACCGAAAATGTACACACATTTTGAGTTTATACATTCATAGATTTAGCTCCTCGGGTTTGTATGCTCGCTCGACGTCATTCGGCGTACGATAACCGATGCTTGAATGCAAGCGATCGCAGTTGTAGTAGTCGTTGATGTAAGCACCGATTTCACGCGCCGCGTCGTCGAAGGTCTCGAAGGTGTGATCGTACACACATTCGGTTTTAAGGGTGGCGAAGAACGATTCCATCATGGCATTGTCGTAACAATCGCCGACGGAACCGACCGACTGGCGGATCTCGTTCGCCTGGCAGATCATCCGGTATGCACGGGACGTGTACTGGGTGCCTTGATCCGAGTGACAGATCATGGCATCACACGGTCCGCGGGCGATGACCGGCTTCAGGGCATTCACCATCAACTGCGCCGTTTGCTGCGGATCGATCGCCCACCCCACGATCTTGCGGGAATACACATCGAGCACGACGGCCAGATACGCTACCCCGTGTCGCAACGGGATCGCGGTGGCGTCACAGACCACCAGCTGGCGCGGTTTCGCCGCCGAGAAGTTACGCTG
>JAJECH010000008.1 GCA_022822135.1 Pseudomonadales bacterium
ACGGAGGACTTTGACCTTGGTTCGATCATCGCACCGATGGTCCTGGCGCCACCGGAACCGACCGATACCCTTGAGCTTCACGTACCCGTACTTGCCATTGAAGGTGGGTTTCTTGTGCAAGGTCTCAAACGACTGCACCCCACGCTTATACGACTTGAACCGCGGGAACCCGCGACCTTGCCGGAAGAAGCGCTTGAACGCCCGGTCGACCCGGACCAACGCCGAATCCTGACACCACCGGTCGAACTTCCGAAACCACTCGTCCTCACGGCGAAGGGTCGTCAGGGAACCACGCTGGTCGTAGAGACCGATGCTCCCACCCGTTTTCTGATAACAGTCGATCCGTTCCTGCAGCGCGCCGTTGTATAGGAGGCGTTGTTGTGTCAGGAACTCCGTGAGGTTCCGATGCGTGTGGGCGTTGAGCTTGGCTTTATAGGTGTACGTTCGCATCTTCGAAGCTTAAGCAGAGACGCGCCATCGCGCATGACGAATTGACGCGGAATCAACTGGGTAGCGTTTTGCTAAAGGTATGCACAATCAATGACTTACGTCAGCTTCGAATCCGCTGCGATTTGAAAGCAACAACCAAATATATAAGAGCCTCGTCTTATCGGTTCTATGTAGTTAGGTAACGTCGTAGCTAGTACCGCGGCCTTCACCGTGGATTTCACTATTTAACACGGCATATTGAAATTTGGTTTACACCAATACCGACGGTCAGACGGTCTCTTTGCTCTAGCTAGCTGAAATCGAGAGTCAATCGGATAGTCAACTTACGCCTGCCCGCGTAGACCGCATTCCTATGAATCAAAGACCGTACCCTTTGGAGACAATAGCTAGATTCACAGTCGGTTGATGTCATGGAAATACTCAAACTTAGAGAAGGAGCTTGGAAGTTCGGACTGCTTCTCGGTTTGCTGCTCCTTTCCGTCCTCGTTGGAAGGTTTGTAAGTCCTATATGGAATGTTGAAGAAATCGAATTGGACGTACAAAGGGACGCCAACAACCAACTGTTCTACATATTCCGAGAAGCCCCACGATACGTTTCCTTCACGCCGTATGCGAATGCCTTGCTGCACCCAGATCGTGCAGAAAACATAGCCGAAGATCCGGGTATCGATGAGGAATTCGTGGTGCGTACGGACGATGGTGGCGTGAAGTCATACTGGCAATACGTTGTCTCGAGACACTGGGGATTCTGGTCCTTATTGCCTGCGTTGGTTGCGGTGTTGTTGTGCTGGGTTACACGCGAGCCGATCACGGCGTTGCTTGGCGGTATCGTGTCGGGTGCGTTCATCCTCACGGAATACGACATTTTTGGTGCGGTCGTTATAGAGCATTTGGGTACGACCGCTGCAGCGAGTGTATTAGTGCTGTATCTGTGGCTACTCGGCGGGTTAATGGGAGTTTGGTCACGAACCGGTGCGGCACAAGCGTTTGCGCAATACGTCACTGACCGTTTCGTTCGAGGTCCAAGAACGGCGAAGCTCGTCGCGTGGGGATTGGGCGTGATTTTCTTTCAAGGCGGCACGGTCAGCACGGTGCTTGTCGGCACGACCGTAAAACCCATCGCAGACCAGGAACGAATTAGCCATGAAGAGCTAGCCTACATCGTTGATTCGACCGCGTCACCGATTGCGTCTCAGTTGGCGTTTAACGCATGGCCTGGCTATGTTCAAGCCTTTATCTTCGTCGCCGGAGTTTCATTTTTGGCAACAGAAGCGGATCGCATCGCCTTTTTCTTTGCCAGTGTACCGTTCTGTTTTTACGCAATCTTCGCCGTCTTAGGAACGTTTCTGGTCAGTGTCGAAAAACCGCTCTACCTAAATAAGGAACTGAAGGAGGCGATTCATCGAGCTCGTACGAGCAACGAACTGGATTCGCCTACCGCACAAGTGCTTGCTTCGAAGGAACTACAACACAGCGACGTACCAGAAAACTACAAACCAAACCTGCTCGAATTTGTGCTGCCGTTAGCGATCTTGATTGGTGTTGCAATCGGTACGTTCATTGCATTTGGATCACCGGAAGTACATTGGGCGTTTGGCGCTGCGTTGCTGTTCTCTTCGGTCGTGGCGCTTGCAAAAGGCATGTCCCTACGTGACTTGATTCAAGGCTACGAAACCGGATTTAAAGGCGTAGTCCTTGGATCCGTGATCCTTTTGCTCGCCTTAACGATCGGTGCCGTGAGTCAGATCACGGGCGGTGGTGCATATTTGGTAGATCTACTCGGTGATGCCTTGCCATATTTCTTGCTTCCTGTGATTTTGCAAGTCATGACGATGACGATCGCGTTTTCGACAGGATCGAGTTGGGGCACGTACGCGGTTGCATTTCCACTTGCAATGCCGTTGGCGTGGGCGATCGCGGAAGGAGCCGGCCTCTCGCATCCATACCTATACATGACGCTGTGTTTCGCCGCCGTAATGGACGGGAGCGTTTATGGCGATCAATGCTCACCTATATCAGACACGACGGTTCTGAGTTCAGTGTGTACCGGATGTGACTTGATGGATCATGTGCGCACTCAGATTCCGCAAGCGACGATAGCGGCGGTACTCGCTGGCATATTGTGGACAACGATCGCGTTCTTCACAGCGTAGTTTGAATACACTGGTCGGGTGAGTCAATCAATGACTCGAATAGACACAATTAAGTCCACAAAGACTTGAAGGAGTGGCAATGGACGTTTCCGTATACGCGGGTACGGTAGGCTGGGGAGTCTGGCGTAGCGACGATCTAGGTGAGTCCTGGCGGTTCGCATTTGAAGGTCTTCCCGTGGAGATGCGCACATGGGCGCTTTCGTCACACCTCGACGAGCCTGGCGTGGTGTGGGCTGGAACAGATATCGGTCTGTTGCGTCAAGACAGGGAAGGCAAGGGTCGACACGTTCCGTCTCCTGGTGACGGCAAGCAGATTTGGTCGGTGACACAGGGCGTTTCGAACCCCAGTCAACTTTTTATTGGCACGAACCCGGGGGCGATCTACCGATCGGATGACGCTGGTGCTACCTGGGAGCAGTTACCGATCCAACTCGTGGATGAATGTCCGATTGGGAAGCCTCGCATCACGCGTATTCGTTTCGACCCTGTTGACGACGCGACGATTTGGGCAAGCGCAGAGATTGATGCGGTTCATCGTTCACGCGATAACGGCAACACATGGGAACGATCCGAAGAAGGATTTCGTTTCCCGGATATTCACGACATTGCGATTGCCGAAGTCGACGGCAAGCGAAAACTACTGACTGCAACGGCACTCGGCCTTTATGAGTCTTTCGATGATGCGGTGACGTGGGAATGGCATGAACTGGACTCACCGTGGCAATACACACGCGGTATCAAGCCGAAGGCAGACTACGACGGCACCGTGTTTCTCTGCAATGGCGACGGTCCTCCTGGTTCAACAGGACGACTCTTGCGTAGTAGAGATTGGGGAGCCACGTGGGAGGACTGCAACTTACCAGGCAGTGTAAATTCGACGCCGTGGATGGTGGCGGATAACGCAGCAGACGCGAACTTGCTGTTTTGTTGTACGAATCTCGGGCAGATCTATCGATCGCAGGATGGCGGTGAAGCATGGGACAAACTTCGTCGTGAATTTGGCGAAATAAGAACGATGCTCTGGCATCCATGTTGAACTTGGAAGTGGTATCACGATCCCGTTGATCGCGATACCGGAATCACTGCAACTCATAAAATCCGTTCGCATTGCGGATTTGATCTCGACTTGAGATAAGAACGGACACATCGATGACTACGCAACCTCGACACCTTTCAATCGAAGATAAGAAATCGCTGTATCGTGACGGATTCATTGTCGTCAAAAATGCGGTTTCTGACGAACTGGTAAATAGCGCGCTGGCTGCGCTAAAACTGCCGAAGCGTGGTCACTACCTTGGTAATGACCCAGTTATGACCGATCTCGTCAATAAGTCGGACATCACGCCAATATTGCACGAAGTCATGGGTTATTTCGATCCGCCAAGCGTATGCCAGACAGGTATTTCCTATCCTTCTCAAGCATCTGGTCGGTTCACCAACATGGGATATCGGGATGTCGATATGCCGTACTACGGTGCCGGTGTCCACATGGATGGCAACATCACAATCGCTGCGCCTCAAGAGGTCCAGGAAGGGACACCAGAAGAAATCTATCTTCGCCACTTTGCGTCGGGACCGAAAGGCGATTTGGGTCGTTCACCCGAAGTGATGGGTCACAACATGGTGCCTTTGTTTGAAGATCCGGACATGACACTTGGATTAGGTAGTTTCACGGCATTTGTCTTTGTGTGTCTCAATGACCAAACCGAAGAAGGTCGTGGTCAGACCTGCTTGCTCAAAGGCGCACATCACGACATTCAAAAATTCTTCCGTTGGCAGTACGAGACGAACGGGCACTTAGGACCCGAAGGACCTGGTTGGCCGCGGTTGAACCATGAATGCCCAAATCGTTGTGGTATGAACTATCTCCCGCCGGAGATCTTCGAAAAGTTCACTGATGAGACTTCTGAGACAACGCCGGATGGTCGGCGTTGGCCGCGTCCGACACAGATCCTGATGGACAAAGGCGATGCATGCATCGCGATGTATCACATCCCACATTCGGGAACTCGAAACGAACGAGGTACCGAAACACGCAAGAACATCATCTTTCGAATCCGAAACAAAAAGCGTCAACCGAACGTTGTTGTCAACGGCGTGACGGATCATCCTGATCGAGGACAACGCGGCGAGTGGCTTCAATTTGAGGAAGGTAACGACCCGTGGGAACGCTCAAAACAAGCCATGTGCAACATGTGGGATGAGTGGGAAGGTATGGCGGAAGTCGTTGCTGAGATGGAGCACAACGAACGAGCGGCGGTAGCAAGCTAAAACACGCTGCGCAGCAATGGAAATTCATTTTGGCTAGAGATTGGTCCGCTCTTGCCAGCGAGCTACTTGAGTCAAAGCGAGAATCCAGAGCGGGTGTTGGACTAACCAACGAAACTGACCTTTCAGCTTTGCAGGTCGCAGCGCTCTATGACCGTACCCTTGCTCTTGACATGTTGTCAGCTGGTGTCGATTGCGATCTGCACAGTGCATGTGCACTCGGTTTGAGTAATCAGATCGTTGACCTATCGACGAAAACCGATCTATCAACCGAAGTCGATTTACTACCACCACTCGGTTGGGCGTTACTCAATTCTCAAGTTGGCGCGACCAAGACACTACTCGAACAAGGCGATGACCCGAACCGATCGTTGAAGCGTATCGGTTTCTTTGTTTGGGAGACCGAAGCATTTGGTGAAGGCCCGTGGTGTCCTCTCCATCTCGCGGTTACACATGGCTATTCAGCGCATGCTCGCGTTCTAACCAATGTGTTGGTCAACGCTGGTGCGAATCTTGATTCGCCTTGTGTGTTGGGTGAGTTCCCGCTGCATTTGGCATGTACCTATGGTTGGGAGGAGGTCATCAAAGAACTGCTGGAACTTGGGACAGACATCGACATACGCACAGTCCCATGTAGCGAGAAGGTACTAAAGTTATCGTCACCGGAAGGTGAAACCGCTGACCACGATGTCACCCCGTTGATGGTCGCAGCACGGGAAGGTAACGAAGATACGGCAAAATTACTCCTAAATCGTGGTTCAGATGTCAATGCACGTTCTGCGAATCGGAGTAGTGCGTTACATATGGCGGCTAACGCGTGGTGGCGTGAGGAAGTAAAGACTGTCGAAGTGTTGCTTGAAGCAGGAGCGGTCCCAACTGCGAGGGACGCGAGAGGCAGAACGCCGCTTGACTGGGCAATTCAAAGAAATTACGGTCAGGTCGCTGCGAAAATACGGTCACACGTTGGTTAATTCGCCATAACTAGCACTCCAAAATGAGTCTTCCACATATGAATGAGGCGTAACGATGGCAGAAGCGAATCTCTCAGTAGACTATCTGAACACCGCGAGTGAAGAGGAAATCGCCGAGCTCTACCAGTACCTCTACGATCTTCAAGGCTACCTCGTGGTAGAGGACGTATTGAGTAAAGAGCAAGTCGCAACTCTTAATCGAATCCTGGACGACACGTTACCGGACTTCCCATCGGACCGGCAAGAGCGCACACAGGAAAAGAGTCTCGGCGTATATGACAACTATCGGTTCGGAATGGCGGGTGGATCGTACCGTTCGAATCCCGGATTCTTGGCATATGGACAACCGTTCGTTGATTTGCTGGATCATCCGCTGACGATGCAAATCATGCGGTTTCAGCTGGGTGAAGCGTTTCGTCTCGACAGGATCTTCGGTATGCGTATGAGACGAGGGATGCCGAGCGGACGTCTCCACTCAGACTATGGTGCGTCCGAACCATTTACGCGAGCCGAACCAGGCAAGTACTACCCACAACCTGGTCATCAAGCGTTACACGGATTTGCTGTTGCAGCATTCAACTTGACCGACTCCGGTCCAGAGACAGGCGGTCTTTGTTGCATCCCTGGAAGTCACAACAGTCACTTCAAGTTACCCGCCTGTATCCGCAAAGGGGAATTCGACGATGTGGTTATTTGTCCTGAAGCACCGGCAGGAAGTGTGACTTTCTTTACAGAAGCCACAACACACGGGACAATGGCTTGGTCCGCAGATCACGAGCGGAGATCCCTACTTTACAAGTATTGCGCTTCTCAGTTAACCTGGTCTCGCACTCGTGTAACGGCTCCTGAGAATTTCACATTGACTCACCGTCAGGAACGCTTGCTCGAAGAACCGGCGGGTGCGCAATGGTTCTTCGATTCACTATTCAAAGAAGATGCGTAAACGAAGAATTAAGGACTTTTACAGAAGAACTTTTTACTATCATTATGTACATAGTGCGACGAGTAGCACGTTATACAACTGGACGTTTGGTCACCTTTATTTTGAAGGGTTGAACGCTGTTTGGCTTTGATTTTATCAAGCTAACCATTGCCGGTTAGGGGAGGGAGTCCCCAGAGTTGCTTGCAACTTATGAACTCACTTCTGTCGGATCGAACTCGCCGATCTGACGCTGCGCCTGAAGGGTGTGTCTCCATCCTTGAGGATGCAGGTACCGGAAAAGAACTGTTGCCTTTGTAAGGTCGACGGGAAGGTTTCGGGAAATGCCTCGTAATTTCATGTATTTGATTGATCGGGGTGAGGCACTGTGTGTAATCTGTACATTTGTATAGACACACGGCTTTGAGCGTAGGCATGCTTTAAGCTGCCTGAACAATGGTCAAGAACACCTGTGAGAAGGATGGTTTAGTTGACTTGGATTGCAGTATCCAATAGCCTAGGGACAGCGCGTGATTGGCAACGATCGGGTGTGAAGCGTCCTGACAATGTAATCCCCCGTATGGGGCGAGTTGTGGTCGTGAGATTGCAATGAGGACTCTGCCAGTACCAAGGCGGACAAGATGCTAGGCTGGCGGGACGGGTGAACGTATGTGAATGGTTGATAAACGTCGTAATAATGAACAGGCGAAAGGTCACTGACACGCCTGGACCAAACGGTGCGTCGCAGGTTGTCTCTCTTATGTATAGGGGCACACTGCCACCATGCGACCGGCGAACAGACCACACCCACCCCCGTCGTGTTGTTCAGACGGAACTCGGTAAGCCCGACACTGTGCCCATCGACCTTGTGTCGTTGGGCAGGAACGCCGCAAGGGATTCTGTTGCAGTGGCGGGTAGAGGAGGTTGGAAAAAGCGAATGCCGTGCTGTAATGGTGCGGATACCGGACTGACTCAGGTTCGGCGACGAAAGTCGTGCCCACTTCCGACGGGTCTGCATCGCGAGATGACAGGCACAACCCCTAATAGGAGGACAGCATGAAAGAGCA
>JAJECH010000013.1 GCA_022822135.1 Pseudomonadales bacterium
CCACCCTGACGGCCGATACCAGAAATCAGCCGCATCCTCGTGGTCGCCGATAGCCGTCCACACCGCCGTCGGTGACAGCTGCCGCAACGCGGCCTGCTTGTTCTGCTGGTTCGTGACCGAGATCGACCACGACCACTGGCGGGCTTCGAGGGCCTTGACGACTTCCTTGCTGTAATACGCGTTGTCCATCAGCACCCACACCGGCGTCCCCGACGGGACCACCGGGTCGATGTCCTCACGCAACTGGGTCTGCCAGTCACCCACCGGATCTTCGCGGCCCGGCGCTAACCGACCGCCCACTTGCAAGGGTCCCAGAAACGCACCCCGCATCCAATACTGCTCGGTGTCGCCGTACGTCTTCGCCGCGCCCTCGAACTGCTTCCCATAGACCTCGATGCAGGTGCCGTCCCAGAACAGGGGAACGTAACCACGGCTATCCACTTCAGCCGCGATCACGCTCGGTGCGATGCGCGTCGCCAGGTCGCGACACATCGTCTGCAGCGAGGCGACATGGGCTGCGGTCATGCGACTCAGCCATTCGCCCATCCGCCGACAGCCGGAGATCTGGTCTAACCCCAGGACTCGACGGGCAGCCTTATCTTCACGTAAGTCATCGAGATCGCGCAACTTGCCACACCCTGCTGTCAGACAGCCAAGTAACGCCAGGAGGTTCTCCTGATCACTGGCGCCACGGTCGCGTTGCTTGCAGGGTTCGAAGCCATCCAATGCCGCCAGCAACCCCAGAGGATACGCCGCCTCCGCCACAAACGCAAGACCCGCCAGTGGCGTCACGTTCTCGTCCGTGAAGTCCAGTTCGAACTTGCGATAGGCTTGGTGTACGCTTCTCATTCGCGCAACTTTAGGGTGACTTGTTAGGAAGCAGGTACTAAACCTGTAAGTCGCCAAAAGTGCGCGTTTTTCTTGGCGAACGCTACATCCACTCCCCAAACTAACGACCGATCGACTAAATTAACCGGGGAATAAGGACTACATTGTCGCATTCATCTTGTGAAGTTGGTGCAACAATAGGCGTCGGAAATTGTCAGATTTTGTTCGAGAGGTCACGCACCGCGTGCTCAACAGGAATAGGTGGAGTGCTTCCGTTACTCTCAGCGGTTGACCAAACAAGCGTAGAGGAATCTTCTCTTAAAGGACAAACGTCGATGACGTTGTTTACGAACCTTCCAACGGTCGATTGAAAGGAAATCGGTTTTTCTGCTGTAATGAATGCAAGCGCACGAGCATCGATCGACATGTAATTCATCACGGCGTTCCATTCCGAGCCGGCCCTTATCAAATGTAGAGTTGCAAATGGACGCTTGTCACACCAACATACGATAAACGTTCTGAATGGGTCTTCAAGCAGATTTTTGTGAAAAGCGACTACGCTCTCCAGTGGTCTCACCATACTCTCGTGCATCTGACACATTTCTTTAAGTTTCTTCTGCTTGGCCTCGGAGGTTCGTTCTTCGGCTGCTTTAGGACCTGAGAACTCAAGGTAGACTTCCTTCAACAACTGTGCAATGAAACGACCCTGTGGACTCATCGCGTAGCGGTATTTCATGCGTGAGAATAGCCCTAAATGCGCAGTGTGTAAGCACGACAACAAAGTCTCGTACGTGACGTCTAGATGCATACTGACTGATAAATCACTGTTTGGATCTATGTTGTCACCTAGTGAAGGTTTGGCAATCAATCTAACTTCACCGCGATCCTTACTCGGTCGAACCGGCATTTTGTGTCCAGTACTGTCTATCAGCGAGAGGTCCGCACGCTTTGCCAATCTGTACTTCAATACGTACGACACCGCATCTTCTATTTTCATGGAACGCAACTTAACGCCGTGATTGAATCCAGCCTCCGCGAATGATCCGAAAAAGTTGTCAACATCCTTCCGCTGGACTACCCACTCTTTACCGCCTAACGACTCTGGGACGATATGTCCCTTGCACAGTTCAGTTGATTCCATTTTCTGAAGTATCGGACATAGGAAGAGCTTTGGCTGTGTTCGGTTGCTTGATCGCCACACGAATTTCTCCAGATAGCTGACCCAAAAATCGTTGAATGCGATGTCTACCCGTTTCATGCTCAATTAAAGAATCCTCTCAACGTATTTGATCAATGTGATGCCGGCTTGTACTGCCTGACGTGTGACGGACTTGCAGCGTCCGTCACTCAAGCAGACGCCAATTCGTTTCCGCGTTACAGCCATTTCTATCTATATTTATTGTTTACAACTCAACTGGAAATTTTGCTCTGCCATTCGATCGCATGCTCGGTGTGACTACCTAAAACCAGGTGATACCTACTGAGGTACTTCCTAAGTGCGCGAAGAATGAGACGTTACGGAGTTTAAACACATCGTGAACCAGCAAACGTAAGTCTATCGTCGCAAAGTAGAAACAAGCATGTAAAAATCCAAATGGGATGTTGTGCTGCGTGTACTGCAGAACACCGCCTACCCCTTCTCTCCAAGAACAAATAAGAAGAGAATCGGAAAGCGGCACATCGACTAGCTACCTTTCCATCGATATGATTTTGGCTCACTCACTTAGCAAAAGAGGTCTTCCTCGAAAATCGTGCCAACAAAACGCAGAACCATTAGCTACCTTCGCGCGGAGCGATCGAATAAGACACAGAACCAAACCACCTTTCGGGAATTGCTTTCGTCATGTCTTGCTCGAATGCCTAATGTGGAAGATACACGAATCGCCTTGGGTAGCGGATTCGCTGAGACTCGGCACCGACAGCGAAAACGCGAGTTGCAATATCTACACATCGCAAGCTGGACCGAGCGGGAAGAAGCCTCCACGGTTCCACACCCACCTCCAAGTCCTTCGGCTGATCTTGATACCCAACCGCCAGGTCAAAACTGGGACTATCTCGACGGTGATGGAATGGTGTTAATAGAGAGCGATCATGTGTTCGTGATGAGTAGCGGACTCCACGCAAAGTCCATCGAGCGATATCTGCTTGAATTGCTCAGGATGGGTAGTGATAGAGGTGCAACTGTACCAGATGATTTTGTCGTAACTTTTTTCCTATCGCAGACTCAAACACCATCTCAAGAATATACGATGAAGGAGGGATCAAGAGCGTTGATCTAAATGTCGGACGATACCTTGAGACCTCCAACTTAGACGAGCGGGAGCACGAAACGATTTTGCAGCGTATCGGTCGGGATTGTCTACGTGATCTCGTCGCTGACGTGGCAACCCGACAAAAGATAGAAGAGGCGGAGAATGTCAACGCCAAGTTGATGATTTCTCTAGATAGTAGACGACCCGGTCTCGAATCAGAGGAATTTACCGCGATTGTGCGTGACATCGCTGAAGATGATGATGAGGATGTTTCGTTAGAAACCTATTCAGGACAGCGTATACGACGCGGCGAGTTGCTCCTTCGACAAGCCGTTGACGTTGAGATCGATGGAAAGACCGTTCACTTCAATGATGCGTGGGACAGAATGACTGAGTACTACGAGCAACTTACTCGGCAAGGCTTTCTAAATCTGTGAAACCGTCGATCTCTATCAGGAGAGTTCTATTTCTCGTAGGAGGTGCGTTAGTTTTCGTCGCCGTCCTAATCTTCGGTGGTCCGATCACGAATGGATCGCAAGAAGCCCTGCGTTTGCTTGTCATGACGATTTCAATCCTGGCCGGCTTCCTCATCGCAATCATCACTCTATCCGGCGATCCTCAAATGCTGTATCTTGGATCGTGGCGAATTGCCAGCCTTCATGCGACGGAGATCGGTCGTGCACTCAGTCGATATCGAATGTTGTTTTACATCTATCTCCTAGTAATCGTTATCACACTACTAGCGACTCTCACCGACGGGCACCGTATAAATTGCACAGTCGTCCATTGGATTGATCGATGTGCGCTTGGATTAGGTTTCACAGCACTCTACTTCTCTTTCGGCTTACCGGGGTCGCTTATTCGAATTCAAAAAGACCGTTTAGAGGAAGAAGTAAAGCGACGTAAAGGGCAGTCGTAGAAAAGGTATAAACCTAATCCATCGCTGTTTTCGCGTCATTTTTGAACTTGACGACGCGAAGAATCACTGAAGCTACTTCTGCATAGTACCGATCGAAGGATCGGAATACGGACCTGAGACGTCGGCATGCTTCCTCGAAGGTTTCTCGAACACGATCGCATCAACCTTCACTGCATAACGTCTTCGGACAGGATCAATCAATACGATTCAATAATTCCGATCGATCGCGGTCGAATTTACGCCTATTTTGGCAGCAACAGATGCTCTATTGGGAGACTTGGACCTTATATTAACTGTAACCAGCACAGCAAGACCTACTTCTCGATTCGCACTCATGGAATCACCCCGTACTGTTTTCCTACGGCTATCGGATCGATGATCCCATGACCGAACTGAGGATCCCATGTGGTATATCCTCCCTGCACCCGAGCATAGTTCTCCAAATCGGCACGCAACTGATCTGGCTTAACGCTATCCTGCGAGACGGCGGTGCGAATTGCAGCGAGACAGCCAGCGGCGACAGGACAAGCCGTTGAAGTTCCACTATCTGGAGAATTAGGACCGAAAACCTCCGATCCTAGAAAATGGGTGTATGCGACCAAATCTGGTTTTTCGGGATCCATACCTGGTATAGACGGACCCTCCGATGAATATCCAACCCTCAGACGGACAGGACATCAGGATGTGTGTTTACACCCATTGTTGAATTATGGGTACTGCCGCACTTTGCGCTAGGACAATATCCTCCGCAATTTCCGGCGGCGACGCCGTCACCAAGGACTAACTAATGCGATCCCGACTAGAACAGCTATCCCTAGAATAAATCGAAAATTTTCTCAATTGGCGTGATAAGAATCTTCACGACCTTTTCTGGCCACTCTTCAACTGTCTTGACTGGATCAGTGAGTAAACCTATTACTTCGTCCTCTAGCTCTCTAACAGGTTTCTCAATCTCCGTGTACTTTCCAACAGTGACAACGATTGCCTTCCCAGTCACTAAAGCGCTCTCTAGTGTGTCCCCAACTTCATCAACCAACCACTCGCTCCCATCCGCAATTTCGAATACGACTCTCACAGCGACATCTGTAGTATCTTGAATTACTGTTACGTCGTCGATCGGCAAGCCGGTTGCCTCTGATATTTCTTTTGAGAAAGAGGTGATCACCTTGTTGCTAAATGACGCCGGGAGTGTAACGACGGTTCTTGCCGTCGAGGTGCCGAGCTTGAACACAGAACTTACTTTACCGTTCAATACGTCAGAGTAAACCGTCAGGAATTGTTGTCCCGTAAACCAACTGACGATCGTCGCAGCAACTAAATATTGTCTTTCTGACAGTTCACCTCTTACCTGTGTTTGCCCTTCTCCGTTTAGTTTCCAACTAGTGCCTCGAGCCAAAATCGCGGAGAGCTTTTGAACGAGAACATGATCTGCGCCTGAATCTCCCCATGGTTCTCTCTCAGCGTACGCAGAATCATGAACGCGACATGCGTCGTCAATTTCGTCGATCGCCGGGATAGCATCGCTAGGTTCTTCTGGGTGATCGAGACCGCACCAGTTGCCGTATTCAAAGCCGTTCGGCCACTTAAATTCCTGTGTATGCCCTAATTGGGTGAACATTACGGCGAAACACGCAATCAGCGCTTTAAGTCTACGAGTAATCTGATGAGAAAACGATGAATACCGCATTGTCGATCTCCACTTAAGGATCTAGGTAACACCGATCAGTTCATCGGCTAAATCATTCTGACGAGATTCCCTATGGATGAATCCCATATAGATTGTGCAACAGTGCCTATTAAACATGTGCGAAGCTGAAAGGTCGCTGTTTAGGACAGAAGACGATGTGTGCTCAGTGGGGAATCCCACCAACGTAATTGTTCGAGTACCGCGTCGGCCACACCTTCGTATCCCGGAAACACGGTGGACGCATTTACTCCGTGATTCGCCAACACGCGTAATAAACCTCCGCATTCGGACCAAGGAAGTTCATATTTAAAAAACGCCGAAATGCCACCTGCATTCGTCTTCAATATTCCCGGGCGTGAACGCTTCAGGTAATCGAACAGCGTGTCATCTAGAGTGGTTCGATCTACCTCGTTCGCAGTTCCTGTGTGTCGAACTAAAGTAAAAACTCCTTGTTGTGCCTGAAGGTTTGGATTCGTAGCGTATGGTACAGTGACTAGTTCATACGGGATGCCTTCTGCATCTACTTGGAGCAAGTTCTCATAGAAGGTCTTGAAGAATGCCCATACCGCCATTGATCCCTCCGTTCGTTCTTGCTGATTCGTCCTCCTTTCTTTCGATTCAGTTTCTTTTGCTTGATTCATTGCGTTTCGCGCCGCGAAGTAGGCAGCGACACGCGGATCGTAAGTCCAGTCAAGTAACCTAGTTGGAATTCCGTAGTGTCTAACTAACCCGCACAAAGTTATGAGGTCGGATGGCGGCCATACGTTTTCGTTTTCCTCTCCACTTCCAAGTTTTCCAGGATCAAACGTCCGGACTAACTCTTGAACCCGGTGCGAATCTTCCGGCAGCGGCATACCTCGTCGATTTGCTAATTCGTAGAACGACTTAACCACCTCCCATTCGTTAGCTATTTGATAAACGTCACTCGAATTCAGAGAATAACGACGAAACGCTCCTTCCCGTAACGCCGTTGGCGTAAGTTCGAAGTTACTGCAACCCACGCCTCGGAAGAGCCAGGTATACGGGTGTCCGTTGTGAAATTTCGAGTCCGGACCTAACAGTTCTCTTAGAAATTCATCCGCCGTACTATGTCTAACTATCTTCACGATGCTGGTCGCCTGTGTCATCCGGTCACTCCGTCGCTGTCACGCTATGTGATCTACTTTAGTCTGTTACGTGCGAAACATGTCGCAAGCTTATCGAAGCTTTTCCGTTGACCATGCAGCGCGATCGCCTTCCGTAGTGTGTGCTATCTAATAACGTGCTTCAAAATCTCGAATACACCCATCACGAACGCTATAACCCAGCCTAAGACCGCGAAAACTAGCATAACTCGCTCTCTTCTGGATTTTGCGGATCTCTGACGTCGATCGAGCAGCGCTTTCGCCGCTTGGAACGTCATTCCACTGTGAATTTCAACGAACGAAAGACAATCTTTGCGTCGGTTCTTGTATATCTCGTCTCTGGGGTCAATATGAGGGTTGACCTGCGTACTCCAGACCCCTTCCGCACAAACCGCTGAGTAATGCTCCCCTATAAATCCTAGTTCTCTCTCTTCTGAGTTCCAAGTGTGCCGCGACTCCTTTCCAGCGTGATTCAAATGGACTTTACACAGGAATTGACAATTAACGCAACGCTGTTTCATCCTCAAGACCCTAAGCTAACACCTACTTATCTATTATGTTTGCGCTCATTCAGTTCCGTTCGAATCCACTAGAGGATCAAATATCGTACAAACCAGCGCACTCTGCTAAGTTGTGTCAAGTTTTTTCTGCAAAAAGGTTTTAGTGAGGTCTCGGCGACCGACCCGCGGGTCGGTCACCGAGGCTGCGATTGATGTTGATTTCATGCCGCTTTCGCCCACGTTGGTGATGAAGTTGCATGCCCCTTGATGAGCCCGATCTCACCGGTCAGATAGCGTTTCCCGGTGATCCACTGGT
>JAJECH010000024.1 GCA_022822135.1 Pseudomonadales bacterium
ATCCATACCTTCGATGGCTTCCGCCGTAATCGTCAGCATGTCTGCGCCGTCGTCGCCGTCGGTGAAGACGCCAGAGACGTCAACCACGTGAGGCATGGTGCGGTCCATTTCGACCGGATCGATGGGTTTGGCTTCGGCTGGCGCTTCGTTGACCGTGATTTCGGCCATATGGTCCGTGGAGTTGCCGCCACCGTCCATTGCCGTGATCGTCAACGTTGCCATACCAGAAGCAACACCCACCAACGTGAGGGTGTCACCGTCATCGGTCGGAATGACGAGAAGGATGTCTTCATCCGACGTCATACCTGTGATCGACATGATGTCGTCACCCGTATCGGGTTCGGAGAACAGACCGTCAAGGTCTACCTTCGCAACAGCGCCGACATTAATGGTGTTGTTTTCAGGCAACGCCATCATGAATGCGTCCGCATCAGCAACCGGGGGATTGTTCGCGCCAACTGTGACTTTGAACATCAAAGTTGCCGATGCGCCTTCCGGGTCCTTCGCGGTTAACGTGATCCTAGCTTCCCCTTCGCTAACCCCTCGAAACGACACCATGTCCAGTTCAGCAACCGACACGGTCGCAATATTCTCCAAATTCGAAACTGCATAAATGATTAGACGGTCGCCATCCTCGTCTGTAAAGTGCTCTCCGGCTCGATAGCTTCCTGAACCGCTAACTACGATGGATTGAGTGGATATCGACATTCCGGAGACAACCGTTGGCGCATCATTGCTGTCAAAGACAGAAACCTCCACTCTAATGGCTTCTGAAATAATTTCTGGTTGCCATGCGTCATGCAACGCAAGCGATAGTTTGTGCAGCGCTGAGGTCTCGTGGTTCAAATCCTGTGCACCGACCACGATAGCAATCTTGCCTATTCGCTGTTCACATGACATAGAGTCTTTTGCACATAGATCACCGTCCCGTAAATAAGGGTCAACGATCGCTCTAAAATGAGGTTCTCCATCGAATATGGCAGTTGGTGCTGGTTCGTCATCTGTGTAAGAAATTAACGGCATCAGTACCGTGTTAGCGCTGCCAGTTTCAAATAACCCAAAACCAATCGAAATGGTTCCAGTTTCAACGACATCAATCGAAGGACTAATGTTCGAGTAACGCGTAGTTACGTTGAACGCAATCGATGAATCCTCAAGACCTTTACTATCCGTCGCAATCAATTGAACCCTCACGAGGCTTTCACCTCCTTCACCCTGAGTCGCATGCCTGCCGCGAATCGTCAATGTATCGGATTCGTTATCTACTTCAACTACATCCGAGTAGATATTTGAGTAAGCCACATAAGTAAGTTCATCGTTCTCAGGATCGCTATAGTGCTGCGTTAGATCGATATTCCTTGACATTCCATTAACGAGTTGCTGATCCTTTATCTGACTTAGCACTTTTATTTCGTTCATGTCCAACAACGTTACGCGTATGGGTACACTGACCGGAGGTGACCAATCATCCGCAACGATCAGATCAACCGTAAACGAAGTCTCTCCTATTTCGTAATCCAGTCCTTTACTTTGCAACATAAGCGCCAGTATATGGTCAGTTTCTATTTCACTCGTTGCGGGATTGTCGCCTCTAACTTCCTTAAGTTCTACGATTCCTCCGGCTATCACCTTGTTCTTGCTGCCATCCTTACCCAGACTGTATCTGAGCGAGTCGTTCGTCGCGCCGCCGATATCAAGGTCACCAGCTAGCCAAGCAGGCATCGGATCCGATTCATCGTCGCCTTCCGTTAATGTCACCGAAAAACCCGTAGCGCCGCCTACAAACTGAGGGGGATTGTTCGCACCGACTTTCACCAGGATTTTGACGCTCGCGAATGCCAACGATGACAATGGCGGTTCGCTTGGACCTGACCAAACGCGCACGAATACCGTCGCTGCATATGTACCTTTCCCACGGTCCGTCACGGTGCCGTCTCCATCCGAGTCGTCTGTGAAGAGGCTATCTGCAGTAATCTGTAAGATTGGACCTGTCTTCTTCGTTGTCACCACACGATTACCGCCGGAACCACGAGCACCTGGATTGGGGTTCGGTGCAGGTGATGCAGTAGGATCAGCACCATTGGAAACAGAACAATCAGCAGCAGCGTCGCCTCCAGTGAACGCAACAGCAGTACCCGGTCCTAAAGTCCTGTCGGGAACCGTCGGCACTTCTTCAACGTCAAAGTCCCCAGCATTTGCGGTATCACATATCCAAACGTCAGTTGATGAGCTCGACAAATCGAATTGAACTGGGGCGCCGTCTGGATCCACGAATAGACTTGAAATCATCAGCGTATCAGACTCGCCAGGCTTCCAGTACCACGTCTTCAAACTCTCTTTCGTTCTGATCGGTCGTTCATCGTAATCGATAACGACAAGATTCACTCGAAATGACGCTTGTTCCTTCCCTTCCCCATCGTAGCCTGTAATAGTGAGCAGCTGCTCCGCACCTAGTTCGTAATCGAGGTGTTGGCCAGTTTTTAACTGAAGCCAATTCCCACTCGCACTACGTGCGCCTGACTGTTTACCTACCGAGCACGATGTAGCGGTAGTTACAAAAGTCAACGCATTGGTAGGTGTCCCAGACAATATGTAACACAACGATGTGTCCGTTGCATCTGTCAAGGCTTCACTAATTCGGCTATTTAAATTAGCTAACGAAGATTCGCCAGTTGCTCCCTCAAGCCCATGCTGTTCGTTCCACACAACGTTCGATGACACGGAGAAGTCGAATTGAGCGTTGACCTCCATCCCTACCGACGTTATCAGCATCACGGTTAAGACACCTACGAATCTTCGCAGACCTGTTTTGGTAACACTCCCATTAGGAGCGAAATTCGATCTTGCGATTACGTCTCTTAATCGCGTACGTAAAGCTAGAAACAACATCATTTCGACCTCCTTACAGAAGAATCGAGGACATCCAGGGCTGGACTTGTCGCTCGAATTAATGAATTTAAGAGTGTCACCAAACCCATCGAACTTTACCTCGAACACCTACATCTCGCTTGCCTTTTCCCCGATCTTGTGAAAGCAGTTGAGTCTTAAACTTAATGCCGTCGCCAGCGTCATAGGTGTTACTCAAGCCGAAATCATGTACTGACATATCGAACTGCGACGCGATCCAAATCGCTGGGTTTAAGGTGATTCCGTGATATCGCCAGTTTGTATTCCAACCTGATTCGAGTCGCCATGTATCACCACGGTGAAGCAGATCTTCAATTTGCCTCAGTTGTTGGTTAGCCTGTTTAACTGAATCAGCAAAAACCGCATTACCAACACTACCAATCTTCAAATTGAACCATGGTCCACTCCGGTTGCAACAGGTATTTGGGCGATAAGTAAACGTCGCACTCAAGCGATCAGTTCGAAACGAACCGTCACTCGCATCCACCGATCGCATTTGAAGTTCACCATGGATTCCCACTACGCGGTGCGATACATTCATACCGAGTAGATTCTCCACGGCTGTGGTCCCTATCCCGCTGTCGTTAAGTAGACCACTTGAGAGCGTCGTACCAAACTCAACATTCTCTCCTAGCTGGAAGCTCCAGTCACCACTGACGTTAATCCGGACCCCTCGATTTGCAACTTGCACCCTTTGTGATCGATCTTCGACATTCGCCGCATCGGACGCCGCCCACCAACTCTGACCACGAACTCTCATTGACGGACGCGATGGGAGTTCCCAAGAACCACCTACACCTACACCTTGATACATTAAGTCGTAATCTGAACTCAGATTCTCGCCGCTATCGAGCTCTAAAAATCCCGAACCAACCGAAACCATGCCCCACACCCGATTTGTTCGCTTTTCGCCAACTCGCGCTACGAACGGGCTCACCGTATTCAAGTGAACTACGGCTTCGCCATCGAGGTCAAATAATGTCTCGTGCCAGTCAACGAACTGATCTTCATGCGCAAAACCGAAACCCAGTAGGTATCGTTCGTTTATCCACGTACTTCCACCGAAATAAGTTGAACTTCCGCGAGCGTTCGCGGTCAGTTCATCTCGGATGTTTGTCGTCGATTGTGCCCGACCGGAGCAGATCGTTGTCCGATGATTTAGACTCACACCACCATCGATATTGCGAGATTGACTCGGTATCTGCACATTGCCACCGCGAGGCGTAAGTTCTAAAGCTAACTTCTCTCGTAAAACGCCAGTTTCATTCCAACGTTCTACGCTACCAGAAGAGAGATTTCGTTCCAGCATTTGTTCTGAAGAGAAGTCATCACGCAATGATCGATCTATACAAGTTATCACACGGTCAATGTTTGAACGTGCGACGAACCCTGTTAGCGGTTTTAGAATGCCTTGGACCACTCGGCTAGCTTGGATCGAATCCGATATATTCAAGACTTCGATCATCGCACCGCGAAATTGGCGGTCAGCTGAGGACACAACAAATTCGCCAAGTGCTTCTTTGATCGCCGTTCCTGACAGTGTCATACGATCCGTATTGCCGTGGACGCGCATCGACTGAGTAGCTGACCAGTTTCGTGAGGTAAACGAAACGTCTGCTGGAATAAAACGGAGCTGTTTCTGAAGCGAATTCGAGATGATTTGAACCAGCGAAGTCGGCTCGCTAGGTAACGTCAAACTCACGACCGCAGAACCATCTGATTCCATCACGATCGTTGCTTGAATCGGCAATCGTTCTGGCGGCTCGGAATTAGTTACAGTTACTCTTGCAACATTCTCAAAACCTACGACTTCGCTCGCATTGCTACTGCGAAGAGAATGGACGATCTCGATCGTTTGATACTCGGGATTTGACGTATTCTCGCTGTTCAGTGCGACCGTAAATTTGACAGGTTGATCCCAATTGGATGGGGAGATTACAACCGAGCTAGGCGAAATGTCCAAAGCGCCATCCCCCGACGATGATGGCTTAAGGATTAAGACAGCTGCCGGTTCGTGAGCCAGCTTGATACTGTACGCTCCTAGCTCACCTCGCTTCAGAGAGAGTCGACTAGGTAAAGCCTCCACCACTTCTTTGTTCTCTATTTGCACCACGACATCATCTATCTCAATCGTGTCGTATCCACCACCCGAGATTGAGTGCGTAATCGAGACCTCTGTGTCTTCGCCAATCGAATTGGCAGGAGAAGTCACCGAAACCTGCTGTTCGATGTGCCAATCCGATGGCGAGAATTCAATTGATTCGTCGACTATCAGAGCCTCAGCGTTCGAACTCTCCATATTGATGACAACTGAGGCGTTCGGCGGGCTTTGTAGGACGACCCCGTACGATGCCTTACCTCCTTCTTCAATGGTGATGTTTTGGGGTTTAACCCGAACACCAACTTCGTCGTCATCAAGTACGTCGACGCTTAACGGTGGTAATTGCAGTGCACCGTACGCGCCACCCACAATCTCATGCCACAGCTCCACGATTTCAGACTGGCTGTCCTCGTCATGATCAGCTTCGAGCACAATGTACTTTGGGACAATCCAGTCATCTGGTTGAAACTCGATACCAGGTGTCACTACGACAACATCGTCATTTCCACTTATAGGTGTTATATTGACATCCGTCGCCGGTCGCGACTTTAATGAGACCCAGTACGAAAGCGATCGGCCTTCATGAATATACCTAGCTTCACCAAATTCAACGTCAATTCGGTCATTCTCAACCACCTCAACTAGCATCTCGACAGCGTTCGCTTCGTCATAACCGCCACCGCTCGCGACACACGCAAGTATGCGTACGATGTGACTTACCATATCGTCGTCATTAGTCGATACGGAGACAGCCTTTTTTGTATCCCAATCTTCGACGGTGAAAAGTAATTCGGAAGGGTCGATTGTGATACCTTCACCATCTATCTCGAACTGAACTAAGACATCATCGTTCGGAGGATGACTCAAATTCAATCGCAACGATTCACTGCTACCTTCATCAATGGAGAGCATTGTCTGGTCCGAGACGATCGAGGGAGAGTCATTGTCGAAAACCACCACTTTAGTGACAGTCGGGTCAATATCTTCAAAATGTTCTTCGCCCGTCGTACGCCAAGTAATCGTCTCTTCCAGTATTCCTAAATACTCATTGTCGATTGCACGAACACTCACTCGTTGTGGCATCTTCCAATCGTCGCTCGTAAAGACAATCGTCTCAGGATTAAATGAGAACAATCCTTCCCGGCTTGAAATCGGTTCAACTTCCACACGTTCTTGTGGCGCCGTAGCTAGTGCCATGCTAATGTCCGTGGACTCGCCTTCGGACAGACTGATCTCGGCTTTATTAACACTCACGCCCGCGATTACGCCTTCTGTTACGGTAACCACTACAGGTTCAATATAGATGCCTTGATGAGCTCCCGAAGAAACGGAATGACTGAGCGTAATTGGTTCCAGCTCCGATGGTCGTACGTGTTCGTTCACTGCTACGACAACGCTTTGAACACGATCCCACGACTCACTTGAAAATTCGATGGAGTCAGGAAATTCGAGTATGTCTGTAACTGACGGTTCCAGAACGATCACAACTTCTTCGTTGGGATCACTAGTCAATCGAATCTCGTAGCTCGCCTGTTCACCGATCGGAATTGGTAATTGGTTCGGGTGTACGATGACACCGAATCCATCCCGGTCGATGAAAGTTAGATTTACGGAAGGATGATTTTCATCGCCGTATCCACCACCTTGGGAGCTGTGCTCGATCATGAATTCCGTCGTGCCCTCAACTTTCAATGATTGCGCGTCGACCGTGACAAGCTTTGGAAGGTGCCAATTCAAGCTGTTGAATTCAAGCGGTGAAGATAGTTTGATCGAATTTGCGAGTTCGTCTTTACCGGTCAAAGTTGAAGTGAACGTCACAATCTGTAGCGGTTCGCTGGTTAAACGTACAGAGTATTCAGCGGTTTCACCTTCGTATACAAGCAAATCAGAAGTTGAAAGTTCTACTCCTCGACGGTCGTCGTCTAGTATCGATAAATCCAAGCTTGCTATAGGCGCATCGTCATATCCGCCTCCGTAGGCTGTGTGTTCAATACGTGACCGTAGAAACTCTCGATCTACGCTATCCGCGTGGGCAAAAACACGGACTGTTTGAGGTATGTCCCAAGTTTCTCGCGAAAACTCGAGTTCGCTCGTTATAGCTACTCGTTCAGTTAGATCTTCATCCGAAGTAGAAATCTCAACTCGCACCCCTTCATTAGGAGGAGACCTTAAAGCGACCTCATACTCGACTCCCTCACCTTCGTCAACAATGATGAAACGCTCGTTTAGTAACAATTCCCGTGTGTCGTTGTCGTGCACAAAGAGCGAAACTTCGGATGGGCGTTCGATTCCATCCGGACCATTGAAATCGTGATTAATTACGACTTGCTCGTTTCTCGGAATATCGTCATCAATGCTTGTCACCAAAACATTTTGGCGCAAGTACCAATTTGAATCGTCGAATTCAAGAGGTCCTGACACAGTAACCAATGAAGGCGACTGGCTAATAGGAGAAATGACTACATCGGCACCCGGAGCACTACTCAGGACGATTGAGTAACTTGCACTTTCCCCTTCTTTAAGATCGATAAATTCAGGTGCTATCGCCACGCGAGGTTCTAGATCGTTGTTTATCCTTACGGCGACTACTGGGTGCTCGAGTGTTTCGTAGTAGTAGCCGTACACTTTGTGTGTGATAGAGGTCAAATTGTTAACGAACGCGCCGTTGTCAAGCACCGATAACTCAACCTCTTGAGATTGCGACCAGTTTTCCGACGTAAACGTCAATGCGCCCGACACACTTAAAGCCTTCGCACTTACAGGAGTTGGTACAACGATTACGTCACTCACCGGTTGTGCGTTCAGGGATACCTCGTAGCTACCTTTGCTACGTTCGTCTATCTCAATCGATTGCTTAGAAACCAGCACCCCATCCGTGTCCATATCGACCACTTGGACCCGAAGCACAGGAACATACACTTCTTCGAACTTATTGGGCTCGATGAAGTGTTCGATAGTCAACTTTTCTGGTCTCGCATCAGCGTCAGCATTAACAGTCACTCCCAGCGACCCGGGGTTCCGCCAATCGGTTGGTGAGAATTCGACAGACTCCGTATCGAAAACAATCGCATCTGACGAAGCCCTCGCCGTGACAGTGAACGATTCTGAGGGAGCCTTTTCGAGTAATACACTATAGGTAAACGATTCGTCCTCTGCGACTTGTATCTTTGCGTCGCTCAACTGAATCGCAGGTAAGTCGTCATTGACGATAGTTCCGATAGCAGTGCCACCGTTCTCTGCAATTTCGTAGTCACTGAGCACCGATTCGTTGAGTGTTATCTCTACGACTTCGTCTCCTTCATCTTCCGCATCACCAATCAACGATAGAACAATCTCACTGGCTTCAGTGTTCGCCGGGATTTCTAAATGCGGTGAAGTTCCTTGCGCTACGAAATCTATTCCTTCGGTAGCGGATCCACCAATTGAGAAAAACAATACAACAGGTTCATCAACTCCTGTTGTAAGAGTCACCGGAAACCGCAGCTCTCCTCCTGAGTCTGTATTACCTTCCAAAGTCGAAGCTGCGTCTGAGACTGTGATCTCGGGTAGTTCCTCTGCCTCGTCGTCCGTGATCGTCCCCGACGCCGTGCTCGACCCCGCTTTGAGGGTCGCGTTGGTCGGCGTGCCGAGCGTCACCGTGACCGTCTCATTCCCTTCGTCCTCCACGTCGCCGTTGATCGCCACCGTGATCGTCGCGCTGGTGTCCCCCACCGCAATGGTCAGCGACGGGCTGGCGCCATGCGCCTCGTAATCGGTCCCGCTCGTCGCCGTGCCGCCCAGCGTGTACGGCACCGTGACCTGCTTCTTCGCCGCCGCGCTCAGCGTCACCGCGAACGTCATGTCCGTGGTCGCGTCGCCATCGTCGCCTTCCGTCACCGCCGCCGCGTTCGCCACCGATACCTCCGGTAACGTGTCGTCATCGTCATCAGACTCATCGTTGTCCGTTATCGTGCCCGTGATCGCCGTAGTGCTATGCTCTGCATGTGACGGAGATGCCGTAAAACGAATTCCAAATGTCTCGTTAGATTCCTCGATCTTGTCGTCAGTCGTCGCAATCGAAATACTCCCGGATGTCTGATTAGCAGCTATCGTGACGCTACTTGATTCACTTGCTGGCGTAAAGTCGGAGCCGGCCTCTGCTGAATAGCTCGAATCGTCACTAGAGTCCAGCGTTTCG
Source organism: Pseudomonadales bacterium (assembly GCA_022822135.1). Lineage (GTDB taxonomy): Bacteria > Pseudomonadota > Gammaproteobacteria > Pseudomonadales > Azotimanducaceae > Bin55. Next base: position 9,186 of record JAJECH010000024.1, read on the forward strand.
TACGTCAACGTAATATCTCGAGAGGAGGCGTTAGTTAGAGCGACAGGGAACTCAATTGGATTTCCTTCAGTTGCACTCTCAGCTGAGGAGATAGATGCGATTGGTGTGGGATCGTCATCTATGATCGTGACCGTCCCGCGGTTCTTATGGCCTACTCGTGCGAACGGACCACTAACTACTTGAGACTCTATCCCAAATTTCTCATTCGGTTCATTGATGGTGTCCTCGATAGTCGAAACATTCTGAGACGCCTCGGTCGTTCCAGGCGCGAAACTGATAGTCCTCTGCTGAAAGGGTATGTAATCGACGTTATAAGTAGCAGTGTTATTGAAACCACCCACACCAACTAATAGCGCTAATGGTTGTTCGGCTGCGGGGTTCACTGTAATTTTGACAGTAGCGGTATCGCCTTCATCAACCGACGTATCTTCAATGTGAGAGACGGGTTTACTTTCGTTATCCAATATGCTCGCGCTTGCCGATTTGTTCTTCGAATCTAAAGTGGCCCCGGTCGGTCTACCTAGATCGATTTCAATTACTTCAACACCTTCGTAAATGTCGTCTCCCTTTATTCCCAAATCGATGTTTGCTGACGTTTGACCAGCAGCTATCTTCAACGGGTTACTGGTCAAAAATACGTAATCTGTGGCTGATTCAGCATCTGTCTCATCGCTGATACTAAACGGAATCGTTACGACGGTTGAACTAGCTTTATTCAATGAAACTAAGAACCGCAGTGTTTTGTCGGCTTCGCCAGCATCACCTTCCGTTAAGTCTGCTGACGCTGCAATTGAAGCAACTGCGGTACCGTCGTCATCGTTGATGGTTCCTGTTGCCGTCTTACGGCCTAATACGACATGTGTAGTAGTGGTTGAAATGGTGACTGAAAAAGTCTCATCTGTTTCAGAAGTGCTGTCTTCGGTTGAGGCAACACTGATGGTGTGCTTGGTGGCTCCTGCAGATATCGTCTCGGATACAGCAGAGGACTCTTCGACATAATCACCACTAGCTGAGGTCGCTGTACCGTCAGTCGTTGCCCACGAGAAGCCAATGTCTCGCGAGGATGCGCCAGTCAAAGATACGGCAAACTCGAGCGCGTCCCCTTCTGACGCTGCCGCATCCGCAATCGAGATTGTCGGCGTCGGATCGTCGTCGTTTATCGTTACGACCGCAGAATTGCCGCCCGACGACCAAGTCGCCTTTCCTGCAGGAGTTAAGTCCGATAACGTCACTGTAAACGATTCGGTGTCCGTCTCATCAATTGAGTCGTCGCTTATGGAGACCGTGAAGGTAGTCGAAAGCGCTTTTGCACTGAGCTCCAAGCTAGTCTTCGTAGCTGAATGTCCAAAATCAGAAGACGACGCAGTGTCTTCGGCAGTTACATAGGAAAACTTCAGTGGGACCGCTGATTTCGTCGTGGTGGACACGGATAGCGTGGCCGAACCGGCATCTTCATCAACGGCAACGTCTGCTATGGAGAGCGTTGGCAATGCCTCATCGTCAGAAATCACAACCGTTGCTGCATCACTCGCTCCGATCGACGCATGGCCTCCGCTGACGGCGCTAATTTCGACTTTAATCGCCTCATCGCCTTCGTAAACATCATCTCCAAGCACCGTAAACTCAAAGGTCCCACTTCGAGAGCCAGCGGCTACCGTTACTCTTTTGTTTTTCGGGACTGTATAGTCTTCTCCTTCGGTTGCATCTGTATCCGCCGAAATGACTGAGAATATAACTGTCGAATCTAATTCACTCTCAGCACTCAACGAAACAGTAAATGTCACGGTTGTTCCTGATGTCGTCGAATCGCCTTCTGTGACGCTTGTTGGACTAGCAGAGAGTGTAGCCGACGGTTCTGCATCGTCGTTGTTAATCGTGCCGATAGCACTTGACTTACTACCGATCTTTGCTCCTTCGACATTCGAGATCGCAAGTGAGAATGTCTCGTTTAGTTCATGTAATGCGTCCTCCGTAGTCTCAATCGATATATCCACGCTCGAGGATTCAGGAGACACATCAACCGATGTCGCCTCCGCGACATGACTGAAGTCAGAAGTCTTCGCGTTTCCAGAACTCGATGTGGTTAGCGCAGTGTTGTAGTCAAACGATATTGCTTTGGCTGATCGAGGTGAAACCTGCACAACAAACTTAACAGGATCACCCTCCTCAGCACTAGCGTTAGATCTGATACTGACTCTTGGCTCGCTCTCGTCGTTATTGATCGTAACGGTCGCTGTGGGATCTAAAACAGTCGCAATGTCGCTGTCCGAGCTTGCAATGGTTACACTAAATGTTTCGTCATCTTCGTACAAATCGTCATCTGTTGTCGCAACGGTAATTCTGGTTCTAGTTTCGCCTCTTCGAATCGTGAACGACCCACTAGTTTGTGCGGTATAGTCCGAACCCGCTGAGGCACTGCCATTTGCTGTAGTCCAAGTGCCTGAAATCAGCCTTTGAGAAATCGTTGGTGTCGTAATCGTCAAAGTCGCGGTCTCACCCTCACCAACGCTCACATCCGCAATTGACAATTGCGGGACCGGTTCGTTGTCCACAACCGTTCCAGATGCACTACTTGCGTCTGGATCTAAGGAAGCATTAGTCGGCGTTCCCAACGTGACAATCACGGTTTCGTTTCCTTCATGCCGCTTGTCGTCCGCCGTCGATACATCGATAGACGCAGAAGTCGAACCAGCCGCAATCGATATTGGGCTCGCGGTCACCGTATAGTCATTAGATGATGTCGTACCGCTCAAGGTGAAAGGTACGGAGACGATCGAACCGCTCGCGCCGCTCAACTGAAGCGAGAACGTCATCGTTTCGCCTTCAGTTGTATTTGCGGACGGACCTGTAATCGAAAGCGTCGGTTTAGCGGCCGAATCATCATCCTCGATGGTGCCAGTACCGGTCGAACTACCCGAATCAATCCATACGCCCGGCAATCCGCTCGTTATGCTGTGCAAACTGACCTTAAAAGTCTCGTTCTCTTCGGGCAACGAATCATCCGTCGACGCAATCGATATGGTTGTACTGAGCGTATTTCTAGAAATGGTCGCAGTGGCGGGACTTGACGATAGGATATGTGCATAGTCGGTCGTTGATGCGGTCGAAGCGGTCGTGTAATAAGAAACCTGAGTGTCTTCAGAAGCCCTAGTACTAGAGCTGATGGTGAATGTAAGCGCGTCTCCCTCATCTGCCGAAGCATCACCGATTGATATCCCCGGTGCGGGAGTAGAGTCTATGATGCTAAAAGCAACACTATCTGTCGGTATGGTTGCAGCGCCCGCTGGACTCACAGCAGTTAAACTCGCACGAAAGCCCTTACGCCCCTCATAGACCGCGTCGTCCGATAAGGAAATGACATTTTTTATATTGGTTGATCCGGTATAGCTCGGCATCGTCAGAGTCGTTTCGTTCTGCGTGTAGTCGGACGACGTAGTACCCGGATTCCCCGTAACACTCAGCGTTACGTCAACCGGATGCTCAGCAGATAGCGTCGCACCTAACTCGATTGGCACTGACGAACCTTCAATATAGGAACGATTCCGATTACTTATAGCGATACTGGGTGGGCTTTCATCGTCGCGGATCTGCCCCGTCGCCGTACTCGTCGCTCTATATACGGGGCTATTAGCATTCTGATACACATAGACTACGACAGTTTCATCTGCACCATGCTCATAGAATCTATCGTCAAGAATATTTACTACTATGTTTTTGCTAGTCTCCCCTGCAGAAATTGTTATTTCACGACTAGATGGAAACTCAAAGTCACTCCCTAAAGTTGCGGTTCGAGATGACGGAAACGAATAGAGCAACGGTATGTCAAACTCAGTTGTTGACCTTGTGAGATTCATCGTAAACGTCATTGCAGTTTTGGCACCGTCAGAACCCTCAACAACAACAGAAGCGTTTGAGATGTTGAGTATTGGAACCGGAGTGTTATCAGCAATAGTGCCTGTTGCAGATGAGGTCGAACCTAACGCTGCTACGGTATCTGGAGACACAGACGATATCGTGACGGTGAATGTCTCACTCGGTTCGTCAATGGTGTCAGTTGCAGCCGCGACAGTGATCGCGACACTCGTATCTCCTGCGGTTATGGTCGCGGAACCGTCGGAGACAGTCGTAAAATCCGCAGTTTCTGCGGTATCAGAAGTAGCTATCGAGGTCGCATAGCTAAAGCTAACGTCCTGTGACACCGACTCAGAGATCGAGACCGAAAATGTGATGTTTCCACCTTCTTTGCCAGCTCCAGCATCAATCGAAACGGTTGGTAACGTATCGGATTGTGCCAAAGTAACCTGAGTAAACAGCAGGATACACGAGCACGCGCTAAACCTTAGCGATCGGCACGAAGAAACAATCTCCTCGACAGCGAACGCTCGATTTAATTTAAGTGCCTGAAGAGAGGCAAGAAGATTGACAGCAGCAAACCATTCAAGATGGCTGAAACTACCGGTGGTTACACTCGCTCAACACTCGTACACATAGACACCTCCATCAAAAGAGTAGTCGAAAGAGCAAGTTGCACTGAGTCCAGCGGTACTTCTAAATTCAGTGAACCTAACAGTTACACAATTCCTTCGAGTCGTTTCGTCCATATTAAGATACACGAGCACAACCAATCGCGCCGACCGGAACGCGAGGAATCGTAAAGTCGCGGCGACAGCTTCCTTTTACCGCACGCGAATTGAGTACGCAAAGACGTAATGTCTTGGAATGGGAATGCGAACGGAAGAAAACTCCCCCCCCCCCCCCCCGATTCGGATCGCGAGTATGGTGGAAGCAACTTCACTAGAGGATTCACATTCAACCGAAATGTACTTAATTGTAACAAATCAAGAGACGAAGATGTGTGGAGAAAGTGCGCTAAGTCAGGCATCGAATCTCATCTTGCAGATTCGAGTCTTCTCACCGAATCTAGCAAGTTGAGCCGACTCGCTACGAATCAAAAAATTCACTTAAACTGTTCAGATACGTAACGGAAGAATCGATCCATCTTATCGCCGGTTTCCGATCGTGATTGAATGCGTTTTTTTCAAATCAGTACACACTTCAACTGTGAGAATATGCTATCGGCAACCCAGGCCCCTAGCTCACCCAAATATCCCAAAACCTACGGTAAACCACGACGATACAAGCAAAGCATGTGAGATGCACGAGTGGCATTACTAGAATCCGGACAAATGGAACGAGATGGCTAAGAAAACTCAATCTCATCCGGCATGGTGATGTCGGTATAGTTCTAGAGTGACCCCACGACTATTTGGATCTGCAAACTAAATCGTTTACTATCAGTTTGTTAGATTTCAAGCTAGACTCCACAAACTAGCCAAAAAATTGAACATTAAAAACCGATCATCGACCAAACCAGAGACACAGTCGAAGCGCGCGTTCATACCCGCCACGTACTGTCTTGTACTGTGCGGACTATTGGCCATAACTAATCTACACCTTTATGCAGAAGAGGTGTACATTTCGATGTCATTAGGCCACAATGTGACCGAGCCATTGACGTTGAAAAGCAACAGCAACGATCGAGCGAGCATCTGCGATGAATTCATAAATCCTCGAGCGAGGTCAGTTCAAGGTTGTACGAGCGCAGATCGCGGTCAAGGCGACGGTTGGCTTGCTGCGTTCGGTGGTGGTAATGGCTTCAACGCAGAGATCGAGATCGGTCGGCGAGTGGCAATGAAATATAGACTAGCTGCCGCTTACTCTTACCAAATCAGCACGATCGACCAAACAGTTTCGTCGAGTGACGCTAGCGGTGCGGATTTTGACAAGATTAACAATGAACTATGGATTGGTGAAGAAACCTTAGGTGCGATCTCGACGCATCAGCTACGAATTGTCGGGTATCGTGACTGGCCAAACAACTCCCGGTGGACACCATTCGTAGGTGTGGGATTGGGTGTGCTGCGTACGGAAATAGACTACTCTTACGTGTGGGCAAGAAGTCCACATCCCGAGGATATTCTCACTGGCGGCGATCAACCTAATGCAGAGGAAATCCGAGAAAATCTAGCAGGAACTGTCAGTGCAGGAAGAATCGCGATAAATGATTCCTCAGTAGGCTACTTGCTATCGGTTGGTGTGGACCGAAAATTCTCTGACACGGTGTCTCTTGGTGCTAAAGTTGATTGGAGTGATGCCGGAAACTTTCGGTCGAAACCATTCAGCGGTACCGTACTACGTAGCCACGAGAATAACCTTCGTTTAGACGGAAGCGAACCTGTAGAGTTCTGGTCAAACACGAACGATACCGTGCGAATCTCTACGGTATTTACGCTCCGTTACTCCTTTAAGTGACATCTCATAACCTTACGAATACGCTTTAATTTGACTCGCTGAAAGATGGTGGCTTTACCTTCTATCCGAAAAACCACAACAGAAACAGTTGTGGAGGGTTATACAGGCAGCTGCGAGTAACAGCCACAAGTCATATCTGATCTACATGGCGGTTAGGCTCATGGAGATGCGAAGATTATTGAAACCTACGGGATCGATTTACCTTCACTGTGACCCGACGATGGCGCACTACCTCAAGGTGCTCATGGACGCGATTTGTGTTGGGGGCTTTGTCAGCGAAGTCGTATGGAAGCGCACGGCTAACCATAACTCCGCGAATCGTTGGGCTCCTGTGCATGACGTGATCCTACTTTTTTCGCGCTCCGATGCATATCGGTGGAATCGACTCTATCAAGCCTATACACCCGAATACGTGGAGAAGTTCTATCGGCTTCAGGACGACAAAGGGAGATATCAAGCGGTCGACCTAACGGGCGCGGGGCTTCGGCACGGATCATCTGGCGATGCATGGCGGGATATACACCCATCCGAGAAAGGGAGGCATTAGGCTGTCCCGACGGCGTGTCTGCAATACGGGGCGACTGGTGAGATGACGTGCCAAGAAAAGCTCGACATACTAGACGATAACAACATGATCTTTTGGTCAAAGAAAGGACTGCCAAGATTCAAGCGATACCTTGACACCGCGCGAGGTGTCCCAATTGCAGACGTGATAATCGACATTGATCCGATCAGTGCTCACGCACAGGAGCGTACAGGTTATCCAACACAAAAACCACTCGCGTTACTCGAACGCATCATAAAAGCCAGCAGCAACGAAGGCGAAGTCGTGTTCGACCCGTTCTGCGGTTGTGCCACAACTCTCGTAGCGGCCGACCGACTTGAACGGCAATGGGTGGGAATTGATATTTCTGAAATTGCCGTCCGCTTAGTCCGAGAACGCATCAAGAAAGACCAAGGGATGTTTCCGGATCTTGTCGCCCGAACCGATACACCAAAACGAAACGACTTGGGCGATCTACCTCCTTACAACTCCCTCGCGATTAAGAATGCGTTATACGGTGAACAACATGGGGACTGCAACGGGTGCAATGTGCACTTCCCATTCAAGAACCTTACCGTCGACCATATCATCGCGCAATCGAAAGGCGGGACCGACCACATCGAGAATTTGCAGTTGCTCTGCGGTCACTGTAATTCAGTTAAGGGAGACCGTGGACAAGAGTACCTGTTGGCGAAGCTCGTACCGTGAGTTCAGGAGGTCTGTGAAATTGCTATTCGTCAGGGTTAGCAGTCCTTAATAATCTAGCGATACACGCCTGAGTAGTCGCCGGTTCGTCGTAGCGCTTCCTTACGCCGGTTGATCTTTAGCGTCCGCGATAACTTTGTCGTGAACAACCCGCGAGAATGCGTTTCCCACTGTCACTAGATTCAAGATTCCATCCGGGTCAGATCGTCACATCACCATATTGCTCAACTCACGTCTGCTGTGAATGCCTTGGCGAGTGCCGACTCTGGTCGCGAATTCGACCGCTTGCATTTGCTCTTCGGCGACCCGATGTGGTAGGTCAACTCCAGCTTGAGTACGGTCTACAGAATCTTCTTGTCCTTCTAATCGATGAATGCCCTGTCGTCCGCTAAATAGCTGGCTACGGGTTCCTCGCTACGGTATCCGTTCGCTGACAACGCTGCGTGACTAGATTCCGCTGTTGTTTGTTCTGCGAGCGATCATTTGCGGGCGGAAGGGTACTTATTTATGATGTTCTACTCCGACGTTGACGATCCGCTAAATAATCTGTGAAACCCGTCTTTCAAAAACGTAACGGAAAGCACTTCATGAATGCCACATGATGCGGAACATTCAATAAACTGAGCATTTCGATGGTTGAAGCTGAAAACCTAATTGATCCCAAACTCATACCCGCACACGGAGGTCCCCCACACCATCTCTTCGACCAGTGGCGCGAGCAAGATCCAGTGCACTGGAATCCGCCTTTAGACGGCTATGAAAGCCCGATGCCAGGCGCATCGATATCGCGAGGTTTTTGGGTCCTAACCCGCCATCAAGATGTGATCGAAGTGTCACGTGATCAGGAGATGTTCTCGTCTCACGAAGGTGGACCAATCATATGGGATCTTGAACCGCAGCAACTTGCAATGCAAAGAGCGAACATAATGGGGATGAAACCCGCGAGTCATCGAGAGACGAAGAAGATCGTGGTCCCGCCATTCACCAGCGCTGAGTTGGCGGCGTTTCATCCTGATATCGACGACGTCGCAACCGATATTGTCGACGCTATTGCCAGTAAAGGTGCGTGCGAGTTCGTATTCGATGTCGCTTCCCAGCTTCCAGTATTCACATTCTGCAGACTCCTCGGTGTACCCGAACGACTCCGGGAAACGGTGTTCACACTCGGCAACCAAGCCGCTGATACAGAGAATCCAGCAAGGGCAGATCAGGACAACTCAGCACCGCTCGCACTTCTAGCTATTGCGCGAGAATTGGCAGAAGAGAAACGAGTTAAACCGGATGATTCGATACTCAGTCGCCTCGTTCACGGCGAAGTAGATGGTGCCAAACTCGACGAAGATAACATTGGGATGTTTTTCGTCACGTTGTCGATAGCCGGGCACGAAACTACACGAAATACGGCGGTCCACTTTATTCGGCTTATGAACGAGTACCCTGACCAATATCAGTTACTGTTAAGTGACGTGGACGAACATCTACCGAATGCCATCGAAGAGGTTTTACGTTACTCCCCACCAGTGGTCAAGTTTCGCCGTACGGCGATGGCAGACACGCAGATCGGGAAACAGCGGATTAAGCGAGGCGACAAGATCTATCTTTCCTATCCTGCGGCTAATCGCGATCCGACAGTTTTCTCCGATCCTCATAAATTTGACATTACTCGTGCTAATGCGAACCGACATCTAGCGTTCGGGTCAGGTCCTCACTTCTGCTTAGGCGCACGGCTCGCACGCTACCAGCTAACCGCATTGTTAAAGGAGATCATAACGAGGATTCCCGATATCCACCCAAATGGCAACCTGGAGATGCTTCCTAGTATCTGGTTCAATGCAGTCATTAGGATGCCTGTCGCATTCACCCCAGAAGATTTACGCCCACGTCAGGTCTGATCGAAATGTCGATGTTCACGAGACCACTCACATGAAAGTGTGTATTGCCAATGAGTACACCGTGCATATCAAATCAAGACGCTTGCGTTAGAGGTAAATACGCACTGAGTCGTTCTTCGACGGATTCGTCTGCTACTTCAGCGTCTTTCCAGTGATCGGCGATGATTCCGTCTGGTCGCACGAGGACAAGCCCGTTGGAATCATAGAGTCTGCCACGTTTTTCTTCAAAACGCCTCAAATCTAATGTGATATTCGTGTTAGCCACGACTTGACTGACCGCTCTTCCCCAGCGCTCGTAGTCAAGATTCCGCCCTGCGATTAAAACGTAATTCACCCCAAACCAATCGAGTATCGATTGGCCTCTTGACTCGTCAACCCATTCATGAGGCGCACGACGTCCTGCGCGTATTGCCGGAATGAAATCTATGACGGGGTTTTCAACTTCTGGAGGCGGTTCAGAATTCTTCGCGATTAAAAAAGACTCAAGTTCAAAGCCGAGTATCGTGCCGTTATAGTCTGCGTATTGCTGAGTTTCATGTATCGCCTCCGCTGTATCGATACCGGCATTGAAAGCAAAGTACATCTTCAGCATTGATTCCGTAGTCTTCACTCCTACGGCAATACGTTCCAATGCTATAGGTCGATGCTCGATCTGGTAAGTATCGAGAATCGATCTCGGAGAAACACCCCTCAGGACGTATGCCAACTTCCAGGTGAGGTTCCGAATTCCCGCGAATCCAATGTTATTTCCCATCCCGCCTGTAGGGACCGCGACATGAGCAGCGTCCCCGGCTAAAAATACCCGCCCGCGACTCAAAGTATCAACGCAGCCTGGCGTTGGCCTCCACATGCCACTACTCGTAATGCTGATAGGGACTTCTTGGTCCGTACCTAGTGTTTCACATATGCGCTTCACAGTCTCCGCTTCCGACAGCATCTCGTTGTTCGTATTCGGAATCTGACAGCGCCATCGGGTGATACCGTTTAGAGGTTGGAACACGAAACCGCCACTATTGGTGGTGTGATACAACAACCCTCCCTTACATTTTTCAACGTAGTCAGAAAGGTCGGCTTCGAAGATAACGTCCTGCATGAACATTTCTAAGGGTGCTGTCTTAAGCTCGCTACCGATGGTTTCTCGCACGAAGCTGTGAGGTCCATCCGTGCCTAGTGTGTACTCAGCTAGTACGGTGATCCTTTCGTCGGAGATAAGATCGTGAATAACGACCTTTGTGGCAGCCTCGTTTTGGGTTATCTCAACCGCTTCGGTTTGGTAACGCAGCTCAATGAACTCGTTCGATCGAGCCTTGGCTAGAAGAATCTCCTCAACGTAGTCTTGGCAAGTCATCACGGGCATTGATGGGCTACTCTTACGAGGCACTGTATGAAACGTAGGACTACGGATATTGGCGAAAGCTGGCTTTTCAAACGTATTGAACCAACGGTTGTACTCTGTCCATTCGGGTCCCAGACCAGTGGCCTCGACTTCCTTCTCCACGCCTAAAATCCGCATTAGTTCCATGGTGTTTGTGTCAACGAACCGGGAACGTGGATGAGTGTTTATCTCGCTACGCTTATCGATGAGCAACGATTTAACTCCGAATTTCGCTAGCAATAGTGCGCCAGCTAGACCAATCGGACCACAGCCGATGATGCATACGGGTACATTAATCATCGAATCCCTCCTTTAAAACTCCCGCTCATTCATTAATTTCGACTAATTCGACCGCCACTTCTCTGAATCGTCGCGAACGAACATTCGGGTTATAAGTACTGATCATATTCGATGGTTCGACCTCGGTCCACACCGACCGTAGCGACAACAGCAGAGACCAGAGAACATTCACCAAAGCGAGACAACCTCTACGGGTTCCACAGCATACCATCAGGATCGTAGTTCAATTTTGATTGAATCTATCGCAAGTAACGTCTGCGAAATCGACTCTAACGCGGGGAAACGCGGATAGTCAGGTCCTGATCGATTGGAAGGAATGCGAAAAATCAATCGTTCTCATCAGATTCGTGAAAACCGTGCAGAACCCGCATTAAAGTACCGAGAGAACTATGCTAGTGATGAACAGGCTATCGAAGTTTCCTCAATGCGCAATCAAATTAGGATTTAGATATCCTCGATGCGTCTTTAATCGTACAACTGATCGACACGGCAAACTCTTGTCTTTGAGGCAAGGCTTGCGCTTGGTACGCAAGAACGCAACTGGTTACTTGCTCCTCTTAACTGATATCTATAGCGACGACTCAACATCGAAACCTGAACCATGCTGGCCTGCGGCATTCTTTGCTGGAACAGCACATAGGACATCAATATTCGAGAACTGCTCTGTAGTTAGCAAAGAGAGATTCACAAGACGTCCGCTCGGAGACTCCGCGAGACTCATGACGAAGATCGCGTCCGCGGACGAGACTGAAAGTCGCCAATTCCCCTGGCCGCGACCGATGTTACCGTTCAGATCGCTTGAACCAGTTTCGAGTTCATCTGCATCTAACGTGATCGTGGCGAATGGAGCGATTCCGGTCATTACCTCGTTGGAGTCTGAGCCTTGGTCATCATCGCCTGTGATCAAGATGGTTGCCTCCTTATCTGTCAAATTTCCTATTCGAAGTAAGCTTCGTTGCTTCGAGTCGTTAGAAGGAAAATACATCGGAACCAAATATCCGCCTCGATGTATGTTGGCTACATCAGAAATAGATGCAAGAAACCCATCGGCTGTTCGGGTGTAGGCAGCCGCAAAAATCCTTAACTTAGTGTTTAACTCAAGCCGCCAGTGACCTACACCAGGACCGATCCCGTGGGTAGTGCGTCATTTTGAAACTAACAAGTTGCAGAAATTTGTACCACAAGGGAATCTACCAGTTAGTCACAGCTAATGTAAATGCTATTTACATTAGCTGTGAAGTTGAAACCGCGTAACTTAACGGAGTAGAGATGTTAACAAAAGAACAAGCTCAAAGAGCTATTAAGAATAGGGATCCAACAGGTCTCTCACCGACCGACGCTCGTCATCTAAGGGTATGCGCACGTTTAGGGGGACAGTTTATTTGCAGAATTTAACTTAGGAGCATGCAAATGACTGAACCTCGAAAGAAAGGCCGTCAAGGTCATCGCTACAGTGACGAATTCAAGCGTGAAGCGGTGCAGCTATTGACA
>JAJECH010000005.1 GCA_022822135.1 Pseudomonadales bacterium
AACGCGTCACGGTCGTTACAATCTTCTTTGTTCATTGAGTATCACCTCTTTTAGAGTAAATGAACAGCGTCCGATCGCCTGCTTGCGGTCGGGCGCATTTTTATAACTTGAAATTGCAGAAGATTATTTTCACAACCCGTCCGATTCAATGTCATGTTTGAACTCACTGGGTCTTAGGGTATCGGGATGCAAAGACAAATCAAAGTTATCGTGGAAAAACACCCAGATGGTTATGTCGCCTATCCTCTGGGGATTAAAGGCGTTGTAATTGGGCAAGGGGATAGTTATAAGGAAGCCCTTGAAGACGTACAGTCAGCGATTTCATTTCATGTCGAGACATTCGGACCAGATGCACTCGTTGATTCGGAGTCACGGATCGTCGAAGTATTCGTAGCTGAGGCGAACATGCAAGGATAAACGGTGCAACGGTTTCCTAGGGATGCGCCGCGGCGTAAAGTGATCTTGACTCTACGTGAGCTTGGCTTTGAAACTATTCGGGAAGGTAATCACATATCGCTGCAAAGAAGAAACGACGACGGAAGTGTCACCCCGTTGACGATTCCAAACCATAGATAGATCAAATCGTCGACGTTGCGCTCGATTTGCAGTCAGTCGGGAGTGTCTCGAACAGATTTCCTCTCCGCGTACGAGCGTACCTGATCCTATGATTAAGACTCGTTGCTCGTTCGTTCTGTTAAGTCGTGGTTTCTCGACCCGAACGGAAGTTTGCGTTATTAGGTTCGAACGCACGGAAGCTGAAAACACACTCATCGAATCTTCTCGCAGGAAGCGCAAGCCAACGATTCATGTATCCCTTCGTACCGGAAGAGCTTGGGGATGAGTTCGATCTAGATCAGGTGCTTCAATATGGCTCGATTCCAGTCGTTTGGTGCGAAGAAAACCGGAAGGACGTACTAAAAAGCTACGTAAATCTCTATTTACGTGAAGAGATCAGATTGGAAGCTTTGGTACGGAACCTGCCAGGCTTTACACGATTTCTACCGATCGTGGCTCTTTTTCATGCTCGATCGATCAACGTCACTGCGATCGCGAGAGATTCACAGGTACCGGCATCAATCGTCAAAGGTTTCGTAGAGGTTCTCGAGGACACGTTGATCGCTTCGCGGTTGAGTGGTTATGAAGCGAGGCTTCGTGTGCGGGAGCGAACAAATCCAAAGTTCTACTTTGTTGACCCAGGTCTCGTTCGGACGCTTAAAGGTCAATTTGGACCGGTCGGGATTGAGGAACGCGGCGCTTTATTCGAAGGATGGATCTACACACTCCTCCTAACCTATCGCGATACTCGCGGTCTATTCGAGACGATTCACTACTGGGCTCCGATGAACTCCAGGACTGAGGTAGATTTCCTAATTCATCGAGGAACCGAGTGTGTCGCTATCGAAGTCAAAAGTTCGAAGATCTACAACCAACGATTGCTAACCGGATTAAGAGCCATTGATGGCTTACCTGGACTCGTTAGACGGGTACTTGTGTACGGTGGCGACACAGACTATCGCACAGACGATGGGATCGATATCTGGTCGGTTCGTAGATTCTCGGAGAACCTGTCCAACGACCAACTGTGGTTTTGATCGCCTTTGGGGTTACAACGGTTCAAGCGGCGAAGTTAGCGAACCAGTCTGAAATCTGTTCCTATTGACGGTTTTAGACTCTTAGGAATTCGGGGAGTATGCTGGCTCGTGCCGTCAAACTCGGTCGTATTCCTCGAAATCCGATCTAGTACACGATATGACCTTTGCTTATGCTGTCCGCGTCGATAGAGCAATCTTGATTTAAGAAAACTCTAGTTTTCTTCCTCGCTTGTGCCGTCAAGGATCCCACATTGCCTAGATGTACGCGTGAGGCGTGAAAGCAATTAATACTCGCGTGCTCGGACTTCAATTCTCGCGCGTCAACGATTGCTTTGTTAGTAGTTGCAAGACGGTGATTCTTGACCTGGCCAGAAAGAACCACGTGAGCTGACGAGTAAGCGATCCCTACGAGGTTTTCCATGTCTAACGATTTCGCTTGAATCGTACATGCTCCACTGACAGCCTCATAAATTAAGGTGTGACTTCGAACGTTGTCGAGGCAAATCGAACCTCCGAGACTTGCGTTTACACTGAATTCTTCAGCTTCGTAGTCCTTGATTGAGACGCTTGCTAAACGCGTTCGCGAGCAGATCCGACTCAAGGTATTCTGTGGAACGTAAGCACGAATCAAAACGTCGTGTCGATCGCCTGCATTGTCTTGATGGAAGAATGAATAAGGCGATGTGCGTTTTGTAAAACCAATGGTGCCTCTTCCTTCTTTGATTTCGATCTCTCGAGATGCAGTCTCACTAAGTTCCAATACGGTAGTCTCGTTTGAATTGCTTGGAACTATCTCAAGTTTGCCGCACATCCGATTTCCGAATATGAGTGTATGTATCGGGTGGTCGTATTCGATACTGGTCGGGAAATCTCGGCTCTCCTCATCAGTCAAGGATTGGCTCATCCGGACGCTCTGTGTGTTCATTAATTTCCTAGCCGAAATCAGTCTTAAAGGTTATAGGTTGTATGGGGTTTCATGTCAAGACGAGTAGGCGTCACTTAATAGTCGATATCGTTTTTTGCGAAAAACAGAGTTTCAAGATAGGCTAGCAGAAACTTCCTCGTTAGGTCGAAAGTGACGAAACAACAGCTTTTTTATTTACCGTTGAATTTGGGTTACGCCCTATCTATAGACGATGGGTTGAGCACGTTTGGTATGTCCGTAAAGATTGCTGCGACACCAAGTTCGCGCAACTGTACTGCTCGAGCGATGTCGTTCACGGTGAATACGTAGACGGTGAATCCCGCATTGAACATCGCGAGTAGATAACCTGGATCTGCTACCGCGTCCATGACGTGAATGTTTTCAACCCCAAGGGACGCTCCTGTCGCCAGGACATTCATGTCGTGGACTCTTGTCAGCAGTGCGGTAGGGACGTTCAACGCATGAGATTTGAATTGCTCTAGTTCGTCAACCAGAAATGAGGAGACTAGATATCGGTGCGCGTGAGTGCGGATAAATTCAGCGGCAGGACGTCCGGTATGAGGTCCCTTCAACTCGATGTTAATGCCAACACTTGGTGGCACGATGTCCCAAACTTGGGCAAGTGTCGGGATAGGCTCGTCATTGCGTAGACGCAACCCTGCAAATTCCGTTTGCGAGAACGAAGTGATCGAACCAGTTGAATCGGTCATTCGTTCGACCGTGTCGTCGTGGAACACGATCAGTTCGTCATGAACGAATTTGACGTCGAATTCAATGGCATCAACACCGCTAGCGAATGCGATCTCGAACGCCTCAAGCGAGTTTTCGGGAGCGTGACCGGCGGCACCTCGATGACCGATGACTGAAAACGGTCGTTGAAGAAATGGGTGATTTCGAAGATCGCTTATGGTCATTGTGTGTATATGACTTTTCGAGTTTCGATCTTCCTCATCGGTAGATGTGTCACTCACTTCACTATGAATTTGAGAATTACATACCATAGTGGCGAAATGAACTTTCAAAAAAAGAGCTCGTTTGACCACGTTTTTCGTGAAAAACGCCCACGCCACGGAGGTACACACGACACAAAGGACTTGCGGGTAGCACGGTCGTGAAGACCTTCATGTTCAGCTTCCGCGGATAGTAGCCTGAGCGAGTGGCGACCCGATCCGTCGTGCGCTCGCACTTCGCCCCTGAAGATGTTCCGTCATGTCAGCTTCAGGCACGGCTTGTACAGCTTTCTTCACCAGTTGCTCGACAAAACCGTATCGAAAAGCCGAATATAAGACTGTCCCCGATCAAGTCTCAAACGCAACGCATAAAAATCTCGACGGAATAGAGGTCGAGTCCATATAAGCCTCATTTAAGCAACCTTAGTTTCATTAGCTTCTTTAACCAGAGTATCGAGTGACATTGAATGATCTACGCGTCTAACATTAACTATTGTCACATCGCCTATTCACGTATAGACTCAGCGAGGATGACGTTCAGGTCAACGGGATAGTCTCGACAAGGTTAAGCCAACGCGCATGGAATGGCAACAGCCCCGCATGTCTGAACAGCAAACGGCCGCCGACTAATAACGTTGAACGGCTCAGCCAGTTAGCTCACGCACCCAAGTCTGCTGGCTGGCTTCAATGTCACTACCGTAAAGAGAGTCACGAGGCTGACGGTGCGATAAGGTTCAATTCGTGTCATAAATTGGAGACCGTGTCTTGTCCAAGCAGATGAGTCAAAAAGAGTACGCACTTTTTACCGCTAAACGTGCACTGGCGGATCTCGTTCACAATATGTCGTCGGCAGAAGGGAATCCCATCACGATTACAGAGGTGGTTACTCTACTTGACGGCATCACGGTTGGCGGCCACAAAATGTCGGACCAGAATCAGGTATTGCGCTTAGATCGTGCATGGAACGCAGTATTCCAGCTCGTTGAAAGTGACCGGTTTGAGCTCTCAAAGAGAACGGCAATTCGACTGAACGAACTGGTCGCTACGGATGAGGCACGGAAGGTTGGCGCTTTTAGGGATGACCAAGTTGGGATCCAGGGGGTTGAATACATCCCACCGCACCATTCCACTCTCGATCGTAAATTCGATGAGATGCTTGAGGAGGTGAATCAGCGAAATACCGCTCTCGACCGTGCCGTGACTTGCTTTACTACGTGCGCACGTAACCAGTTCTTCTACGATGGGAATAAACGCACGTCTCAGCTATTGATGAACGGGATTCTGCTATCGAACGGACAGCATGCCATTACGATTCCAGCAAAGGAGAGAGGTGAGTACTTCTATTTACTCAGAGAGTTTTACGACAGCGATGACAGCCGAAGACTGAAGCAGTTTCTTCAGGACCGGCAACTCGATAAGATCATGAAGGTACGGGAACGTGCACAGCGCGAAAAAGAGAGAAATCGGGATCGAGGGATGGAACATTAGTAGTACCGTTCTGAGACCATTCGATCCGTAACTCATTTCTAGATGGTCAACTTAAGACATGGGTAATCTCTGATCGAGATGCGGCACTTGGACCCACCTTCACCACCAATGTATATAAGCCCCTAAACTTATGTGATAGTGGTCACAGCAGCGCTTCGTAGCTGAGAGAGTCCGACATGCCGGTAGTCCCAGTCCCGTCCCAGTGCTCGATGAAAGTTCACTTAAGCCATCCAGATAAAAGTCATAGCTCAGGCCGTTTCCTGCACGGACACTGGAAGCGCATGCTGATGGTCTTCCTACTATCCGCTCCTGCCATCGCTAGCGAACCGCAGATCATGACGCTCGAAGGTGACGTTTCAGCGATCTACACCAACGGCGATTTCGTCGCCTTTCTCCCCCAGGAAGCGCGCGGCGGAACAATGGCAATGTCGACGAGCTCTAAACCTACGGTGGCAGACAAGCCCACTTCGCTGGAATCCACCCTCGACGTTATAGGGAAGGCAGAAATAGGCGGCGACGGCCGATTCACCCTTGAGATTCCTGTGAAAGAACCGCGCCGAGTCAGCTTCTACATCCTCAACGCGTTTAATTCGTACGGGACTCCTATGGCACCTGCTAAAGGCAATAAGTTCATCCTTGAGCCAGGTCAACTCAGCCTCACAATGTCGCGCCCTGATCGGTTCATCATCCAAGGGGGTCGTTACAACGACGCTGTATACAACACATGGCGAGAGTCGGAACCGTATCTTGCTGCGGAGGCTGAGCACGAACGGTTGCTCCAACCTGTGGAAGGCGAATCCGAGACAGCTAGGAGGTCGCGGATCGATCAGGCTTCAGCTATGTACGCCCGCATTTTGGAACTGGAGAATGAAGGGCGGTCCCGGACAGCGAGTACCCATCCCGATCCGGTCGCGCGTCGGCTCGCCATCGAGACTGCCTGGCTCATTGGCCCTTGGGTGCTTGATGCACTACGTGCTATGGCCGAGCTGACGCCTGACGATCCATGGGTGATCGACCGTCTCGCACGCGAGGAAAAGGATGCGCCGAAACGCGCCGAACTGCGCAAGCGTTTCTCGACCGGAGCAATCATCTGCGAATTTACGGCTGTGACGCTGGATGGCGAGAAAAGGACTCTAGCCAAATTACGTGAGAACAGCCGGTACGTGCTGCTTGAGTACTGGGCATCGTGGTGCGGTCCCTGTCGGCTCGAGATTCCGCACATGAAGGAAGCCTACGCACGTTTCAGCGAGAAGGGTTTCGAGATCGTCTCATTTACGATCGACGACGATTGGGAAGATTGGGAATTAGCGTCGAGAGAAGAGAACCTGCCCTGGATTGACCTTGGCTTTGGCACAGATGCGGAAGCGGCGAGAGCTTGTAACGTTACCGGTGTTCCCAAAAACTTTCTCTTCGACTCGAAGACCGGTAGTATCGTAGCGACTGATCTCCGAGGTCACCATCTCGACGAGAAGCTCGAGGAGCTGTTCAGCCAATGAATCGGACAGTCGGATGTGGTCGAACACTGAATGCCTGCCCACCATCGTGTCTATGGATCCTGAAGTCTTACTGCTTCGAGGTTTTTTTGTAGGTAGCGTGTCGAATCGAGAGCCGCACACCTGACAATGGATACTTACTTCAAAAAGGGCAATGGTCTGAAGAAGCGTAGTTACAACGAAAAGGACCTTTATTTTTTCACTCTGTTGTTGCGATAATCGCATACCTTGACGTTTTTTGAACGATCACGCTAAGCAGAAATTCTCACCACAGTGCTTGTGCGATCCAACGTTTATCGTATGACTCCGCTATAGTTGTGAGACGAAGACGAGCTACCTAACACCTATCCATGACATATCAGGTTCTCGCACGGAAATACCGACCCGGTACCCTTGCTGAGGTCGTAGGACAACCCCAGACAGTCAAAGCGCTCGTCAACGCGTTTGACCGCCAACAGCTCCACCATGCATATCTGTTCTCAGGGACCCGCGGTGTAGGTAAAACAACGCTTGCTCGCATCATAGCGAAGTGCCTGAACTGCGAAACCGGGGTGACATCGACACCTTGCGGGATTTGTGCGAATTGCGTAGCGATTGCGGACGGTTCATTCGTCGATTTGATCGAAGTGGATGGTGCATCGCGTAACAAAGTTGAAGAAACTCGCGATCTGCTCGAGGATATCTCTTACCTCGCAACGATGGGTACCTACAAGGTTTACATCATCGATGAGGTACATGCGCTCTCAGACTCTAGCTTTCAGACGTTACTGAAGTCACTTGAAGAACCGCCAGAGCATGTGAAGTTCGTGCTAGCGACCACGAATCCAGACAAAGTTCCCGTTACGGTCCGTTCGCGATGTATTCAGTTCCACCTACGCACGATGTCGATCGAGACCATCGACGAACATCTACGCACTGTTCTTGATAAAGAGAGTATTAGTTACGATGATGCTTCGGTTCGCACGCTTGCGCGATTAGGCCAAGGTAGCATGAGAGATGCACTATCCCTCACAGACCAGGCGATCGCGTTATGTGGGACGGAGCTGAATGAAGCGTCAGTTGTCGAAATGCTTGGATGCGCGCCACAGAACGATGTCGCCGTGTTACTTGAGAATCTGGTTTCGCGTGATCGTGACAGTCTCTTCGGTACTGTCTCGGAACTGGTCGCACGTGGCGTCGATTTTTCGGAAGTCCTCGCGGGACTTGAGAGCGGCGTGCACGCGCTCGCGATGGCGAAAGCCACGAGTACATCGCCTGGTGATACGTTGGTCAGTTTGCTGGACCGATGTGATACCGCATGGTTGCAGCAGGCCTATCAAGTACTGATCATGGGTGGTCGTGACATGCAATATGCACCGGAACCTCGCGTCGGTTTTGAGATGACGATGTTGCGACTTCTGGACTTCGTGCCGATCGAAATCCAGGATCAAACGCCTGCACCGATCGTGGATAACCCGGTTCCTGAGAAAGCTACCCCTGATGCACAGCCATCTTCTCAACCAGTTTCGTCGCATGACGAGCAGACGTCTCGAACAGAACTTGAAGCCGAGGCGAATTCCACCAATGAACGTCGAAAGGCGTGGCAAGAACGGCCGAAACGCATGCAAGCAAAGCGGGCCGAGGAACGACGGATTGAGAAGGAGCGAAGCGAGAAGGCGAAGGAGGCGGCGATGCGAGTATTCACCGCCGACGACGAATTACCCTACGTCCAGGTTCTGAAAGAAAGATTCAATGCTGAATTTGACGCGGATTGGCTGGACGATAAGCATGCGAAACCGCAATAACTTGCTCTTTCTCATATAGAACGCGATAGGATTGGGATATGAACGCAGAAGATCTGAATAAGTTGATGTCCGGATTGAAGGGTGGTCTTGATCAGATCATGCCTCAAGGTTTAGGCACCATCGATGAGGAAATCGAGACCGAAAGTGGCGGCGGATTGGTTCAAGTCGTGGTCGGCACGCACGGCGGTGTCGCCAAGATCAGCATTGACCCGTTATTGCTTGACAAGGAAAACGTCAGCCATCTTGAGCAGCTACTGATCGCTGCGGTCAATGACGGTCGATCGAAGTGGGAAGAGGCATTGAAACAGAAAACGATATCGACGTTTCTTCAAAATCCACCGGAAGGATTTGATCTTCAAAAAGCCATGGCGGACGCTTTAAAGGTGCTCGATCGTTAGTGGCAGCCCTCACGCCGCGCATTGAACAGGTCATTCATGCGCTGCAGTGTCTACCTGGGGTTGGACGCAAAACAGCCACTCGAATGACGCTGTTTCTATTACAAGGTCATCGTGAAGACGCTGAGCATCTAGCGTCCTCGATCAATGAAGCCTTAGCAACGGTGACGTCGTGCGCGAAGTGCCACAATCTATCCGATGCAGAAGTGTGCGACATCTGTACGGATGAACGACGCGCGAACGGTCAGCTATGCGTGGTTGAAACCGCGGCTGATCTCGTCGCAATCGAGGAGACCGGTACGTTTGAAGGGCGTTACTTTGTATTGCATGGTCTGTTGTCACCGATTGATGGCATCGGACCGGATGAGCTCAGCCTAGGAACCTTTCTTCCATGCGTACGCGACGGCGCGATTCGTGAGGTCATTGTTGCGTTGAGCACAACGGTTGAAGGAGAAGCGACCACGCACTTCATCAGCGAGTTGCTTGAGAACTCAGGTGTGGCGCTCACACAATTGGCTCACGGTATTCCAGTCGGCGGCGAACTTGGATACGTCAATAGCCGCACCATCACCCAAGCGTTTGAGCGTCGAGTGAAACTTGATTCCTGACTACACGATCATCGACACGGAGGAGGCGTTTCAAGCGTTTACATCCCAGACGCCTCGACGGTTTGGATTCGATACGGAGTTCACCCGTGAAAGGACGTTCAACCCGATCCCGGAGTTACTGCAGATCGACACTGGTGAACGCATTGGGATCATCGACTTGCGCGCGGAACTGCCGATCGACCAGCTAAAGCACTGGTTCCAGGACGACGATATCGTGCGCATTGCTCATAGCACGCCAAACGATATTGAAGTGCTCAATGAGGTCTTTCAAGACGAGCTGGGTGTCATCGAAGACACGCAGCTCGCACACGCCTTTTTGCATGCAGGACAAATGCAGAGTTACGCTAAACTCGTCAAGCATCAGTTTGGTGTGACCCTTGACAAGTCACTGCAGCGGTCGCGATGGAATAAACGGCCGCTTGCACGCGAACAGTTAGATTACGCGGCTCTTGATATCGCCCATCTCAATGAACTGTGGGTGGTATTGGTCGAGCAGCTTCGAGCAACCGGGCGATTGGCGTGGTATCGAGAGGAACGGAATCGCGTGCAGACACCAGACGTGGACGATCCGAATCGCGTTGTAGGAAACGCACGTCGCTTAATGCAACTGAGCGAACGTGGATTACAGTTTTTAAGATCACTCGACGATTGGCGCACGAAACGCGCATCCTCTATGGACATCCCGAAGAATTGGGTTCTTTCTAGAGACCAGTTATTTCAGCTTGCCGGTGAGAGGTCGTTGAAGGATCAAGCACTACGAAAGGTACTGTCGTCAAAACAGGTGGATCGTCACCGGCGGAAATTGCAGGAACTACATCGTCAAGCGCAAGCTGCGGCGAAACGAAGCGCATTTACGCCACCGAAACGATTGAGCAAGATCGTCAGAGCGTTGGGAGAACAGTGCAACGCATTGGCCAACCAGATGAATGTCAGCGAGGAAGTGCTAGGATCGAATAAAGACCTGCTTTTCGCGATTCGAGCATACCTGAGCGAGGGTGAATTGCCGTCTTGGTTCGGGACCTGGCGCACAGATTTGATCGGAGACGCAACCATAAGCGCAGCCGATAACTTCGCCCGCGAAATTGCAATCGCGGAATGAACGCTTAGCCATTAACGATGCGAGAACGTTTCTGGGAAACAAAGTCGTTAGAGGAACTTAACGACGAAGAGTGGGAAGCATTGTGTGATGGATGCGCACAATGTTGTCGTTTGCGATTCCGTGAATCTGACAACGATCAAGTCGTCACGACGACATTGGTTTGTGCGCAGTTGGATTTGACAACAAGACGTTGCACCAACTATCCAAAACGGCACGAACTCGTACCGGATTGCGTGGAACTCACACCAGAGACAGCGCGATCATTCGATTGGTTGCCGGAGACGTGCGCCTATCGCCGCGTTGCAGAAGGTCGACCGTTGGAGGATTGGCATCCGCTGATTTCTGGTACGTCGGAAACGGTCAGACGAGCCGGGGTCAGCGTGTCCGATCAGGTCATTTCTGCGGCGAACGTCCATCCTGATGATATTGCGTCGAACATCCTGAAATGGGTATAGGTCGACACTAGATGGAAGGCGCGTATTGGATCGCTTGGATCCTACTGTATGTGTTTGGAATCGGGTTAATCGCGCTATGTGTTTATCCGCTGAGGCGCCACTTCTACATCGCGTTTTTTCTTGGCTTGATGGGCGTCTTCTGGATGCTGGTACCGATACCTTTTAACGAGGTCCATTGGGCACCGCTCTTTGTCACGTTGACGTTTCAGTTATTTTTAGATCCGGAAGCAAACTACGCGCTCTCTGCGACGGCTGCGACGATCGGAACATTCACCATACTGGCGGCGACGTTTGTGTTGTACGGCTTTAACTTCGGTTATCGACATATTGTCGAGTTTGTCCGACATCGATTCGGAGCCGTGGGGAAGTATCGAACGCCAATTGATCGCTCAACCACAGCAGAGGACATTGAAAGCGATTCGGACGAAACTCAGAAAACACGCATAGAATCGCAAGATCGTACGGAACGAACATAGCTAAAATGCCACGTTGTGCGCCGTTCGGTCGCAACGTGCGTTTCCTATTCTTCTAACCGCGGATATTTCATGATTTTTGACAGTACCGACACCTATATCTCGACGGACGAGCTTTCGATGGCCGTAGACGCCGCCGTCAAGCTTCAACGTCCACTGTTGGTAAAAGGTGAGCCGGGCACTGGCAAGACGTTACTTGCAATCGAGATCGCTAAATCGCTCGATTGTGAACTTATCGAATGGCACATCAAGTCGCAAACGAAAGCGAGTCAAGGTCTGTATGAGTACGACGCAGTGTCGCGGTTGCGTGATTCGCAACTAGGTGATGAACGGGTAGGCGACATCCGCAACTACATCAAGCGCGGCAAGCTTTGGGATGCGTTTACATCCGACGAACGTTGTGTACTGCTTATTGACGAAATCGACAAGGCTGACATTGAGTTTCCGAATGACTTGCTGCAAGAGCTTGATCGCATGGAGTTCTTCGTATATGAAACGCAAGAGACCATCGTCGCGAAACATCGACCGGTCGTTGTCATTACGTCGAACAATGAAAAAGAACTCCCGGACGCATTTTTACGTCGATGCTTCTTCCACTACATTAATTTCCCAGATCGAGAAACCATGGAGCAGATCGTCGAGGTGCATTACCCCGCGATCAAGAAGGATTTAGTCAAGGAGGCGATGGAGATCTTCTTTGATGTGCGCAAGGTTCCGGGATTGAAGAAAAAGCCGAGTACGAGTGAGTTGCTTGATTGGCTCAAACTGCTGATGGCTGACGATATTCCTGATGAGATCCTCACGAATCGAGACACCAGTAGCGCGATCCCGCCGCTTTATGGTGCACTCGTCAAGAACGAGCAGGATGTTCACTTGCTTGAACGTCTCGCATTTATGAACCGTCGGGACAATCGCGGCTAAGGGTTCGCCAGCGATGCTCATCAATTTCTTCCTTACGTTAAGGCGCTACAACGTACCGGCGACGATTCGCGAATTGATGGATCTGATTGCCGCAATGAAGCAACGGATCGTCTATGCAAACGTCGACGATTTCTATCTTCTAAGTCGAACATGCCTCGTCAAAGACGAGAAGAACTACGACAAGTTCGATCGTGCTTTTTCTGCTTACTTTAAAGGACTTGACGATCTACACGGGCTGCTTGAATCGCTAATTCCCGATGAGTGGCTGCGACACGAAATCGAGCAACTCTTGGATGAGAAGGACCTTGCTGAGATTGAGTCACTCGGTGGATTAGAGGCGTTCATCGAAGGCATCGCTAAAAAACTGCGTGAAGAAGCCGAAGAACAGGCACGTCAGGAAGCGGAGCAAGCGCGCCGCGAAGGACAGGAAGGCAATGCCGACCAAGACGGACAAACCGGTCCAGGCGGTAAAGGGAAAAATAAGAAACGCAAAGCCCGAAAGGTCTGGGATCAGCGCCAATACAAGAACCTGGACGACTCTGTTGAGCTTGGCACTCGGAATATCAAGATGGCGTTGCGTCGACTACGCAAGTTCGCGAGGCAAGGCGCCGACGAAGAGCTTGATATGGATAACACGATCCAGTCGACCGCTCACAACGGCGGCATGCTTGATATCAAGATGCGACCTGAACGACGAAACACGGTAAAAGTTCTGACCTTCTTTGACATCGGCGGGTCGATGGACGCGCATGTCAAGATTTGTGAGGAACTGTTTTCGGCGACCCGTACCGAATTCAAGCATCTAGAGAGTTTCTACTTCCATAACTTCCTATACGAGTCCGTCTGGCAAGATAACAAACGTCGCTTGAGTGAGAGGATTCCGACTTGGGAGATCTTGAATAAATACGGTAGCGACTATCGCGTCGTGATCGTAGGCGATGCCACCATGGCACCGTACGAAATAACCCACTCGGGCGGCAGCGTCGAGCACTGGAATGAAGAACCTGGCGCGGTTTGGGTACAGCGAATCAGCACGATTTACCCGAAGCTGATCTGGATCAATCCGACACCTCAAGAAACATGGGAATACTCGTCGTCTGTAGCGATCACGCAGGACTTAGTTGACAATCGCATGTATCCGCTCACGATCCGTGGGTTGGAAGACGCGATGAGCTTGCTATCGAAATAAGCGAGGACGCACGAGCGCGTTGCAGAATAAGCTACGCTTGCTCGTAACGGATATTTCGTGAACTAGGAGTTGCCGTCTGGGTTTAAAGCCTCTGCGACGGATAGAGTAAATCCTTCAAGAAGCGACGAAGACGCGATCTCTTGAATGCCGTAGGTGCCTTGGTCGATGTACTGATCCTGAGCCAAGCTCAGAATGTTGATTTCGTCACGTTGCGGGTCGACGATCCAGTATTCTGATACTTTCGCCTCAGCGTAATCTTGTCGCTTACGAATGTAGTCTCGGTCTGGGTCATCGGGGCTCACTACCTCGACGACGAGATCAGCGCCAAGCCAAAATCGATTTTGACGCCTCGAATCACGGGCGTCGCGTAGGAGTAAAAGGTCAGGTTCGCGAAAACGGGAGTCTCGAATTTTCAGACGCATCGGTCCAACGAGCGCTACGCCACCCTCAGCACGAACTCGTTCGTCGAATCGACGGAATAAATAGAGCAAGATCGACTGATGCCGGTCAGTTGGCAATGGCAGCTCCTCAAGGCATCCGTCTGCAAATTCCACCAGTCTGGTACAACGGTCTGTAAGCCAGAGATAGTCGGATTCGCGCCAACGTCCTTGTTGTGGACGAACATCGAGTAGGATGGCGTCGGCCGCCTGTTGAGATGTTGTTGGCGTGTCACTCATTTGCTCAATTCTAAAACGCTCTAACTCTCACGCAAGATCAATTATTCTCCGAGAAATGGAGAGACTCGAATCCTATGGCTAGTGGACGAATAGGCGTCACTCCTGCACTCGATCGTGTTGACGTAGATATGTGGATCATTCCGGTTGTACATTCCGTTACTAATACGGCGACGGACATCTTGTAATGTGAGTGGATTAACCATGATCTTAAACCGGATACTACTCCTAGCATGAAGCAGTCATCAGAAAGTTCATGTGTGCAAACAAAAAACGAGGTGAGACGCCATTTGCTTCTCGACGAACGCGTTGTTGAAGAGGTGCATAACGCTGAGCTTACGTTAGGTACGATCATTAAGCACGATGCCAATCCTTTATTCGGTGAGGACAAACCGTGGGAGATGCGTTTCGACAATCTCTACGCCAACGTTCTTTTTGACGAGGAAGACCAGCAGTACAAGGTTTGGTACAGTCCTTTTATCGTCGACCATTCGGCGAAGGGGATGAGCGCGCAACAGTGGAAGGAAACGAAATACCAGGCACCATTCGATCGAGAGATGGCGCTCTGCTACGCCAGCTCGAAAGACGGCATTCTCTGGACCAAACCCGAGCTCGGACTAGTCGATTACAACGGGAGTAAAGCCAACAACATCCTTTGGCGGGGTAGTGGGAATACGAGAGCCAAGAAAGCCGGTCCGCACGGGTCTGGAGTTTTCAAGGACATTGATGATCCAGATCCAAAACGCAGATACAAAGCGCTCCTGAAATCTGAAATTCTTTCCGTCGCATTCTCAAGCGATGGGATTGACTGGGAACCAGCGATCTCCTGTCCAGAATCCAACAGTGCGGGCGACACCCATAACAACGCATTCTGGGCGCCTACACTCGATAAGTACGTTGGGATTACGCGCCAATGGAGCGAGTCGTTCAAGAGACAGGTTGCGCGGACGACGAGCGAGGACTTTTTAACGTGGGAGAAGACGCACGTTGTTCTTGAAGGACTCGACGACCGACATCAAACCTATGCGATGCCAACCTTCTTCCACGGAGGTGTGTACATCGGCCTTCTAGCTATTCATGATCAGGTCTCGGATCGAGTCTGGACCGAGCTCACTTGGAGTCCGGATACAGAAACATGGCATCGCGTGTGTCCGGGAACTCCATTTATTCCAAACAGTGGAAAGGAAGGCGAGTACGACTGGGGTTGCGCGTATGCAGCGGCTTATCCAGTATTCGACAAGGACGAGATCAGGATTTATTACGGTGGCAGCGACGGTCTTCACACAAGCTGGCGAAATGGCTACTTTTGTTTGGCGACTCTTCGGCCCGATGGGTTCGCTGGGTTCAAGGCGTCGGACGCAGGTCAACAGGCCATCGTAACCACCGCAACGATCTTTGACGTAAGGGATCTACTCAAAGTGTCGGCGGACATTCGAGATGGTGGTGAGCTGATTGTGCGGGTCCTCGACGACACGCAACGAGTTATTGTGGAAAGCGAGAAACTGACGGCAACAGTTTCTGACGAAGAAATACACTGGTTGAAAGATCCTTTAAGATCTTCCGATAACGACCAACTATTGCGACTTCAGTTCATGTTTCGCAACGCGACAGCGTATTCGTTCACGTTGAGTGAAAGTTAGGCTAAGCGTGACTAAGCCGGCCAACTAGTCGACCTGCGATGGAGGTGTAGACAACCGCAGTGAGTTGTGCGGTGGTAGCATCATCGAGATTGCTTGTGCCGCACTTGCCGCTTACTTTTTCGTCGTTGATTCCTCGTATGCGTCCACATCGGTAAGCTCAATACTCACTAACTGGCACAAGTAATCATCCCGCCGCACAGTCTGATTGTTTTCATTTTGGTCAGCATGAATAACTACCTTTACTTTCTTCCCGGTAATTAAGGCCATATAAGCGGTATTGAATAAGGCTTTCCGTTCAGCCAAATCTTTGCGAAACTCGCTTGAATCAGCTTTTGGTGGTTCAGTAGATGTAGTCGGCTTGAGCTCGTCCTTGATCCATACTCGATTTGCTATGCAGGGACGCACGCCAGAATCTGTTGCAGCTAAAGCTACAACGTATCTTGGCGAACTGAGAAAGGTTTCAGATCTAGCTGTCACACTAACTCCCTTCACCGACGTGCAAGTTTGATAGAGATATGCTCCGGTGGATTCCCACTCATTCTCATCAGCAGCCTTATCTGCTTCTCCGCAGTCGTCTGCATACGAAGTTGAAGTGATCGCTAGTAATACGAGCGATGCAAGTGTGGTTGAGAGTTTCATGTTTAGTCCTCTAGAAGGTCCAACAGAAGGTACAGCACAGCGTCGTCAATAGACTCACGCGCATGCTCGTCATCGGATGGATTTGGGTCGGTATCGACCGGTGTGTTTGGGTCTTGCGAATCATCCGGCTCCGGCTCACTTGGTGGATCGGGGTCGGGTTCTTGTGGTTCGGAATCCGGATCGGGCTCTTGTGGATCTGGGTCGCTCGGCGGGTCTGGCTCCTGCGGCTCAGAATCAGGATCTTGTGGGTCAGAGTCGGGTTCTTGTGGGTCGGGGTCGGTCGGCGGAGTTGGTATCGGGGTCACGATACTGTTCAGAGGAAGTATCTGAACGTCGATGGGTGAGTTCCTTGGTTCTAATCCCGCCGGTAAATCACTTAGGAACACACGGAATGAGCCACGCGGTTTCAATGTATCGGCATCGGAGTTGGGTGAGTCCACATGCCAGTAGACACTACCCTCATTCGTCCCGCGTGGGAAGTTGATGTCTTGTGTTCCGGCCACTTGAAGTTCAGGGCAGGAGCAACGCTGACTAGCCCATCGTCCAGGTGGTGTCTGATTCACACATGCAGACTCAGTCATGGGGAACACAACATCTTCTCGACAACTGTAAGGTTGCTGTACGATTGAATTAAATCGGGCGTTTGATGCGTCGATCGTAGCCCCCACCGTCACACCTTCGGTTGCACAACCTTCCGGCGATAACTTTGCTTTAACGGTAAATACCCCACCCCGACGCATGGCGTTGTCTCTTTCAACTATGCTGGTGGGTGCATCTAGTGTTACAGCATTACATCGTTGCGGGGCGAGTATGCTGACGGGTAACATTTGTCCGTCCGACCATGAGAGTTGAAAGACATTCAGCCATTCGACTACTCTAACGTTACTTACTAAGGAAGACCTGAAATCGCTATTTCCATTGTTATCGAAATCATAACTAGCGAAGGGCAACGTGACTGAACCGAGCACAAGTGTTCCCGACGATTTAATCAAATCTGGTAAATCTGCCGTGGTTGGGAAGTTGAAGGTTAGTCGATGTTGTGTCCCTTGGGAAGTCGTATCGAGTTGAAACTTGGTAAACGTGAAGGTCGTCCCATCGTACTCGAAATCCTTATCGCTAAGAACAGCCGGATTCGAACAGTTATCGAGATTCGCCTTCCCATCATCACAACCGTAGAACAGCTCACCATGACCACCCGTTGCGGTGTCCACTCTGAGTGTTGCAGACCACACAGTTTCATAGTTTTGAGCGTAGATATGGAATGAGCAGACCGTGACTAACAGTGCACCCCATGCGGATCTAAATGTCAACTTTCATTCTCCAGTTGATTCATCAGAAGATATAGGATTGCGCGAGTGACTGCTCGCCATGTAAGCGCGACTGCGCCCCTACTTGAAGGAAGGACTTTCCTGCTTCACTAGCTTTTGCCAACCAAACGGCCTTCTTTCGCAAGCATTCAGGCAGAGGCTGTCAACTCTGCCGTCCGTAACTTAGGTGCGCCCTCAGAAGGCTTCACACTCGCTCTGCGTCAACTTGGCTTTCGTCAGATGCGTAGTGCGATATGTCCTGAAAACACTTCTTCACGGGTGTTGAAATCATACGAAAATATCACAATTTGTGCTATCAATCGAAGATATTGTGAAATTGACCTTGTCTGACAGTAAACGACTGACACATTGACATATCTATGCCATACTATCGTTAGTAAAGGCACAACACAGTGACAGGCTCAATTCGTATCAATTTAAACACTCATGTTGCCAGATCTTCGTGGCGGCGTGTCGCGGCGCACGTCAACTGGGACGTGAACTATCGCGCATAGGTAGTTAGGTCGACTTGATAGACCCTCCCTTCTGATACTGACGCTCACACTGCGCATATCGCCACGTTTCGCTCTCAAAACGACCAGTCTGCACCACATCAATCCACGTCATCACTCGAGACTATTGCCAGAAGTTTGATTGAGCAATCTTCAGGAAAATACTGAAACACAAGACGGTACTTTACGCTCAGTCGGACAGTGTAGATGTCCGAACGACCTTTTAACGCCTTAAGTTGGTGTCCACCCTGCAGTTTTTTTTCGACTAGCTCACGAAGCGTACGGTCAGCCTGAGCTTTCAGGGATTCTTCTAGTTTTTCGTATTGCTTTCGGTATTTTCTCGTAGCGTCTCTAAAACTACGAATGGCCAAATCCAACGGTGAATTAGCGCTCTTACTTTAGCGATGCAGTGAACGCTTCTACATCGTCATATACGACACCGGAATCAGATTCGCGCAAGCTGTCCGCAATAAGAAGATTTGTTCTTATGGACCGTAGGGATTGCATCCAATTGGTAGTGTGATTAATCCAAGCAACGTATAAACCGTCGAGACGATGTTTGGTATCAGTAGGTAATTTGATTCGTAGTAGTTGCTGTCGATTTTCCTGAAGCCGTTCGCGAGCGGATTTGAGATTCTCTTCCAATTCTTCTAGCTCCGCACAATGTTCACCTTCAGGATCGATAAATGTGTCGTCTTGCTTCGCGTCTCTTATCCACGTTTCAGTATTGCCTACGAATTGAGCTGAACATTGACTCGCGGCATCAATCTCATCGACTGCTTCTCGTATGTCCTTTTCCAATTTCTCTACCCGCCGCCGAACTTCGTCACTACGGACCCAATAGCTAAGGCGCAAACTCAGGGGTATCCGCTTGGGATAAGACACGTTCTTCGGCAAGAAAGAAGCGAGCGTAAGCACTTGATCCGCACGCAACGTTTCCATTGATTTTCTCCTAATTGTTAAGACAATGCCTTAACTTATTGAAGTTTAGCATAGCGACATCACGGTTAGACGAAGTTATTCAGGAAGGTGAAAATGGGTTCGATTACACCTTAAATGCATCGAAAAGCTGTCTGACGAAACTGCACCACCGGTACGAGTCCGAGGATTAGTGCGGGACGCGCTCACTTGAGAAATACAAAGCCAATTTCCCGAAATTAGTCTTATAGTTGCAAACCTAACGCTGTCAGTGTATGTGAGGAGAGGCGTGGCGCGGGAGTCCAGGTTAAGCGATAAATACTTGAGAGAGCGTGGAATTAAGGTTGCATCTGGCATTGATTTGGTTAAATCGCTTAGACGTGTTCTAGACCGAAAAGATCCGGAGATGTACGAGGATTCTGTCGAAAGCCTTCCTGAGATTGAACAGCAGATACTGAGGGAAGGTGGCGCGAAGCTACGGCGCAGCGTCGATCGAGATCTAGTTGCAGAAACTACGGTTCAGTTTGCTGCATTGATTGAAAATAGCTAGTCTAGCGAGGACGCGGCAAAGCATCTAAACGTCTCTGCAAGTAGAGTTCGGCAAATGATTTCAGACCGAACACTCTATAGCTTCTATCTCAATGGAAAGCGATGGGTACCTACTTGGCAGTTCTTGCGAAACAGTCTTGCGCCAAATATCGGCGAAGTCAATCAAGCGATTCCGAAGACGCTTCACCCAGTTGGTGTGACACAGTGGTTCCATCGCGAGAATCCTGAGCTTTATGTGGATGAGAACATGGAGCTGCTACGGACTCCTCAACAATGGTTGGCGGAAGGTCTTGATCACACGCGGGTGGTATTTCTCGCAGCAAGTCTCTAACGTCGTTGGGCCAACTTCCCTCACGACCTAACCAGACGACGTTGCGAAGCATTTCGCCTTCGCTCATTACATTGTCTGCAAGTTCCCGCTGGTTTCGGATTCATCGTAGGAGCGGCGATGCTCACACGCGATGAGACGAGTTCAGATATCGTGGACGTGGGGAACGACTTGATTCAGAGGTGCCTTCATTTCGTTTTCAAAATGTAACCGCATGCCAAATTGGTTAAGTGCTTCCTAAATATGCTTGGTTTCGCAGCAATATTCGAACGAATGTATGCACGCCAGACTAGGAACTGGTAGAGTGAGGAATAAGCGCACGGTTGTATTGGACGCAATGGGTGTGATTTATCGCGCCCAAGACGATGTCGAGGAGCTACTCATCCCGTTTGTTTCGAGTCAAGGGGCGTCGAGTAGGGCGGGAGACTTGCCTGCCTTGTACGAACGAGCCAGTCTAGGTGTCCTTGACGTTGATGATTTTTGGCGGGAGCTCGGATTGGATCCAAGTATCGAAGACGAATATCTCGCGAGTCACGAGCTAAATGACGGTGTACTTGATTTTCTTTCGTTCGCGGCGAACAGTGAGATTGACGTCTGGTGCCTGTCAAACGACGTATCTAGATGGTCTTTGAAACTGCGAAAGCGCTTCGCTCTTGAGGAGAAATTCGTTGGTTTCGTCATCAGCGGCGACATCGGTTTCCGGAAACCTTCTGAGCAAGCGTATCGTTGCCTCATAGATCGATTGGGTTGCATTCCTGACTTATTTATCGACGATCGTGCGCGCAACGTTGCCGCAGCTCAAGCCGCAGGAATTCCCTCGGTTTGCTTCGGTCCTAGCACGTATTTAGAAGGCGGCGTAAGAGACTTTGGACAGTTGATAAACCGACTTTCATCGTTTTCGGAGTAACGTGTTGGATCGTAGCGCAGATACTGTTTTCGCTATAGCAAAGGACTATGAGTTCTTTCAGCGCACTGTCCACAAATTCAATTTAGTAACGCCGCGAATTGGTTGTAGCATTTGATCAACGTCAATGTGACGTGATCTTCGGTTGAGAGGCAATCAGGCGTGACGTCGAAAGTGGAATCAGAACTCGTCGAATTAGTACTTGATGTGCATAGCAAACGAAAGTTAGAACAGGCAGCTGCTCATGCTCAAATGACGATGAGTGAGTTCGTGTTGACGAATGCATTAGAAGCAGCTGATCAAACAATCGAAGGATTCGAGAAGATTGTGCTAGGGGCGGACGCTTGGAACGCCTTCTACGACGCTCTAATCAATCCGCCTGAACCTAACGAATTGCTGAAACGGGCTGTGAGTCGATATCGGAAACGCATGGGTTGTAAGCCCGGGTTGACGGGGGACGAAGAGTACGACGACTCGTAGTGCACCGAAGCAGGCATCAAATCGTTAGATACTGCTGTAGTTAAAGAAAACTCCCATACGTTCATCGTAGTGGTTCTTGCGACTTGCAACCAATGAATAGACGGTACACCATGCTATGATTTTGTTGCGCGTATCTGGTGGAAC
The DNA here is from genome assembly GCA_022822135.1 of Pseudomonadales bacterium. GTDB lineage: Bacteria > Pseudomonadota > Gammaproteobacteria > Pseudomonadales > Azotimanducaceae > Bin55. Next base: position 21,468 of record JAJECH010000005.1, read on the forward strand.
GCGCCCAGTCCGCGGGAAGGGCTAAGCCCCTCTGCCATACTCATCCTGACCTTCTTAAAGAGGTCGGTTCGCGGACACCGACCATGTAGGAGGTTTTGCTATGGCACCTTCCCATAGTCCTAATATCGAGAATTTACGCAAACAGGCCAAGGCTCTATTGCGTGATTGGCGTAAGGACGACCCTGACGCTGTATCACGGGTTAGCGCACACTATTCACAAAACCAAGACTTAGGACTTCAGGAAGCTCAATTCGTGCTCGCTCGTGAGTATGGATTCCGTAATTGGTCCGATCTTCTCGAATTCGTACCGCGAATGGGGTACTTCACCGACGTTTACACGTTTCACATTTCAAGAGACTTCGAAGTCTCGCAAGAGCGTCTTTGGGACGTGCTTTCGGTACCCGATGAAATCGCTAAGTGGCTACTGCCAGTAACCTTCGAACCGCAAGTAGGCTCGCCTTATTCGTTCGGGTCTCAACCGAAATTGGCCGGAACGATCGGAATTTATGACGAAGGACGTGCTATCCGATTTGATAGCGACGAGGATGCATTCTGGTCGTTTGAGATCGAATCAAACGACGAAAGTGACAAAACGCGGATGCGATTAACGGTGATTGATCGAATGACGGTCGAATCGGTAGATCAGTATCCTGGTGGAGTCGTCGAGGTGTGGAATCCGGGAGTAACAGCAGGTTGGCATCAAATCCTAGACGCGCTCGAATACTTGCTGAGTAATCGACAACCACCCCAAGTTGACTATTCACGTTTGTGCAAGTTCTACGAACGTGTGCTTGATCAATTCCCTTCGTAGAACATCAATGTTCAAAAGGGAGTTTTTTCTGAAATACTCGGAAAGGGCGCGAACGTTCGATGTGTTTTGAATCACTCTAACTCGATGTAAACAACAGAGGATGCAACGTGAACTATTGAACACGCTGCGTAGCGCGTTCCTTCGATTCGCTGACATAGAGGCTCGGGATCTTGTATCGCCGCTGTACGAAGAGCTCGCGCGAGGTGTATCGAACGATCACAGCCTTCTCGAAATTGCGGCGAATACGAGAAGCTATCAACCTACACCGAATATGCTCTTTGCGGCGGTGCAGTATTTACTACTAAAAGGAGTTGAGCATCCACTCTCCGCTCACTATCCGATCATCGCTGATGGAGTGAAGTCCGATCGACCTGTTTTCACGGACTTTCGTGATTTCTGCTTCCGTCACAGAAAATCGATTATTGACCTGATTAGTTCACGTCGAACTCAAACCAACGTAGTTCGTAGATGCACGTGCCTGCTTCCGGCTTTCTCCCTTGTGAGCGAGGCATCGCGCTTGCCGCTTGCACTAATTGATATCGGCGCAAGCGCCGGCTTGAATCTAAATTTCGACCACTATTACTACGAATATCAAAGTAATGGAGACAAAGTGGTGAACTGGGGAACAGAGAGTTCGCGAATTCACCTCAAAGCAGAAATAAGGGGGCGTCGTTCATTGCCACCTTTAGCGCAGACGATCAAAGTCGCTAGCAGGGAGGGCGTCGACCTTGACCCAGTAGATCTCACGAATCCCGATCAACTACTCTGGTTGCGAGCATTGATTTGGCCGGAGCATGTCGAACGACACCAGCAATTGATCGACGCCGCAGATGAGTTCAGACATAGTGCCGTCCGCTTGCACTCAGGCGATGCGACAGACGTTCTCCCTACTTTGATGTCAACCGTTCCTCACGAGCATGCACTTGTCGTCTATTCGACGATCGCGCTTTATCAGTTTCCGAAAGAAAGCCGAAAGCGCTTGAGCCAAACCTTAGCTATAGAAAGTGAGAGACGTGCAGTGTGGCAAATCGCTCTTGAAGGTAGCGAACCCACACTTTCGCTCACGCGGTATCAACATGGATTAAGCGACACCGAGATTCTGGCAGATGCGTCGCCGCACGGATGGTGGATTAAGTGGCGGTAGAAGGTCCTCCGTCAACCCCGATCACGCGAAACGATTAGAGGTTAGGCCAACTAACTTCGACGCGGTAGCCGAGACCTATGTCAATTCGGTTCAATCTGCTGGACCACAGTGGCGACCGCCTGCTCCAAGAACTCATCTCTTCCTGCAGCTATACCCTCGATCGTGCGCGACACCGGTATGGTTGGTTGAATCCCTATACCGTGGTGTTGTGACCCGTCATGCTTCAGTACGCGCATTCCGGTCCAGACAATCGAAAATCCGCCTGGCACCGTGAACGGGTTAATGTTGCCATTGGTACCTGCAGTAGGTTGTCCGACAATTTCAGCTAGCTTGTAGTGCTCAACTATTCCCATTAACGTCTCGGCGGCGCTTATTGCTTGTCCATCCGTGACGAATGCGATGTTCTTCGTAAATCTTGGAGAACGTGGCCGCACTTTCCAATTGCTGAACGTGTACTTGGTGTCGCGTTGGTCTGGGTGATGTACAAGCGGAATATGCCACTGTGCGGAAGTAACAGGTTCATCGATTAAATGTGAAATGACACGGGTAAACCTAAAACTAGGATATCCGCGAAGATCGAACACGATCCCTTTTGCCTTCGCTAGCTTTGGAATGAGTTTTGTGAATTCGTGCTGTCGGTTGACTCGATCTAAATCCACATAAACTACACCATCGGCTAATTCTGAACCTTGATCGGGATGCGACTCGCGAAGAGGTTGCGGAAAGTTCGAAGTCGCCACTCTCTCCAGTGAAATTTCTTTCAATTCGCCGTCAGGAGAACGCGTTTTGAGAGAAAATGAGGAACGATTTGCGCCATAACCCAGTTGGCTGAGAATCCTATTACGTAGGTATCCTGGCGTTGCCGCTGAAATGCGGCCACGTAACGAAGCGACGATCGTATCTATCGATTCTCCATCGATCTCTTTCACCACATCGCCGATATGAAGACGTTCGTCGACATCTTTTCCAATTGCGGTAACGACGATCGAATCACCGACCCAGTCGAATGCGACGGGTGGCGGCACAAAACGTGACATCGGAAACACGCGGCCGTGACCATCGCGTAGTGCCGCGATGAGTTGTTCGAGCGAATGAGAGAAAGCGGACGCGCTGTCGTCCGTCGCGCTAGCAACGAGAGCACGTGCCAATTCCTTGTGCCAGTCGATGTCAACCACATCGAAATAAGGGTAAAAGTGCTGGAAGACGTTCCATGTCGAAACAACAGCTGCAAGGCGAGTTGATCGATCATCAGCTGAAGGTTTCCAATCGTCTGGCAAGTTGTCAATTACCAAATTCTTGAAAGCGACGCCTTCATACGAAACCGCGTCTTTCATAGGGATCGCGGTCGGGACGAGAGCAATAACGCCACCGCCAAGATCGCCTCGAATAGGTTCTTTAGGGTTCACGGGTGCATTTGATGAAGTAAGTCGTTTGCTCGAGTAGATTGAGCCTGAATCGTCCAACTTAACGCCGCGATGTTCCCAGTAACGCACACTTGCGTTTGACTCAACGTCATCCGAAGGCTTCGTCAACGCAAATTCCGAATCGCGCACGCCGATTTGTACGGTAGGTGCGACGGGATGGAGTACTTCTTTGAGAAGCAGAGCTAGTTCTTCGGGTGAACCGGCGCCTTCGACTCTTCGAATCGCGTTGATCGTGAATAGATCCCAGTTTGTCTCTGCCGCAGCATCCGTCGGATGAAAAAACCTTACGTATCCGATGAGTCGCGTAAGCGCAATGATGTTGTCTAGTTGGCGTTGAGAGAGTTCAACAGGCGGTTGATTTCCTTTACCGCCTTCGCCAAGAACCTCAATCTGAACGTCATCGAGCCACGCTTTTCCATTCCCTTGGAGAATTAGTCCTAAGTTGATGTGTTCAGCGTCGTTGGCAATGTCACCAACGATTTCGAAATGGTGCCAACTGCTGGAACGGATCGGGCGATCCTGCATGTTGTCAAAAAAACCAATCGTTCCGAGTGATCGATCGACTCGTAGCCACGCTTGCGCCTTGCTTGAGGACAGTTTTAACCAGTCGGTAATGGCACTTCGGGTTCTCGCCCAACCCGTGAAACGCAGTCGTTTGCCTCGGAACGGGGCGGCATCGATCATCTGCATGACATTGCCAAATGAAACGTCACGGGATTCGCCATCTTCGGACTTGGCTATTTCGACGCAAAGCTGACCCCGCTTGGGCGCTTCGTCAGTGAGACGAACGGTGTACCCGTTGCGTTGTGTAGGAGAAGCCCAACTGACGGGAATGTCACCGATGGTACCTTCTTCAAAATCCAGATTAGTCGGTGCAGGTATTGCTTGCGTCGCCATCGAAGCCTTCCTCCCGTTGATTCAGGATGTCTTATTAGCTAATATGGTGCCGAACGAACGTAAATTCAACTGCGAGTAGGAGGTCTGCTGCATGCGTGTTTATTAGGTTAGATTCGGTGTTGACAAATACAGAAATGTATCGCATAGATTAGGACTGACCACCGATCGATAGGAATGGAAGTCGAAATGGTGCTGGCCTATGTCAATGCACTAGATGGGATAGGTGCGGTTTCGCGGACAAGAAGATGACTTGCCTCATCAGCGTCCTTCGTCGTTTCCTTTCAGTCGCCGCCGTTCGGCAAGTAGCAGACCTATTTCCGCTCCCAGTACTAATTCATCGTGCAAGCCGAAATGTTGTGCGCGACGATGACCTTCACTATCAATCAGCACGAGCGTTGGTGTCCCTTGCATTCCATAGGCTCGCATGGTCATCGGGATTGTGCCACCTTTCGGGTCGGGGGTATCTACGCCGATTGGAAAGCTGACTCTGTACTCTGAGAGAAACACTTCGAGCGCTTGAGGTGTCATGACATCGTGATGTTCGAATACCGTGTGCAAACCTACGACTGCCAGCTCGGTAACGTCGAACGTCTGATCTATTCGCTTCGCTAACGGGATCGTCGTTGCTACGCAACTTGGGCAGAGCATTTGAAACGCGACGAGAACGACCACTCGACCACGGAGTGTTTCAAGCGTGAAGGCGTGATCGGAGTTAAACCACTTAGACGTTTGCAGTTCAGGTGCTAGCTCAAGGTTCTTTTGGGTTGCAGCCACGTGGCGCGACTCGAGACGACCGAATGAACTGAATTATGTGACACCAAAGGGGTACTTCGCATCGCTAGTCGATTTAAGTGACTAACGCACCTGCAAAGACCGGTGGACCGGCACATTCAGCGACGTTTTCGCTGTGGTAGACGTTAGGTTTCTCGATTTGCAGTTAATATTGAAGCCGCGAGAACGAAGGCGAGCTATCGGCGTCACCTGTGGTTCCGCCCTTCTAACTCTATGTGACAATCAATGCAAGCAAGCATGTTCTGCTCGAACGAAGTCAAAGAGCAATTGCATCGTGACGGCATAGCCGGTCCACTAAAACTGGCGGATGAATCGCGACTTGACGAGGTTTATGACGAAGTTTCCAGGCTCAAAGCGCAACGACGCGCGCAACTTCAGAAACTACGAGAAACAGGTCAGTCGCTTGAAGATGTTGTGAATCCGCTCATCGATCGCCATATGGACGTTGATGCCATTCAGAGTTTGTTTTTCGACATGAATTTTCAAGCGGCGGCGAAGGAACTGATCGGTACCGATCTCTTTGTTTGGCGCACCAATTTCTTCGTTAAGAGCGACGGCACAGGACAGAATAAATGGCATCACGATCGCCATTTTGAAAACGGGTTCGCGCCGATCGACCTTTACGATACGCGGAACCATTTCACGGTGACTTTTGCGCTTACAGACATTGACATGGATCAAGGTCGACTTGAGTATGTGCGAGGTTCACATCAGCCAATCGAGGGTTTCGACCGCGATATCCCGCGGCACTTTCTCGAAGCGCCTGAAGTTATTCAGGAACGTGTCACGCCTTTACCTATGAAACGCGGCGAATTCGTCCTATTCCATTCCTCCGTACTACATCGGAGTCTTGCGTTCGGGCACGGTGCTAGGCGCATGTCCATGGCAGGTAGGATCGCTCGCAATGGGACTGAGATCCCGACTTATGGCGCACCAAACCCAGCAGGTGGCGCACAGACTGAAGCGGAACCTTTCGTGTATTACAGAGAATCAGGGATTCTGCCGATTAATTAGTCTCTGAACTTCGGTTCCGATTGTTAATTCCGAGATTTGACATCACAGTCATTACACTGATATCCAGGTCGATCTTCAAGAATCTCGGGAAAAGTTCTAGCTGGCAGGTCAAATTTTCGAGCCGCGTTATCGATTCGACAACGGGTCTTTAATCGTTCTACTTCCTCTTTTTGCTCTGGCGTCAGCGAGTCAATTTGTACCTCTAAGGTTTTTAAGCCGCAGGTGATCTCTATGACGTTTGCAGCGCTTGCGACATTCTGCTCGGCCCGGTTCTCAGAATTTACCGCGCTACATCCCAATAAGCCGAACGCAACTCCCATCACGGGAACGAGATATTTCAGCTTCGCACTACAAATCAACATGCTTGCGTTCTATGTGTTCAGACAGTACTCGAGTTAATGAACGATTTTAGTGTTCACGAGGGGATGTGCGAATGGGTCAGCGCTCGTCTCGTTCTAAGGCGACCAACCGACGGCAGGCGTTGGTTAATCTCGGGGCGCAAACGTGTGGATTAAGTGAGTTTGACGCTCTCGCAATCGAATCCCTAGATTTACGTGTCAGCGCGTATTCACTTAACCCGATGAACCGTGTTTTTATGAAATCTCGAGAACTAAAAAATCGTCAAAAAATAGCTAGCGTAACGTCATTTTCGAACTAGAATCTACCAAGCGTTTCCGCGGCTCGAGCATTGCGCTCACGAAGGGGAAGGGTGACTATAGATGAGGAGTCGTTCGTGGAGCCGAAATTGTTGACCAAACGGTTGTGTCGGTGAAAACGCACGCTCGTGTTGTCGTAGTCGGCGGCGGCGTGATGGGTGTCGGCCTGCTGTACCACCTGACGAAAGAAGGATGGTCAGATGTCGTGCTGCTGGATAAAGGCGAGCTGACATCTGGGTCGACGTGGCACGCGGCCGGTTTGATTCCCCACTTCATCGGCAGCCTCAATATGGCGAAGGTACACCTGTATACGTCGCAGCTTTACCAAAGTCTAGAGGCAGAAGTAGGTCAGACCACGGGTTGGCACGGTTGTGGTTCGATTCGCCTCGCAACAAACCAGGACGAGGTAGACTGGTTTCACTACGTTCAAGGTGTGCTTCAGTGCGTGGGTGCAGAGTGTCACTTAATCGGACCCTCGGAAATCTCAGAGTTGCATCCACTCATGAATACCGAAGGTGTGCTGCTCGGAGCTTATACGCCGGGCGATGGGCACACCGACCCAGCTAGCAGCACCATGGCGATGGCCGCAGGTGCTCGACAAGGCGGCGCTGAGATTTACGTTCGTAATCGGGTTATCGATATTAAGCTGCGCACGAACGGCGAATGGGATGTCGTCACCGAGCAAGGCACCATTGTTGCGGAGCACGTTGTCAATGCGGCTGGAGGATTCGCGCCTCAGATCGGAGCGATGGTGGGAATTCACGTGCCAATCGTCAATATGGTCCACCAATACCTGGTGACCGAAGATCTTGATGAGGTCAAAGCGCTCGATCGCGAAATTCCGGTCGTACGCGATCCTCGTGCATCGTGTTATCACCGACAGGAGAGACAAGGGTTGGTTGTCGGTCCGTATGAGACCGCAGGTTCGCAACCATGGGCGCTCGATGGCATCGATTGGACGTTCGACGCCGAGTTACTGCCACCGGATATTGAACGCCTCATTCCTTGGCTTGAGTTGACGGGGCGTCGCCTCCCTGTGTTCGAGAACGCTGGGATCAAACGGGTTGTCAGCGGACCGATCACTCATACGCCGGATGGTGGGTTTCTTATTGGTCCCGCGCCAGGATTGGCGAACTTTTGGATGTGCTGTGGCGCTGGAATCGGCATCACTCAGGGACCGGGCGCAGGGAAGTACCTCGCGCAGTGGATGACGCACGGTCAGACCGAAATAAACGTGCGCGAGATGGAGACCAGGCGCTTTGGCTCGTGGTCCGCCGGCGACTATGGTGTCGCGAAAGCTGTGGATGAGTATCACCAAATGTACCAGGTGCACTATCCAGGCGAATATCGCGAAGCCGGCCGGCCAATTCGAACAACGCCGATCTATGACAAACTAGCTGGCCGCGGCGCGATCTTCGCTGAGACGTTTGGTTGGGAGCGACCGAAGTGGTTTGCGCCGCCCGGCGTCGAAGAACAATACGGCCACCGCCGCATGAACTGTTTCGATACGGTTGGCGAGGAGTGCCGAGCAGTGCGCGAACGGGTCGGTGTTATTGACCTTTCGGCGTTTAGCAAGTTCGATGTGACGGGTGCGGACGCGGCGGCATTTCTTGATCGGGTATTAGCAAATCGTGTTCCCAGAAACGGTCGAGTCACCCTTGCACATGCACTAACCGAGTTAGGCGGCATCGAAAGCGAATTCACGGTGACCCGATTCGACACGGATCGTTTTTATCTGCTATCGGCCGCGGTGGCGCGTATCCACGACCACGATTGGTTACTGCAACACCAGCATGACGAGGAGAACGTTGCGATCTCAGATGTTACTGAGGACTACGGTACCTTGCTTGTTTCAGGTCCGCGATCTCGCGAATTGCTGAGTGAACTTACGGATGCTGATCTCAGTACGACTGCGTTTCCATGGTTGTCCGGTCGCGAAATCGAAATCGCAGGGGTGCCGGTGCGTGCGCTTCGCGTGTCTTACGTTGGCGAACTCGGTTGGGAACTGCACCATCCAATATCAAACATGAACAAGATTTATGACGCATTGATGTCGTCAGGGGAAGCCTACGGTATTGCGGATTTCGGTCTTTATGCCATGGACGCGCTTCGAATGGAAAAAGCGTATCGGGCATGGGGGTTGGAACTGACGACGGAGCTCACGCTCATCGAAGCCGGTATGGAACGGTTCGTCGATTTTGATAGTCCGTTTATCGGCAAGGACGCGGTGATCGAACGGACCAAGAACAACACGGAGAGTCGATTGGTATACCTATCGGTCGATGCCGTTGACGCGGATGCTCACGGTAATGAACCGGTCTACATCGGTGATCGGCTGGTAGGCCTTACCACCAGTGGCGGTTACGGATACTCCGTCGGTGGGAGCATCGCTTTTGCATTTGTCGAACCGGAATTTTCCGCGCCTGATACTGAACTTGAAATTTCTATCCTAGGTCGTCGACGTGCGGCGCAAGTCGTCGCCGACCCGCTCTACGATCCTCGCAACGAGAGATTGAGAGCATAACCCACTACACGTGCTGTGACGCTGCAACAGAGAGGAGTTGAATAGCATGAACGAAATCTTGACCAAGGCCGAGTTTTTATTCGGTCCGCGCTATCGCAAATCGCCGTTTTTCGAGGCTACACGCCGAGATGGCTGCAAGTCATGGGGCATATACAACCACATGTATATACCGAATTTCTACGACGATCCGCTTGAGGAGTATCGTGCACTCACGGAGGATGTGACTCTTTGGGATGTCAGTGTCGAACGTATCGTCGAGATCACTGGACCCGACGCCTCGGAATTCACGAACCGACTGACGTGTCGTGATCTGACAAAATGTGCGGTCGGTCAAGGCAAATATGTCTTGATAACCGCAGAGGATGGCGGCATCGTTAATGAACCGGTCCTGCTACGTGTCGAAGAAAACCGATGGTGGCTTGCACTCTCGGATTCGGATGCGGGATTGTGGGCGCGCGGTTATTCCGTCGGTTGCGGTTTGAATGTAAAGGTCCGCGAACCTGAAATCTATCCGGTCCAGGTCCAAGGTCCGAAATCTCTGGACGTGATGGTTGAACTGTTCGGCGAACAGGTCAAGAAGATCCGGTATTACTGGACGTTGCAGACAGATCTCGACGGTATTCCTGTCGTGATTAGCAGGACTGGATGGAGCGCCGAGATCGGTTTTGAGATTTACTTGTGCGACCCGAGTCGCGGCGAACAGATGTGGGACCGAATCATGGAAGTCGGAAAACCACACAACATTCGACCAATCGCACCTTCACAGATCCGTCGCGTCGAAGCAGGCATTTTCCGTTACGGCGCGGATATCACGATCGAGAACAATCCGTTCGAGGTCATGGGACTCGAACGACTTGTGGAAGACCAGTCCGCTGACTACATTGGCAAGGATGCGCTGATGCGTATCAAAGAGGAAGGAGTGAGTAAGAAGCTCGTCGGGGTCATACTCGATGAAGATGAACGAATTCCCGGTCGACCGGATGTAGCGCCCATTTATCGCAATGGTGAAGAAATAGGGACGGTCACCCTCATTCTCTGGTCGCCGCGCATGCAGCGAAACATCGGCTACGTTTGGGTACCGATCGAGCTGGCAGAGCCAGGCATTGAAATCGAAGTGACGACGCTGCACGGAACGGCTCCCGCGAAGACTGCCGCTGTGCCGTTTTTCGATCCGCGAAAATCGGTTCCCAGTCGGAAGTTATCTGCGTAAGGTCTACCAACTTTATTCGAGAGCGACATGTCTAGTTCGTGATGGACGCTGAATGTCGCTCTCGTTTGCATCGAAGGAAGTCAACGGCAGACATCGATTAGCGTAAGTGCATTGAACACGCACGACGCTGCAAGCGAGGATTGTTTTTGTTCCGTTGAATTCAACGCGCCAGCCAAGAGGCGAATCGCACATTCATTTCGTCACGATTGTCGCTCCACCACGCCCAATCGTTCGGTAGTGCGCGCGCCATATTTGTTGGATTACTCGGCATATGCGGTTGCATGTCGACGCCACTTGCTAGATGGGTCGAAACAAGAGGTTGCGCAGACAGTCTTGTTGGACCATAGGAGATGTGCCGCGTAACGGCCGCCATCGAGGCAGGTCTTGAAGCAAAGGTCACGAACTGACGTGCCGCATCAAGATTTTTGGTCCCCGAAACAATGGCGAGATATCCTGTATCAAGGACCTGACCATCCCAGACGATGACCAGTGGCTGTTGTTCTACAACCTGTGCGTTGAAGATTCGACCGTTATAGGCGGTTGACATCGCTACTTCGCCGTCGGCCAACATTTGGGGTGGTTGTGCGCCCGCCTCCCACCAGACGATGTCGTCCTTGATGGAATCTAATTTTCGAAAAGCGCGTTGGATTCCCGCATCAGTGTTCAGGACATCGTACACGTCCTCAACAGCTACGCCATCTCCCATTAGTGCGAATTCAAGGTTCACCACAGGTGAACGTCGCATACCTCGACGACCAGGAAATCGCTCAAGATCGAAGAAATCTTCAATAGACGTTGGCTTTTGACCTTCGATATGATCAGAGTTGTACGCATAAATAGTCGAGTAGAACAGCTGATTTGCCCCGCATTCAGTGATCATGCCAGGGAAGTAATCCTCGGTCGCGTCAGTGCCGTCTGCACCGAGTGGTAACGTAGCGGGATCAAAGGGTTCGAATAAACCTTCATTACACCCGCGGACGCCATCTGCCAGCTCAACGTCAACCACGTCCCAATGGACGTTTCCGGCTTCTACTTGCGCTCGCACCTGAGCGAGACCACCGTTGTAGTCGTCGAGTTTTATTTCAATACCTGTTGCCTCGGTAAAAGGTTTGTGGTAACCCTCAACGCATGCTTTCGCGTAGGATCCACCCCATGAAACGACGGTCAATGAGTCGGCGGTCACGAAGCTGGTTGAAGCCAGCATGATGGCAGCTACGAAGAACCTTATTGAATGACCTTTAGCCAAATTCATCGCTCGCTGTTTCCTTTCTTCCGTGGTTAAGGTGGCGCGAAGCTGAAAAACTGATTCGCACGAACGCACGCCATTGTATGAGTGCATGCGCCAAAAAAAACACGCTTGTAAATACAACGAGTCTTACTCGTCCTCGACACGCTTCATATTTGTCTTAGTGCTTCATCGGATTGTTAGCTCTAATCGTTCCTCGTGAGCAGATGCGTGTGGTTGATTGATATGGGACTTATATTCCTGACTACCCAAACGATTTCATGATTCTATATCTATATTTTTGTATAGTTAGTGTCCTCGATTGAGGAAGACCCTTGACACTCGTACATCGCAACGTTACGTTTCGCCTACTCCCGGTGACGCGCGCCCGCGCAAAGCAACTGGAGCGACGTGCCGGGGCGTGTCGTTTCGTGTGGAACCACTTTCTCGCGGAACGTCTGGCGACGTATCAGTTCAATCAGTGTTTTGAAGCCACCTACGGCATCAAGCCTGAACCGAGTTCGACCTCGTTCTT
>JAJECH010000012.1 GCA_022822135.1 Pseudomonadales bacterium
GGACTCATTCCGTTATCCGGAGCCTAAGCAGATCAAACTGGACCAAGACAATAAGCGCATCTTCCTGCCGAAGCTCGGCTGGGTACGTTATCGGCACAGTCGGAAGGTGCTGGGAACGATCAAGAACGTCACGGTCAGTGGCTCGTACGACAAGTGGTACGTATCCATTCAGACCGAACGGGAGGTCGAGATTCCCATCCCTGAAGGCAACGACGTTGGCATCGATATGGGCATCGTGCAATTCGCCACGCTCTCCGATGGCACGTGCTATGCACCGCTCAACAGTTTTCGAAAGCATGAGACCGCTTTAAGGAAAGCACAACAAGCGCTGAGCCGCAAGATCAAGTTCAGCAACAACTGGCACAAGGCTAAACGACGTGTTCAGCGTGTGCACACCCGGATCGCCCGCGTCCGCCATGACTACCTCCATAAGACCTCGACCACGATCAGCAAAAACCACGCGTTCGTGTGCGTTGAGGACTTGCAGGTGGCGAACATGACGAAGTCGGCGCAGGGCACCAAGGCGCAACCAGGAACACAGGTCAAGGCGAAGTCGGGACTCAACAAAGCCATCCTCGATCAGGGATGGGGTGAGTTTCGACGGCAGTTGGCCAACCTATGGTTGGACTACAAGATGGCGTGGAAAGGTGGGCATCTGATCGCAGTGCCACCTCAGAACACCAGCCGTACGTGTCCATCCTGCGGTCATATCGCCAAAGCGAACCGTCAGACCCAAGCGCATTTCAAATGCGTGAGTTGCGGTTATGAAGCCAATGCCGACGTGGTCGGCGCGATCAATGTACTAAGGGCAGGGCATGCCCGGTTCGCCTGTGAAGTGAACGACGGTCGTCGTCAGCAGCAGGAACCCACAGAGGCGACTCAAATGATGGCTCCATGCCATGCTTGAGCGCGGTAAGAATCCCCTTCCTTCAGGTAGGGGAGGATGTCAACCCAGATGTCTTTCTCGCCGAGGTAATGACCGTGGTCCGTACACACGATTACCATCGTGTCGCCCCACAACTCGTTTCTGTCAAGCGCGTCCAAGACCTTCCCAAACCAGTGGTCAATCATGGACAGCTTCGATCCGTAGTTGCAACGGATATGACTGCCTTCGCGTTCCGTGATCACGCCGCGTTCGACATTCCTAACACGATAGGGTGGCCAGATAATGCGCGGACCATCCCAGGTAGGGTCATAACGGTCCATCCATGGAGTCGGCGAGTCAAAAGGTTCATGTGGATCGAACTCGTCAACGTATAGTAGAAAACGATCGTGAAAGTCACCGTTTAAGTCGATCCAGTTCGCAGTCGCATTCATGGTCTTCGGACCTGGAAAATCTATTTCCTCCCGAAAATAGGTACGCGAACGGTCGTAGTGCCACTCTCGACTCCCAGCGGGTAATGCCATTGCACCGATCCAAGACGGATCAGGTCGCGACTTCCAAGGATCATTCTCGTGTCCTCGAAGGTACTCCCATGCGAAAAAGTCTGTGTGGTAGTTCTCGCCTCCAGTCTCGAACAAATGAGGATGATCGGTGAACAGCACGGTGTTCACGCCGGCTTCCCGCAAATAAGCCGTGATCGGACGCTCCCATAGCTCGATAGAACCCCAAGGCTTCCACAAGAAATCCATCGCACCACATAGCAGATCGTGGCGAGCAGGCATGCACGGAAAGGACCCAATGAAATGTCGATTGAATCGTACGGCTCGTTGTGCGAATCGATCGATGTTCGGCGTATCGAATTCTGTCCCGCCATAGTCCCCGATCATGTGTCGATTAAAGCTATCCAACAAGATCACAATCGCGTTTTTAGGTTTGGCTGATGCTGTCATCCTAGACCTCGTTTTATCGGAGAATAGATCGGCACTGAGATACGCCTACACGCGTATTTCTTAATAATACGGTGCCATTAAAAGTTGAAACGAGGTCTCCGGTGAGCACGAATCCTGATACGACCAACGTGTTTGGCGAAGAGATTCATGTGCCTGGATTGGACGGTTGGGTAGACAGCATCAACGAAAACGGATACGCCCTCATCCCCAATTGGCTTACCGAAGAACGAGTCGAGAGGCTCGGTGTGGATTTGCGTCGTGAAGTCAATCCAATTCGCGAGTTGATGCCGCCTGATTTCACGACAGTTCGTGCTCACAACCTACTCGCAAAAACTCGCTGTGTTGATGATCTGGTCTGTGATCCAAGATTAGTAGCACTCGCACAAGGAGTTTTAGGACCAAATATCCAAGTGTCGGTGGTGGCGATGTTCGATCTCTTGCCCGGCGCGAAGGCACAAGGGTTGCATCAAGACGATGGCCTTTGGCCAATTCCACGACCACATCCACCGTTCGTAGTCAATACCGTAATCGCCGTCGATGAGTTCACGAAAGAGAACGGTGCCACACACCTTGTCCCGAAGTCACATCTGTGGCATGACACACCAGTCAAACAGCCTCCTGCTGTAACGCCGATTCAAGTGGAAATGAAACCCGGGTCGATGTTGATTTGGTCCGGTGCTCTATGGCATGGAGGCGGCGCTAATAACACCGATCAAAGTCGCCTTGCCATTGACATCAATTTCAATCTATCCTATCTAGCTCAACAAGAAAACCAATTCGTCGGTGTACCACGATCAGAAGTTGAGAAAATGCCGGAGCACTTACGGCGGCTGATCGGGTACAAGTTTGGCTTGATTCACGTCGGTCCTGGCATGGTTGATCTCCGCGATCCATTGTTCATGAAAGACCATGTGAAATTTCAATATGACGTCAATGGCGCTGCAATGCCAAATATCGGCTCTAGAAGCTAACCATTTCAAAAAAGTAGACCGGAGCACGGCATGTCATCATCAACGATCGTCGTCAACGACCAAATCGACGGTTACCTCCTTAACCACGTACGATCCGAATCGGAAACCGCTGAAGCATTGCGTAAGGCGACAGCGCCCATGCCTGCATCCGTAATGCAGGTATCACCACTTCAAGGCGCGTTTATGTCTTGGCTTGTCCGTTTCATGAATGTGAAAAACGCCTTAGAGGTGGGTACTTTCACCGGATATAGCGCGTTGTGCGTCGCTGAAGCACTACCAGCCGATGGGAAACTTGTCGCTTGCGACGTTAGCGAAGAGTGGACTAGTATGGCGAGAGAGTATTGGGAGCGCGGAGGCGTTGCACAGAAGATCGATCTGCAACTTAGACCCGCGGTTGAGACACTGGATGCACTTCTTCAAGAGGGTCGAGAGCGTTCGTTCGACTTCGCGTTCATCGACGCCGACAAACCGAATTACGATCGTTACTATGAACGCTGCTTACGGTTATTGCGAGTCGGTGGCGTCGTAGCCGTCGATAACGTGCTTTGGACAGGACGAGTTGCAGACGATAGCTACAACGACGAATCAACCCTTGCTATCCGAGCGCTCAACACCAAGATACAGCACGACGAGCGAGTAAATAACGTCATGCTACCGATCGGCGATGGACTCACGCTCGCAACCAAGCGTTAATCAAGGCCAATCGGCGCAATCTACGTTAGTCTGTTGAGTGCTGAATCTACCGCTCGAAACTAACGTTCAAACCGTCCTACAAAGTTGACCACGGTCCCTGAATCGCGAATGTGACACCCGGCGACTGAATATTCGCATAAAGCGTTTGACCATCTCGGGAGAAAGTCGCACCAGCCCATTCTGACGAACGGTAATCTTGTGCTTCGATTTCTGGGCGATCTGGCACGCCATTTGACAGGTCGAGATTGTTCTCAGCGAAAGTAATGACTTCGTGACCCGGTTGCTTCGCGATTAACAGACGACAACCGTACTTCAGCGTATTGTCTGCGTGATGTACGCCTCCACCATCTTCACAAAGGACGATCATCCCATTCACGGGATTAACCGCAATGTTGTCGATGGCGTCTGCTTCTTCTTCGGAACCCGATGCATAGATACATATGAGGCGTTCAACTATCGGGTCGTACAACCAGACGCTTCCGGTCCCCGCCGGTCCGCCTGCTGTGTCTATCCAATAGAGCCGTCCTTCATATTCCCAAATGCCTTCGCCACGGCTAAAGGTAGCACCACCCCCAGCTTCACCTTGTAAGAACGGACCTGATTTGCCTTCCCCCATCAAGTTTTCGAAACCGTTGCCATAGCTATTCAGTATTTCAGGATCAGCATCTGGGTCATCGACTGCAATCCACTCAACATCGAATGAAGCGCCTTCGGGTGACGCGGTCAGATTTGCGTTCGCTTGTCCTTTGACTTTCAGCATCGACAGTTTCCCGCCTTCATCCAGCGCGCCGACTCTCCTTTCTAAATTGCTCGGCTCGAAGCGATAAAAACCAGAATTAGGGCCGTTATCCTCAGTTAAGTAGGCGTAACCAGTCTTTGAATCGAACGCGACAGCTTCGTGTCGGAAGAAACCCATGTCCTTTATGGGCACGGCAGTCGCTTTACCGAGATGAGGAGGCGGTACTTCAAAGACATACCCGTGGTCTTTCGCGCTTGAACCGTCCGGCAGCTTGATGTTGCTTCCCCTAAATGCAACCTCTTCGCAAGTCAGCCACGTACCCCACGGCGATCGCCCTCCTGCACAGTTGATCATCGTCCCGCCGATCAGAGGCACGGTTTCCCGATACTGACCTTCGCTAAGTACGACACCTGTCACACCGCCAGCTATACCAAGTGGAAGACCCACTCGTTGCAGTATTTGCGCAGGCATCTTAAAGTCATCGTAGACTGGCAGTCCTTCACCCTGAATGGTGTCGCCGAAGTATCGTTCGTGGTTCCGGAGAAGAACAACCTCACTGTCTCCCGCACCGTCCACAACGGCCATACCGTCATGGCGATCTGGTACTTTTCCGCCAATCGCAAGTGGGTCTCCTGTCCAGCTCATACTCCGATATGTGAAGCCTTCAGGTAGTTTCACAAGAGGTAACCCCGTCTCCATGTCCGGCGTCGGTGCTATCTTCGATGCTCCACGTACCACGTGTGTGCGGAAAACTAGTGGGGCGGCTCCCACACCAAGCAGTGACTTTCCAAGTAAGTCTCGACGACTAACCATTCTCCCGCTCCTAGAATTAATTTGGTGGCATTACTGCCATTCTATACCCCGCTAATTTTCTTCTGCTTTCTCAGATTGACCGGCTTAGACGATCACGCGTCCCTCGCAACTCGCTACTTAACTATTTGTGCATTTGCGCTCGGACTACTTGTCGTCGTTCTTGGCGCCTATACGCGACTCGTCGACGCGGGTCTTGGCTGTCCGGATTGGCCCGGATGCTATGGCTTTCTGACGGTACCACAGTCTGAAGCAGATATCGCTACCGCAAATGAACGTTTTCCGGCGATGCCTCTCGAAGCGGACAAAGCTTGGCCAGAGATGGTACATCGCTACGCAGCAACGCTTCTAGGTGTGGTCATCTTGGCGATTCTCGGCGTCGCAGCGGTCAAAAAGTTGGCGCTCAACTACCCTATCGCTTTAACAGTTCTCGTCATCGCTCAAGGAATCTTTGGCGCATGGACAGTTACTCTGAAACTGTGGCCACAAGTTGTAACGGCACATTTATTGGGCGGCTTCGCCACGGTCGCTTTGCTTTGGGTTTACCTTATCAAACAGAGAGTGGTACCTCCAGTCGATCTGCCTAGACCGGCTGCACGCGCCGCACTGCTAGTACTCTGTGTTTTGGTGCTACAGGTCGCGTTGGGTGGTTGGACGTCTTCGAACTACGCCGCATTGGCATGTCCAGACTTTCCGCTTTGCCACGGACAATTGATACCGGATATGGCGTGGTTCACAGGATTCAACATCTTCCAAGATATAGGTCCAAACTACCTAGGCGGTGAGTTATCTAACGACGCGAGAATCGCAATTCAATTCACGCATCGATTAGTCGCGCTCGTACTCGTTGGAGTTACAGTTTGGCTAATCACTAAGTTGACAGGGCGCGTTTGTTGGATCGTGGGTGTCGTATTAGTCACACAGTTCGCGCTGGGCGTATCGAACGTCTGGTTCAATCTTCCTTTAACCGTCGCTACACTCCATAATTTTGGAGCCCTCGTCTATCTGCTAGTAATCGTTTACATACTTTATTTCACGCGCACCCGTAGCTCAGTTGGATAGAGCGTTTGCCTCCGGAGCAAAAGGCCACAGGTTCGAATCCTGTCGGGTGTGCCATCTCATACGACAAAACGACGATCTGATAAATACTCTACAAGATCAGCTACCCATGGCTCACTCACGTGGCGAACAGAGCGTTGAATCGCGATGAACAGAAGACTCTTCGCATACCGATCGTGTTCTGCGATCGCGTAACTCAGTGTTCTCTCGATCTCGCTCGAAGTCAATTGCATCATTGTTAACGCAAGCGCAATGTTCTCCCTTACTGTCGACCGCGACATCCCGCCATTGTTGGTGTTGTCCGGTTCCACTACATGATCAAGTCGAGCAATCAATCGATCGTGATCCTCTAGCGCGTTCGGATTTGCTCGCGACAGAATCCCCAAGGCGTACGCAGCGTTTGATCGCACCAAATCATCAGGGTCCGCTTCCAACCGTTCAATCAGCCATTCAATCGCAGACGGATCGCAACACAATGATTCTCGCAATGCGAGAATCGTCGCGCGTCGAACCGGCGCCCGGTCGTCACTCATCAATGATTCGAAATCGTTACCACTTAGTGAATCGACAAGACCGCAGGCATAGCCGGCTGCGCGCCGCACGGCTTCGCGTTCGTGCGAAATAAACGCAATCAAGGCGCTACGGACTTGCTGGTTGCTGTTTGCCAACAGACCCAATTCATAGGCGATTCGCGTCCGTTCCGCATCAGTGTCAGCGCTGAGCTGCATGTCGCTCGTAGTTCCACTTCGCGATAGAGCCGAGTTGGCCGATTCGCCGCGTAACCAGTACCAGTTACGCTCTACGATTCGCGCAATCTTCTCACTGTCGATTTTCGGGGGTGTCGCAATCTTTTGGTTCCAGCTTGGTTTCTTCGGGGCTTCCGCACGATACAAATAAAACTTGTACATGAAGCGACGACCGTCAAACCCTGATTGCTGACGAGTGCCACGATGCGAGAGGTCATATGAAGCCAGGATCGCACCACCGCACGGAACCTCTAGCTTCCGACGTTCGAGATTCGGGACTCCCCATGTATCCGCGGTCGTTTGAATACGCGCATCCAGTTGTTGTAGGGTGGCGGATCTAGGATCAAACGGCGGCAAATCTCGCCCTAAAGGATCACCTCGATGCCACGTACCATCGGCGAGCTCGTAATCGTTCGTCCAATATTGCGTGCCTGGTAAAACCTCGGTTGGTCCCGATGTGCTACCAGTTGGCTGTGGATAGTAGAAGAGCATCGCCCAGTCTGGTCGATGGGAACGATAGTGGCCTCGATCGTTCCAAGGCAAGTTGCCGTCCTGGTGGAAGAACTGGTCGTTCGGAGAAGACTCGTGGATGAAATCATGCGGGTAGATCTGCCAGTTCTCTCCTAAGACGCTGGTGATCGCTCCATCTATCGTTGGACTGCGTAGCAGTACCTCCGCGCCCGGAATTCGTTGACGCAAGTTGTCCGCGATGACCTTGATGTGAGGGGCGGCGCCTTGGCTAGCCGCGCCTTGCGCCATGCCGTAAGTCAAGCATGCTGCTTCGTACATCTGGTGATGAAACCCTTGATCTAGTTCCGTCGGGTCAAGAACAACGTATCCGTCCTCGAGATATTGGACGATTTGTTGATCGTCCAGCAGCACCGATTTCACGTTCCGCAAAGCTGGTCTGCCAGGTCCGTGTAGCTATGCGCTTGAATTTCAAATCCAGACGAATCACCTTCAGAGCCCATCTCCCAGACTTTCGGTTTTACATGAGCCGCTTTCAATCCGGCGCGCTGTGCCGCAGCTAAATCGGGTGGATGGCAGGCGACCATCATGGTTTCAGATGGTTCAACACCGAACAATTGAGCGGCTTTTTGGTACGCCTCAGCTTCTGGTTTGTACACCCCAAGAAATTCGCAGGACAAATACGCATCCCAGTCGATACCTGCATGTTTTGAGGAATCTACGACTATTGACAATGAAAGCACGGTTAGGATAGAGACGATGTAGTGCTCTCTAAGGCGAACTAACGCTTCAGGAACGTCCTCCCATACATCCATCCGATGCCATGCGGTGTTTAAACGTAGTTTGTCTTCTGCAGTTAGAGCCAGCTCCTGATGTTGCGCTCCGAGTTCATCCAAGACATCAAGATGAATTTGGTCGGCGTTGCGCCATGAAAGATCTCCCCTACGAACTTCGGCGAGCGTCTCGAACATCCGCCGTCGCCATTGAAAACAGAATGCCGGTACGTCCATCTCGACGTTTCGCTCTTCGGCGAGCTCTTTGACGGCTGCCTGCGTCGAGGATTGCCAGTCAAAAACGCTACCGCCGACATCGAAAGTCAGCACCTTAATCTCGCTGGGCATCGAGTTCATCTTCTTTGTTTTCCGTCTTCTGATTATCTTGCATGTCATCTGTTCTGAAACAATGGGATAGCTGTATCGAGGCGCGTTTTGATGAGTTGCTACGTCAAACAACTCCCAGCGTTGCGCATCAGAATTAGATCCAACATGCGAAGATCTGATGTGATGAAGGTAACACATTAGTTACCAATATCATGTGGCGGTGTGCGAGACTATCGGGTTGATTTCTGTCCCGGATACCGAGCTTATTGGGCGAGAGACAGACACGGACGTATCATGCGATTTCGCAACGGCAAAAAGTCTGCCCGCCATTGGACATCGAAAGGTCAAACGACCCATGGCACAAATTCCGCTCTCAAAAACGGCCGGAGAAACAAACCAAGTGACCGTTACACGATACTTTAAAGAGACTTTGAAAGCGCGAATTGAGAGGGATTCTGGCTTTCGTGAAGCGCTTCTCGAAGAAGCGGCAGAGCGCTTGCTCGCCGGAGAATTCGATATAGGGAAGTCCGTGCTACGGGACTACGCAAATGCTACCGTCCGATTCCAGGAATTGGGTGCTTTGACCTCCAAATCACCGAATAGCTTAATACGGATGCTAGGCCCACAAGGCAATCCTCAGGCGCGAAACCTGTTAGAAATCATCGCACATCTCCATGAACTCGAAGGAGTGAAACTCAAAGTAACTGCGACGCGTTAACAACACGCAGTTCCCAAGATTTTCGGAACACGCATCCGTCTTTGAATTGGATACAACCAAGGACCTCAGCCTGTTCTGACGCTTCACATCAGTGATCATCATCACGATTGCTTCTATCGCCTGGGACTGCAGTTTAGTTGCATTCACCTGGTAACTATGGATAGATGGCGCACCAGTTCGCGACCTATCGAGTTAAAGATAATGTGGCAATAGTCTGACTTATTCCGATAACCGTCTTCGAACAGGATTCTTCGATGAAACTCTACGACAGCACACTCGCTCCAAATCCCCGTCGCACCCGCATTTTCTTAGCTGAAAAGGGTGTTGAGTACGAAAAAGTGGAATTCAACATACCCAAAGGCGATAACCTAGATCCCGAGTTTCTAAAAATCAGTCCCCGCGGATTGCTTCCGACGTTGGTCCTTGATGATGGTACGGTACTCGACGAATCGGTCGCGATCTGCCGATATTTCGAAGAAACAGTACCTGAACCGAATCTCATGGGGACGGATGCGAAGAGCAAAGCGTTGATCGAAGCTCGACAGCGACACATGGAATTTGACGGGTTGCAAGGCGCCGCGGATACCTTCCGTAATTCCTATCCAGGATTTGCGAGACGAGGACTAGGCGGCAGCGTCGGTGAAGTACCGGCGATACCCGAGTTGGCTGACCGCGGCAAAGCAAGTGTTGCGCGATTCTTCGCCCGACTCGACGAGTATCTCGCTGATCATCCATATTGCGCCGGCGATGTGTTTTCGATCGCAGACATAACTGCGTTTTGTGCGGTTGACTTTGCGACGACGGCCGCGCGCATCCCGTTTCCAGACGACAAACCCAATCTCAAGCGCTGGTACGATGAAGTATCGGCACGCCCAAGTTCGAGCGCGTAGCTAGAGTAAGTCTCGACACACAACCGAGGTAAATCACCATGGCACATGACATCGTTGTAAAAGATGGATTAATCGTTGACGGCAATGGCACAGCTCCGTATTACGGAGATGTGGCGATTGACGGTGACACGATCACGCAAGTCGGCAAAGTCGATGGAGCTGGCGCTAAGACCATTCAAGCGGACGGTAAAGCAGTCACGCCTGGCTTCGTCGACCTCCATACCCACTTTGACGCGCAAGCAGGTTGGGACCCCTATCTAACACCTGTTTCTTGGCACGGCGTTACGACAGCACTATTTGGAAATTGTGGTGTGACGTTTGCGCCTTGTAAACCAGCAGATCGTGAGTTCCTCGCTGGCATGATGGAAACCGTTGAGGACATCCCCAAGAACGCGATTCTGACAGGTCTACCGTGGGACTGGGAGTCCTATGGCGAATACCTCGACTCTATTGAGAAGCTCAATCCTGCCATCAACATCACTGGTATGGTAGGACACTGTGCGTCCCGTTTCTACGTCATGGGCGAGCGCTCAATCACGGATAACGCGACCGACGACGAAATCAAACAGATTGCTGAGCTTGTCGGCAAATCTGTCGCAGATGGCGCCATCGGATTCTCGACTAATCGATTACCTGGTCACGTACTACCTGACGGCCGGTCAATTCCGGGTACATTTGCCGAACCTAAAGAGCTCGTTGCGATTTCGGAACAGGTTGGCAAACACGGCGGAATCGTTCAGAGCGTCCTGAACTACGGTAAGTTGGACGAAGAGTTAGATATCGTGCGTCAGCAAGTTCGCGCGGCAGGCACACGCGGGTTGTTCTCCGCTCCTTACACGCCCAGCAAAAACGGCGATCTTTCGGCCTATGACGCACCAATCGCGAAAATGCAAGCGGAAGGTCTTGACGTTAACGCGCTGACGCTTCCGCGTTCTGGAGGTTTTCTCTCCGGCTTGCGAACGGACATCTTCTTCTTTGGCACACCCGCCTGGATCGAACTGCGTAAGAAGTCATTCGATGAGCGTCTTGCCACCATTCGCGATAGCGAACAACGCCAGAAACTCATCGACGAGGCGAAAGAACAGCCGACTACGAGGGGTTCTGCATCTCATGTATTCTGGCTCGGCGACGACGATCGACCGAACTACACTAAAGGTGAATCCGAAAGTCTTGAATCGCTCGCAAAGGCCGCTGGCGAACATCCATCCGAAACATGGCTGCGGCACATGCTTGAAAGCGATGGAGAAGCGTTCTTCCACGTCAGATTCTTCAATCAGCAGCTTGACGCGTTGCCACCTTTCCTCAAGGAGGAATTTGTACTTCCAGGAATTGGCGATGCAGGCGCTCATGTCAGTCAAATCATGGATTCAGGCTGGACCTCGTTCATGCTCGCGCATTGGGTAAGGGATAAAGAAGCGTTCACACTTGAAGAAGCCATTCGAAAACTGACGAGTGCTCAAGCGCGCGTCGTTGGATTCGACGATCGCGGTTCGCTTGCTGTCGGCAAGAAAGCCGATGTGAATGTGATCGACATGGATCGAGTCGCAGAACGTCAACCGCAGCTTGTCCACGACTTCCCAGGAGAAGCACCGCGACTAATCCAAAAAGCGGTTGGATATCAAGCGACTATCTGCAATGGTGCGGTGATACTGGAGAACGACGAACACACTGGTGAGCGTTCCGGCCGTGTCCTTAGAAACCCGACCACAAGTGCTTAACAGCTAGGGTGTAACACTTCGTGCGCTCCGATCCCACAGCACACGAACATCATGACGCAATCCGCGCGTATCTTGTTGACGGCAAGATGCGCGCGTTGCAGCTTCCAAATCGCGGCCCGATCACATTCGATGAAACGGGGGCAATCTCAAAAGAGATTCTTGACGCATATTGGCGATATGGGTTTTACGTATTCACCGGAGTCATCGACGAACCGGAACTCGAAGAGCTTCGAGCTGACGTAGAGCGTGTGCTTGACGGTGCACCAACCTCTAAAGACGATGAGCTTGATCGTCACGGGCGACAGGCGATCGGACATGAGTTCCGTAGACCATCCTTCAGTTTTTCGCGACCTCTATCCGACCCGCTCGGCGGTACTGACAGGAATCACGGTCGCCATCCGGTCAAAATGGCGGAACCGACGCCTGCAGAGGATGCTCCGAAAGAGTTCATCGACCTGCTCATTGGAAATCTACAGATCATGGATTCGTGCTTACGTCTATATGGTCACCCTGACCTACTCAGCGTGGCTGCTGCAGTCAATGGCAACGATTTCGTACCGTTTAACGAAGTTACGTTCTTAAAAGAACCCGGGCTCGGCGTGTCCGTTGCATGGCATCAAGATGGGACCACGCATTGGGATTCACCTGAATGGAACCAAGGTAAACATGGATTCAACTTCATGGCCCAAATCTATGGTAGTACGCCGTCCAACGGTGTCTGGGTCGTACCCGGAACACATAAGCAAGGTAAAGTCGATATTAAATCGCTCGTTGAGCAAGCAGGTTCTGAACGGATCGAAACTGCTGTGCCGATGGTGTGTGAAGCCGGAGACGTGGTTATTTCTAATCGGCAACTCGTCCACGGCTCATTCGCAAATACTTCAACGGAGCGCAGGGTAACCTTGAACATGGGTTTCCTTCCCCGGAAGAGCGTCCTCAACGTTACGAATGTCAATTTCGCAGGGAAAAAGCAAACCTACGATGAGCAGCGTGTGCACCAACGTTCCCGCATGATTGCGATCGGAATCGACGCGCGGCAACAGCGATTCCCGAACGAACGTCGGTTCGTATATCAACCTCTTGCTGGCGAAGAGGATCAAAACCGTTGGAGCGAGGAAACTCGTGAGACGGTTGTGAAGGACTACAACCTACTCGACGTTCACCTTTAGGAATATTTGCGCAGGTTACCTAACGAGCATCAGTGGATTTCTGAAGGCTCCCAGATTCAGGATAGTTTAGCTCGATTCCATCGTTTAGATTGAGAAATCTAACGTCGCTTACCGAGCACCATAAAGGGGATGTTGGCATGAGCTGCGTGTCCGTGTCCGTCATTGATCTCTACGAATATCCGATAGGTACCTGGCTCTGGTGCGACCAATCGAACCGTCGCTTTGTTCGAATCTCCATCGAAGGTGTTCGACATGTCGGCAATCGAAGCTTCCAAGTCCCCGCCGATGGAGGTCGCATCGCTCTCTGGCTTGACTGACCATTGGTAGGTCAGTTCGTCATTTTCGGTGTCTTTCGCGACAACCTTAGCTACGTAACCCTTCCCCGCTGTTAGACGAATGCTGTCAGATGCAGAACGTCGCGCTAACGAGATTGACTCAAGCACGGGCGCCTGATTTTCTGGAAGTCTTCCTGTCCATACAAGCTCCAATGCGTCCACCGCACCCGTCGTAGCGCCAGACTCCATAAACAAACTGAACCACGTATGGGTCCGTTCTTGTTTATGCCCCCATAAGAACGCATAGGACCCAAGCCCCGGACCAAGGTAAGGCATGATCAAATCACGGTATTGGAGGAGAAAATGACGAGCCTTTTCTGTACTTGTCGGTTCAATCGCGGCGTCCCAGCGAGTCTTCCCGACCTCCCAGTGACCAAGAGGTCCCCACTCGGTCACCATGAATGGACCCTCGCCTAAGTACGCGATCGCCTTCGGCATCAACGCGAGCGCTCCGTAAGCTTGAATGCTCACAAAATCGAGATCCGGCGCTCGTTCCCTAACCAACTCAACCGTCTCACGATCCAATGCCGTAATCGTGGTGGTCGTTACGTGATTCGGGTCGAGCTCGTGAATCATCCGCGAGAGTTCGTTAACTTCGTCATAGACTCGATGATTCGTAAAGCTCATATCGAGCTCGTTGCCGATGATCCACGCCAACAACGCCGGATGGTCTTTGTATTTCAGGACCGCGGCGCGTACATTCTCCCGCTGTTCAGCTATGCTCTCAGCACTGTCGTAGTCAAACCCGAACCGCTCGGCTGCGACGGGTAATCCCATCGAGACTGTTAAACCGTACTTCGCGGCTTCGTCGAGGGTCGACTGAGCTTCCTCGATGCCCCACGTTCGAACCGAATTGCCACCCCGTTCTGCCAGCGTCTCGAGACTTACGCCCACAAAGCCTGCGCCTCGAACAAGGTAGGGTTTGCCGTCACGAACGAGCGTATATCCACCTTCATAAGCTACGACTTCGACGGGAACGGCTTCAGCTAAACACGGAATCGCCGCAAACGTCAATACCACACTTGCGGCTAACCGTGCGAGGTGTGAACCCGTCATGAGATCGCTTGACATCTAGTCGAGGGTTCGTGCGATTTCAAAGGGGCGCTTTCGCTCTACTCACAAATCTCCGAATCGGTAGCTTGCCCGTATTCCTGCGAGGCGCGGTCGGGTGAAGAATCGGGTGTTATCAAACTGGGTGATGATCTGAGCTGCTTCGTGAACATCGCCAGTCAAATTGCTGATAAACCCTTCAATCCGTAAACGGTCGTTCAAGTGGGTGTAACCCAATCCCACATCAACTGATACAAACCCCTTAACTTCGTCATTCAGGCGTAATCGAGGGTTATCTGGTTGCAGGTAATCGATGCTGTTAAAGATGGTCCGATACTGGTCACTGCGCCAGCCAACCGAGATCACCCAATCAAGCGTGCCCCAAGGCACGCCGGTAACCTGCGAGAGCGACCCGTTCAACTGGAATCGCGGGGTATGTGGTAAACGCCGACCGTCAATCGACCTAAAGACAGCTTCCTCAGGCGCTACGTCCGCCTGGAAACGAAAATCTTGGATGGGAAGCGCACTTTGAATCTTTGCTTCCAGCCAAAGCGCTTTCCAGTCGAAATTGAAATTACCGCCTAGACCAAAGCCACCTTCAAACTGCATACCATAGATTTCCGAGTCAGCCGCGTTGTAACTGAACGACACGACCAAAGATCCAGCGCCAGTTTCCGTGGGATCGATTAACGTCACGCCACCCGCATTGAAGTCGAGTGCCTGTTCCACGGACAGCAATGACGTGAATACTTGATCCGTATAGTCGTAGTAGAACCCGGATACGTTGAAGCGAGTCGGCGTTTGACCGAGCTGGAAATCGTTTTTCCAGCCTGCTTCGTATACGACAACTTGCTCTTCGTCGTAGATAGGTGCGACAGGTAGACCCGTTTCGCCGGTAAACGTATCGTTGAAACCACCGGATTTATGACCGGTCGACACCATCGCGTAGCCAAGCGCGGAACCGAAATCTCGCTCGATACGCACGCGCCAGTCAATGAAGTCGTTCGACATCTCACCGAATTGCGGTGTGATCGAAGAATTTGGATTGATGATCGCAACAAAGCTGAACAGTCCATCCGGAGGACAGTAGAAGTCGTCTTGATTCTGGGTGTCGACGCACGCTACCTTGTCTTCTGGCGAAGCACTTCCACCATAGGTACCTTTCGCTAATACATCTCGTATGTTGTCGCGGTCACCAAATCGTGCGATACCGTCGAAGTAGAACGCTAAGTACTCCTCGTCAGACACGGTCCCATCGCCATCTGCATCTGGCTCAAAGATTGAGCGGTCCCTCGCAGCAAAGCGGAAACCCTCAGTACCCAGACGTACACCACCACAACAGGAGAAATTACGTCCACCGAGTGCAAACGCGTACCTCGCATTGACACCTACGCGGGATTTTTCTTCTGCGGTGAATCGAAGTCCACCCGTTAACCGAGTAATGTCGCTTAGGTGGTAAGTAATGTCACCATAAACTGAAGACGACTCGGAATCTGTTGTCGGTTGATTGAATTCGACGCCTTGGAAGAACAATCCTCGATCACCCACGGAACCGAGGAACGTGTACTGGTCCTCAATGAAGTGAAACAAGCCAGCAGTCCAGGTCAATGCACCAGAGTCTCCAAAAAATCGCAGCTCTTGAATATCCGACACGCTGTCCGTGATAAACTGAAATCTCGACCAATTGTCGTAGACTTCATCGACTGGTTGTAGCGTATCTGCTACACCTGCCCAGTCAGGTCCGAGTGGCGTTGCCGCATCGTAGTTGTACAGCAAATCACGCCTGCTGACGACGAGCTCCGCCGTGGCGAAATCAAAATCGTAGGTTAGTTCAAATTTCAAGCCCCAGTGCGTGGTGTCGAGCATTGGCGTGAACGCGCGCGCATACACATCGCGCGGATCTTCGATATCTTCGGGATGAACATCGTTACCGAGCGGATTTGCGTAATTCGTACCTGTCCATCCTGACCCTCTCTCATGTACGCTGTCATACGCGATCAACGCGCTTAATCGCTCCGTTAGATCGATTGCCAGCTGGACTCGGCGGCCTCGATTGTCCTCGGCTTCCGCTAGGTCAAGATCTAATGGTCCTACGTCGTTGTAGTACGAGTCGTGCGCGAATGAGTAACCCGCAATTCGCAACGCAGCTTTATCGCCGATTGGCATGTTCACGACGCCGCGATACACTCTGGTTTCGTAGTCACCGGTCTCAACCTCCAACGACACTTCCTTCCGACCGAAACCTGGGCGCCAAGGAATAATGTTGACCGATCCTGCCGTTGCGTTTCGTCCGCGCAACGTACCTTGCGGGCCAACATTCACCTCAACGCGACCTACATCGAAGAAAGCCGAACCGATACCTGCAGTACGCGGGAGATAGACACCGTCGAGATGCGTCGCCGCAGCTGGGTCACCTAACTCTGTATTGTTGGATGATCCAACACCTCGAATCCAAACTTCGACGTTGCCGCCTTTGTTGCCTATCTCAAGACCAGGTGCGATTTCCGACAAATCAGTGAGGTCAACGACGCCTTGCATCTTGAGATTCTCACCTTCAAAACTGTAGGCCGTCGCACCTAAATCCTGGAGATTTTGCTCTCGTCGTTCAACCGTAACAATGACTTCTTCCATCACGACGGGCCGAGCTTCTTCGGCTGCTTCGTCTTCGTGCTCATCAGCAACAGCCAGCGGTGACCAGGCGATCAAGATCGCGGTCACAAAAGTTCTTACACCGAACATCTTCATTAACTTTGACATGGTTTTCCTCCTGTTACCGCTAGCTACTCTGGTGCCTCAAGACGCACGTTGTCAATGCGTCCAACAGCACCCTCGGCATTCGCCCAATCGGGGAAGAACATCACTAGTTTCAAGTCCGCAAAATCAACTGCGGGAAATGCCGTTTCCATGTCGTAGCTGTACGACTGCCAGTCGGAATTAGGGGTCGGATTCCCTTCACCGGTCATCAACACTTCCGACGCTTTGGACGAGTCACTGCTTTCGAGTTTGACGCGCCATTGTGAACCCTCCGGAGGTGGTTCTACTTGCTTGAACTCAAACACCAATTTACCGCCCGTCGCTGAACTTGCATCCATCCCTACAGCGGCTTGCAGTCCCGTGACGGTGCCTCCCGCGCCGAATGACAACTCGATCACATTCCCGTGTTCTTCGTCATCCTCGACCTCGGCGAACGTAGCCGCGCCACAGCAATCCCAGAGGAACCATCCCTCTGCAGGAGCATTGCCATATAGCTCGATCGACGCCTTTTCGGGTACAAACCGCACGTTGTCGATGCGACCAATCGCACCATCTGCATTCCCCCAATTCGGAAAGATCATCAGCAGCTTAAGCGCAGTAATGTCTAAACCCGCGAGATCTTCGCTTATCGAGAATCGATAACTCTGCCACTCAGGACCGGGTTCTGGATTTCCAGCATCGGTCAGCATTACTTCAGCAAAGGTAGCAGCACCAGCGCTTTCCAACTTCAAGAGCCACGACGATCCTTCTGGTGGAGGGCTAACCTCCTTGAAATCAAACTCCAGTGTTCCAGTAGCCAGGTGCAGGATGTCAACACTCGTGTCAGCCTGGAAACCCGCTACAGTAGGTGTCGCGCCAAAGGCTAGTTCCACAACATTCCCGCGAGTCTCGTCTTCAACTACGCCGAAAGTTGCGCCACCACAGCAATCCCATAAACCCCAACCGTCGGCTAGTTGATCGTCGAATAAAGTCACAGCACCCACGCTCGGTGGTGGCTGCATGATCTCATCGCCTGGCAACCACTGCACGTTATCGAGTTGGAACGTGACCGGTGAGCTAAGGTCCATTGGAAAGATCACAATGCCGGTATTAACCGATGCAAGATTCAAGCCACCGCCTAATAACTGCGAAACAGGAATCTCGACGGTTTCCCACTTACTGTCACCGACTTTACCAATGACTTGATCACCACTCGTACAGGGGAAGAAACAATCGACCTTCATCGTCATTCCGCCTTCGTTGGAGCTGTAGTCGTCGACCTTAATATCGAAACTGACAGTGCCACCGGCGTACGCAGCCAAGTCGACGCCCATACTGGCTTGAATGAACCACACGCCTTGTGCATCTAGGTCAGAAAAAGTGACTTCCAGAATCTTGCCTCTCGCTGCATCGTCCGCGTCGATCTCACGCCACTGCACCTTGTTTGAAGTCGTGCCATCGAAGTAATCGCTCCAGCCGGTACTTGAATCGGATGCGCCTACGCCTCGATCCCAGGCTGGGTCCACACCATCGATGTATACAAGAAAAGGTTCGTTGGATGGCGGCGGAGGCGGCGTGGGCGGCGTAATACCGCAGTCGTTCTCGTTCACGTGTGCGCACGACAAGCGAATGTTGTCGACTCTTAGATGGGCAGCCCCAGTAGGTTCTAGTACAAATAGACTCAGTACGTTTGAGAGATCTACTGGACCCCCACCGAATTGACCCGCATTGTGAGCGATGTCGCTAATTTGCACTGTAACAGTGGTCCACTCATCCATTGGCAGATCAGCGATCGCGAGCTCAACGAAGCCTAAGTCTGGGAATCCGCTGTCTAGCTTGACCTGTACTCCACTCGAAGCATCTGTGCCTTCACTGAAGACATAGAGGTCAAACGAGACCTCGCCAGCATAGTTCGCCGGATCCGACGCGCTTCCCATCCCAAACAGCGTTTGACGTTCGTTACTGGCAGGAAATACATTGAAGTTCCCGCCACCAGAAGTTAGCAAGTCAATAACCATACCTCGCTCGCCACCTTCGTCTACTTCTGAGAAGACGAGCGCGCCATTTGCGTCATAAACACCGATCGATAAGGGAACAGTATCCTCAATATCGGGGAAAGTGAGCGGACCAGCCGAATTGATGTACAAGTCGTAAGATGCGGTAAAGACTTTTTGAGGAAGCGGCGCAACGATCGACGGATCGGTGTAGTCTGTAAAACCATCACATCCTCGACCGGTCGATTCGTCAATGTTGCACTTGTACACACGTACGTAATCTACGCGTAACTCACCGGGGAACGAACTTGCAACTGGTGCGCCAGGTAGATTTCCGCCAACCGCAAGATTTAATAAGAGATGAAACGGTCGATCGAACGGTGCAGAATCGGAACCCGCTTCATGCGCATTCGTCTCCTCGTTGATGAAGTAATTCCAATAGGTCGATCTGTTTACAGTAAAGTAATGTGTCCCGTCGACGAACCAGCGCAGCTCCTGTTCGTCCCATTCAACGGCATATACATGGAAGCCATCGGCTGGATCAATTCCCTCGTACTTCTTGTATATGAACGTATTAAGTGGCCATGCCATGCCGTAATGCAATGCAGCTTGAGTAAAAGGTGCTGGATCTCGAGAGAAAACCTCCAGAATGTCGACCTCACCGCCAGCCGCCCACGTTCCGTATTCTGAATTCGTCGGTAGCATCCAGAACGCCGACCACAAACCCTGACCCGAAGCCGCGTGGACGCTTGCCTCAACTCGACCATATCGCATATCCAGCTTTTCAGCGGTATTGATTCGTCCAGACGTATATTCGCGACCGTCGGCAGATTCCTGTCGTGCCGTGATCGTGAGATTACCGCCACCGACCACTATGTTGCCCGATTGATAGGACTGCAGTTCGTTATTGCCCCACCCTGGAATGCCTTCTGCGGTGCCGTCGCCGGTTTGGATATTCCATTTGGACGAATCCAATGAACTACCGTCGAACTCGTCGGACCAGACTAGCTCCCATCCTTTAGGAGTGATCGGATTTAAGGGTTCGTTCCCGCCCTCAGCGGGATCGGTGTTACCGCCACCACAACCGAAGAGTAAGAAACCCGTAACGACCGCAGCGATTACAGTCGTTACTCCTGCAGTAAAGACAGAGCGGGAGCGATGATTCAGATTAAAGACCAAGTCTTTCCTCCTCGAACTGGATGTTAAGCGGTACGACTTGCAAAGGTCACGATTTCCTTCACATACGCCACATTAGCGCGTAAGTTCGCGGCGACGTAAAGTCGAACTAGCATCAAGAACTGGAGAACCCGTCAGTCTGTCAGTCACTTGATCATGTAGATGCGCGCTCGAACCGACGAATTAGTCTTAACCATTGCACGCGAACTCAGAAGTACGAATAGATGAACGATGTTATTGAAGATGGCGGAGTACCGCTGATGGATATCTCAAACGGACTTACGCTCAAACTCACCGTGTCATATATCTGTAATGTTACGTGTCGCAATCTGCCGAGTTCAAAAAGAGAAACAACGAAGGAACGCAGCGCTCAAACGCATCAGTTGCACTCAGTGTGATCCCACTTTCACACAAGCTCGGAGCGTTCTAGCCTGTATTGCGCAAACCACTTGAAATTCCCGCCATCGTAACCTTTAAGGCACGATTTATTGTTTCGCTACGATCGCCTAACGTTCTACGTCGATAAAGAAGCTCTGCTTGTAAAAGATGTAATGGATCCAAATATGTGTTACGGACCTGCAACGACTCCCTGAGTTCCGACTGAGTTTCGAGCAGGTCTGACGCATCAATTAGACTCAGAAACTGCGTTCTTAGATCGTTCAGTTCATCGACCAGATCACGTGTCTTTTGCGTATGTGCACCTTCGACCAGCTTGTTCCCGTACTGCAATGCAATATCAGGTTCAGCTTTAGCCAAAATCATTTCAAGCAATTCAATCTGTGTTCTGAAAAAGGGCCACGTCAACAGCTTCGTAAACAGTTCCCGGTCATCGAGTAAGGAAACGATCACCGGTGAGTAGCCAAACCAGGCAGGCAGCATGAGGCGGACTTGCGTCCATGCGAATACCCAGGGAATAGCTCGTAGCGAGAACACGTCCGACGCATGTTGGCGACGACTTGGTCGACTGCCGAGGGCTAATTCCGCAAGTTCAGATTCGGGGGTGAGCGCTCTGAATGTATCGGTAAAGAGCTGCGATCTAACTTCATTTCTGTAACAGTTAATGGATTCGACCGACAATCGATCGATGATCGAACGCATGGTTGAAGTCGGAGGTATCGGAGGCGAAAGCGTCGCTTCCGCGGTCGAGAATAAATACCGACTTAGGGTGTGCAACGCGATATTCGGATTGCCGAGTTTGAACCGAATCATTTCGCCTTGTTCCGTGACGCGGAGACGCCCGCCAATAGACCCAGCTGGTTGCGACATGATCGCCTCGTGTGCCGGACCGCCACCGCGTCCTACCGTGCCCCCACGTCCGTGAAACAGAGTCAGCGCCACGTCATGTCGTCGCGCCACCTGGCTCAGTTCCTCCTGCGCTCGATACTGCGCCCATGCAGCAGCAAACTGACCGACATCTTTTGCGGAATCGGAATACCCGATCATGACTTGCATACGGTCGCCTTGTCCCGCAATACTCGTACGAAACCAAGGATTGTTTAGTAACGTCTCAAGTAATGCTGCGGCGTTATCGAGGTCTTCCATCGTCTCAAGCAATGGCACGATCGGCATCTTCTGAAACCCAACGAGTTCCTTCATCAGCAATGCCACGTGCAACACGTCACTCGGTAGCGCAGCCATCGAGATCACATAGTTAGCAAGTCCCTCACTCGGTGCTTGCGAAATTGTCTGAAAGGTCGCCAACACTTCCGCAACCGAGTCGCTAGGTTGCCAACTCCTCGGAATCAGTGGTCGATTGCTTGCCAATTCCCGTAGCAGAAACGAGGTTTTCTCATTTTCGGACCAGTTCTCATAAGCGGTAGTGTTCTCACCGTAGTGTGCGAGTAACTCCGAGAATACTTCGGTATGCCTATCGGCGTCTTGTCGGATGTCGAGTAAAACAAGACTGACCCCGAAGCAGTGTGCGCGGCGGATCGTGTCGAGTAATGGTCCGTTTGCAATCGCGTCAAGTTCGCAGGCCTGTAATGAACGATGGCACAAGAGCAACGGTTCGAGCAATTCGTCTGTCGATCCGATGATGTCCGTTGTAGTGTGTTGACTTCGTTCAGCCCACTCACGCGTAGCTTCAAGCTTTGTACGTAGTTCACGTAACACTGCACGATACGGTTCGTGTACGGCGCCAACCCTTTTCCGCATTTCTTCACTACACGCGTTCATCGAAAGGGAATCAATCAGTGTATTGACATCTCGTAGAAAGAGATCAGCGGCCATCCAGCGCGCTAACCGCAAGACGTCTCTTGTCGTTTCAGCCGTGACATTTGGGTTCCCATCACGGTCGCCGCCCATCCACGAGCAGAACGTGAACAACCTCGCATCAAGGGCGAGTGGAGGCTGACCCGCGGTTTTGAGCGCACTATCGATGCGACGCAGGATTTTTGGCACTGCATCCCACAGAGAGTTCTCAATCACCGCAAATCCCCATTTCGCTTCTTCCTCTGGGGTTGGTCTTTGCTGCCTTATCTCATCCGTGTGCCAGACTTCAGCAATCAGCCGACGCAACGTTGATTGATTGCCTGAAAGGTGGTACTCGTCCAACGCGCCTGAAATCGCTTCGTATTTACGGATTAATGTCCGGCGCAATATTTCGGTTGGATGTGCCGTAAGTACCAATTCGATCCTCATGTCATTAAGGATCGCACTTAATTCGTCACCGAATCGTTCATGCAGTTCGTGCCACGTCGCGTCGAAACTATGTTCAAAGTCCGTGGTGTTGTATCGTTGTTCAGCAACGTTCGCGAGGTTAAGGAATTGATTGAACGCTCGAGCTATATCGACTAGCTGACCTTCTTCAATGGTCGCCAATATCGAATTCAGTGGCTGCAATGAGTGCTCGCCAGGATCTCGCGCTAGCTTAGCGGCGGCACGGATATCTTCGATTGTGTCAACGAATGAAGCGCCACGAGAATCGGCAATCACGTCACCGAGAATAGCACCAAGCATGCGCACGTCGCTGCGCAGCTGGTCCGGGAGGGCGTCGTAAGTCCGACCGCCTTTTTCAAGCAGTGTCATGTTTGGAAAAGCTCATGAGACAGACACGCAGCAACCAAGTGAAATCTAAACGGATTATTCGTCGACGTACGAACGGCCGAAGAGTCGTCTGAGCCTTAATTCTGGCGTAGCTGCATGACATGAGCCACACGCGCTGGATGTGCAACGTCAAGAATGAGCGATCTACTTCCACCCAACGCGACCGCGTTCGGCGCAGAACTCATTCGGGACCGCGTTTCACAAGCTTGATGCCGCTCGGAAACCATTGCTTCGGAGCGCCCGAATCTCTACAGTCTATTTCAAATATTCACTTTCTGTGATTCGTGTGCACGTTCTCCTAACGATCCATGCTTCGTCTATGGCCGTTCGTTTCGATCAAACGGCTGCGACAGGTTCGAGCTCTGGTCGATTAAGCCCGCGTCGATGCGCATTGTGGTAATGGTGTAACGCTGGTTCATTACGACCAAACAGTACGTGTGAGATTGCGCCACTGTTTGCACTCCGTTGCGTCGATTCAGCAACAAGATAGTCTTCGCGTCGGATGATAGCGTTGAAGCCATTGAACTTTTCCTCATGATTGACTTTGACGCCATGTTCTTCATGAGCTTCGACGAAATTTGGAGACAAATACCAACTGTGGTACGTGTTGGATTTGCTCGTTGAGTTATCAACCGGATGCATCCGCAAAACGTCGCATCCTGCGTAATCCACCAAAAGGATCGCATTCGGGTAGATGAAGTAAACCGTCAGCGTCAGTGAGAAAAACGGCCAATCCTCTTCATTCGGTATCTCTGCGACGATGCGCTCCCAATTCTGGTAGGCGAAGACCATTCGGTAGTTCATACCATAGATGTCGTGCGTTTGGAGATTCCCTTTAATCGACGGTGCCAATGAGTTTCTGTGAAGCACGTCAAAGTGATAGTTTTCACCGAATGTATCGATCACGAGTTTCCAATTCGCTTCAGCGTCGATTTCTTGATCCGAAGAATGAGACATCTTGTCGAGTCCCCAGGCTTCCATCTCCTCACCGAGACCCCCTAGACAATCGTCAACGTCAACAGTGCCACCAGGACTAGGCTTACACCACAGCATGCCATATTTCTCGGCCGCTGGAAGTTCAACGAGGGGAAACTCTTCCTTGCAAATAGAACCGAAGCTACTTTCACGGTTTACGGCGATAAGACGACCTTCAGTGTTGTACGTCCATGCATGGAACGGGCAGCTGAAGCGCTCCGCACGTCCTTTGCCGTCCGGGACAACTTGCGCGCCGCGGTGTCGACAGACGTTTGCGAACGCTCGAAATTGTCCGTTTGGGTCTCGCACGAACAAGACGGACGTATCGTTGATTGTCTCGACCTTGTAATTACCGTTCTTTGGAAGGTCAGAAGATAGCCCAACAAACAGTGGCGTATCCTTAAAGAACACTTGCTGTTCCTGACGCAGCAACTCCTCTGACGTAAAGTCGTCAACGGGACTTCGAATGATTCCATCCGCGAAATGGGTTGTACCGTTCGCGATGCCATCTTTCAAAATTCGAAGAACTCGCCGTTTTTCTGCCTTAAGCATGTGTAAGTAAGCCCCAAAAAAGTGTGGAAAGTGTACGCATCCGCTAATGCTAATTCACCTCCGGCAAATCTCGACCAACCAATAACATTCGCATCCTCTATTCTTCTGTATCTGCGACATACATCACATGGACCAATATCTTTTTGAGGGATTGAAAGTAATTGACGCCGCAACGGTCATTGCGGGTCCCGCAGCAGCCATGATGATGGCCGATTTCGGCGCCGACGTGATCAAGATTGAAGAACCCCGTCGAGGTGATTTGTTGCGATGGTCTTCAAATATGCCAGATACCGATCCGGGCGCCGAAAACTACATGTGGCAGATGGACGGTCGCAACAAACGCAGTATCGGGTTGGATTTAAAGGATGAGCGTGGACTGAAGGTAATGCATGAACTCATCGCGCAATGCGACGTTTTCATCACCAATATGCCGTATCCAAGTCGAGAGAACTTCAAACTATCGTACGAAGATGTCAAACCGTCGAATCCGAATCTGATCTACGCTTCGCTAACGGCGTATGGCGAACTCGGAGAGGAAAGAGGCCGGAAGGGATTTGATCAATTAGCGTATTGGGCTCGGAGCGGTCTCATGGATCTAATGCGTGAGCCTGGCACTCGTCCGACTCAAGGACTACCTGGTATGGGTGATCATCCGACTGCGGTCTCAATTTATGCAGGGATCGTTACAGCCCTACTAAAACGCGAACGTACAGGCGAAGGTTCATTTGTTCAAACCTCGTTGCTCGCCAATGGTCTTTGGTCAAATTCGGCAACCGCACAAGGTGTTATGGCAGGTGCGGACACTCGCCGCTACCGAGCGGAATCAGAGCGACCAGGATTCTTTTTCCGCGTATATCAGGCTAAAGATGGGCGTTGGTTGCAGTTCAACATGGTGCGAAACGAGGAATTGATGAATCTCGTTTTCACGGCCATGGAGGCAACCGACCTACTCGTGGATGAACGATTTAAGACTCCAGGTGCCATGCACCGTCATCGAGATGAGGTCGGTGCACGTATTCAGGAAATCATCGCAACGAAGTCATCGGACGAGTGGCTTCAGATTTTTGAGGAATTCGACGTACCGATTAACCGAATTGCCATCGTTGAGGAGACGCCGACGGATGAACAGATTCTGCTGAATCGGATGGTGTCAACGCCAGTGAACTCTGATATAGGTGTTCCGCTCGTGGTCAATCATCCCGTGCGGGTCAGCGGGGTCGAGCATGTTCCAATGAAGCTAGCCCCTCGGCTAGGCGAACATTCACAAGAAGTACTCGAAGAACTCGGTTACGATTCCAATTCGATTGACGAACTTCTGTCTAACGGCGTTGTTGTCGAACCGGAATCCGTTGAAACCACCTCGTCATAGCAACTGTTTCATCGAATATCACAATGTCAGCTACCGGCAAGACTCTACGACAAACTAACTACGCCGTAGTACGTCAAACACCTAGTTTCTATCGGATCGACACACGGTCGAGAACTACCGGAACGTCCTAAATCCGAAGTTAAAGTTCGGATTTAGGACGTAAGAAGCGCGATTCTTGGAGTAAGCGTGTAGTACGGTTGTTGTTCGTTAATCGAACCGCTAAATACTCTAACTCGCGGCGCGGCTTATTTGCCATCGCACGCTACTGAACGGTCACCACTCCCATTCGACAGCGACCTTTCTACGCTCCTGTCGTGATCACTCCTTTTATGTAGCCGTCAACTTGACCAGTCGTCGCTTCACTCATGAAGGATGGAAACTCATCAAGCGGCACTACATGCGTCACCAAAGGTCGCAGATCGATGATGCCTTTTTGAATCAGTCGAATCGCGGGAGGAAACGGGTCACGAAGCTGAGCACCTGGCGAGGAGTTCACGAGCGAAATCGCTTTCCCATGCCAAGTTGACGGATTAAAAGTAGCTTCGGTCCCTTTAATCCACCCAAACAGATTGATAAGACCAGCACGTCTCACAATATCTGTTGCTAAGTCCAACCCCGACTGTGCGCCGCTTGTATCAACAACGACGTCGATGCCGCGACTCTGTAAATCGCGCTTGACTTCATCGAAGCCATCGGCCGTTACGTTGTGCGCTTCGGTAGCGCCAAACTCCTGTGCAAGCTCTAGGCGTCGATCGTCAACGTCAAGTGCGATAAGTTGATCCAATCCCATGCCCTGCAATCCTTGGACCATCATCAACCCCATGAATCCGCAACCCACCATCGCGAGGCGTTCGCCCACCTTGATCCGGCAGCAATCGATCCCTGTGACGACGCATGATGCCGGTTCAACTACCCAATGCTGGTCAGCTAGGTTTGAGTCCGGTATCTTGTAAAGGCTGCGCGCCGGAGCGTTTCGATATCGACCAAAACCGCCGCCCGCAACACGCTGACCGATTTCTACGTCAGTCACTCCAGGTCCTAACTTCGTCACGTAACCAACGCCTTCGTGACCTGGTGGTGCGGTCGCACCCGCGTTAGTTCCGACTCGAAACGTTTGCAAGTCCCATGAACATATCCCGCACGCGGTGTTTTCAATTTGAACCTGCCCTGGACCCGGATCGTCAATCTCATGTTCGACGAACTCAGCGCCGCCACCGGGCACGTAACGGATATTCTTGTATTTCATAATGCTGGATCCTAGGTTCTGTAGCGTTCAGCTGCACATGAGCGTCGTCAGAACCTCGTTCGCTCAGTGCCGCACAACCTCAATGAGTATAGCGAGCCTATCTTTCCTTTTCCAGCCTCGCTGTGCTTGAATTCCCATCAGTCCAGTTCACGGAACAACAGTGAGCAACTCTCTTCGGCAGCAAGTGTTGGTTCTCTACCTAGCGAACTCCGCTTTGGACTCGCCTGTCACTGCTTGGGCGCGATACGATGGCACGGGTACGACCAGACATCAAGCGGGAGGTGACGAGGAACCGCCTTACGCAACGGGGTTAGCGGCGCTGCAAGATGGATGGCGACTAATCCAAGCATCACCGCTCATTGATCACAAGTCCGGCGACGAATTTCGAACCGGGTACTTCAAGTACGAGTTCTTTTTTGAAAAGCTTGTTCCCTTACCAGGTGAGGATCTTGATTAACCAAGTGGAATCTGAGATACGCGTTGTGAATGCGAATGACGTACGAAAACTTCGATTAATCTGCGTAAACTCCTCTGCTGAGTGAACGACGACTCCGAATCGAATCCTTGACTACGGCAACACAAACTAGCATCAAGCTCAAAACTCGCGATATGGCAAATTTCGCAAGTCGTGGGTTTGTACGTCTTGACGCGGTGGTTCCCAAATCGCTAAACGCTCAATTTCTCGACGAATTGGAACGTACCTTCGGCGTACGGGATGCTGCTAACGGATCTACCATGCCTGCTGTCGCTGCAGGTACCGACATCGATCAAGCATTCAGCCCGGACCAAATCCTCGGTCAAATCATGCGATTACCTCGTTTGAAAGGCGCAATCGAGAGTTTGGTAGGTCCCGGTAGTCTGTTGGATCACCACTTCGTCCATGTATTACCACCAGCAAGCAAAATCGAGGCTACGGGTCGATCCGCCAACGCTCAGCACTTACATCAAGACTCGACGATCGATGTCCGCAAGGCTTTTGATATTCAACTGTTCTACTATCCGCAAGAGATCACCGAAGACATGGGCGGTACGCGTTATCTACCGGGTTCACATCTTCGGATCGTAAATGAAGCGGCGATCGCACGATATCAGAACGTTCGCGGTCAGCAGCATGTGGAGTGTCCTGCGGGAACGGTGTTCCTCATGCATCATGGGATTTGGCACGGCGGGAGTATCAATCGGAGCGAGCGTACACGCTATCTTTACAAGCTGCGTCTCAATCCAACCGTATCTCAGGTTCGCCTATGGGATACTACAGATCTGAATGACGAAGACGTAGCGCAACGCCCAATCTTCTTCGTCCGCGAAGCTCAGGATCCAGCAAACGTTCAGAGCATCCTAACCAAAGGAGAACCTTGGTTTGAGATGGATACCGGACGGATCGAATATATCAACCGAATACGCTTCTTTCGACGCTTACTTGGAGATAGAACGTTCGACGCGAACTACTGGGTTTCCCGTCTTGAATGCGAACCCGATACTATAGTAGACAATCTTAACTCCTAGTTTGTGGCAATGACACTTCTGAACTAACGATCACGATAATACGACAAAATTAAGTAATCCATCTCTATCATCATTTCGTAGACTCTCACATTGCGTCATGTTATTCTTTTGGAAGATTTGATGCATAGACCGAGTTTTAACTAAAAGCCGAATTTGGTTTGACTGTCCATCTTCACATCTATCTGGCCGATTGCACATACACTTTTTATAAAGTCCATTTTTTCCTTCGAACCTGTTTCATTAGATAACCACCAACCACTGTTCCCTAACGGTACGGCACGGTGAGTCCGACTTTCGCTGCTAGGTTTTCTATAAACTGCCTTAGGATCGTTTCCCACTAACGGCATTAGTTTGTTCCTGTAGGATCGAGACATAATCTTGTGGCCTCTCTCCTGAATCCGCGATAGGAAATCATGATCAGTGAAATTCCCACTCAATTCCTTCAGTACGATTTCGACTGCTTCCGCGTGTGAGCTGTAACTCCTAATCTTTTCTTGCTCGTTACGACGGATAAAGCGAACACTCCCATGATATGTGCGTCCTTGTTTCCCTATTGCTTTAAAGATAACTTTCTCTAATTTTGTCGGACTAATTCTCTCCGGTCGATTCACTTTTAAACGTGTCCGATTGTCAAATTTTTTATACGCGAAACAAATATCCCGTCGACTGATAGAACAGCTATCGTTCCACAATCCGTCGAACCAAGTCCTGACAGACCTAGCTACTCTTATACTGTTGGAGTGAAAAGCCGCTTCTCTGTTGTGCGCAGACTTTGTTATATCCTCATCGTTTTCAAATCCAAGGCCATTTATAGATACGTTAGCGGATCCAACGATCGATTGTTCTCGACATAACCATACTTTTGCATGCATTCCATCATATTTTCTTACATCGAAGCCTAAATTGAGCATCTCTTCTATAGGTTTTGGATTACAAGCTCCACTCATCAAATCGCATACTATCCTTACTTCTCCAGAATTTTTACTATGTCTCGCCAATAAACCGGTAATATCTATGGCTCCTTTACCCCAATATGCAACCGCGATATTTAATGGATCCTCCCATAATGTTTTATCTTCCACCATTTCTCTTATTGCGTCGAGTATTTCTCCGCCGTGTAAGAATTTCATGGTTCGTTCCTCTTTAAACTATCTCAGAGAGCAACCATATTACTGATTCGCAGTTTTAAGTAGAAGATACCATGTTAAAGGGCTAGAATGGTTCGCTAATTCCC
This sequence comes from Pseudomonadales bacterium, assembly GCA_022822135.1. Taxonomy (GTDB): domain Bacteria; phylum Pseudomonadota; class Gammaproteobacteria; order Pseudomonadales; family Azotimanducaceae; genus Bin55. The sequence goes on from JAJECH010000012.1 coordinate 30,130, forward strand.
GTCTTTAACGTGATACATGAGCAATCGTATTCCTATCCTCGTCGATTCCGATGCCAACAACGAGCTAGACGACCAACATGCAATCGCCTATGCGGTGTTCAATAGCGATGTATTTGATCTCGTAGGTGTCACTGTTAACAACACCCCACTCGGCGACGGTATAGAAGGCCAATACAACGAAGCGAAACGCGTACTCCAACTGTGCGATGCCTTTGACTCGATTCCGCTCTTTCGGGGCGCCGATCAAAACTACGAGGATATTCTTCCGTTCATCAATGACGATTCGTTCGACGGCATAGACGCGGTTGACTTCATCATTGCGGAAGCTCGTCGTGAACGCAGCCAACCTTTAACAGTTATCCCTATCGGCAAACTAACCAATATTGCGCTCGCACTTGATCGTGCACCTGATATCAAAAGCAAGATGCGAGTCGTCTGGCTAGGTAGCAATTACCCAGAGGAAGGCGAGTACAACCTATTAGCAGACATCCCTGCCGTCGAGAGCGTTCTAGACTCGTCTGTTGCGTTTGAGATGGTCACCGTACGCTACGCGCAGACTACCGGTTCGACAGCAGTCGCTGTCGAGACGAAAGTTGTAAAGCAAACGATGCCTGGTTTGGGACCGCAGGTGGACCCTGTTATTGGGCGTCATGGCGGCGAGTTCACGTGCTTCGGCGACTATTCAATTTCATTATTCGAAAACATGAACTTCCCGACGCGACCTCTCTTCGATGTAGTCGCGGTTGCAGTCGTCAAGAACCCCGCTTGGGGGGAGCGAAGTGAAATGCCCGCGCCTATCCTCGATGGGAAATCGTGGGTCGATTGGTCGGACAACCCTCATCGCATAGTAATCTGGGAAAACTTCGACAAGGACGCGATACTGGAAGACTTTTTCCAGTCGATGCGAAACTACCGCTTGCCTTCCTGATTCGCGAGTTTACGCCCGTACATCGCATATAGCGCAAGGCCGACGCAACTCCACATGCCGATGATCACCCACTCCTCGGTTGCTAGCTGCGAATCAAAAGGCGGGAAGAACAACGCGAACAAACTTATTCCTAACGCGATGGCGATTACACCAACCGTCTTGCCGTATCGAAGTCGATAAGGTCTGACGAGCTCCGGCTCTTTCGCTCGCAACACGAGAAACGCGATCGGTACGAAGATGTAAGCGAGTACGGTCCCAAAACTCCCTGCGTTAATAAACCATATCAGGATCGTCCGACCGAACAACGGTGTAATACAAGAAAGTACCCCGATAATCACGATTGCGAGCCAGGGTGTATGAAAGCGAGGATGTAACTCGCCAAGTTTTTTCGGCAGAAAGCCAGACTTTGCCAACGCGAACATCAACCGACTTCCGCCAATGATGAACGCATTCCAGCTGGTGAGGATCCCACCAATCCCACCAAGCACCAATATCGCGCCTGCAGACGGATGATTCCATAGCGCTGCCGCCGCGTCACCACTCGACATGGTCGTCGCAGCTAATTCAGGTCTTGGCATGGAGGTTGCCGCCGCAAACGAAATCGCTCCGTACCAGAGGATCGCAAGCATGACTGAGAATATCAACAGCCAGCCAAGGCGTTTCAGGGGCACAGCAAGTTCCTCTGCCGCCTGCGGAATGACATCGAAACCTACGAGCAATACTGGCACCATGATGAGGACCACCAACATCCCCGAAACGCCTTCTCCAAACAACGGTTCTAAATTCGCTGCTTCGCCGTGTACTGCGCCTCCTGTAAACAGTACGACGCCTGACAACAGAATCACCATCGTGACGATCGTTTGAATAACAGCCGCCATCTTGATACCAAGCACATTGATGACGGTCATGACGATCGCGCCGCCGACGCCAATGAGCACAAAACCAACATCAACCGTGAAGTCCTGAAGTGTCCACATTTCGCCAAATCGCACCTCAGGAATGAGGTATGCAACGGCCGTAGGTAATGCGACGGCTTCAAACAAGCAGACCGTCGTATACGCCATAAGTAATGCCCATGTGCACACGAACGACGGAGTTGCTCCCAGTGCGCGGTGTGTATAGACGTGCTCACCACCTGCGCGCGGCATGGCTGTTACCAGCTCCGCATACGTCAGCGCGATACAAAGCACCGTGACGCCACCAATCAAGAACGCTAGTAATACACCGAAGCTGCCGGCGTGATCCACCCAGTAGCCCGTCATCAAGATCCAGCTCCAGCCGATCATGGCGCCGAACGACAATGTCAGTACTTCACGTGCCCGTAAAACTCGTTCGAAACCTGAGGATGCTTCAGTCACTATCGTTCCTACCTATGCCTTCAAACATACATCTTGAAATTAACGGAAGTCTTTAGTCTTGCGTGTCATCACTAGAGCAACAACTGAATTTAACGACCGAACGAAATGGATCCCATAAGCCAAGGCAGTCTCGGTGCAGTCCTCCCGCAAAGTGTGCTGCGCCACAAGAATCTCGGCCGTTTGACTCTATGTGGTGCTTTGGCTGGCATGGCGCCGGATCTAGACGTCTTCATTTCGAGCGACGTCGATCCATTGATGTTCTTGGTCTTTCATCGGCAGTTCACGCATGCGCTAGTTTTTATTCCAATTGGCGCATTGATCGTCGCTGGCTGCCTGTTTCCGTTCCTGCGCAAATCGCTCGAATTCAAGCATGTCTATATAGCATGCCTCCTTGGTTACGCGACGCATGGGTTTCTTGATTCTTGCACTTCTTACGGTACACAGTTGTTTTGGCCGTTCAGCGACTATCGCGTCGCCTGGAACACGGTATCCGTTCTAGATCCCGCATTCACCATCCCTCTTTTACTTGCTGTCATCGCGGGACTGATTTGGCGTAGACGTTGGTTACCTTGGTTTGGACTCACCTGGGTGATTGCCTATCTGCTCGTCGGCGTCTTCCAAAGCCAACGAGCGTTAGACGCAGGCGAACAGCTAGCGATGGCTAGAGGGCACGTTCCAGAGAGGCTGACCATCAAGCCGGGATTTGCAAACCAACTTTTGTGGCGGTCAATTTACGAGCATAACGACGTGTTCTACATCGACGCCATTAGAGTCGGCTTGACGAAGGACCCGATGATTTGCGGTGCAACTTCGTCGGTAGCCGTCCTAAACGTAGAAGAGCAATTGCCGTGGCTTGAGGACGGACAACAGCGAGTCGACATAGATCGCTTTAGTTGGTTCTCTCAGGACTATGTCTCGATGGATCCAACGACACCGAACCGGATCATCGACGTGCGTTATTCGACAGTGCCAAATCAGCTAACCCCGTTATGGGGAATCGAACTGGATCCTAAGGCGGGTTCAAGTCAACATGTCAGGTTCTTTCAAGAGGAGAGCTTTGGGGATGGCCAGATTGACCGGTTTACTTCCTTCCTCCGCGGCGAAGACTGCCAAGTTGTCGAACGAGCAATATGACAAATTCTGTCCTCTCATCCGACTAACATAAACCAAAACCAAACAACACCGTGTGCACTTTGCGTTTCAAACTATCGCGAGTCACGCATCCGCGCAAATCGGAGCAGACATGAAGAAAAACATCATCGTGCTCGTCACTGATACGTTCAGGTACGACAACTTATTCGACAACGCCGAACGCCCCGTGCGGACTCCTTGTCTCGATCATTTTTGCGAAACAAGTGCAACCAACATTACAAATTTCTACACAGCGAGTTTCCCAACGATTCCAAACCGAACGGATCTGGCCACCGGTATCTTCGGATGGCCTCACTACGGTTGGCAACCGATTGACCAAAGCGGTCCGAACCACATTGGAAAGACGCTTCATCGTCAAGGCTACAAGACGCAACTGATTTGTGACTGCCCTCACCTGTTCAACAGTCGTTTCCAATTTGGGTTTGATGCCGCATATCAGCATCGTGGACAGGAAGGCGACAAACACTTGCTCCATCTGAACCATCCGATTCGCAATGAAATGCCGTTCGACAAGACCCGTCGAATGCCGATCTGGAACGACAGCAGCTTAGCGGACGCGCATCGTTGGATCAATCGATATTTCGAAGTCGAAGAAGAAACCTTTATGTACAAGACGGCCGCAACCACGGCGCGCTGGCTTGAGGAAAACTACGAGTGGGAACCGTTTTTCCTATGGGTGGACTTCTTTGACCCACATGAGCCTTGGGATCCACCCGAGTATATGGTGAAAAACTACGATCCCGATTACGACGGCGCGCCGATGATCCACTGCAACTATGGTCCGGCTACAGACTATTCACCAGCAGAGCTCCACAATCTTTGGGCGCATTACGCAGCCGAGTCGGAGCTAGTCGATAAGCAATTAGGCGTTGTCTTGCAGAAGATACAAGAACTGCAGCTGCTTGAAAATTCCATCGTGATCATTACGAGCGATCACGGCACAAGCATTGGTGAGCACAACCGCACGGGCAAGAGCAACATCTCGGACAACGACGATCGTTATTGGCCCATCTATCCAGAAGTCGGCCATGTACCGTTCATCATCGCTGGTGCCGGAGTACCTGCTGGCAAAACCACCGATTTTCTGGCTCAACCACCCGACATCTTGCCGACTCTAAGCGAGTTGGCGGGCTTCGATCTCGATGTGCGGCAACCGGTCAACGGCGAGAGTTTTGCCGATGCACTGCAAAACGGGAAATCCCATCGTGACCTCGTCGTTAGCGCTGGTTACGTGAGTCCACGCTCAGACGGGAACTGCCCACCTAATGCTGTCACACCATTTGTAGTCGACGGAAAATGGGGCTACACAGCCGTAGGCGCAAATGGAACACCTGAGCTATACGACTATGCCAATGATCCGAACGCGGCGATCGATGTAGTCAACGATCACGCATCAGTCGCAAATGAAATGCAAGAGAAATTCGAATCGTTCATGCGCTCAATCGGTGCCAATGACGCGTTAATTGAATGTTGGTCCCCATAGCGCAGAAGCTAGTTAACAGATAGGAGCGAGTCATGCGATTTGGCGCACAAGTAACGTGTTATAGAAACACCTGGGATTCAATTCGCAGCGTTGTGGAGCTACTTGACGCAGGCGAGCAATGGGAGAGTGTTTGGTTCGCAGACCACTATCTTCCACCGCCTGGACGAAAAGAGGAAGAACACTTAACCGCACACGAGGGATTCACAGTGGCAGCCGCAGTCGCTGGTTTTTCGAACGACCTGCGCATCGGGCATTTAGTCCTTGGCAACACATACCGCAATCCAGGATTGGTCGCCAAGATGGCAACAACCGTCGATCAGATTTCGCGCGGTCGTTTTGTGCTCGGTATCGGTGCTGCCTGGTTTAAACGCGAGCACGAAGCGTACGGTTGGACCTTTCCAAGTATGAAAGAGCGTCAAGATCGTTTCGAAGAAGCTTGCCAGTTAATCCGCGCGTTGTTCCAAGGTGAAGGTGGTTCGACGTTTAGTGGCAACTACTATCGATTAGACGATGCGCCAATGTCACCCGGTTGCTTTAATCCGGACGGTATCCCGATTCTGGTCGGTGGCACCGGCGAAAAGCGAACACTGCGGACACTCGCGAAATACGGCGACGTAATGAACTTGGACGGCTGGGCGGGCGCACCGATGACTGCTGAGACGTTTCATCACAAAGTTGGCGTTCTAAATGCGCATTGCGAACGCGTTGGTCGAGATCCCGCTGAAATCACGCACACCGTATTGATGCCGACCATGGTTTCCGACGATGCGGAGCAAGTAGCCGCGTTCGTGAACGGCCGCCGGTTAGGTCAAGGATCTGCTGCTGGACCTAAGAACTACGTCATTGACCGCATTGGCGAGATCGTCGATGCTGGCGCGGACGGCATCATGATTGGTGGCATTCCGACAGACGACCTTGAGCAATACCAACTCGTCGCTGAAGAGGTCTTGAGTCACTTTTAAGTTCACGCCGTTATGCGCGATTTGTAGAAAACCAATACAACGTTTGACTTGATTTCGCAAGGTGTCTCATCTTCGATTCGCTTCAATTCCCGATGACCTCGATGTCATATCGTGCGTTAGTGGACGTTAGCGAGATTCGCTCGATTGCAAAAGTGGAGGAGTGATAACCCGGTTATCACTGAAAATGCGACTCGCGCGCAAGCAACAACTGGCATCCTGCGATCTTCGTCCGAGTCACGTGCGTTGACGCGCCGATTGGTCTAGCGTTGGACGTTAATCAATGTACTTCGCATTTCTTGGGTAATCGTTTCTTAATCAGCCGCACTTTCAGCGAGAGTCCTGAGAATAGGCAACTTGACTCGCTCGTGAATGGCGCCATTGCACGTAACCCCAAATCGCCATACCGATATATGCGACATACAGCACCGTGAATCCCCATAGCTCAGTCAGTGCGTAAAGCGTTACCGTTCCAACGTTCACCACGAACCAGACAAACCAGTTCTCGATGAACTTACGAGCGGTGAACCACATCGCGACGAGACTGAGTACCAAGATCGAATTGTCTAGATAGATGTACTCTGCCTCTTCAAAATAGTCAGGTACGATCAAAGCGAAGAAATACGGCGAAAAGTAGATCGCGAACGCACTCAAGACGAGCACGGCGAGCCAAACAAACTTTGGTGTGCTAGTGATCGGGAGCTCGGTCTTGTGTTCCGTACCGAATAACCAGTAATACCAGCCGTAGAGATTTAGCGGAAGAAATCCAATTAGCGTCAACGTGAAATACCCATAGAGATTGTTGTGCCACATAACGGGCGCGCTTAACACACAGAACAACACACCGAGAGGCCACGCCCAAACTTTCTCATAGATCAGACATAAAACGACCAGGACACCGACCACAGTAGCGGTGTATTCCATAACCATTAACAGTATCGCAATCCAATCCACGACTAAATCTCGCTTTGCGCAATAAACTTGCGGCTCTAAAACGGTGCGATTCTACGAAGGAATGGCAGTCCCTAACACCACTAGCAGATGGGTTAAACCTCTGAATGTCGAACCAGGTCACTGGAAAAAGCAGCTAGCTGGAAAACACCTGAGAATTGCCGAACGCGGAGATGTTGATGCGGTACGAGAACTTCTAGAGGAACACCCCGAATTTCTGAATAAACGAGGGAGTCACGGTCGGACCCTTCTTTGGTCAGCGGTACGCCACGGTCGATTGGAGCTTGTTCGTTGGCTCATTGACCGAGGGGCTGACGTGAATCTAACAGGCTGTGTTAACAGCGAGAGTTACGTCCAGCTTTCACCGTTGTCTGCATCTGCGTTCTATCGGCGAGATCAGATCTCTGGATTGCTAGAAGCACACGGCGCGGAGGATGACATCTTTCGCTGCACGTTTCGCGGCAACGCCGTTGTCGTACTGGACCGGATCGAAAACGAACCTGAATTACTCCATGCGGAGGATCCACACGACGAGATTTACTACTCGCCTTTGCTGAGCTTCGCCATCGTCGGAGGAGCGTTGGAATTGGCGAGAACCCTTGTTGATCGCGGATTCGATGTTCGCAAATACAGTTTTCAACTCATATTTATCGCTAGTCACTTTGGTCAGAGCGCAATCCTGGATCTGCTTTTCTCAAATGGCGCATCGATCGAAACCGCAGACGCCGGTCTCTGGATGGCGACGAATGACATATCGATCCTGCGGCGACTTATCCAGGAAGGGTTATCTGCTAACCAACGTCCGAATGGTGACCTAACACCGCTGCTCTATGTATGTCGAGCGGATAAAGGCGCGAGAACAGACAAACTGAAATTACTCCTAGAACTGGGCGCGGATGTGTCGGTTACTTCCGATAACGGTCGCACCGCATTACATTACGCTGCGGTATCTGGCAACTACGAGGCGTGTGAATTGCTTCTCGCGGCGGGTATCGACCCCCACCTAAGTGGGACCAAAGTAACACCTGCAGCCGATTTGGCTGAACAGAGGGGTTATGGTGAAATCGCCACCCTTATTCGGAACCATTGATCAATGTGCGTGCATCGGTTGCGTTTGGCATGTTTTTTATGCTTTGCGTGTTTGGTAACAGTATGACTCAAGCTCAAGACCCGTCGAAACTCGACACCGTCGATGAGGCGGACTTCGGCGAGCTCGCGGAATTGATGCGATTCTTGCGAAGTGAGAAAAAGGAATCTCTCTTCGTACCCGTCGCGAAATTACAGCTGTCCTATCTAGAAGAAGCAGCATCGCGTGCAGAGACAACAGACTCTGACCGCGCTGTGGAGATAAGACGATTCGCACGAGGAGTTGCTTTCAACATCGCTTCGTTCACGTGGCCTGGTTGGGGAGATTCGCCAGAGCCTATAAGTCCGCCGCGCCAAGAACTCGGGTTACAAGCCGCGGAGCGTGCCGTCGAATTGGCTGAACAAATCAACGAGATGACGCCAAACGCGCTATGGATATTAGGCGCGCACCAACTCAACGCCGGTCAATACGACGAAGCGATATCGTCATTTGGACGTGCGAAAGGACTGGCTCGAAACGATTTCTATCGCTCGATGCACGACACATGGCAGCAGTTAACCCAGGTATTGGCTTCGGACGACAATGTCGGGCTCAAGGAACTTGATGTAGCGATCGACGAACTGCGAAATGCGGACGACGATGACGCGGGTTTTTTTGCGGATCAGTTAAGTACGGCACGTCGCATATACGTCGAGGTCGCCGCGCCTTAACGCCTCAGCACGTATCGCTCAGCTTCAGCACGTAACCACAGATCACACGATTTGATGGATCAACTTCTACACATACGATTTCGGTTCGCCTTTTTCGTCATCCCGCTTCTTTGGTCGTTATCGACATCGGCAAACGAAACTGAAACGAACGAACCCCACAAGCCACAGATTGAAGAGCTTGTCGTAGTCGGAACACTGATAAAGCGATCAGAAGTCTATGAAGGACGTGCGCCCGTACAAGTCATAGATACGGAGCAACTTCATTCAGTTGGGGCGTCTCAGCCTGTGGACATGCTTGCGAGTCTTACCGCAAATACTGGTTCGTATCTCGCGACACAACAGAACTATCTGCAAGGAGTCTCGCAGTTCAGTCTCAGAGGCGTGGGTTTGTCTTCGACGTTGACGCTTATTAACGGTCGGCGTGCGGGAATAGCGCCTATTTCGAACGACGTCGGACAGAGTTTTTTCGACATTAACACACTGCCTGTGCTAATGATCGACCGCGTCGAGATTCTCCGAGACGGTGCGTCCGCAACATACGGTTCCCAAGCCGTCGCGGGGGTCGCCAACATTGTTACTCGAAAAAACTTGAGGGGATTTGAAGTTGCTGGCGGCTATCGAAACGCCAGTAACAACGCCGTCGACTTGAGCTTCGCCGGTGGTTTTGATTTCGAGCGAGGTTCCGTCAACTTGTACGGCGCATTGCTCGAACAGGACGAGAACTTTCGAACTGAATTCAAGTGGTTAAGCCCTCGCGCAATCGATCCGAATCAAGACGGCGACATAGTCGAAGGATCATTTGACTCGGGTCGGGGTTCACCCGGTAGCTTCCGACGCGTAACGACTAACCCAGATGGGACGTACGAACCGTTTCAATCAGGCGGTGTTGATGCACCACGCTTTCCAGACCCAGATTGTCGTCGTGGTGGAGGATACCCAAGTGGCTCACTGTGCAGGATGGATTTCTCAGATCAGCGGACGATGATTGCGGCAGAACGACGGTTGCAGTTGTTCGTCGATGCTGAGTTGGACTTATCTGAGAACCTGGCATTCATGTCAGAAATCGGATATTCCCTTAACGAGGTCAAGGATCGCGTCGGAAACATGCTGCTTTTCAATGGCAACGTCGAACGAACCAATGAGTTCTTCGTACCGAGCAATCATCCGTTCAATTTCTGGACCGACCCGGAGAACGATGGTACGCTCAAGTACGTCCCTCCAGATGAATGGTTACCGGAAGAACACGAAGCTGTATCGCTCGGTTATTTCGGAAGACCACTGGGGGCAGAAGCATTCGGCAGGAATTCCGGCGATGAACAACGCCAGTTCGACAACTTACGGATCACCGCAGGGTTCGAAAACAAATTTCTCAACGGTTGGTCCGGGCAAGCGTACTTGACCCACGCTGTTTCGGATCTATCGGTCAGCTCTGAACGGCACTGGGAGGCAGCTGCTTTCGCAGACTCGATCATCGGAGGCGAATGGAACCCATTTGGAACCCGTTTAGTTGCGCCAGATTTAGTGACACCTAAAACAATTGATCACGACGGTTTGTTGCCGATGCATGTAGGCAAACGCGCAGCGAACGACCATGAATCACTGCTTCGATTCGAACGTGTGCGAATGGAGCATGCCAAGAGCGTCCAGAACGTCGCGGAGATTGTGGTTTCCGGCGGACTCTTTGAGCAACTCGCTCAACCAATCAAACTAGCCGCGGGAGCGCAATTCCGTGATCTGCGCTACTCGTATCAACCCGATCCTCTGAACGAGGCGGGAACCGGACCACAAGAACGACGAGAGTTCCCACGAGATTCAGATCAGAGCGTTTGGGCTGTTTTTGCGGAGAGTTTGGCAAACCTTGGCTCGCGCGCGGAACTGCAACTAGCAGCACGTCATGAAAGTTATGATCAAGCCGGCAGCACGACCGATCCAAAGATTGCCGGACAGTTATTCGTTAATGATGCTCTTTCGTTACGGTTCTCGTGGGGAACGTCGTTTCAAGCGCCTAGTGTCTTTCAGATCGCTGGCAATTCAAGCAGTCGAACGCTAACAGATCCGTTTCGCTTCGATGGTCAAGGGGTTGGTCAATGTACGATCAACGCAGCCGGTGAGATCGTCAATCGTGGCGACAACTTCAATTCAGTCACCGTGCTGCACGGCGCTGATCTAAGACCGCAAACCGCACGATCGATAAATATCGGATCTCTCGTTCGACCTACCCGCAACGTTGGTATTAGTCTAGATTTTTGGTCACTCGATTACCGCAATGTCATCGCTCAGGGTCGTAGTTTTCAAGCGATCGTCGACGATGATTGCCGTGATGACGGACAACCTAACGATCCACGAGTTCAACGCGACTCATCCGGGCAACTAAGCATTGTGTCCACGACGTACCAGAACGTTGGCGCGGTGCGAACCGACGGCGTAGACGCAAGCACTTATTACGAATTCGAGGCGAAGAGCGGTGACATTCGGCTTAGTGCGGACGCCACGATATTGACGCGATTTGATGTAAATTCAGCGGGTGAGGGGTTCGTAGACCAACTAGGTAGTCGTAATGACACCAACGGGTTCGCTCCAACGCCTGCGATTCGCGCAAATCTCGGTCTTGCTTGGCGTAGGAGTCATCAGTCGGCGAATGCAACGATTCGATTCATTGACTCATATAAAAACGACGAAGTCGCGTCATTGCCAACAATTGCTGCTTGGACTACCCTGGACGTAAATTTCCAATACTCATTCACGAACGTCTTAGACGGAGATCTAACGCTCTCACTCGGTGCCAGGAACCTTCTAGACAAGGATCCTCCGCCATTACCGACTGGCCAACCTGGCATCCAGCGATTCAATCTGCGACCTGGCTATGACGGCTTTGTGCATGACATCAAAGGACGTACGGTCTACCTTCGTTTTCACTACCGTCAGAAGAATTAAAAACCCTCTATCACCAATATCGGTTAGGTCTCAAGTTCAACCCATACGTCCGAGTATTCGGTTCGTCGCACGTATACGACATCCCTAAAATAGATTTCGATTTCCTACAAGCGTTGACCCGTAGGAGGGTTATATAGTGGCTCACGATCTCGTTATTCGCAACGGCACGATTGTTGACGGAACCGGTTCGGAACCGTTTATTGGCGACATTGCTATCGACGATAAAGTCATTTCTGCGATCGGCGACGTTGATGATCGCGGTGATGAAGAGATTTCCGCGGAAGGACGGACTGTTACTCCTGGCTTCGTTGATCTGCACACCCACTTGGACGCCCAAGTAGGATGGGATCGCAAACTCACTTCGGTTTCTTGGCATGGAGTCACAACCGCTCTGCTAGGCAACTGTGGCGTGACCTTTGCGCCTTGTAGGAAAGAGGACCAAGAGTTCCTCGCCGGCATGATGGAAACAGTTGAGGACATCCCAAAACACGCGATCTTGACCGGTCTACCTTGGGACTGGGAGAGTTACGGCGGATACCTCGACAGTATCGAGAGACTCGGACCAATGATCAATGTCACTGGATTAGTTGGTCACAGCGCAACCCGTACATTTGTCATGGGTGAACGAGCCATAGAAGAGCAAGCGACACCCGAAGAAATCGAGCAGATCGCGGCACTTGCAGGACAGTCCGTGAAAGAAGGCGCTATCGGGTTCTCGGTGAACCGGCATCCTGGTCACACGTTACCGGACCGGCGCCCAATCCCAGGTACGTTCGCAAGTCGCGAAGAATTGCTGGCCATTGCTAAAGCCGTCGGTGAGAACGGTGGAATGATGCAAGTCGTACCGCATTTCGGCGACCTCGAAAATGAACTCGACCTAATGGAAGCCGAAGCCTCTACTGGTCCCGTACTCTTTAGCGCGATAGCAGAACATGGCGCTGCTTTCGACGAGCGAGTCACTGCTATGCGTAAGAAAGGTCTAGATGTAACTGCAGTTACTGTCCCTCGTAGCGGCGGTGGCATCGTTGGTTTAGCACACAACCTTTATTTCCGGACGCCCGCATGGAACAAACTTCGTAAGATCGAAAACGTCGAAGGCAGACTTAAAGCGATTAAAGACGCAGAGTTTCGAAAGGAGCTGGTTGACGATATCAAGAACCATCCCCAGCATGAAGAAATGATGCGACCACTCAAGCGGGTGTACTACATGGGCGACGAATTGCGACCCAAGTACACACAGTCTCGATATGAGAGTTTGTACGACCTTGCTGAAGAGGCAGGCGAACACCCAGTCGAGGCGTATCTTCGTATCTCGCTCGAAACCGATGGCAAGGCACAGTTCCATGTTCGTCAGTTCAACGTGAATTTAGAAAAACTCGAAGCCATGATTACCACCGAATGGGCGATGCCAGGACTCGGTGATGCAGGTGCTCACGTAAGCGGAATGATCGACTCCGGTTGGTCTACCTTCGTTCTATCTCACTGGCATCGAGATAAGGGTGTTTATTCGGTGCAAGAGGCCGTACGCCGAATCAGTGGCGAACCAGCACGCGTACTTGGTCTACGTGATCGAGGTACATTGAGCGTAGGTAAACGAGCGGACTTGAACGTCATCAACCTGGAAAAACTTGAAGAACGGCAACCTGAGATGGTGCATGATTTCCCAGGCAATGCTCCGCGTTTCATTCAGCGTGCTGAAGGCTACGACGCAACCATTTGCAATGGTCAAGTCATCCTTCGCGATGATGAACACACTGGTACTCATCCCGGTGAGGTATTGAGAAGCTTTGCTCGATAGAAGGACGAATCGGAGCAGTGTTCACTTGAAAAGTTGAAAACCGCGTTCCGGAGCCTCTCAAATCATCAAAGGGCAGGATATATCCTGCCCTTTTTATTAAGTCCTCAGTCGAGTGGATTTCGGCAGCATTTTGACGTTACTCATTTAAACTTGAACGCCTGATGATCGAAATCTCTTCTTGACTTTCAGATGATGACCTTAGAGCAGGAACTCGCAACGCTTCGCGTATCCGGTCCCACTAAAGTAGGCTGGGATAGGAATCTACGCCCGAATGAACATGTAGACGAATTCGGGAGCTTCGTTACTGGTGATCCAGATTACGGAGAACCAGACCCTCGAGCACCATCTGAACGCCTTCGAAACCACCCAGAAGTCGAAGCGTTAAGACACCACCTGCGCGAAAACAATGGGATTCGTGGCCTTGAAATCTGCGAACCGTCTGAAGTACAACGTGCCGCGGCGATATTCCATCGTGATGGATTTGTAGTCATCAAGAACGCACTAAATCCAGACCACTTGGCCGCGATGCGCGAAGCATGCGAAAGGAATTTGAGGACCATTCTGTCAAAGCCGCATGACAGCGGCCGCAAGTACGTTCAGGAAACAGGTAGATTGCCGCACCGTTATTGCTATGGCACATGCTCGGCGTCTCGACAGATGATGCACGAACCTGCCTGGGCGGACATCATCGACATGCCCACGACTACACCGATCCTGTGCGAGATATTCGGTTCGTCAAATTATTCAGTGTGGGGTGGCGGCGGCGATCTTAGCCTACCCGGCGCGATCGAGTACCAACATCTGCACACCGACGGTCTCGACGAGCAACAAGATGGTCAAGCGCGTCTAGAACGGGTTTTAAAGTTGAATCGATTGAATCTCGATACAAGCAAGGAATTCAAGGATCTCGATTTCAAATCACAACGTCGAGTGATGGACTTCGCGAATACAGGTGTCACCATTAACTTCACGATGACCGATCTAACTTGGGAAAACGGACCGATCCGTCAGATTCCAGGTACCCATACAAATCTGTCGCCGCCGCCGTCGATTTACGACGAGCCGGATTGGATGCGACTGTCCACTCTAGTAGGAGCGCCGGCAGGAAGCGCGATATTCAGAGACACTCGGTGCTGGCATGGAGCTACTCCCAATCTATCGAACGAGATTCGCGCGTTACCTAGCGTCGAGTACTCCGCCAATCCACGACCTGGCAAACATTTTCAGCGCACCATGCCACATGAGATTTGGTTAAAGCTCTCGCCGCACGCACAAAAAATATGTCGCAACATCAAGACGGATGAGGGCGTATGGCCATTTGGAGCGGGCGAACTGCATCCCCTTTCAAGTATGCGTATGAGAGCTTTTCTAGACATGTCTGGTGAGGAAGGATCTGTCGAGTCAGTCCGAACCGATCCGAGATCAGCTGGCACTGTCGTTCGTCTGTTCAATTCCCGCTCAGACTCTACTGACGAATACTAAGACTCACGGTTCTCACCGCAAGCCATAGATTCGATCTGTTCCTAAAGTGCATCCCGACTCGTACGTCAGCTCTCGAATTACCGAACCGAAGGTCTCTTAATTGACCAATCGAATTCAGCTTAGTGAATCCCAGCAGCTCAATCGAGCGAAGTGGCAGCTAGCCGCACGTCGATTCAGACACTTAGGTGAACAGAATTGGCGAAAGAGCGAACCAACATGGGGTTTATGGAGTCGTTCCGATGAAGGATTGAACCTACTTCCAGCGGACCTATCCAGTAAGCGCTGCTTGGATGTCGGTTGCGGCACGGGTTACATTCTCAAATGGATGGTAGATCGCGGCGCGATGGCCGTCGGCGTAGAACCGACCGACAACCAACTCGTCACAGCAGTTCGACTAAGTCAGCAACACGAAACTGAGATTTCGCTTATTCAGGGATTCGGCGAGAAACTACCGTTCGCTAACGAGTCGTTCGATTTTGCTATTTCAGAATACGGTGCCGCATTGTGGGCGGACCCCTTACAGTGGATTCCTGAGGTCTCTCGCGTGCTCAAACCAGGCAGCAATCTAGTGATCTACACAGACCACATGATTTCTTACATGGCGGACAACGGTTTAGATGAACCGGATGGAGCGTGGACCGAGACACTTCAGAGATCCTATTTCGATGCCTATAAAACCAAGTGGAGTGAAGACGGTAGCGACGGTGTGGAGTATCACCTTCCGCCAGGCAAATGGATCAGCTTGTTTCGTGAATCTGGTTTTGTGATCGACGCACTTATCGAACTACCTGCTCCAAGAGATGCAACCTCACGATTCTCGTTTGCGTCCGCGGAATGGGGACAGAAGTGGCCTGCTGAGCAAGTTTGGAAAGTGCACAAGAGAGTAGACTAAACCCTCCGTGACTTTGCGCCTAAAGATTCGAGAGCTGGAATTCCTATTCGAACACCGCCATCATGCGGACTTCGATGCTGCGACGAGGTAATGCCTCACTTGGTGATTCAGGATCGATAAACGATGTGTGAGGTGATACGGCTGATCGGCCGATTCTCGTATCAAGCTGCTTAATTAGAAGCACTTCATCTGGCTGCATGTTCTTGTAGTAATAGAACTGGTGATCTTCTCGGAACAGTGGCATTGAACTCGTACTCGTTTTACCCGTCCCGCCATATATGTAGTCCACGATATCGCCGTCTCGAATCGTCGATGCATCAAGCACCGCGAGTGGGTTTTCCTGCACAGGATGGTCGAAAGGTTGCCATGTGTTGAACCAGGCAAACTCTGCGCGTTCGTACAGCTTCACGTCCAACTTTCGGTTCTTCAGCAAATTTAGCGAAGCTGAGCGTGCAGTCTTCAAACTGTAATCGCAATGCACGAAGCGTGCATACGCCTTATTGAAGTCGCTCTTATCTTCTGTCCGAATCAGGTGGTTGGTAATGAACACCGCGCTAGCGCCGGTCACTTTTCGAACAAACTCGGCGATAGCGGGTCGGTAAACCTCGGTTACGGCGTCAGCGTCTTCGAAATCAGTGATTGGTGACGTGTAGTCGAGTAACTCAAACCCGTTGACGTCAACAGAAATCGTGTCAGCGATATCACGTGCATTTCGCACAAGCACATCGACCTTTTCCGTATTTGCACGTCGTGAGTCACGGTCGTAGATTCGTGGTAATTCGTTCGTATCAGCCCAGCGAGCTGCGAGATACCTGACCTGCGTAGGCACGAATTGACTTGCTACGTTCATACGGTGCATTCTAATAACGAAGCGCTTTATTCACCACATTTCGCAACGACTCGTTTGCGATGAATCGTTTTGCATTGTCTAACAATAACTCGTAGCGACGTTCCGTAATGTTGGCCGCATCGGCCACCGCGACGTGCGGCGTGATGATCACACTCTCGCATCGCCACAACGGATGGTCGTCAGGTAAAGGTTCGATTTCGAACACGTCCAATCCGGCACCTGCGATCTGACCTTTCTGAAGCGCATCGACAAGGTCATCCAACTTCGCCGTCATGCCTCGACCGATATTAATGAAGTACGCCGACGGTTTCATGGACTCGAACCGTTCCCGATGCCACATGAACTCAGTGTCATGTGTATGTGGTACCGTCGTCACAACGAAGTCCGCACTCGGAAGTAAATCATCCAGCGCTTCAGGTAGGGATACTTCGAAATCAACCGGCTGTTCGCAGCGCGGGTCAAGTCCAACAACCTTCGCACCCATCGCTAGGCATAGTCTTCCAGCTTCTGCGCCGATCCCTCCGACGCCATTGATTAATACAGTACTGTTAGCGATGTCGACATAGCCTCTACGTCGCGCGTGTCTATCCCAATGGTTGTTTCGTTGAGCATCCAAGTAGTACGGTAATCCTCTCGACAACGCCAGCATATACATAAGAATGTGGTGCGCGATGTGATCGGAATAGATCCCTCTTGGGTTGGTGACGACCACGGGATGCTCGACAAGCTCGCTGTAGTAATACGTCGGTGGCGGTCCTGCCATCGGGTTTTGCAGCCACTTCAGGTTCTTTGCAAACGGCAAGAGATCTGGCGGCACCCATCCATACCCAGCATCAGCCGAACTCAATGCTTGCGGTAGCTCCGCTTCATCCTCAACGACCTTAACGTCGAGTTCAGGACAGTCAGCGTTAAGCCGCTCTGCCCAAGTGCGTTGCTCTGCATTTATAGGTGGCAACATTAAGAACGTTGGCATGGCGTGACTCTATAGCTTTGTCGTACCAGTAACGCCTCGAGCCTCGAGCTCATCGTAATCCGCTTCGCTGAGCCCTAATTCCTCTCCTAGTACTTCTTTCGAGTGCTGCCCGAAACACGGCGAGTGTCTGATGGGTCCGCGGTCTGTATTGGCGTAAATCCACGGATTCAGCGGATAGAAATGTGTACCACACTCCGGGTGCTCAATCGGAACTAGATAGCCTCTAGCGGCGTACTGCTCACTTGGCGACCGATAAACAGACTCAAATTCGCAGACCGGACTGAATGTCATGCCTGTAGGCTCAAGTACACTGCATGCTTCGTCAAGATCCAATCCGCTAGCCCAGGTGCTGATTGCAGTGTCGAGTTCCGTTTCAAGCTGCTTCCGAGACGCCGCGGTAGCGAACCGTTCATCATGAATACCGCTCTCTCGTGAAAACGCGGCAAACGACTCGTCGGATTCGGCCGCTATCGCGATCCACTGCTCATCGCCCGTGCGATAGACATTGTGTGGTGCATTGATCGGGTGTTGGTTGCCCGTGGGGCGCCGGATCTTGCCAGTCGCCGAGTACTCAAGGATTGCGTCGCCACATTGTGCAGCAACTGCCTCGATCATGGATACATCGATACGCTGTCCCTCGCCTGTGGCTCGTCGGTGATTCAGTGCAGCAAGAATCGCTGCCGCGAAGTAGTATCCGGTGATCGGATCCGGAATCAAACCGCCGGTATTCTGCGCTACATCGCCGTCGTAGCCGTGCATGGCGGCTAATCCTGCCATAGGTTCGGTTGTCGCACCGTTTGCGGGATATTCAGCGAGTGGACCCGTGCGTCCGTAGCCTGACAGTGACGCAAAAATGATGTCCGGTCGCTTCTCACGTAGTGAATCAAGCGTAACGCCCCAGTTGCTCATGACATGCGGCGAAAAATTGTCACAAAGAACGTCGAATTTGGGAATGAGCTGCCAAAACATTGACCTACCTTCCGGGTCCGCCATGTCCAGCGTGATGGCACGTTTGTTCAAGTTCACGGTGTTGTACATGCCATTCGTATTGAGTGGGTTCTGCTCAACCCCGAGATCACGCAATGTCGGTGGGACGGGTGCGCCGGCGCCACGCCAAACGTCGGGGCGTTGACGGGATTCGATTTGAACGACATCAGCGCCGAGTAGCGATAACAGCTGCGTGCCAAATGTCCCGGACCAAGCTTGTGTAAACGTCAGTACCCGCACTCCTTCGAGAGGTAATTTGCGGACGTCATTCGGAGGAGTAGTTGGCACACGGGTTTCGGACGTTTCGATTTTTCCGCTGTGTTCCCCAAATTGCGGTGCACGCCGAGCGTACGTCCAAGGCGTAGATGACAATTTGCCGAACGGCCCCGGTGCGCTGAGGACTTTTCCGCCGATCTCAGTTTCAATGATGAAATCGCGTGCGTGCAAGTGATCACTCTCAGCGAGCTCTTGTGCGTTTTGAACCACCCCAGAAATACATCGACGCTCAGCCAAGCCATGGAACACATGCCATTTGTTCATGGTCGAAACCGCTTCAGCTAACCCTGACCTTACAGGTCGCGTGTCTTTCTGATGCCTACCCCAAACCGGGATGAAATCTGGATCGTGTGCGATATCGGGACGGCCTAAGAACTCGAAAGCGCTGGTCCACTCTTTCCAATCGCCGTAGCCGAAATTGATCGCGCCATTTTCACACTCCCATAGCGGACCTGGTCGACCTCGCTGCCTTCTTCCGTTGGGTCCGTGCGCCATTCGATTACCGCCGACAAATATGCCCACTTGAGCCCAAGGCGCACATGTGTTTGACATCGCTTCCATCTCGCTGACATCACAAACTTCGCCTCCGCCTTGCTCCGCTCGTCGGTAAAGCGCCGCTGCGGCGCTGACAAATCCAGCGACACCAGCGATGTATCCGGTTTGATTGTGCGGTAATTGCAGCGGCGGTTCGTCTTCGCATGCATTGATCGCACTCCAACCCACGCGAGCACATGCAGTGAGATTGTTGCCTGAAACGTGGGCAAGCGGTCCCGTCAATCCGTGTGGCGTAATGGAAAGGTGGATTACGTCCTCGGCGCAAGACTCGATACACCCAGGTAGATCGACCGTTGTCGTAATCACAACGTCCGCAGATTTCACCAATGCATCTAACTGTTCGTCGGAATTTGTAATCGAACGCTTGTTCCAGTTAGCGTAAGCGTGTAGCAGCGATTCGCCATCCGCCGTGAACGGCGCTTCCTGACGCAATTCGTGACCCGAATCCGGTTCTACAAGAATGACATCAGCGCCAAAATCGCCGAATAATCTAGCTGCCCATGCACCCGACAGTCGGTTTGAACAATCCAATACCCGAATTTCGGGGAACGCTTTCGACACACTAACTCCCTAACTTAAGCCGCGTAACGCGGTACCACATATGGACCTTCAGGAATGATGGCGACACTCGGCTCAGTCGTACGCGCTATGCTCTCATCAACAGCATCCTGTAGCGAATCAACCATCTCAACACCTGTCAGCGTGCGGTCTTCCCCGCGTAATCCTTCACTAAACAGCTGCACTCGAGTCGCACGAGTTGCCTTCAATTGCATTTCGGTTTCCCACTCGTCAATATCTGCAAGACGCTTCTTTTCAATGCGTCGCATGAACGCTTGTGGACCTTCTTGCATCAATGAACGTTGCGACGCTTTGAAACTATCCGAACCGATGCCTTCTGCACATTCACTCGCAACGACAAGCGTGGCATCATCCTTCAAAATGTCGAGCGGCGTTACAAATCCTTTGATTGCCTGATAGTAAGTAAGGTCCAATGGGAAACCAGCCGCGGACGTTACCACTACATCAAATTTCTTCTGGACTGAGACGACGCAATATCTATCCGCAAATCTAGCCGCTTC
Source organism: Pseudomonadales bacterium (assembly GCA_022822135.1). Lineage (GTDB taxonomy): Bacteria > Pseudomonadota > Gammaproteobacteria > Pseudomonadales > Azotimanducaceae > Bin55. The sequence goes on from JAJECH010000012.1 coordinate 50,584, forward strand.
GTTATGACTGGATTCGATTTCCCCGAAGTTCACGAATGCTAGCTGCCGAGCTTCGTCGATCACGGTATTGAGAGCGTAAATCTCCGATCCACATCTTTCGCGAATCATCGCAAGGATTTCAAGTTGCTCGTCATGCAATGGATTTCCTTCCAGATTGCATTCACGGGTCAAAGGATCCTCGATGAATCGCGCGCTATGGAGCGTACGAATCGTGTCAGCATGAGCAATACCAGGTGCGATCACTTTTCGTCCGCCTGACCAACCTGCCATAAAGTGCGGTTCAACCAATCCCGTTGCGACTTTAAACTCGGCGTCGATAAAGCGTCGATCCAGCCTCACCTGCGTTCCAGACCGCGTTAGCCCAAGATCGACATGCTCTGCGTCGTTACGCGCCATGTGATTGACGATCTGGACATTGTTGAGCACCCATTCATCCTCAATGACGGACGTGAGTTCGTCACCTTCGTTTGGGCGGTGTAGACCCGTTGCGATCAATATCGAAATGTTCTCGCGATCGATACCTGCAGTGATCAAGCGCTCCACCAAAGGTCTCAAGAACAAGCCATTGGGGACCGGTCGCGTGATGTCGCATACCAAGATGCATGCCGTTCGACAACCTTGCGCGTACGCTGCAACATCGGTTAAGCAAGCTTCGGTCGCGCTACGCGGATCCGTTACTAGCGGCATGTTTGGTTTACGGATTACGGTTACATCAAGGGAATCCGGAAGAACGACGTCACGTGTGCTCTTGCCATAGAGAAGCGGGATTTTCACGGTTTAGTTGATACTCCCGGTCGTCTGAACATACTCCCGATAGTCAGCGAGTAACGACGTGTTAGTTCGCTCTTCATACGGTCGCATGTGGTCTTCGATGAGTTGATTTACGTCGTCTTGATAGTCCGAATCATCGATATAGTTGCGCGTCTCGCCGCGGTCCTCTTCTCTATCGAACAGTAAGTCCAACTTCTGGTCTTCAATACGCATCGACAACGTGAAGCGATCCGTCGTAATCGCAGTCTGCCCAAAAAGCTCACTAAGTACTGCTGGTTTTCCTTGGTGTAGAGCGGCATCGCTTTCACCGTACTCAAGATATGGTAGAAGAGATCTCCCAAGGCTCTCGGCAAGGGGTGAAGCGTCCGCTATATCCAACATTGTCGCGGGTAGATCAATCTGTTCGACGAGTGCGTTGCTTTTCAACGAATGATCAAAATTCGGCGGTCTGATTAGACACGGAACGTGCATCGCCTTCTCGTAAAACACCGCTTTTCCTTGAAGACCGTGATCACCTAGCATCTCGCCGTGATCTGAATTGAAGATCACCCAAGTATTTTCCAAGTGTCCTTCGCGTTCCAGCGTATCAATGACACGGCCGACCCACTCATCGATCAGGGTTACATTGGCGTAATACCAAGCGCGCCAACGTTGACGTTGAAAACGTGTTGCACGAGCTACAGACGGTGAACGGTTTCGAAAACCTTCTAGAAAACGACTCGGCGCATCCTCGAGCTGGAGTTCACCTGCGTCCAATTCGTCAATCTCGTACATATCACGGTAGGTCGTCGGACCATCGTATGGATCGTGGGGACCAGTGAATTGAATCTGTAGGTAAAACGGTTTCGAATCGTCGTAACGCTCGATCCACTCAACCGCCTTGCGTCCGATGAAGGAATCTTCGTCTTCGCCGGGCGGGACGGGCGCCGGCTCTTGTCCCCACGGTGTCATGTTGCCGCTGCGCATCTCCGCAAACCAAGCACGAATGAACTTCCGATGCATATCGAGCCATCCATTTGCCGCGAGGTGATCCGTGTAATGGCAGTCCATCCATGCGGTTTCGATTGGATCATTGAGTTCGAGACAGTCGTCAAATCCCCATTGATTCAGGACGTGTTCCATCTCTTTCACGTGTATACCGGGCTTCCCGCCTGCACCGTGACGCCAAAGATGGGTTTTCCCAATAACAGCAGTGGAATATCCAGCTTCACGGATATTCCGAACATGGCTTGGACCTGACGGGTCTGCGCCGCTCCGATTACTCCATATACCGTTCTCTCGAACTAACTGACCCGTCATCAGACAGGTTCGAGCTGGAACGCATAACGGCGAGTTGGACATACAGCGGTTAAACAGTATCCCCTGTGCGGCGAGTCGGTCAAGATTGGGTGTTAACGCGTCTCCACCCACAGCACCTATACAGTCGCCTCGCATCTGATCCGCGAAGATAAAAATGAGATTGGGTTTCGTGTCAGTCATACGTCATATTGTGCGGATTTCACGACGACGAATAAAAAAGCCCCACACGAATGTGTGGGGCTCACTTGCAACGATTTGTGACTGACGTCTAGTTGTCGTTTACGGTGCCTATCTCTTCTCCAGGTGAGTTGGCGAATTCAAGCTTTTACGCTGAATTCCGCAACACTCGACCAGCACAATCGCCAGTCAACTCATCATCGCGAAGTACAACCTGTCCGTTGCAGACAGTTGCATGGTATCCCGCAGCGCGCTGGATAAATCGTGGCGCACCGAAAGGAAAGTCATGCACGATTTCCGGCATTCGTTCTTCAAGTTTGGCGATATCGAAGACGTTAATGTCGGCTTTCTTGCCTTCCGCTAGCACGCCTCGGTCTGTTAAACCTAATACGTTAGCTGGCACGGCGCTAATTCTACGCACGGCTTCTTGAATGGAGTAAACCCCACTATCTCTATGCCAATGCGAAAGAATGAACGTTGACCAGCCCGAGTCAATCATCTGACTAACATGTGCTCCGGCATCACCGAGACCAGGCATCGCCCACTCGGTCGAAATTAGCTTTTCAAGTTGACTCAGGTCTACATTGAAGCCACGCATGTGGAACAGCGCTTTCCCGTCCGTCTCATCCGAGATCCTGATAAAGGTCTCAACGGGATGCTCACCCGCCGCTTTGGCCATTTCAACAAGATTTTGATCGAGGCTCTGCGTGTAACAAGGTCGAAGACCATCACCCATGTAGAACCATCGCTTCAGCCCGTTGACTACCTGTTCGTTCTGACCTTTGATTTCGTTGATTAACTTCGCACGATGTTCTGGATCACGAATCGCCTTCAATCGACCTTCCAACGGTAGCTTGCGTAGCTCATTCCACGCAGGCGTGCGGAAGAAGTTATCTGTCGAAAGACCGCCTACACCACCGCCGCTACGAGGTACGGTCACTGATGTAACGTTAAGGCCTTCTTCAAGCATCGCCGATACACGTTCGTTGAGTCGTTCCGTACCTATCTCAGCAGCTGATGAGAACAATGCACCGCGTGAGGTACGGGCCTCGTCAGCGATCAAATCCATTTCCGCATCGAAATCCTTGAAGTCGGACACGGTCTGCATAAAGCCACCGTATTTACCTACCTCTTTCGCGACGGCACGCAGCTCGTCTCGGTCTGCAAACGTGCCAGGAATCGAACGCCCATCGGGTAGACGATGTCCCGGAAGTCGATTCGTCGAAAAGCCGACGGCACCTTCTTTGACGGATCGTCCAGCCAATTCGGCAATTTGCCTAATTTCGTCTTCCGTGGCTGCTTCTTCAACTGCACGTTCGCCCATCACGTAGAAACGAATCGCACAATGTCCCGCAAGACCGCAGATATTGATCGACGGGCCAAGCGCTTCGAGCGCGTCTAGATAACCGCCGTAGAACTCCCAATTCCAAGGCAACCCATGCAGGATCGCATTCTTTGGGATATCTTCAACCGTTTCCATCATGCCTGCGAGAAACTCACGGTCACTCGGTTTGCAAGGCGCGAAAGTAACTCCACAGTTTCCGAGCAACGCAGTGGTAACACCGTGCCATGAAACGGAAGTGACTTGCGGATCCCATCCAATTTGTGCATCAAGGTGCGTATGCAGGTCTATAAATCCAGGCGATACGACTAGACCATCCGCATTGATTTCTTCCTTGCCCTGACCTTCGACCTCGCCAACGGCAGTGATCTGATCACCGTCAACAGCAATGTCTCCAGAAAATGGTTCCGCTCCGGTGCCGTCAACAATCGATCCACCGCGGATCACTAGATCATGGCTCATGGGATGCCTCGTTTATTACCGATAACAGGCAATATTAATTCAATCTGCACAGATTAAAAACGGCATTCTTACAGTGTTTCTACACGAAGTTCAGTTTCCTTCAATATTTAAGAAATCGGCGCGTGTAAATAATCTGCCCTCTATTCAGTTTGCTGGGGTGTACTGTCGCGGTGTCTGACGATCAACCTTTATTAACAGAGCGACGCGGAGAGACTGACGGGATCCTATGGATCACACTCAACCGTCCTGAGAAGCTAAACGCACTGACGTTTCCATTGTTACGAGAACTTCGAGAGATTCTGTTTGATGCTCGATTCGATCGCAGTTTGCGTTGTATCGTCATTACAGGGGCGGGGCGCGGATTTTGTGCAGGAATGGACTTCAGCGGCGCGGCGAATCCAGACCCGGATCCGATACCCGATGGTCTAACGCCAGAAATGCAAGACATCGAAGGCTATCGCCTGAATTTCCGTCACGAAACGGAAACCTATATCGCGCTTCGTCGAATGGAAATACCTATTCTCGTGAGCGTTAACGGTCCTTGCGTGGGTGCAGGCTTCGATTTAGCAAGTCATTGTGATCTTGCAGTGGTCTCGAAGGCTGCTCGATTCCAAGTCGCATATGTCAAGCGAGGACTCTATCCAGATCTTGGCGGTTTTTGGTCTCTTCCACGCGTACTTGGCTGGCGAAAGGCGATGGAAATGATGATGACGGGTCGCTTTATGAGTGCGGAAGAGGCACATGAAGCGGGATTTAGTAATTACCTCGTAGAACCTGACGAACTCGAATCAAAGACAATGGAATTAGCACTCGAACTTGAAGCGGGTCCACCAATTGGTCAGAAAGTCGGCAAGCTCCTTGCAGTTCGAACCGCTCATATGGATTTTGATACCGCGATGCAGTGGTCTGAATCGGTGATCCCATTAGTAGGACTGTCGCAAGATTTCAAGGAAGGACAAGCCGCGTTTCGTGAGAAACGCGATGCGAAATTTAGAGGATTCTGAGGATCAGTTATGGCATTTCACGACTACAACATGAAAGCGATTGACGGTACGGATGTATCGTTCGATCAATTCAAAGGTAAGCACTGTTTGGTGGTCAATGTCGCAAGCGATTGTGGCTATACCAAACAATATGAGGGTCTCGAAAAGCTACAGCAAGATTTCGCAGCGAAGGACTTTACGGTCTTGGGATTTCCATGCAACCAATTCGGCGAGCAGGAACCTGGTACGGATGCGCAGATCTGTGAGTTTGCGCAATCGCAATACGGCGCGTCATTCCCGCTCTTCAGCAAGGTCGAAGTTCGTGATGACGGCGCATGTGATTTGTATCAGTGGCTTACATCTCAAAAAACACGACCTAACGGCAAACCTAACATCGGCTGGAACTTCACCAAGTTCCTGATTGACGGCGACGGGAATGTACTTGACCGCTTTGAACCACAAGTCACTCCTGAAGAAATCGCGGTTACTTTGAGTAAGGTCCTTTAATTCAGCTCACCTTCAGTTGGATTTCATAAATGTAGATCGAGCACTCCAGGGCTAGCTTGCTATTGTTTGGCATTAAGAAAAGCGAAAGTTTGCACAAGACGGTCTCGATTAAGCGTGAATCCAGCTCGCGCTACATATCTGCAATCACGGGAAACTCTGTTTACGTGCGGATACCACGAATCGGAGTCCTAGCTGACACTGATGTATAGACCTAGTCAATCCGTGCATAGAGTAGTCTCCTCGTACATGCGACATCGGTACTATACGCGCGATCAGCGATCCATCTTCTAGTAGAACCAACGGCAATTACTTTCGTTGTTCGTTCTAAGAGTGGACGGAGCTTGACGATATCGCGTACTTTTCGCTCGATCTCTACTCGTATTTCACGCTGAGACGTACGGACTTACCGATGTTCGCGAGCTCAGCATGTGAATCTAACTCATATTAGTAACGAAGGAAACAATTAACGTGGACTGCAAATTCATGCGCGTCGCAGGTGCTCTTCAGTCGTTCTACACCGTTCCAGTCTATCAACGCGAATACGTATGGGACAGCGAAAACGTGAATCAGCTTTTAAACGATATTCGAGATAACACAGAAGCGTCCGCAACTGGAGCGCCAATTGCTGATTCTGATGTCTATTTCATAGGCTCGATCGTCGTGGTGGTTGAGAATAACGCACCGCAAAAGTTCGTCTTGATCGATGGGCAGCAGCGTCTGACCACTCTATTCCTGATTCTCTGCGGCATTAAGGCAAGACTCACCGAGCTAGGAGAAGACACTCCGAATTGGTTAAACGACACACTTAGGAACGTTGTTGTTGACGCTAAGGGGGACGACAAGCACGAATATCGCTTGGAGCTCAATTACAAGAAGAATCAAGAAATTCTGATCGAAGCTTTCAGAGGTGATGTGACTGTGAAGGCTTCTGAGAGTCGAACTCCGTCACAAAAAAACATGGTCCAAGCCTTTACCTGCGTGCGCGATTTCTTGAAGGAGTATGAGTCCAGCGTTGCCTTGAAGCAGTTCGCAGCGGATCTACAGAATAAAGTAGGCCTTGTCCGTATTGAGACGAGTGATATGCAAAAAGCCCTTGTCGTGTTCGAGACGCTCAATGATCGGGGCGTCGGGTTAGACGCATTCGACCTCTTGAAGAATCTGCTCTATAAGGAAGTAAGCAACGATCAAACTAGCAATCAGTTAACTGAGATTTGGAATGAAATCAAAGATTACATTGCCGATAGCGCTCACATACGACCTCTCAGATTTCTTCGTTATTTCCTATTCAGTATCGACGACGACATCGGTAACAAACCCCCAACCGAGCAGAAGGCGTTCTCGTGGTTTCAAAATAATGAGAACCTTGACAGGTTTTCGATAAACCACCAACCAATTAAGTTTGCAAAACGACTTCATTCGGCGGCGAAACACTATAACGAAATGCTGACCAGAAGCCTTAACCATCTAGGTGAAAGATCACCTGCAATGTCTTCTCTGAACTGTTTGGCTGGTAAAACCGCGAGACAACACATGGCACTGCTATTAACCGCGGCTGAAAAGAATTGCCCTAAAGAAAAATTTGAAAGGCTGGTCGAGAGTATTGAGTCAGTACTGTTCTACAGCTTCTCCACAGGATTGCGAAGCCAGACTTTAGAACAGCATTTCTCCGATTGGACCCGCAGACTTAAGAAAATGAACTTGACGGACGATAGCGCGTTTGACGACTTGATTCAAGTTATGCGGAACGACATGATGGGAGCGTATACGCTGTTTTACGAAGGATTTGATTCATTCAGTCAACTCAGCGTCAACCGAGCAAGACTGATCTACATCCTTGGTAAGTTCTTGCAGAATAGCGAGAAACTAAATAACGACTCAGACTACGCATTTTTGGATACCCTCATAGGTAAAAGTACCAGTAAGTTAGAAATTGAGCATGTCTATCCCCAAAACCCATCAACTGCATCGCGGGATGAATTTGGCGTAACGGACGATGACGAATCGGAGGAATCAATTCGTCTCCTCAGCAATCTACTCTTAATGGAGGCAAGCCTGCAAAAATCGTGCAGCAACAAGCCGTATTCCGAGAAGAAGCTGAAATACAGCGAGTCACAATTCTGGATGGTAAAGAAGTTCGCGAAGGAGAATCCATTCGGTCCTTCCAGTCTCATCAAGGGATTGAAAGCTTGGCCAACTCACGAGGGTTGGAATCGTGAAGAGCTTCTTCGCCGCCAAGAGTTTCTCAAAGAGAAAGCTCGCGAAATCTGGAATTTCGGACGTGGATAGCTGTCCTTCAAGCAGACACTACCCGATTGGGGCTCACTCTCCTAATACACGCGTAAGCAATTTTCTAAACAGAATATTCGCACGCTTGTTCAGTATTTAAAATCCGACGCTAGTTCACGCGCGCCACACACTGCTTTGCAAGCGGTCGGGCTTTCGCACGAACGCTTTCTTGACCTACACGATCGTAGATACATCCGCAGCAACGTTTCTTGCCAGCTGCGGACTTAGGAGAACACTATGGCTACTGTAAATGGCGCGACTTTGATGGCGCGGAGCCTTAAGCAACAAGGTGTCGACTATATGTTTGGCATCGTCGGTTTCCCCGTCCAGGGTGTAGCCGCGGCTGCCCAAAACGAAGGGATCACCTACATCGGGATGCGCAACGAACAGGCAGCAAGCTACGCCGCGCACGCGGCAGGTTACCTCACGGGTCGACCGCAAGCATGCCTGACAGTCTCCGGTCCGGGGGTCATCCACGCTTTTCCCGGATTGGCGAATGCAAAAGAAAACTGCTGGCCGATGATCTTGATCGGTGGCGCTTCCCCCGTGTACCAAAACGGTATGGGTGCGTTTCAGGAGGAACGTCAGACAGAGCTAGCTGCGCCATATTGCAAGTACGCCCACAACATTGAACACGCCGAGCGTATTCCTTACTACGTTGCGCAGGCGGTACAAAGCTCGATCTATGGTCGACCAGGCCCAGTTTATTTGGACTTTCCAGATGACATCATTCGAGCAGAAGTCGAAGAAGACGAAGTCCAATCGGTTTCTAAAGTCCCTGAACCACCACGAACACTCGCTGACCCAAGCGCAATTGAAGGTGCACTAGATGCGCTTGAGTCCGCAGAGAAACCGCTGGTTGTCGTAGGTAAAGGTATGGCATGGTCGCGAGCCGAAGATGAGGTTCGCGCGTTCATCGAACGCACGCAACTTCCTTTCCTTGCGTCTCCTATGGGTAAAGGTATTCTGCCGGATGACGATCCTCTATCTGTAGGCGCTGCACGAAGTACAGCACTCCGCGAAGCGGACGTGGTGTTCTTAATGGGCGCACGTCTGAATTGGATCATGCACTTCGGACTACCACCACGCTTCAATAAAGATGTGCGAGTCATTCAGCTCGACATCAATCCAGAAGAGATCGGTCGAAACGTCCAATCCGAAGTGGCGTTGGTCGGTGACGGCAAGGCAATCACACAGCAGCTAAATACGGCGCTCGGCAATCGACAGTGGTTCTACCCAGACGAAACTGAATGGCGGCAAACATTGAAAGCGAAAGCGGACGACAACGCCGAGGCGGTGAAAGGCATGATCGAAGACGATGCGTCACCGATGAACTACTATCGGGCATTTAAAGACATCAACGAGTGGTTACCCGATGACGCGATCATCATCGGTGAGGGTGCTAACACGATGGATATCGGACGCACGCAAATGCTCAACAAGCGAGCACGACATCGTCTCGACGCCGGCACGTATGGGACCATGGGTATCGGTCTCGGTTTTGCGATCGCAGCCGCGGTCACCAATCCGGACCAACCGGTCGTATCCGTTCAAGGCGATTCCGCGTTCGGATTCTCTGGGATGGAAATCGAAACGATGGTTCGTTACAAGCTACCCGTAAAACTCATCGTCTTGAACAACGGCGGTATTGGCGGCGGTATCGGCCCGCTCAAGGAAGGTCAAACAGTACCACCTGGCATCCTGACGTACGGCGCACACTATGAAGGCATGATGGAAGCCCTCGGTGGAAGAGGCTACTACGTTGAAGATCCTCAAAATCTGCGTGATGCACTAGACGATGCGATGGCGTTTGATGGTCCGACACTAATTAACGTACCGCTCAATCCTCGCGCCGGACGCAAACCGCAACAGTTCGGCTGGCTTACCACATAAACAGCCACGTCTGACGTTCGTCGACCTATCATAGAGTCATGACTGATCAGACCAAAGAACCGATCGGCAAACTCGATCACATCGGGTTTGCCGTTCACAGCATCGAGGAAGCCAGAAAGTTCTGGGAAGACCAGCTGGGTGCAACGCTTCAACGAGTTGTAGATCACCACAGTGGCGACTTTCGGCTTGGTATCCTCGACTTACATGGATTCTGCATCGAGCTACTTGAACCGACGAATCCAGACGGATTCTTGCAGAAGTATCTCGAGAAACGCGGTGAAGGTGTTCATCACATAACGCTGCAAACGCCAGAACTCATCGAAAAGGTTTCCGGTTTGGAAGAAGCTGGTGTACGCGTTGTGGACAAGCATTTCGACAAGGAAGAAGGCGGTGTTGACGCATTCATTTCGCCTAAAAGTTCGCATGGCGTGTTGATCCAGCTTGGCGAGAATGTCGGTCCGCTGAATAATCCGCCGTTTTGGGAAACGGACAAACCTTGAACCAGCCTATGCCGGTCGTTTATTGGCAACCGGGATGAACCAGTTGCTTACGGGTTAAAGAATTCCTCTCGACCCGTGCGGTCGAGTTTGTATCCGCAAATGTCCGAGAGGACGAATCACGGCAAGCAGAGCTCAGTTCGCTCGGTTTCAGCACCGTACCTATTGTCGCGGTCGGAAAACAAGCCGTACATGGTGTTGATTTACAACAAGTAGCGGGTTTGATCGGGCTTGTTTACAACTCAAACCCCGAACTCTCTCCCTCCGAACTTATAAACCGTCAGGTCGAATTACTGTCGATTCTCGATAGTACGATCGACAGCATCCCTGAAACCGCGCACGACCAAAAGATTCCAGGTCGCGATCGAACCATTTGGAACCTCGTTGAGCACATGTGCGAAATCGCCCATGTCTATCAACGAGTTGCAGAAGGTACATCAACGTTTGACGCCGCCGCGGCAGACGCCGAAGTTACAGGTAAATCAACGCTTGACCAACTCCACGCTTCACTCGACAGTCTCAGGGACAATCTGTCGCGTGAAACCTACGAATACGAAAAGCAGGTTGAAACGTATTTCGGCGTCGCGTCGCTACATTACGTACTTGAGCGCAGCACGTGGCATATCGCTCAACATCTAAGACAGCTTGCGAGTCTTATGCGAGGCATCGACAAGTCGATCATGGAGGATATTGACACGAAGCTTCTAGATCGGCTACCCATCCCGAACGAGGTCTGGGACTGAGTTGAGTCGATCTTCACAAAAACGTCCCATCGGTGCGAAGAAATTCGTCATACTGCACCACAGTAAGTGCTATCGAGACTCATTCCATTACCGCATTTGCGCGGACGCTGAAATCGAACACCTCGAGAGCGACGACTTGAGCACCCAACACCCAAACTCTATCGGAATCGAGTTAGTAGGGGATTTCGATCACGACCCTGTCCCCTCCGCGCAGTTGCAAGCGCTTAAAGATCTGCTACTAGAGCTCAAATTACGATATCCTGCGATCCAGGTTGGCGCGCATCGACAAATCAGAGGCGACCGAAAAACGTCATGCCCGGGACGTAGATTTCCGATGCGTGAATTACGTGAATGGGCAGCCACCCACCTCATTGACCAACGTGACGACATCCTTCGCGAAGTGATCGAGTCTCAATACCGCCCTTAGGGGTAAACTTCGAACTCACGTACGAACCATTAGTAACGCAAATGGACATTGCCGCTCAGGGAGCACAACCAAATCTCGACGGTCTCTTTCAAGATCTTGAGCGGTACGGACTAATGAAGTACGCCCTCGAACTCGACGCGTACGGCATGACGGTGATTCCGCCCGAAACGATGGGAGTCGACGCGGATTTCGTCACGCGACTAAGAGACGCAATCATCCGCACGTGTGAAAAGCGCAATGACCTTTCCATCGGCGATCCAGCTGATTCTTCACCCGAAGATGTCGGCAAAGCCTTCATTAATTCGTGGTACTTGCTGCAGGAAGACGAGGTCTTCGTCGAGGCTGCGTTGAATCCGCGCGTACTGACCATGGCACGCTGGCTGTGCGGTCAAAGTGCCGTTTTAGCTGGACATACGTGGATCATCAAACCGAAAACCAAACATGGATTAGGTTTGCACAGCGATGCTCACGGTATTCCTCCTGGCGGCGGACATATCGCTCACGTGGCGAACCTCTCCTGGTTGTGTACTGATTACACATCGGCAGATGACGGACCAACGGTATTCGTACCCGGAAGTCATCGTTATGGTCGTGCGACACTACCGCACGAGTCTTCGCTTGAAGAGACACCTTTTCCGGTTGTAACACTTGAAGGTGAAGCTGGATCACTTGCCGTTTGGCACGGTTCGACGTGGCACGGCTCGCAACCGCGAAAGAATCCCGGCTTGAGAGTGACCTTGGTGCAGGTGTTCATGCGAATGCACATGCGACCGATTCACCTTTGGGATCGTGATGAGATCAGCAGCAACCTACTCTCCAAGTATCCAGAACTGGAACGTGTATTAGGTCTTGAATCGCTGTACCCCTATAAAGAACACAATCATCATCCTGAACGTGTTGGTCCGTTTATGAAAACAGGTACCGACCCGTTCGCGTAACGATCGCACGATACAAAGAGATTCAAATTGGGTATTGAAGTCAGAGATTCACGACTACTCGACATAGTCAACGAAGGCACTGAACTGGAAGTTCTCGGCGATGGATTCGGATTCACGGAGGGACCAATCTGGCACCCTCACCAAAAACACCTTACGTTTTCGGACATTCCTAGTAACCGTATGCATCGTTGGTCCGAAGCGACCGGTGTGACGGTCTACCGTGAGCCGAGTAACCTCGCCAACGGTAACACCTTCGACAAGCAAGGCCGGATTTTGTCGTGTGAACACGGCACAAGCCGAGTGGTGCGCGAGGAACTTGACGGTTCGATAAACGTCCTAGCAAGCCACTGGGATGGGAAAGAACTCAATAGTCCGAATGACATTGTCGTACGGAGTAACGGAGACATCTTCTTCACGGATCCCACGTTCGGAAGGGCTGACCATACGGGGATACCACGCGAACTCGAGCTGGACCATAGAGGCGTCTACAAGATTGACGGACAATCTGGGGAGTTAGCGCTCTTGCGAAGCGACTTTACCCAACCAAATGGTTTAGCCTTCAGCCAAGACGAACAATGTCTTTACGTCGCCGACACCCCCGAGATGCACATCCGCAAATTCAATGTTGCTGATGACGGCTCGCTGACTGGCGGCGAAGTGTTCACGAGATCTTCTGGTCAAGGCGCTGGAGCTCCAGACGGCTTAAAGGTGGACTCGAACGACGATGTCTATTGCTGTGGTCCAGGTGGTGTTCACGTCTACGCACCGGATGGCGTATGCTTAGGAGTGATTCAAACGCCAGCATTCTGCGCTAATTTCACCTGGGGCGACGATGACTACCTCACGTTTTACATGACTTCCTCGAATCACCTTTATCGGATTCCGGTAAAAGTACCAGGGGTTCCGCTTTTCTAATCAACAAGGCAACCATCGTTCTTTCAATCGAACTGGAGGGAGCGTCAACATGGCTGATCAAATTTCAAAATCCATGACCACAGTTGGCTGGGTGTTAATCTCAATCATCTGTATCGTCGCGGCAGTCGGCGTCGGTTATGTCATCATCATGCTGCTCATATCCCCGATCCCGATCTGGATAAAGATTCTTGCTGTTGTTGGCATATTAGGTTTCGCACTGCTAATGGCTTCAGTCATTCGCGACCGATTTAAGGCGCAAAAAGACGACAAGTACAAGGACATTGAGGTGTAAGCATGCTCATCGTGACAAGCGATTCGGTACCGGGTAAGCGAATTGTTAAAACGCTTGGATTAGTGCGGGGCAACACAGTTCGTGCACGGCATGTCGGTCATGACATCATGGCCGGTTTGCGCAACCTAGTTGGTGGCGAGATCGGTGAATACGCAAAGCTCGTTGCGGAGAGCCGAGAGCAGAGTATTGATCGAATGGAAGCTGAAGCACAAGCGTTAGGCGCAAATGCAATTGTCTGCGTGAGATTCGGTACCTCCGTGATGGCGCAGTCAGCAGCGGAACTGCTCGCGTACGGTACGGCAGTCATCGTCGAAGATGAATAGGTGACGTCGAATCACCTTGCCTTCGGTATTGGTTGGTCCGCGGTAGAAAGGCAGAGCTAGCTTCGGGCTATATATAGCCTACATTTCCTCTACGTTCAACCTCGTTGCCCATTGGGTCGCTTGGTCTCGCATTAAAGCCGCATCTTCTGCAAGAACCATACCTTCGTCAATAGAGCGCGACAGTGCTGCACCCCAAGCCTCCAGGTACGTCTCGGCGTCAGGATACAGTGACGAAAGTTTCTCTTTGTCGAAATCAACTGCCGTGCCGTAAAGAAAGCCAAATCTAGTACCTTCTTGGCGTATACCGAACCCGCTATGAGCCGCTGATGGCGCTTCCAAGTCCGGCAGTCGGATTCCACCAACCGCGTTACCGTGATCATCACGGACGACTTCTGGGATTTGCGATTCTGAATTGACCTCAATCCGAGGCATTTTTGGTGGCGCGACACCATCCTTGATCCAGTTATGGAGATGGCGAATGGCCGCGTTATAAACCGGTGAATACGCCAACCAGTTTTGGCCAGAACTTGGTTCCGCCGGTCGCGGCACGGAAACATGCGACGTGCCTGCTACCTCCCAATATCGAAATTGATCCGAGTCCTCTTCTCGAACACCATAGTAGCTGGGAACTTCGGTTTCTGAATTTACGACGATGGTAGGCACTTCGAGATCAGCACGAATCGACGCACGATTTGATCTTCTTCGCTCGCCATCGATCGCCGATGCAAACGGCGTTACCCTACCGAAGTCAATAAACGGTATATAGCCGTCGAACACCTTTTCGATATGGTGAACGCCATTGATGTAGGTTCGCAATCTGTTCGCTGACTGTGACGCACCGACAGCGATTAGTCGTTCGACGTCAAGACCTCCCATCGGATCGATCGAATCCTTGTGCCTATCCGGACCAAGTAACCTCGCGACCTGAGTAAACATCGAATACGAATATGCGTCACCCGGATGAACGAGCGATCCATAGCGTTCCGGGTCCCAAGTTTTCAATCCCTGTGGATCTTGTGGAAATCCATCAATACCGATTTTTTGAGCAGAAACCCCTACCCACGCATAACCACGGAGAGATTCACCTGCCGCATTTCCCAGTTCGAATCCGGCGGTCACGTTTAACCAGAAAACGATGACAGTGCCGTTAAAACGTTCTGACTCACTGGGTCTCACAACCAACATACGCGTCTTAAACGCAGCCTTGTTATCGGAAGGTTTCGACTCCCATTTGCCGTCCGGTGTGTGAGTACCTTCTACAAGCTCGTAGGTGTTAGCTTGACCTTCAATAAAGAACTCCTCAGACACATATCCCAGTTTCGCTACGTCTACAGCTGAAAAAGGTTCCCCGCGCTCGCCACCCGTAATCGGTCCGGTGAGTGTGGCTGCATTCGTTGCGACAGAGCAACCAAGGCAGAACGCCATGGATAAGGCTACTTTTCGCATTCGGTGATTACTCCTTCGCTTCTTCGACTGACAATCGCGGACTAACGGCTCGACCATCTTTGGGAGCGTTCTCAATGAAACTGTCCACTACATTCCGTTGAGTATAGCGGTTGTCTTGAAGACATAATCAAGTTCTACATCTAAACATTCAATCGGAACACTCTTTCGAAAGGTGCGTTTTACGTTTCCACTTCTTCTCGCAAACAACCATAAAGGACGCTCGACGAAGCTGAGCTCAATCGACCTTTAGTAGGAAAGTGATTTGAGCCGTTACACCCACATTCTTTTGGACCACGATGGCGTTCTCGTCGATACGGAACCGCTCTACTTCCACGCAACTCAGGAATGCGTCGCGGAACTAGGTGTTAGTCTCCAACTGTCCGACTACTTGACCCTTATGGCACAAGGTAGAAACGCCTGGGAGTTAGCGCGAAAGCGTCGCATAAGCGAAGATGAGATAAGTCGTGTTCGACATCGGCGCAACTTACGCTATCGCGAATTGATTGCGTCTGAACCGATCGACATCGACGGTGTAGAAGATGTACTCGCGAATCTCGCCCGCAGTTTTCGTCTCGCCATCGTTACTACAGCACTGGCAGAAGACTTTGAAGTAATCCACCGACGCCGCAATATCGTGCCGCTAGTGGATTTCGTTCTGACTCGGGAAGACTACGCAAACAGTAAACCCCATCCCGATCCTTATCTCGCAGCGCTCGAGCGATTCAAAATTAGTCCTCGTGCTGCACTCGCAGTTGAGGATTCACAACGCGGATTACAAGCCGCGACCGCCGCCGGTCTGGACTGTGTTGTGGTACACAATGCGTTTACGGCTGCACAAGATTTTTCGGCAGCGACGTACCGTATAGAACACCTCGCCGATCTGCCATCCTGCGTACTGAATTTACCTTAAGCTGGAATCTCAATATGAGATGCGACTCCACATGATGGATCGTTTGTGGCAACGCGGGACTAACTTCAACTCTACGCTTTTTACTTTCAAGCGATTTTGCAGCCCGATAGCATGTAAGCTACATGTGAATTTCTCTCACGACGGACCAACCCATTAATACACAACCAGAGCTAATCATCCGCGGTGGATTTGTGGTCGATGGCTTAGGAGGCGAACCAAGCCTCGCTGACGTCGCAATTCACGACGCCAAGATCATCGAAGTCGGCAAGATTGACGCAACCGAGCATCGGTTACAAAGCAACGCTAGTCAATGGACAATTCAATGTGCTGGACGGCAAATCAACCGATGTGCATGCAGGTAAAGTCCTACGACACGGGAGCTGATTCACTGAACCACGCGTATCCGATTCGCAAATTTTGGAGAGAGCCACATGGAAGTTAAGAACCAAGTATCGCCAGACATGCAGGTCGCAATGAATTTCTTCAGTGAGGCTGAAGACGGACCCTTTGTCATGTTGAACCTCCTGAAGTTCAAAGATAGAGCTGAATACGACGATGGTTCGGACACTAATCTCAGTGGCCGCGAGGCGTATCAGAAATACGGTAACGTCGTGTCCCAGTGCTTGCAGAAAGTCGGGGGTAGATTGATTTTCGGCGGTATGGTAACGGGTCTGCTGCTTGGTGAAATTGAAGAGAACTGGGACATGGTCGCTCTAGTCGAATACCCGTCACTGGAAGCGTTTCGAAGTATGACCAGCCTTCCCGAATTTACGGCTGCTTCAAAACATCGGAGCGCGGGTCTTGCTGGTCAACTGAACATAAAGGTCAAACCTGGGGGTCTAGTCTCCTAACTTCCAAAGTTCCTCGAACGTTCTTGTCAAAATTCGAGCAACGAACCAAACAGGACGTAATCCACGCGTCGACTTTTCTTCGGACACCTAACGGGTCGGCTGACAAGAAACACTCAAGACGCGCTAAGTTCGCGCCCGACAACGTCTATTGCAAGCTCGGCCGTGAGTTCTAAATCGACACCGCTTAATCTGATGGATATTCGACTAGTCTCCATCGAACACCGCAAATATCCAACGACTCGAACGTCTTTCGACTACCTGGTACAGACCATAGATCAACTCCCACGACGCCCGTTCTTCCGTCAGGTGCGGGTGTTACGAAACGCATCGTCTGGCCAGCAGCTAAATGGAGGATGGATGGTTGATCGCTGTCGATCCAGCATCCTGCTCCTAAACCTTGCTGCCATCGCGCGCAAACTTCCTCAGGGTCGTTATCCCGAGGCGCGATCTCGACCGCAGCGAATCCCGTCGTCACGCCTCCGTGAGGACGTGAGTCCACGCCATTCTGCCAAGAATTTCCCGCTGGAAAATAAGCACCCTTATTTCGAGGAAAATGATCGTGCCCTGGCCAGTTTTCCTGAATTTCCGCCAATGTGCCGAAGTCATGAGGGTGAAACTGCACGTTCACACCCGCAACTATTCCTTCTTCCTTTGGCAGTGATTCGCCCAGCACGTAATTTCGCGACGTCATGTCTGCGAATCCAGAACCAGGCGAACCAGGACAGCTGATTAATCCGCCTGAAACCATGCCGATCGCATGACCTTGTTCAGCCATCGAAAGCGAAGCAACGGAAACGTCTGGAACTTGTACGATTGCCATGTAGCCGCAATCACCGTTGCGTTCTAACAATCTCGTCTGTGTAGTAGAGTTCTTCCAAGCGAGGTCCGATGGGCAAACGGTCTCTAAAAATGAATCACCCAACCGAATGTGGGTGTTGGTGAGGTTACCACCTGCTGCCATATTGGGATCCCGGAACACCACCTTTGCATCAAGTGCAGCACACAGCAAATTCGACGTCCACTCAAGGTCGTAGGCTAACAAGCAAATTTGTCGAAGACGTAATACGGGATCTACGGTCACAAGAAATCTACCAATCCGAAGAACGGTGAATCATAGGAGCGCGTCTCGTTGCGACATCGATTGCCCATTTCGAGCTAAATATCTCGACGTTCGAATCATCTCATTGAACCATCGCAAACCTTATGACCTAACATCGTAAGCTAACAAATCGGGATAATGCACACGTAGAACCTAAGGAAGAAATGGCGACACCGGTTAAACAAAAGCCCCATTTCTCTCGATCGATCGTCTATTGCGGTTATGGACGACTCTGATCAGAACCACTCAGCGATCAACGTAAGCGACACCTATGCCGCGCTTGATCTAGGTTCAAACAGCTTTCACCTGCTCGTCGCACACGACCACAATGGCTCGATTCAGGTACTAGACCGTCATCGAGAAATGACGCGACTCGCAGCAGGACTTGAGTCCAGTGGCGCGCTATCACAAGAGTGTATTGACTTGGCTTTGGCAAGCCTTCGTCGTATCAGTCAGCGTATTCGCTCACTTCCTCACCACAACGTTCGCATCGTCGGTACCAATGCGCTGCGACAAGCATCTAATAGAGAAGCCTTCATAAGTCAGGCGGAGGCTATATTGGGTTGCAACATTGACGTAATCAGTGGTAGAGAAGAAGGCCGACTGATCTACGCGGCGGTTGCTCAGTCGATTGAGAGTCGCGCGGATTTGCGACTTGTTATTGACATTGGTGGAGGCAGCACCGAATTGATCGCTGGTCACCGATTCGAGCCCCACCTAAGCGAAAGTATCCAAATCGGCTGTATTTCGATGACCGAACGCTGGTTTAAGGAAGGAAAACTCACTACTTCGCGTATGGCAAATGCCGTTCAGGACACGCAATTAGAACTTGAGGTCGTAGAGCACGGCTTTCGCACTCATGGTTGGGAACTTGCCGTCGGGACAAGTGGCACGATTCTTGCGGTTCAAAAGGCGATCGCGCAATTCAGTTCGGAAGGTATTACGAAACCAACATTGAAAGAACTTGCTCGGCGCCTAGTTTGCTTCGGTCACATTGACAACATCGACCCATCGTGGTGTTCAGTACGTAGAGCTCAGTCGCTACCCGGTGGCGTTGCCATGCTCCAAGGCATCTTCAAAACACTAAAGCTAGACACGTTGGAAGTGTCAACCGGCGCACTTAGAGAGGGTCTTCTACATGAACTAGTGGGGCGCGCACACGACGTCGATATACGCGAACGATCAGTTCGTGCTCTCGTCCCTCGTTTCCACGTCGACCAGCAACACGCCACATTGGTCGCACGATCCGCGTTGGCAATGTTCGATCAACTTTTCCCAAATCTAAACGACGAGTTCGAGGACGAGCGGCAGTTGCTCCGCTGGGCAGCAATACTCCATGAAATAGGTATGGGAATCTCGCACAGCGCTTATCACAAGCACGGGGCGTATCTGCTCGAAAACTTGGATTTGCCAGGTTTCACGCTTACAGAGCAATCGCAACTCGCGTGGCTCGTCCGAACCCATCGTCGTCGACTTCAAACAGAAGAACCGATGCCTCACGGCAAGTCACTTATGCATCTTTGCGTGATTCTGCGATTAGCGGTCACGTTTCGACGCAATCGCTCGGATGCCAGACCTGTCGAAACGAAATTCAGCAAGAAGGGTGACACCTATTCGATTGACATCGATAAGAATTGGTTGAACGCCCACCCTTTAACTAGGATGGACCTTGAGCAGGAGTCGAATGTGCTGTCAGATGCCGGTATTGAACTCGAGCTCAAGGAAGTCTAAATCGAGACTAACCCAATCAGAGCTTCATCAATCGAAGTAACGTGTCTTGAGCGCTTACGCGTGTATCGTCTGGCGATTGGTCGGCCAGAACATACCTACCGTCAGTTTCCATAAGCCACGCTTGCACGTTATCTTTTAAGTACAGCTCTAAGCCATCCCGCAGGATTGTTTGCGCGAGTTTCCTATCGATGATCGGGAACGCCAGTTCAACACGATTGAAGATATTCCTCGTCATCCAATCTGCGCTCGACATGAAAATCTCAGGGTGGTCGTGGTTTTGGAAATAGAAGATTCGCGTATGTTCCAAGAAGCGACCAACGATTGACCGTACTCGGATATTCTCCGATACGCCAGGAATCCCCGGTCTTAGACAGCAGATTCCTCTAACGATCAGATCAATTTGCACACCCGCTTGTGACGCCCGATACAACGCGCGAACCACACCTGGTTCCTCAAGCGAGTTCATCTTGGCGATTAGTCTACCTTCTCGACCATTGCGAACGTGCTCAATCTCGCGATTGATGAGTTCAACCAGCCGATCAAAAAATGCGAACGGTGATTGGAACACGCGCTGAAGTGGATGAGGATGACCCTTCGACGTTAATTGCTTGAACACCATCAACACATCTTCCGTTATTTCGGGGTTGCACGTTAGCAATCCACAATCGGTGTACTGCCGCGTCGTTCGCGGGTGATAGTTCCCTGTACCAAGATGCGCATAGCGTTTGAGTTCGTTACCCTCTCTTCGAATGATCAACACCATCTTGGCATGGGTCTTGTAACCGACGAGCCCAAACACAACTTGCACCCCGGCTTCGGTCAAAGCCTGCGCAAGCTCAATGTTCTCTGCTTCGTCGAATCGGGCTCGCAATTCAATCGCGACCATGACCTCCTTACCTCGATTCGATGCGTCAATCAGTGCTTTTACGACCGGTGAATCTTGTCCGGTTCGGTAGAGTGTCTGACGAATAGAGATTACGTTAGGATCGATCGCTGCTTGCCGCAACAGATCAAGAACTGGCACAAACGACTGATACGGATGATGCAGGAGCAGATCACCATCTCGAATCGCCTCAAACATATCCGTCGCTGCCTGAATCCGTTTGGGAACGCCCGGCGAGAAGGCCGGGAACTTCAGATCTGCCACATCGACCAGATCCGGAACCTGATTCAATCGCATCAGATTTACGGGTCCCGAACACAGATAAACACCATGTTCTGCTAAATCGAACTGTCCTCGTAAGTAGTCCACGACCTCGCTTGGACAGTCTTCAGCGATTTCCAATCGTACAGTCTCGCCGAAACGTCGCGTAGTTAGTTCACCTTCTACCGCTAGCAGTAAATCAGTCGCTTCTTCTTCATCGACGAGGAGGTCGCTGTCCCTTGTGAAACGGAACTGGTGACAACCTTTCACCCGCATACCAGCAAACAACTCATCGACATGAGCGTGGATCACAGAGGACAGGAGTACGAAATCAAACTCGTGACCCGAAATGTCGACAGGCAATTGAATGACCCGCGGTGACGCCCGAGGCGCTTGCACGACTGCGAGCTCAACATTTCGGCCAAATGCGTCCTTCCCTTCGAGCGAAACGATGAAGTTGAGACTCTTATTTGTTACCGGCGGAAACGGGTGTGCGGGGTCGAGACCGATAGGATTCAAGATCGGCAGCAACTCATCTCGAAAGTAACGTTTAACCCAGCTTTGCTGATCTGGAGTCCATTCATCTCGTTTGAGGAAGTAAATGTCACGGTCGCGCAGTGCCGGGATCAAGATCTCGTTAAGAATCTTGTATTGCTCATCAACGAGTTCGTGTGAGACTGTCGCAATTTGCTCGAGTTGCTCATCTACAGACAACCCGTCCGGCCCGCGCCGAAATTGGCCGTACTTCCGTCTCTGCTGCAACCCCGCAACGCGGATTTCGAAAAATTCGTCGAGATTTGAACTCGCGATACAAACAAAACGCAGTCGTTCGAGCAAGGGAAACTTTTCGTTCCTAGCCTGCTGGATTACGCGCCGATTAAATTCGAGAAGCGAAAGTTCTCGATTGACGTAGTACTTCGGATAATTGAGGCTGCGCACGCCCGAAACATCCGATCGCGAGATATTCATCCGGTTCTTATTATGAATGAGGAAGCGTCCGGTTCGCTAGATCACCTATATGCCGAAAAGTTGGCGAAAGTCGAAGATTTCTCGTTTGACAAGACCGTCACGCGGGTCTTTAACGACATGGTACGACGGTCCGTTCCAGGCTACGAAACTATTGTCGAACTTATCGGGATCGTAGCTAGTGCACACTGTCAGAGGCTGAACCGACCGTTGCACTGCCTAGATTTAGGCTGTTCGCGCGGTGCCGTGACGCAGTGCCTTTCCATTCAGCTTCCTGACCCAGCAACTCGAATCGTAGCTATCGACAATTCGGCGAGTATGGTCCAAGCAGCGCAAAAAGAGATTACCGATTCGCGCGTTACCTTTATCACCGAAGATATTCGTGAGAGTGAATTCAAGGACGTCGACTTTATCGTGATGAACTTAGTGCTGCAATTCGTAAATCCTGAAGAGAGGTTCGGTGTATTAGAGAAGGTTCGTCGCGGCCTACGTAATGATGGGTTGTTCATCTTGACAGAGAAAATTCAATCAGATTCCGAGTTCGTCGACTATCACCATGCGTTTAAGCGCGCAAGAGGTTATTCGGAACTGGAAATCACACAAAAACGAGATGCGTTAGAGAGAGTCATGATCATCGATTCGCTCGAGACGCATCAAGACCGCCTCCGCAACGCTGGATTCAGTGAAGTAACGGTCTGGTTTCAGTTACTTAATTGGGTATCACTTATCGCTCGTCCATGAGATTTCGTGAATGGCTCGAATCGACTTGGTGTGCTGCTGGTTTTCCAATCAATGTATCGGAATTGATGCACGGCAAATTGGATAGTTGGTTCTCTACACTGGATCGATTGCCAGAAATACAACCGATTGAATCTCAATTTGGAGATTCGATAGAAATCGGCGCTACAGTCGACCTACCATCAGAGTTCAGCGACACGCTGAATCACGCAATCGAAAGCCTCAAACCTTGGCGAAAAGGACCGCTAAGTCTCTTTGGATGTGGCATCGACGCTGAATGGCGTTCCAACTTGAAGTGGGACCGATTTAGCGCATGTGTTCAGTGGGACGCCAAAAGAGTCCTCGATATCGGATGCGGGAATGGTTATTTCGGATTTCGCGCTCTGGACGCCGGAGCCAAGTCTGTGCTTGGACTTGATGGCTACCTGTTGTACGTCCTTCAAGCAGCAATGGTTAACTGGTTCGTCCACTCGAAAAATGTCGTTGTACCCTTACGTTTTGAAGGCGATTCCGTAAGCGACGAATTCGACATCGTGCTTTCAATGGGCGTGATTTACCATCAACGTGATGCAGACGCACACCTCCGAGGCCTCTTTGAACGATGTCAGCCAGGTGGTCAAGTCGTGCTTGAATCGATTGTCGCCGATGAAGACTTCGTTCCAGCAGACCGTTACGCAGGCATGCGGAATGTGTACCTCATTCCTAGTGTCAGTACGCTTGAAACTAAACTACGTAACGTCGGATTTAGCGATCCCATGCTCATTGATGTTTCCGAAACCACCACCTACGAACAACGCAAGACGCAACTCATGCCCTATCAATCTTTAGGCGATGCGCTTGACCCATCCGATAGTTCGCTCACAATTGAAGGCTTACCCGCGCCGAAACGCGCGATTTTGATCGCGCAAAGAACACACTAGATGCTAGGGATATTTCGCTTTCGCGGTAAGACAGGTCGCATTCTCGCAATTTACCACAGTTTTTGTGACCATGAAGAGCGCTCGCTTCATCCTATCCAAATCAGAGATGCAACGGGAATTGACCTAGTAACAGTTAAACGGACGTTAGATCAGACCAACGACCTTTTCATGAAATTACCCGGCCGCGGCGACGGTGTTACCCGTTACGCTCTTCCTTCCTCGATATACGCAATGGACCCTGAGGAAGTTGAGGCTCTCGTGCGCAAACACGCACGTCGCGAAAACTGGGTCTTCTGGACGATTTGGGCATCGATCATGGTATTGTTTGGCATATCGACCTTCTTTGCCTTCGGCTCGATGTTCCTATAAGGGTCTACAGAAAACCTCTCACTATTGATTGCATAAATGCCAGAATCCATACCTACTGCTTTAAGAGATCGTCGTATCCAAATCGAACAGCTCTGTGCTGAGATCACTGAAATATTTCAGGACGAGTCGCTTGAACAAAAGGAACGTCAAGCACGGATCACCGAGTTCGCGAAGAAATCGAATATTTATGGTCTCGCACAGCCGAAGGAATTCGGCGGCTTGGAAGCGGGTCCGCTTGAGACGGTAGTCGTGCATGAGACCCTTGGAGCATTCAACTTATGCCATGTAGGCGGTCTGTTCGGTCCACAACCTGGCGTGCTTCAAGGCGTAGGCGAACCGTTGAAGAGCGAGTACCTTGCGCCAATGCTTGCTGGGGAAAAACGAGGAGCATTTGCATTCACCGAACCAGACGATGCCGAACGCAAGACATGGGCGGCAATCGACGGACAAATTCTCATCATCAATGGTCAAAAATCCTACGTGACGGGAGGCGCATCCGCTGACTACATCAACGCGATGGTGGAGATTGATGACGTTGGTCCTGCAATGGTCTTAATCGACATGGCGACGCCAGGTATCGAGATCGTGCAAACGTTCGGTTCAATCGATGGCAGTCATCATGCGTCCATGCGTTTCACCGATGTGAAAGTGCCGAGATCACACGTGATCGGCGAACCTGGTCGCGGTATGCCGCGTGCCATGAATCAGATTGGCGACACCCGTCTTGTATTCGCTGCACAAAGTGTTGGGCTAATGCAATGGGTAATCCAGCGAACTACCGACCACTTACAAGCACCCCATCGTAGCGGCGAACCACTTGGCAACAAAGAGGGAGTCCGCTTACGCTACGCGGATATGCGCATCAAAGCCTATGCGGCTCGCAGTATGTTGTATCGCACCGCGCGAATCGCAGAGTCCGGTGACAATGTCATCAACGAAGTCATCGCCTGTAAGGTGTTCTGCACCGAGACGATTGGCGAAATCGTCGACATGGCGATTCAGCTTCACGGCGGAATGGCACTGCAAAGTGGTCATCCGCTTGAGGAACTCTACCGCCGTGTCCGCGCTTGGCGTTTAGCCGAAGGCGCTAGCGACATTCTTCGATTGAATCTCGTTCGAGGAAAGCTAGACCTAGAAAAAGGAAGAATCTAGCCGCGCTTGCTCTGGATGCGCTCTCGCGTCGCTTCCTTCTCTCTTTCTGACTTGCGAAGCCAAATGAGCGTCGCACCTACTCCACCTAGCCAAGACGGCGCAGTGCAGAAGGCAAACACGTCCTCGTGTTCTTTAAGTACTTGGCCAACATAGCTCTTTAGTTGCGCGGGAGGGCGCGATCGAACCCCTTTGCCATGAATGATCTTCACGTTTCGGTGACCGTTCGCAAGAGCTTCAGATAGAAACGACCAAATCAAAACGTGCGCTTCATTGATCGATTTATGATGGAGGTCGATCACATCCCCAGACGTGTATTGACCGGCTTTCATATGATCGAGTACTGCGGCTTGCGTACCGTCTCGACGCCACTGAAATTCGTGCTCCGGCATGACCAAGCTACTTTCATCGAGGAAATCTCGCAGGTAATTCGGCGATGGTTCGCTGATTGCGTGCTCTTGAGCGGCAAGCTGTTTTGGTGTGGGTTCCTTGGGACCGATCGGCCGATCAATACGTGGCGTCGATTCCAGTTTGTCAACATCCGACATCTCTCGCTCAAATTCGCTCAAGTTCCGTTTCAAGTCGATTTGCCTCGCTCTTGACTAGACGAGTGGAATAGACGGATAGCGATCAGACCGCGTACCCGGAATCGGATGGTTATCACTGTCGTGATAGGTAAAAACCGCAGAGAACTTAACGGTATCGGATTCGTTGCGACCCGCGGCGTGAAACAAGCGACAATGGAAGAACAATACGTCGCCTGCATCTAGTTCAACCTGTACTCGCCGATTGAGCAAACTTTGGTTTTCTTCGAGATCAGTACGTAAAAAGAGATCGCGGTCTAAGCGACCTCGCTCAACTTCCTCGAGATGACTCCCAGGAATTACGGAGAGTGCGCCGTTCTCACGTGACTCATTCCCTAATGCACACCATATAGATACTAACTCAGCTCGATCGAACGACCAATACCGAATGTCTTGGTGCCAACTCGTCGAACTCGAATAACCGGGATGCTTGGTCATCACGCAATTGTGGTGGTTTTGGCTCAAGTACACGTCCTCGCGTCCCATGACAGCGGCGAGCGTTTCCTTTATTACTCGTGCCGTCGCTAAATCAGCAAACACCGAGTCTCTCGCGTAAGCGTGGAGCAACCGTCGAGGCGTGTTACCACCACTCGCATCCAGCGTTGCCGGGGCTCCCGGGTAGCCGACCTCGGCCTCGAATTCGACAGGACCAATCAAAGGTGTAAGAGCTCTCTCGGTCGCAACGTTCAAACTTTCAACCACAGGGCGCGTAATCAGACCCTTCCGCACGATATAGCCTTGCGACGCGAATAACGCCGGTTCAAACGAACTAATCTGCGGGTTGGTTCGGGACATGATCGGATGTTAGAACGATAAGAAACTTGCGGGAATTTAACGATTTTGAAATGAAATAGACAACAAATGAGTGATATAGTGGTCTATAGAGAACACTCTCGAACCTTTTCTTCTCGCTTTGAAACGCCTCGAATCCCAGTTTTCCCCCAATATAATTGAAAATCCAGTACGCGCTACGCATTTCGTATCAAAGAGCTTCGATCACTCGCGAACGCATACCCCACGCACTGTCGTACACGTATTCGAACTCGACAGCAATCTCTGAACCACACTATCCTCGCTCACTGCGTTCCATCGTTCGCACGTCAGCATAAGTAAGGAGTCGTAAGCAGCGCTCTGCGAACCCAGATGGGGGCAGACGCCGCAACACCAATTTTGACAGATACATCCGAAAACGCTCAGTCGACGACCGTCGCTCGACCGAGACGATTTCTCCGAGTTTTTTTGAAAGTTGGTCTACCCATCACTTTCCTTGCGGTTGCGGCGGGATTCGTTTACGCGACGCTGACTCGAGAACCACCTACCCCTCCTCGTTTCGAAGTCGAACCACCAGCATTGCTCGTACAAGTCTTGACGATGAAACGAGAACCTGTGCAGTTCTCAGTAGATTCGCAAGGCGTGGCGACGCCGCGAACTCGCACGACGATCGTGTCTGAAGTCACGGGTCACATCATTGGGGTTTCACCTAATTTAGAGAGCGGCGGATTCTTTTCGAAAGATGAAGTTCTGGCACGAATTGATCCACGCAACTACGAAACCGCACTGAAGCGGGCACAAGCTGATTTGGCGAAATCGAGAACGAAAATCCAGACTGAGCAAGCGCTAGCAGCACAAGCATTAGACAACTGGAATACGCTTCAAGATTTGTCTCAAGACAACGATGAAGCATCCGACTTAACTCTACGCAAACCGCAACTCGCCGAAGCGCTTGCGGAACTAGACCTCAACAAAGCCGCACTAGAAAAAGCTGAAGAGGACCTCGACCGAACAATCATCCGCGCACCCTTTGAAGGAATGATCGTCGAGAAACACGCGGACCTTGGGCAGTTTGTAAACACCGGCGCACAAATCGCCACAACGGTCGCAATCGACCTCGCCGAGGTACGACTACCAGTGTCACTGAAGGATTTTCAGTATCTCGATCTCGAACATTTCTCGCGCGACCGCACGGTACCTGTTACATTGACGGCTGACATTGGTCGTGACGAACCGGCGACTTGGGAAGGGAAAATCGTACGATCTGAAGGCATCGTGAATGACGCATCCCGTGTCGTGCATGTCGTCGCACAGGTTGAGAATCCGTATGACAATGGCGAATCACATGAACATCCCCTATTGTTCGGTACGTTCGTCTCCGCGAAGATAGAAGGCCGGGAAGCGGGCGAGGTATTTGTCTTGCCCCGCCATGCGATTTATGATCGAAATACCGTGTGGGTCGTCGACGACGCGGACGAAATCTATCCACGCGATCTCACGATCATTCGATCAGATCGCAATTCGGCGTATATTTCTGATGGACTCGGTGATGGTGACTTGGTGTGCATAACCCCAATCGATCAACCGTTACCTGGAATGAGGGTTAAGTACAGTGAGTGACGAGGTTTTCGATCAAGGCGTCGATCTTGGATCTGCTCCGAGTCAACGTGAATCGACCAACGACGACGCGGATCAATCAGACGACCAGCGAGTCACCGGACTTATTGGTTGGTTCGCGACCAATCATGTCGCCGCAAACCTCATTTGGGTATTAGTCGTCGGACTTGGTATTTACACGCTTTTCAACATCAAAGTTGAAACGATGCCAGCGTTCGATACTGAACGTATATCAATTTCCATGAGTTACCCTGGTGCGTCGCCAGAAGATATTGAAGAAACGATCACCATCAAGATCGAAGAAGCAATCAAGGACATTGAAGGCGTCGATCGCTACTACTCATTCTCGAACGAGAGCAACAGTCAAGTAACTGCCGTACTCGCTACGGGTTACGATCTCATTGAAGTTACCAATGAGCTTAAGGCAGCCGTTGACAGTATCAGTTCGTTCCCGCCCGACGCGTATCCGCCACGCGTTGGCGAAATGACGATGTTCAAACCTCAAGCCATCGCGGTACAGGTTTCTGGCGATGTCGACATGCGAACGTTAGTGGAAGTTGCAGACCAGCTTCGCAAGGAGATCATTCAGCTGGAAGATGTCTCGTACGCAGAGCTTAACGGCGTTCGACCGTACGAAATCCGAATCGAAATCAGCGAATCGACGCTTCAACGCTACGGTTTAACGCTCGAACGCGTGGCTCAAATCATTCGACAATGGTCTGTCAATGTATCCAGTGGCGCGATCGAAACACAAAGTGGCAGCATTCGCGTAAGAGCGACCGGGCAGGCGTATACGGGTGAGGAGTACGAGCAAATCACGATCCTTAATAATCCTGACGGCACATCGCTAACACTGGGTCAGATAGCTTCGATTCATGACGGTTTCGTTGATTTCGAGAGCATTACGCTGTTCAATGGAAAACCATCGATCGGAATTCGAGCCTTAGCGCGCGGTAAAGAGAATGATGTTGATATCGCCGCAGCGGTGACGCAGTGGGCAGAAGAACGCCAATCCACCATGCCTAAATCGATCGATTTAACCACTTGGGGAAGTTCTGCCTACTACCTCGAGGGGCACCTTAAGATGATGCTTAAGAACCTCCTGTTCGGCGCATGCTTGGTATTTCTCGCGTTAGGTGTTTTTCTGCATCTACGCGAGGCATTTTGGGTCGTGTTTGGGCTGCCGGTCGCTTTTCTCGGCGCAGTGATATTCCTGCCGGCCCTTGACGTCACGATCAGTATGCCGAGCCTCTTTGGGTTTATCGTTGTCATTGGCATTGTCGTCGACGACGCGATCATCATCGCCGAGAGTGCGCATGCAGAAACCATGCAAAAAGGCTACAACGTTGGGAACATCGTGCGCGGTGCACAACGTGTCGCAGTACCAGCGACTTTCGGGGTACTAACCACGGTTGCCGCATTCATGCCACTGATGTTTGCGACTGGACCGATAAAAAACATCGTGATACCCATCACGAGCGTCGTGATTTTCTGTCTGCTCTTTTCACTCGTTGAATCCAAGCTGATTCTGCCGTCTCACTTGGCGTTAATGAAAACATCGCATAGTCGT
This sequence comes from Pseudomonadales bacterium, assembly GCA_022822135.1. Lineage (GTDB taxonomy): Bacteria > Pseudomonadota > Gammaproteobacteria > Pseudomonadales > Azotimanducaceae > Bin55. The sequence goes on from JAJECH010000012.1 coordinate 80,304, forward strand.
TCCGATGTCGTCGCCGATTGGACCCAAAAGCAACTGACACGATTCGTTGAGAACGTATACGTGCCGCTTCTCAAGCGGTGCATGGAGTTCCGATATGCAACGCTCTCCTTCTTCTTCATGCTTCTAATTGGTGCCTCGATGCTCGTTGCGAGTGGGCTTGTACCTTTTGGTTTCTTCCCTGGCGGCACAAGCGATTTCGTGCGCGGCGAAGTGACCATTGTTGAAGGCGCGCCTGACCAATTGATGACCGACACGATCAATCACATCAATGGCGCACTCGACGAACTACGCGAGGAGTTCCTAGAAGAAACCGGTGATCCGGTCATTCAAAACGTATATACCTATACGAGAAACGATAACACGGAAGCGCGATTTCAGCTTGAACTTTCCAAGCTCGGTGAACGGCCAGTCACAACAGCTGAGGTCGCGCGCCGTTGGCGAGAGAAGGTGGGTGATCTTGCACACACGGAAGATCTGAGCATTTCCGCTTCACAGAATATGGGAAGCGGGTCCGACCTCGACATAAACCTTCGTGGCGAGAATCCTGATACCTTAGAACGTGCGGGTGAGGAGCTCGTTGATTACCTACGTGACTTTGACGGCATGTACAACGTGCAGAGTTCTGCAACCGCTGGACCTCGGGAAATGCGATTGACTGTCAAACCGGCCGGTCAGGCAGCGGGACTAACGCTTAGTGATTTAGGTAGGCAAGTTCGCTACGCGTTGTACGGTGCTGAAGTTCAACGCATCCAACGAGGCAGCACAAACCTGCGCGTGATGGTCAAGTACCCCAAACACGAACGATCATCAGTCGGCTCGCTTGACAACATGTGGGTGCGACTCCCTGATGGGTCGAACGCTCCATTCGACACGGTCGCTGAGTATCAAGAAAGCACCGGATACAGTTCAATTCGAAGGGAGAGCGGCGCACGCACACTCGCCGTATCGGCTGAAGCGGAACGCGGGTTCGTAAATCCTCAGCAAGTATTAGCTGCTGCACAACGAGATTTCTTGCCAGATCTGCAGCGACGCTATCCCGGGGTAACCTGGGAGGTCGCAGGGACAACGCGCGACGAGATGATTGGTGTCGAAGCTCTCGTGGTTGCGTTTGCCTTTGCCATGGTCACCATCTATGCACTGATGGCGATCCCGCTTCGCTCCTACCTATTGCCCATACTGATCATGAGTGTCATTCCTTTCGGCATCATCGGCGCCGTATTCGGGCATTGGATCATGCGGTCCCTCTTCGACGGAACGATTGTTTTCAACTTCGTTTCGATGATCGGATGTATCGCGCTGAGTGGTGTCGTAGTCAACGACAGCCTGATCTTGGTGCATTACGTCAAGCGCAAGCTTGCGGAAGGCGCAGACCTTGTGAGCGCGATCACGAGCTCAGGGAAGGCTCGATTCCGTGCCATCTTGCTGACTTCATTGACGACGTTCTTGGGGCTCATGCCGATTCTCTTTGAACAGTCATCGCAGGCGAAGATGATCGCGAACATGGCGATATCAATCGCGTTTGGCATTCTGTTCGCGACGATGATCACGCTGATTCTGATTCCTACTTGGATTCGCGCATTAGCAGATATAGGTTGGAATCGATCCGCCGTTGCCGATACATCGTCAAGTAGCGCGGCATCCAATTTGCCAGCTCCTGCTGGATAGTGCTAGCTTAGAGATTCACTAAATACAGTCTCGCGATTCACCGTAACGTGTAACGCACGTGATTCTCGAGTAAGACGCGCTTCAACATAACGATGCTCTTCCCAATTGAGCTCGATATTGGTCCAGACATACCCGACCGGATTCTCTGAACTGTCACGTTTTCGCAAACAGTTATCGACATAGAGCTCAAGCGCATTGGTTTCGTCAACGCGAATGACGAACTGTTTGTGTTCGAGGTTGAATGTCAATTCAGCGTCAATCATCGGTTTCTGCAGCGTGAGTGTTCAAACTCGGCAATAGGATTTGGTTAGCTAAACAAGAAAGATATCGAAAGCGTGTGACTCAAGTCGATCGCACCGGCTCGTATACCTGCAATTCCACTTTGCTTAGGCGTTGCGAGCTGAAGCGTTGTCGTCAGATTTAACGACACGACTCTTCCTAAGAGATCGATTGAACACTCTCAAGATTCTTAAACGGTGCACATTATCAGATCAATCGCTCCGTCGGATGGATATATGACCCCTATTCACGCTAGCTAAGTTCGGATTGGTATCAGCGAGATCAATACGGTTAGGGATCAGCTGAACTGAGTTGGGTCAACTCAAGGTGAGACATTCTCTTGCAGCATGGAACTGTCACCCGACTCGCGCTCCTCACATCAAAAATCGTCCGACAGATATTGGTCAAAACTACGACATACCATGTATTGGTTTTCGTGAACAACTTACTCGCTTTTTCGCTCAAATTCTCACCTTAATGAGCAGGAGCGATTCGGTTAAACACACGACTCAGTCAAAGCTGAACGGTTCTGATTTCGTCGGAATTCCGAGACAGAACCGACCCAATTCACCGAAGACAGTGAGGAATACCAACTACGTTATCGCCCAGTACTTAGTAAAGATAGTACAAGCGATCGGCAGGTTTGAGAATATCGTCGCCGCTACGGATTTAGCGGTAGAGATGCCAACGGGTACTGAAACCGGCATACAGCATGACGCCTTTTCAAGGTGTCGTGTGTACCTTACTTTAACGTCGTCGACTCGTATGAGTCGATTAAGCCCAGCTGGGGAACACTCCTCAGATGGGCGTTGTTCACCGGCACAACCGGAGGACAACGTCATGTTGACTTTCTACGACGTTCCGCTTTTACGGAACATTTCGCTTACGCGCGACGTGTCGCGGGTGACGAATTTACCCTCGCGTATGACTGAGAAATTGGTTATGCGCCCGTCGCTTTTTCAACTTAGAATGTTCCTCGGAGCATCCGTGGAGGTGTGTCATGATGTCGCTTAACATCGCCGACGCGCTTCGACAGAAGTTGCAAGAAGAACACGACTTCAACGCCGAACAGGCGAATGGCACTTTGCTAGTGGTGGATGAAATGGTTGACAACGGAATTGACCGCGTACTAGATCGCATTTCTGACTTGGAGTCAAAAATGCAGGACAGCATCGCGTCAGTGCGTTCAGACATGGATACGCGATTCGATGTTATCGACGAACGGTTCACGTTAGTTGATAAGCGGTTCGACGCCATCGACAATCAGCTGAAAACCATGGAAGCGTGGGTACCAACCAAGAGCGCGTTCTTCACGCTCGCGGTACTCGCAGCTGCATTCGCAATCTTTGGGCAGTAGCCGCGCATCACGAAGTAGCTACATCGGTTTGTTCTCGTAGCGATTGGATTCATTAGGATCCAATCGCTACTTTGATTCAGCGTCAAGCGTCCATCTGTTCATAGTAGGAACGCAAATCCGAATGCTCCGACGAAGCTTAACTTATTACCTCAAGCGCTATTTGAGGTTTCATTTTTGCGGGACTTTTCGCGCACATACGGCACGTCGGGCGTAACGAATTTACGCTCGCGTATAGCTGAGAAATTGGTTATGCGCCAGTCGCTTTTTCAACTTCGAATGCTCTTTGTAGCATCCTCGGAGGTGTGTCATGATGTCGCTTAATCGCGCAGATGAACTCAACCGAGAGTTGGAAGAAAAACACGACTTCAACGCCGAACAGGCTAATGGCACTTTGCTAGTGGTGGATGAAATGGTTGACAACGGAATTGACCGCGTGCTAGGAAGCATTGAGTCTTTGCGTTCAGAGATGGACGTGCGATTCAATGCAATCGACAAGCGCTTCAACACCATCGACAATCAGCTGAAAACCATCGAAGCGTGGGTACCAACCAAGAGTGTGATCATTACGCTCGCGATACTCGCTGCAGCATTCGCAATCTTTGGGCAGTAGCCGCGCATCACGAAGTAGCTACATCGGTTTGTTCTCGTAGCGATTGGAACTATTCCGGTCCGATCGCTGCTTGGAATTCCAGAGTTTTTGAACGCAAAACTCGCTTCAGACTTCTTTTACGAAATCGGGTTAATCGCGTTAGATACATGCGGTTGTCACTACATCGCGAGAATTTCATTAAGGTCGATTAAGTGTCCACCATAACGTTCATTTGATCACGCCTGAGTTCAAGCGCCTGCAATGGTCATCTAGTGACCACCGCACCGGACTCTTAAAACACTCACGAATCGGGTGAAGTCGCCAGGGATCGGCGGAAATTTCGCCAACCTCCGAATGCGGTAATTTCCACCGCTCCTTCTGATGCAGTGACGTCACCAACGAAGCCTTTTACCCATTCGCCGTCATCAAGTTCAATCGACCCTATGGCAAGTGGATGCTCAACCGTACCGATCAGACCACCGATTTCCGATTCAGGTAGCGCCCATACCTCAACCTCGATCGCCGCGCCTTCAGATTCGTCACGCAGCAACGCTGGGCGTATGCGATCGGGTAATGCATATAGTCGGTAACACGGAGCCGTTCGGGTGAGCCTCACGCGATAGCCCTTTCGTCGTTCGAGTTCTGGGTTGAGAGGTTGACCCATCATGTGAGCGCCACATACCACGAGATTCATTTCACCGCATGGTTTATGTTGCGACATCGTCTCTTCCTCGCCCAGCCAAGCTGCCGCCTCTCGTAACAACGCTAGATCAAACTCAGCCTTACTAAGCAAAGTGATCCCGAACGGTAAGCCTTCTGATGTTGTTCCGACCGGAATGGCTACCGCACAGAGATCAAGCAGATTGACACATTGTGTGAATGTGCCGAGATTGAGATTAGTTGCAAAAGGGTCTTGCTCGACCTCGATCTGCGTATAGTGCTTCGGAGCGGTTGGCGTAACGAGCACATCAATGTTCTCGAATATCTCCTCAACCGTACGCCGTAATTCCATCAATTGATACGTCGATTGAAAACACTCTACTGCCGTCAACGCGCTACCTTGCTCGATGACCGATTTTGTGACAGGATGCACGCCCTTAGGGTAGCTCTTGATGAAATCTCCAACGGCAGCGACACGCTCAGCTAACCAAGCACCTTCATATAGAAGATGTCCTGCACGTATGAACGGATCAGGATCGATCGCATGCGCCGGCCTCGGAAGTTCGGAGATCGAAAGACGATACAAGCTCTCATAATCCGATTCGTCTAGCCATGGTAAATCGCTAGGGTTTAGGTAACCAATACGTGGCTTTGTGCGGTTATACGAACAAAGTTCAACTCGTCGCGAGTACGGCTCATCAGGGTCGAATCCGCCTGCGATTTTTGCGACTACATGTGCATCAGCGATGCTATTGGTAAACACCGATACACAATCAAGCGTGCGACATGCGGGAACAACCCCACGTGTTGACCACCACCCGCGTGTCGGTTTGAACCCGACGAGTCCATTGAATGCAGCGGGGATTCTGCCTGAACCGGCGGTGTCCGTACCAAGCGCAAAGCTAACCGAGCCGTTCTTCACGGCAACGGCGGATCCACTACTGCTGCCGCCTGCAATATACGCAGGATTGATGGCGTTCGGAACGGAACCATAGGGTGACCGTGCCCCTGTCAATCCCGTTGCGAATTGATCGAGGTTAGTCTTGCCAATCGGCACGGCGCCTGCCTGAAGGAGTCGATTAACGACATGCGCGGAGCGTTTTGGCTCGTATGCATAGTCGGGGCAGCCAGCCGTTGTTGGCGCACCTTCCAAATCGATGTTGTCTTTGACTGCAAAGGGAACGCCCCACAATGGGCATGAATCGAAGTCGAGTACCTTCAGCTTCTCTACATACGTAGACAAAGTACGTTCATCAAGTACATGAATCCAAACAGCCTCGCGCGACCCAAGTGCTTGATCTCTGGCTTTCTCTATAACGTCCCGTGGATCGACGCGATCTTCGGCATAAGCCTTTCGTAGTTCGGCAATACTCCCGATGTCGTTCATGGCAATGCTGCAAGTGTTTGTCCGGCTTGAACCGCTTGACCTTTGGAAACGAGTACCTCGCCAACAACACCAGTCACCGGCGCTTTGATCTCAAATTCAGTCTTCATCGACTCGACAACGAAGAGCAAGTCACCCGCTTCTACCGGTTCACCTTCCTGGACATGGATCGACCAAACCGAACCCGCAAGCGGACTTGCGACAAACGCATCACCGACTTCGTCCAGCCGCGATGTCGCTGTGCCGTCTACTTCGTCGGCTTCAAATGTCAGAAGACCGCGATCCTTCCAGTCCTGAAGTTCTGCTTCGAACGCTGTTCGACGTCGATTCTCAAAGTCTTCAATCTCACTTGCGTTTTCTTCCATAAATCGCTTGTGTAGATCAAAATCGAATATACCGTCCTCGATCTTGATCTCATGCGCGCCTTGTGGGAAGGCTTCCCGCATTTCTACTAGCTCCTTCGCATCCACCTCATAAAACCTGAGCCGATCAAAAGGCCGTAGCAACCAATGTTCATCAAATGCCTTACCCCTTCGATAGTGATTCCAGACTTGCAGTGTGCGACCAACAAACTGATAACCACCCGGACCCTCCATTCCATAGATGCAAAGGTAAGCGCCGCCAATACCGACTGAGTTTTCTGCAGTCCAGATACGTGCGGGGTTGTATTTGGTCGTGACCAACCGGTGTCGTGGATCAACGGTTGTAGCCACGGGGGCACCGAGATAGACATCCCCGAGTCCCATTACGAGATATTCGGCGTTGAAGAGAATCTCCTTCACGGAGTCACGATCCGGCAACCCGTTAATTCGTCGGATAAATTCGATGTTGTCGGGACACCAAGGAGCGTCGGAACGAACACTCTGCATGTACCGTTCGATCGCATCTTGACATGCAGGATCATCCCACGAAAGTGGTAGATGGACAACCCGTGACCTACGACGCGGTTCTGCCTCTCGAGCGCGATCGAAATGTTGAGAAAGTGAATCTACTAACTCATGCGACGTGAAGCGTCTCGAATCAAAACGAATGAGTAGTGAACGAATACCAGCGGTCGTCTCCAGCACGCCTGGAATCTTGTCGGAGGCGATTCCCTCCTCCAGTCGATCGACCCGAAGTCGAAGACCGATGTCCAATACGTTTTCACCGAACTCCACCAATAACGAGTCTTGTGCGGCACGACGTACACGAATATCGTCTGCTTCAAATACGATCGGATTTTCGATGTTTCGAGTAACAACCTCGGGTACTGAAAACACCTTAGGCGAGCACTTTTCAATCGCATCATCACGTTCTCCCGAATAGCCATTTGCCGCGGCTTCGGTTACCGCGACCAGTGTCACTGTGTCGCCGCCTCGCAGCTGACCGAGTTTCCACCGATCTGCTTCAATGACCGATCCGGGACACACGAATCCGCCTAAGCTTGGACCATCGGGACCAAGAATGACCGGCATGTCCCCGGTGAAATCGATTGCACCGAATGCATACGCATTGTCGTGGACATTCGAGGGATGGAGTCCTGCATCGCCACCATCGGGTCGAGCCCAAGTAGGACGAGGACCGATCAGGCGAACACCCGTGCGACTCGAGTGGTAGTGGACGGTCCATTCAGCGGCAAGAAATTCGTTGATGTCATCGGCTGTGAGAAAGTCCTCCGTGCAATGAGGACCCATCGTAATTCGCAAGATATGGCGGCTACTCAGGTCAGGCGTGGACAAACTCTTCACAACCGTTCCAGCTTTGATTGAATGATCTGCAGCCTCGCGCAACCGAAGAACATCGCCAGTTAACAGCGCCCGACCGTTCAAACCGCCGATGCCGCCGAGCGTGAAGGTAGTGCCGGAACCCATCACTTCTGGAATCTCCAACCCGCCCGCGAATAGCAAGTAAGCTCGCATTCCGTCGCTCACTTCGTGTACAGCTAGTACATCTCCACGGTTCAATTCAGACGGTCGCCAAGGTTCCACAGGTTCTACTCGTTCGTCCCGCGTCCGAGTGATCCGCGCTGTTCCTGCTATCAACACTGTAGCCGGACAATGAAACCTCAGTGTAGGACCATCGACCGTTATCTCAAGCCCAGCCGCGCCTTCATCGTTTCCGAGGCATCGATTGCCGAGTCGAAACGAAAGATCATCCATAGGTCCTGACGGCGGTACCCCTACACGCCACAGACCCATGCGCCCCGGCCACTGCTGAACTGTCGTCTGTGCACCGGCAGCCAGAACATCGACTGTATGAGGGCGGTAGTTCAATTGGGAGAGCGTAGACGTATTGTGATGAGTGTTAACGAACGCATCCGATCCCAGCGCTTGTAACAAATACTCCCTGTTTGTCTCCACTCCGTGCATGACACTATCTGCGAGAGCTTTCTGTAATCGTCGACGTGCTTTTTCGCGAGTCTTCCCGAACGCCATCACTTTCGCGATCAGTGAGTCGTAACGTGGTGAGACGTCTGTCCCAGAACGTAACCAAGTATCGACTCGCACATCCGGACGATTCGGGAATTTGACGACTGACAGAAGCCCGGGCGTAGGACGGAAATCGTGATTAGGGTCTTCCGCGCATACTCTCGCTTGAATCGCGCATCCAGACGGTTTCACCTCGGTACTTAACACATCAAGCGGAGGTAGCTCATCCGCGGCTAACTCGAGCATCCACTGTACGAGATCGACGCCGTACACAAGCTCAGTCACACCATGTTCGACTTGGAGTCTCGTGTTTACTTCCAGAAACGTCGCTTCTTGTCGATCTGGATCGTAGAGGAACTCGACCGTTCCAGCACTGCGATACGAAACACTCGCTAGCAACGCACGTGCATCTTCATGCATCCGATGCCGAACCACGTCTGGAAGGTTCGGTGCAGGACATTCCTCAACAACTTTTTGATGTCGCCGCTGAAGTGAACAATCTCGATCGCCAAGGATTGCTACACCACCTATCCCATCGCCAAACGCCTGCACCTCGACATGTCGGGGATTCGCAACGCAACGTTCTAGAAACAACCGCGAATCACCAAACGCACTACCAGCAAGTCGTTCAACCGTCGCGAATTGACTTCGCAAGTCCGTCTCGCTCTCACAACGGGTCATGCCAATACCACCACCGCCAGCAGAGCTTTTCAGCATCACGGGATATCCGATGGTTTCAGCTTCTCGCAGACCTTCCGCAACGTCAGCAAGGACGCCACTTCCCGGCAACATTGAAACACCGGCAGACGTGGCGAGGCGCCTCGCCTCATGCTTCAATCCGAAGCTCTTCAAGTGCTCTGGGCGAGGTCCAATAAACGTTACGTTCTGTTCCTCAAGCGCTCGGGCAAATACTGCGTTCTCACTAAGGAATCCGTAGCCAGGATGCACCGCGTCCGCGCCCGATTTCCTTACGAGCTCAAGTACCTTGTCGATGTTGACGTATGTCTCGGTGACATTACCGTCTCCAAGTAAGTGAGCCTCGCTCGCCAGGTCCACATGCATCGACCCCCGATCATCGCGAGCATAAATGGCAGCGCTTGCGATACCCATCGCATCAAGCGTTCGACATACGCGCACTGCGATCTCGCCTCGATTTGCTATGAGGACTTTGTGAAACATCGGACCTGTGTCGAGTTGCCTAATTCGGGACGATCAATTCGCGATTTACCAAACCGCCAACTCAATCGGAGTCGGGTTGTAACCGTTGCACGGGTTGTTAAGTTGAGGACAGTTTGAGATGAGAACCAAGATGTCCATCTCGGCAACAAGCTCCACGTATTTACCCGGGGCGCTTATGCCATCCTCAAACGTGAGTCCGCCTTCAGGAGTCACGGGCACGTTCATGAAGAAATTTATGTTGTGTGTTATGTCACGTTTGGTTAATCCCCATTCATCGTGCTGATTGACAGCAAGCAACCAGCTGTCTCTGCAGGAATGCATGCTTTTCTTATCCAGTGCATATCGCACGGTATTACTCTCACCGGCGCACGCACCGCCGAGAGTATCGTGTCGACCACACGTGTCCGCGACGATAGTCAACATCGGATTTCGTTCATCGGATAACAGTGTCGTACCACTCGTAAGGTAGAGATTCCCTTGCTCTCGCACGGTATCAAACGCGCTGTATCGCTCATAAGGATTGGTCGCATTGAAAAACAACGTATCGACCGCTTGATTTCCTTCAAGGTCGGTGATCCGAATGATCTCACCCTTCCTTATCGTGTCTAACCAATATTGCCCTGCAGGAACAGTCTCTCTCCGATCCGAATCTTCGACTTTGAACGTACTTTCCTTCAACATCTCATTACTCCTACTTCGAGTCTCACGTGCCAAGCGAGTACAGATAGTTATTCATGAAGCCGCGCCCGTTCTCGTCTCGTGAGTTGCGACAAGGGTCATCGTCCAGCATCTGTGGAGCAAGACTCAATCGATAACCGATCGCACGGCGCGGGTATTCCTGTGCCGGGTTCAAGGGATGCGGACATGTATGCAATAGCACCAGCGTCTGCATTTCAAAACGCAAAGTGATTGCGTTACCCGGTTTCGAATGGTCTGTGACGAAGCTCATTGTTCCGTCTTCCTCAACGTCCACTCGCGAAAACCAATTGACGTTTGCCGCAAAATCGCGACGTCCAAGCCCGTATTTACCGAGCTCGATCAAAAACGAATCACGTCCGTTGCGGAAATAGTCGTTGCGTGCTTCCTGATATGAGAGTGATCCCCATTTCTCATGGACAATCTCTGCGTTGCACGTACCACTTGACGCGTCGTGCCAGCCTAAATCGTCTGCGACGATGGAACAGAAGATACGACCCATATCCGAATATAGGCAATGCCCCTGCGTAAGTCGAAACGTGTGCTGGCACTTTAACGTGTCCGGCAGGTTCAAGCGTTCAAGGGGATTTGCGGGGTTGTACGCCAACATAGCAGCGTTGCCCCCGCCATCAACATCTACCAGTTGTAACTGCACACCAGGATTCAGCACGAATGACCAGTGACTCCCACCCGGTAGCACATCTTCGTAAAGTACTTCAGTTTCCACGGCTCCTCCCTACTCCTGTCCGGGTTTAACGTTCATGGTGTCCACAATCGAATCGAGCCGACGATGATGTCCGACAGGTAGATCAAACGTAATCGTCGCTCCATAGAGATCGGGGTTGTGCGGGTCGACTCGTGGCTTGTCGAAGACCAGCAAACGCGAACCCAGGCTAAAACCCTCAGCGATGTCGTGCGTGATCATGAATACCGTTAGGTCTAGTTCACCAAATAAATCGAGGAGGAGCTCGTGCATGTCCGTTCGATAGCCTGGATCCAATGCGCCAAACGGCTCATCAAGCAGCAAGATCCGCGGCGCTTTGACAAGCGTCTGAGCCAACGCCAAGCGTTGCTGCATACCTCCAGAAAGTTCTGAGGGATAGTTGCCCGCTGTTCGCTCAAGGCTAACCCGCTTCAACATCTCGCGAGCTCGCTCCACGTTCTGCGTACGGCGGCGACCGAATGTTCGTCCAAGCCATCTTGCATTTGCTAGATCCAGTCCTAGCAGAACGTTTTCAAGCACAGTCAGGTGCGGAAAAACAGAGTACCGCTGAAATACGACACCTCGGTCGGCGTGAGGCTCTGGGATCAGTGGTTCTCCTTCGACAAAGATAGAGCCTTCGCATGGTTCGACTTCGCCTAACAACATACGAAGAAACGTCGTCTTACCGCAACCGGACGCGCCAACGATCGTGATGAACTCGTTCCTCTCTACGTTAAGCGAGACTTTTTCAAGCACAGTCTTGTCGTCATAACGTTTCCAGACGTTACGGACCTCAATCACGATTACGCACCGTACCAAGGAAAGCAACGTCGATTTAGCCGACGAAGTCCGAAATCAAATAAGAACGCGAGGAAAGTAATCCAAGCCACGTATGGCAAGATGACATCCATCGCGAGGTATCGTCGAACAAGAAAGATTCGATATCCGAGCCCGTCTGTTGACGCGATAGCCTCCGCGGCAATGAGAAACAACCACGCACTCCCTAGCGAAAGACGTACACCATCGATGAGCCGCGGCAATACTTGTGGTAACACGACTCGCAATGCGACCTGCCAGCTGGTCGCGTCAAGCGTCTGCGCTTTTATAAGTTGCTCACGTGGTAGTTCGCGCACACGTTGTTCGATGTCACGCATCAAGAAGGGTGCCGTGCCGAGCAAGATGAGCATGACCTTCGCGAGCTCGCCTACGCCGAAAACAATGAACAGAATCGGTAGGACGGCAAGCGGCGGAATCATGGATAGCGCGCGAATCGCGGGAGACCAGAACGCCCCAAACCAAGGAACCAGTCCGTTAGGGACCCCTACCGCCAATCCGACGAGTGCAGCTAGGAATACACCAGTAACTAGACGTTGGAGGCTTGCGCCGGTGTCCGTCCAGAATATGTAGTCACCAGTTCGCCGATCAGGTTCAAACGCAACGCGTTCGATTGCTGCTCCAATCGTTGAAAGATCAGGGAGCAATTTGTCATCCGGATTTTCGGCGAGCCGGATACTAGACGCGATCACATAGAGAATCAAAGCGAGCGCGAACGGTATCGCTGCGCTCGCCAAGATGCCTAAGCCACCTGGACGTCGATTAATGAGACGCATTCGTCCGACCGTTGTTTCGACCGGATGCGCTCCGGGTTAGATTTCTCCGTCCGCGGCCATTTGCATGTAGCTCGAATCGAACCTTAGTTTTACGTTTGATTTAGAACCGAGTACGTCTCCGTTCGGTAGCTCGATACCGATGAAGTCGGGTCCCGGCGCGCCTTCGCCAAGCAGACCATGTTCGAATGAAAACTCAGCGACATTGGTCATGGTTTCTGCGAGGGCACCCGATTGCACGAACTCGACAGCAGGTGCTGGTTCAAAGAACATCTGTGTTGCCGCGAGTTGAGCGTCATACCCGGAAAGATCTGTTCCGGAAGCAGTCGCCATGTGTGTTTTTGCGTTAATCCCGGCTTCATCTGCCGCTGCCATCACCGCCATAGTTTCATACCACGCACCGACTAATGCTTTTGCGAAACGCGGATCTTCGAGTGCTTCGGTAGAGACAACCAGCATGTCGATGATCTCACCCGGGATCATGGACGAGTCAAATACTGGAGAGACTTCCGACATTGTCTGGACTTCTGCAAGAAGGGGATTCCACGTAACGACAGAAGTAACGTCATCCGTTGCGAATGCCGCCACGATATCCGCATCGGAGGTATTCACAACTGTGAGATCACGTTCCGTCATACCCGCCCCGGTAAGAGCTCGTGCAAGGAGATAGTGCGACACGGATAGTTCAACGAGATTGACGTTTTGACCTTTTAGGTCGGACACAGACTTACCAGCACCCTTCAACACGATACCGTCATTACCGTTTGAAAAATCCCCTACGATCAGCGCGGTCGAATCTACGCCACCCGCCGCCGGTATCGTTAGCGCATCCATATTGGTCATGGTGCAGCCATCGAACGCACCAACCGTGTATTGGTTTATAGATTCAATGTAGTCGTTGAACTGAACGACTTCAATGGTGATGCCGTACTTATCCGCCCACTTATCAACGATGCCGGACTCCGCTGCGTAAGACCAAGGCATCCAACCGACGTAAATACTCCAGGCGATGCGATAGTCGTCCTTTGCGGATGAATGAAATGCAAATAGACCTAGTGCAGCAACAAGCAGTGCAGTGATAGATCGTCGAAATGAAAGTCGTGCCACGAATCCGTCCTCATTAATTCAAATACAGGAGACCTTCTGCGTCCCCCTCGCGAATACATAACAACTTTCATGCCAAGCTCTATTGCACAAGAATTAGCCATTTAGCGGACACTTCGCACACAAAATGAGCAAAGGAGACTACTAACTGCGCAAATATTGATAAAGCTCCGCGAATCAACGCGGATTTCGCGCTTCAGCACTCGAATCCCAGATAAGCTGGCAATCCACGAGTATTACGTTCGACGCATGTGCGAATTTCTCATAAAACGTCACTACGTGACGAGCACCTAACTCGGTGGCGATGGAACGGATCATCAAGTCGGTGAAGTCAATTCCTGATGAGCGATACTCCCGAAGCGCATTTCGTACGCGATCGACATCTTCGAATACGATTTCGCCTGTTCTTGATCATCGCCTCCAATAATCGAATCAATACGTTCGCGTAAATTGCGATCAATCTTCGGTCGCTCCTGCGATGATCCCTGCTTCGATATCTCTAAGGGTCTTAGCTTTGCCATCGAACTTCAGGCACCCGGCGAGTCGACTGATCGGTTGCAAGGCAATAAGACGCACTCCATCCTCGTCAAATTCATAGCGAATGCGGTCGCCGTCTTTTAGATTCAGTTTTAGCCTTACTGCTTTCGGAATCGTCGTCCGGCCACTCGCGGTGAAAGTTGATTCGATCACACAATCCACCAAAAAAAATGAAAATCCAATTTCACTTGGGTATTTAGTTTACGTACATTACTTTTTCGATCATCATCTTTAAGTACGGACCGGTGTTCATCAACTGTCTCGCAGCTTCTTTCGTACACAACTCGCTAACTCTCGCGACCGAGAAACCAATCGACCAGCTCTGGATTCGAATCCTCTGGATAGGTGTGCGCTAGGTCCGCGATTTCTCGGTAAAACACACTTGCGCCCGCAGCTGAAAACGCGTACTCCGCAGTCTGGGCGATGTCCACGGTAAACATCCAGTCCAATGCACCGTGAGTGATGCAGATGGGTAAATCGCGAAGCCGTTCTTTGGACATCATCTCGACGAGCATGGGATGAAAACTCGCTGAACACGGCGCCAAATGGGTAAACGGAGATTCATCCGTACATCCTGACACATAAGTGAAGGTCCCGCCGTCGCTCATTCCAGTTAGCAGCAACTTACTGTCGTCAACATTCACGAGGTCACGGATTGACTCGAGCATCCGATGGAGGTTTGGCGAATCTTGGTCCGGACCCATGATCGCCCAAGTGCCACCAACTGACGTTGGACTTACCAACACCAGTTCCTCGGTACGAGCTGTTCGTAGCCACGACCATAAATATGTCGAACCATGGCCGCTGCCGCCATGCAATGCGAACACTACGGGATATACCCGCTCTGGGCTGTACGATTCTGGAACATATAAGGAAAAGCCGCCGCGCTGTTTACGGTCGTTTTCAACGTGGTGAACTCCTCGAATACCGACGTTGTTTTGGTCGTCCCCAACCTGGATTCTCGGTTTATCCTGAGCACGCGCGTCCAAAAAAAATCGATGAATCATGCTGAAATGACTCGCTAATGGATATAGCGTTTCGCAAATGCGTGCTCTCACACCGAGTGCTCGATAGATCGGCATCATGTCGTTAGCGCTTTGCCCGACATCCTCTAGCGCCTCTAGACTACGAAGCGCTACGCGGTAGCCTTCTGATACCAAATCCCGGAGCTGTACTGCTTCGGGAGGCCAATCTGCTTGACGCAAGCCCTCTGACGCCCGACGAAGATCTTGCCTAGCCGAGAGCAGCTCGTTATGGATGGACTCCACATTAGCCGGTCCGAGGTATCGGGAGCTTCGCTCAAATACACGAAGTCCTTCCAGCAATGGTTCGATGACGCTTAACAGGATGTCTTCGAACGGTTTATGTTCCGCCATACTCGCATGTTACGGACGAAACTTTTCATTCCGTTCACGCTACCGTAATCGGATCGCAGTTTTGAATTCGGAATAGAATCTCATCACGTAGCTAGCACTCCAATCACCATGACATTGACTTGGTCACACGCGTTCGTCAACGTTAAGAATCTAAACCAAATGGTGAGCTTCTACACGGATGTACTTGGTTTTCGTGTTAACGACCAAGCGGATGGTATTGCGTTTCTCTCTCAACTCGAGGACGAACACCACCAGATAGCGTTTAAGGAGGATGCCGATCAAGGCAATGCATCGAGCCGGGTTGGGCACTTCGCTTTTCGTGTCGAGTCGCTAGTCGAAGTTAAACGGCTCTACCAAGAGCTGACCTCAAACGACGAAGTAGGAAAGGTCGTTCCTGTCACGCATGGCAACACCTGGTCCATCTACTTCCATGATCCTGAACGCAATGGAATCGAGGTGTTTTGCGACACGCCCTGGGATGCCGACCAACCATTTGCAGAAACGTGGGATCCACAGATGGATCGTGCAGACTTAGAGACGTACACAACAAATCTCATCAAAGAACACGGTGATCTGAAAGCGAACCCGCGTGCGCAGGTCGATTTCGGCAGCGTTTAACTGACCGATGTTGGCAACGTCAACAGTAACATTGGTCGCCAATCAATTCTGTTCGGCGCTTGTAAGGGTGCCAGATTTCACACTAGCAATCGGGCTCGGTGACGCCGGGAGTACATACCAACCATGAAACCTGAACGCACTTTCAATCGAACGGTTGAGGACGTTGGCAATATCCAGAACATGGAGCACTTCAACCTCACGGTTCCGGATCAGCAACTTGCCGCATTGTTCTATGTCACTGGACTAGGGTTTACCCGAGATCCGTACATCGATTTTGGCACGTTCAACATGTGGATCAATGCTGGGGAGCAGCAGTTCCACTTGCCGAAAAGCGACGCCCAAAAGTTCCGCGGTACGATCGGCGTCGTCATACCTAATCATGACGACCTCAAGCGCAGATTGAACGGCATTCAACGTTGGATGGATGGCACAGAGTTTAGCTGGGAAGAAGACGGTGACTGCATCAACGTATCTTGCCCATGGGGCAACGCGATCCGTGTCCACAAACCAGACGATGACGACAGTATGGCACTCGGCATCGCTTATGGTGATATGCAGGTCCCAGTAGGTTCAAGTGACGGCATCGTCAGGTTCTACGAACAGATATTTGATACAGCAGCCGAGAAGGTTGAAGACAACACCGGCACCTATGCAAAAGTATCGATGGGATACAACCAAGTCTTCCGCTTTCGTGAAACGGAAGACAACATAGACGAATACGATGGGCATCACATCGCAATCTACGTGTCCAACTTTTCACGACCACATGACGCGTTGGTTGAACGCGACCTAATTACGGAAGAGTCTGATCAACATCAGTATCGATTTCAGTCGATTGTTGACCCGGATACAGGCGATGAACTCACCGAAATTGAGCACGAAGTACGCAGTCTCCATCATCCGATGCGTAGACGCAGCCTTGTAAATCGAAACGCGTCGCAGTCGTTCGGCAACTATCGCCAGGGACGCGATGTCTTCGTGCCGTAGTGGTTGCCTCGGGTGACGAAGCCCCGTATTACCTACCGCTCAGTGATGAGATCGAGGTCTTTCTTGCTGCCTTCGAGCAACGGTTACCTGTACTCCTAAAGGGTCCAACCGGGTGCGGTAAAACACGGTTTGTTGAACATATGTCGTGGCGGATATACGGCGACGACAATCTGGTTCGAAACACAGTCAACCAACCACTCACGACCGTTTCATGTCATGAGGACCTGACGGCAACGGACCTACTCGGCAGATACCTCTTACACGACGAATCCACCAGCTGGCAAGATGGACCACTGACATCAGCGGTTCGACATGGAGGAATCTGCTATCTAGACGAGATCGTTGAAGCCCGTAAGGACACGACCGTCCTGATCCACTCTCTTACCGACCATCGCCGAATTCTGCCGATCGATAAAACAAATGAACTACTTGAAGCTCACCCTGATTTTCTATTAGTCATCTCTTATAACCCAGGCTATCAGAGCATTCTTAAAGACCTGAAACCTAGCACCCGTCAGCGATTCGTAAGTCTCCAGTTCGACTATCCCACGGAGGAACGTGAAGCTGAGATCATCCGTGTTGAAAGCGGAATTGACCAGAAAAACGCGAGAATCCTCGCCAAAGTTGGCGTACATATTCGAAATCTGCGAGAGCATGGTTTCGAGGAAGGCGTAAGTACCCGATTACTCGTCTATACGGGATCGCTTATGCGCCAGGGTATCAAGCCGCGACGCGCCGCGAACGCAGCGTTGATTCATGCGTTGTCCGATGACCCAGAAGTCCAGCAGGCGATCGCCGACATTGTCGACGTAGTTTGGCCTTGACCCTCCTTAGCGAGGTTGAACGTCCCCTTGCGCTATTTACGCAGGGTTTGTCCAATCGAATCCCGATATTTCACAGTTCCGAACAGTTACATTCAATCAGTGGCTCAGATCTGTGCGAGTTGTTTTTACCGAATGAATTCGATTACTTCGACGAATCTAGTACAAACCGAGACGCCTATCGATGGCTTGTTATGCAGCAACTCGGATTTCGTCGTTACGACACGTTGTCCTTCTCTATTCAACATGCACGATCCGTAATCGAATATCTAGCTATGCAACCGATGCCTACAGCACATCGGGCGCCAGATCTTGAGCTGTTTTATCAACATTTTCCCGTACGCGATTTAGCGAGCTACCTGTTTTACGTGCTAGAAGAAACTAGAGTTGCGAACTTGATCGTCTCTGAGTTTCCGGGCGCTCAACGCCTCAGACACCAATATCAAACCTATCGCACGCATTCGATCAGCGTACTTGACCAGTCACCGCTCGCGGAAATGATGAGACTGGAAGTTGCGTTGCAGAGTCCAGATCGATTGCCGCCACTCTATTTGGCCCTTGTCTCGCCGATACTCAACAAGCGTGCAACCGTGTACTCATCGGCCGAAGCGACAGTGAATTGCTATCAAGCCTTTTTCGCGAATCTTGAACTAGATGTAGCGGAAGGTACGGACGGTGAACTACAAGATACGGTAGAACTCACCACGTTGCAACGTGCCGCGCGTCTTGAGGATTGGAAAGAGGAACTTCACGACGTTGATGCTCAACTCATGGCGATGTCCTTTGATGAAGACCTTGATGCGAAGCAGTCGACTTCCGAAGACGCGCTTGACGGTTCGCTTCGAGAAGCGAGTGTCGATCTAAAGCAAGAGCGCGATCAACTTCAGAGGCGGATCGATATGGAAAAGTCGCATCTCGCCGCATATGAAAACCAGCACATCGTTGGTAACCCCCACTTTAGATACGACGAGTGGGATCACCTGCACCAAACCTGGTTAAAAGCCTGGTGTTCCGTTTTCGAGATACGTGAAGACCCAGTTACTCAAGATTCAGCATCCGAACTAATGAAGAGCATTCGACCTCTTGTTCCAGCCGTTAGGAAACGATTCGAGCAAGTAAAACCTCTCGGTATGCGTCGTGTGCCGAGGAGCCTCGACGGCGAAGATCTAGACATCAATGCAATCGTTGAAGCGCGTGCAGACCTCCACGCCGGACTGACGCCGACCGAGCACGTATACGTTCGAGTGGAGAAGAAGCAACGAGATGTCGCTGCATGCCTTCTCGTTGATTTATCGGCATCGACAGATGACCCAGTCGTGTCCCCCGATTCCAAGCATATGCCTGAAGATGAAGAGGACCCGTTTGATGATCCCTACCTTCATGGAGCCATCAACTTCGATCCAGATCAAGCAGAAACCGAAACGCCGCGCAAGATCATTGACGTACAGAAAGAATCCGTGCTTCTACTCGCGACCGCGCTTGAGAATCTAGGCGATCTATATTGTGTCTACGGGTTTTCAGGATACGGTCGCGAACGCGTTGAAGTCCACGTTGCTAAGGAGTTCAACGAGTCGCTCAACCGGCGAGCGATCAATGCTATCGCTGCCATGAAACCTCTTCGTTCAACCCGCATGGGTCCAGCTATACGCCATGCAACGCACAAACTTCTCGCGACTGGGAGTGCGTTGAAGGTGCTCTTGGTGATCAGCGATGGTTTTCCCCAAGATAGTGATTACGGCCCCGACCGGAGCAACCATGAGTACGGCATTCAGGACACGGCGAAGGCGATCCATGAAGCCCATGAAAAGGGGGTTCAGCTATTTTGTATCACCGTAGATGTCTCGGGTCACGACTACCTGCGGCGCATGTGTCGAGAGGACCAATACTGGGTGATTGAGGACACGGAAGAGTTGCCAGATGCATTGCAATTCGCGTACCGACGATTAACGTCCTAAACTAAAAACGGCCACCGCAATTAGTGGCCGTCTCAATCGAATCAACTAACGTTCGGCTTTCTTAGAACACTCGTCGTTCGTCCCGTTGCCTAACGTTTTAGTCATCTCCACCAAATATCCCTAGCAGCTGTAGGATGCTCAGAAACATGATGTAAAAACTCACAAAAAGCGTGTTTGATGCGATGATGTAATTTCGTTCGCCTCCCAGCACGATAGCACTTGTTTGGTAGAGAATTAACGCACATGCAATAACCACCGCGAAAGCCGAAATGAGCATGGCAAGTGGTGTCATATTCACGAAAATGCTCAATACAAATATGCCTAGTAAAACGAAAATGCCTACTACGATGAAACTAGCGAGCCAACTGAAGTCCGTTCTGCGAACAATCGTGTATGCAGAAAGTGCGAAGAGAGTAGCGGAAGTCAGCGCAAATGCGTGTGCAATCAACCAAGGATTGATCGCCATGTATGCGTTCAGGATCGGCGCGATAAAAATGCCAATAAATCCTGCAAATGCAAACGACCAAACTAGCCCCCAAACACTATTCGCGGTCTTTTGAACGGCATAAGAAAATCCGAAGATACCGACTAAGTAGATAAACGGATTCATGAAGCCAATCTGAAGCAGCATGCCAATGTATGACAGCAATGCGGCAAAGCCGATGGATAACCCAAGCATGATGTATGTGTTGCGCAAAACACCATTAATTTCGACTGCCTGTTGTCCAGAGACGTGTGCTAACGCGGTTAATGCCATGTTTCTTACCAGTTCCTCGAACCTGCCCTAAATGGAATTATGTATGGTGTCAAAGCCGACCCCATGGACGAATCACCTTAAGTAGACATGCTTCTAACTCCGTGGGTTCAACGACGAGGTTAGAGGATGCCCAATCACCATTCAAGAGATAGGGACGGAACTATCACTTTTCAACCCCTCTCTAACTCAAGTATTTAACTACGGGCAATGTAGTTCATTCCACGCTTCCCCGCTTGCGCAGCACTCTGAGATCAAAGGACCAGTGAACCTTTATCAACGGTACGTTGCAAGAAGAAGCACGAAATGAAGCGGTTGTGGGAGCTGAAAACGATGCATTGCTGCGGTCAAATCCGATAATGAACGTTATGAAGATTCGCGACACCATACGCAGCCAACTTCGGACCTTCATCGTGTGCGCTTGCCTCTTGATATTGAGCGCATGTTCGCAGTTATCCGAGGAGGAATGTCTCTACATGAGCTGGCATGCGAGAGGCGTGATGGACGGTGCCGAGGGAGTACCGCCGAGCAAGGTCAACGAGTACCAAAGTACGTGTGATAAATACTCAGTGCAAGTGGATCGTGCAACGTATGAGGAGGGGCGTCAAGAGGGAGCGAAGCGATACTGCACTCGCGCGAACGGATTCAGCGTCGGTATGAACGGCGATAGATACGAGAACGCCTGTCCAGGAGGCATCGAGCGCACCTTTCTCAGCGGCTATCAGCCAGGACGTTTGATGTGGTCTGCAGTCAACAATATGCAAGTAGCCGAGTCGGCCGTACGCTCTAGTACGTACAGAATCCAGACCATCGAAAACCAAGTTGATCGTTTGTACGTCGATCTAGAAGATACGAGCCTGACTGACAAGCAGCGTTCCGAAATCAGAAACCAAATTCGTTGGTTACGAAGGGAAATCGATAACGAGCGCGACAAACGCCGAACGAATGAACTACGAATACCCGAATTACGAGATCGATGTAATCAAGCTAGAGAGAGGGTCGAATCTCTCGGTTTCGTCGTGACTGACGTCTGCTATTAAAGAACGCACCTGAACGTCAGCGTTGATCGAATTCAAAAACGGAATTGCCGCTCGTGCACATTTGAAGTGAGCGTACGCACTTTTTGCTTAAATCACGAAATTTCTCGGCACCTCAGAAGATGTGCCCGTGCTTAATCGATAGGTTTTCACGACTCGAAGGGGTTCAAAACCGTCACGCCTAACCCCTTCACGTCTCCTTCATTACGTGTCACCAATATCAATCCGTTAGTTTTGGCCGTTGCGGCTATGAGCGCATCGATGACTGGGACCGGACGGGTCGCATTCATCCTACCCCAATGCTCAGCAACCGCGGTGTCGACTGGGAGAATGCGCTCCGCAAAACTCGATATCACGTCGGCGAGCCACCTCTCAATCGCGATAGCTCTTCGCATATCGTTTCGTCGCACTAGTTCTACGCCTTTACGAATCTCACCCAACACCAACGAACTAAGCCACAGCTCATCCTCCGCGACATCCTGCCACCACGCCGCTACGGCGGAATCGCAATCATCACCCTTTCGAACTTCCGAAATGACGTTTGTGTCAATCAGGAAGGTCATACCTCGGTATCACGCCCAAAATCACGTACACGCTCGAACTCAACGCCTTCGAGCGGCGCTGATGCCAAGAGTGCTTTGAAGCCTCCAAAGCGCGAGAGCGCGATCTTTTCCCTCAGAACGCTGCGCGCCTCGGTCTCGCGATTGGGATCAACTAACGCCTTCGCAACATCTCTTACCAAGGCAACGTCTTCTTTCCGGACTTGGAGTTCGACACGCACAAATCCTTGCCGTTGACGACGCTTCCGCCACTGTGTGACCGCCGACGATTGAACTTTCGCCATACTACCTTAAATTTCCGGTAATTTTACCGGTAATTCCATGAGGAGTCACGCTGCTGACGCGGATGAGCCGTAAAACAAACGCTTTTTTGTTTACGGAAACGCGTCCCGGATAGCAAAATCGATGAGTCCGATCATGGACTCGCCTGCTGACATCAGCCAATCTCAGGGAAATGTCTTACGTTTTTCGTGTCAAACGGGAAATCAAGTTAGCAACCATCTTTAGGCACATTAATGTCACGAACGTCTTTCCGCACGCCTCGCCTTATTGTGTTAGTCACACTGTTTCCGCTCTTAGCAAGCTGTGCAACTGTCTATACCGACCCAGACTTCCCTGTCTATCAAGATCAACATGACACTATCGCAATTCTGCCATTTGATGTGACGATCAATCCAGAACGTCGATGGAGCGTATCACAGAACCAAATTGACCAGATGGCGAGTGAACAGGCAGAATCCTTTCAAAGAGCACTCTACACCCAGTATCTACAAGGTCACCAAAGAGGCCGATACACAATTGAGTTCCAAGATATTAGCGAGACAAACACGCTACTAACTCGGAGCGCAGGCACCCGTTCCAAGCAAGCGCTCTTAGCTTCGATGACAAAATCAGAAATCTGCGATGCCCTGAAGGTGGATGCGGTTATTTCTGGCGAAATGGTGCTGACCAAACCCATGGGTACGTTGGAATCAATCGCCGCTTGGCATTTTCTCAAGGTTCCTGGCACGACGAACGAAGTGCATGTGAATACCTCCATCCATGAAGGAAATAAAGGCAAATTAATATGGAACTACGAATTTGCACAGCAAGGTTCCCATTGGAGTTCAGTCGAGTCTATCGCAAAACAATTGATCCGAGGCACTGCGCGCAGCTTCCCTTACCGAAGGTAGCTCGCCGGTGCGTTGTTCGTATTCGTGACTTAGCAATGTCCTGCCACTGAAAACAAACGAAACGGAGCACGATCAAAACGGTTTAATTCAAGAACATGACTGGTTGCAAATAGCTAAACTCGTCACGGTTCTGCACGAACCTAAACTAAGAAAAAAGGAGACAACAGGTGGTTTGGCAACCTGAAGTTGAGGAACTCGAACAACGTAGAGCGTTCTCTGAAGAGATGGGCGGCGATGCCGGTATTGCTGAACAGAGGCGGCGCGGGAAACTAACGGTACGCGAAAGAATCCGATTAATCGCGGACGACAACGAGTTTAAGGAAATTGGCCAACTAGCGGGTGCAGCAACATACGAAGGAAATAAACTCGTTCATGTTCGACCGTCGAACATGGTTATCGGAACCGCCAAGATCGATGGGCGTACTGCTGTCGTTACAGCTGGAGATTTCACCGTACGTGGTGGCTCTGCTGACGGTTCGATCGGAAATAAAGGTGGTCACGCACAGACGATGGCAGCCGAATGGAAACTACCTTTTATTCGCTTGTTGGACGCCACCGGTGGGAGCGTAAAAACGTTCGAACAGATCGGACGCACATACATACCGACGAATCCGGTGACTCCGGGAATCGAGAAACTGTTGTGCGAAGTACCTGTTGTCGGCGCTATTCTCGGGTCAGTAGCCGGTTTACCCGCGGTCGATGCATGTCTCGCTCACTTCAACGTGATGGTCAAAGGCATTAGTCAGCTCTTCCCAGGTGGTCCACCAGTCGTCAAAGCCGCGCTTGGTATCGACATTTCGAAAGAAGAACTGGGAGATGAACGCACTCAGGTATTCGAAAGTGGCGCGGTCGACAATCTGGCTGATACTGAGGAAGACGCATTTGACATGATCAGGCAATTCCTGAGTTACCTTCCATCAAATGTATGGCAAATGCCACCTCGCGGAGACACGGGTGATGACCCTAACCGTCGTGATGAAGAGTTACTTTCGCTGATCCCGCGTGAGAAACGCCGAACCTACAACCCGCGTCGAATACTGAAAGCCGTGTTAGATGAAGATTCGTTTTTTGAGATCACGCCGCATTACGGTCGTTCTCGCATTGTTGGACTAGCGAGAATGCACGGTTATCCGGTCGGCGTGATGATCAACAATCCGAACCGTATCGGCGGCTCCATGGACGTTTCTGCTGGCGTGAAAGTGATCCGCTTCCTTCAACTCTGTGATACGTTTCACTTACCGATGCTCTATCTGGCGGACGAACCTGGCTTCATGGTCGGTCCCGAACAGCAATCCCTAGGCATCGTTCGAGCTGGCGCGAAAATGATTTGCGCTACCCTACGAACGCGTATGCCTTGGATGTCCGTGATCATTAGGCAGCTTTATGGGGTCGCAGGCCAATGCCACGACCGACCTGGAGGAATGTTCAAGCGAGTCGCCTGGCCATCAGGTCATTGGGGCTCCATGCACATCGCGGGAGGCGTCTCGGCGGCCTATCGACGCATCATTGCCGAATCAGACAATCCTGAATCAAAACAGCTGGAGATCGAGGAGAAACTCGAAGCTCTCTCCTCACCCTTCAAGACAGCCGAAGCCTTCAATATTGAGGAGATCATTGATCCTCGCGAAACTAGACCCCTCATGTGCGAATTCGTCGAACTTGCCCAAGAGCATCTTAAGACGCAGCTAGGTCCGAGCCCTACGCCTTACATGCCTTGATGGACGCTCCTCACACTCACTCTCTTCATTGATTCATCAACAAACTTGCCATGCGCACAAATCCTGAACTAACTCCTGACGAAAAGCAGACGCTCTATGAAGACGGGTTCATCGTTCTCAGAGATGTCGTACCCGAGTCATTGACATTTGATGCGCGACGGACCATCCATATGTTTGCGGGTAAGAACGGCATACGTCGGTCATATCACGACATTTCGCAGTCGTCCGCGTTGCCAGACATGGTAAATCAGAGCATTCTCGGTGACATCTTGCGGAACACAATCGGTCCGTACGACGCACCCGAGCGAGGATTTGCAGCGATTCTCTATCCAAACGAGAAAAACGATACACCGAACTACGGTTGGCACCCGCATCTAGATGGGCTCTGGTCGGGTCGTCTTCCCAAATCGGCAGACGAAATCGATGATCTGAACAGCCCCCGTACGGAGCACTTCGGCGCCGGCGACGCCACCGTCATGGGGGCGAACATGACTCCGCTGTTTCAGAATCCTGAGTGTACGCTTTCACTCGGCAGTTTCACAGCGTTCGTAGGCATTGCGTTGAACGACCAAACCCGTTTCGGTCGAGGCAATTTATGTCTACTGAAAGGTGTTCACGAAGACGTCGAAGCCTTCTTCCGAATGCAAAGGGATTCTGGTGGCGTGGTTGGTCCGGAAGGCGCAGGATGGCCTCGACTAACTAGACAAACTAATGGTGGGGTGTCGATGACACCCTTACCCTACCCAATACGTGACCTCGCACTCAAAGACACGACGGAGTACAACGGCTATCACTTTATAAACCCATCACCCATCCTGTTAGACGTTGGCGATGTCGTGATTGCGCTTCATGCGTGTCCACACGGTGGCTCGCGCAACGAATGGTCTGATCCGCGCATGAACGTGTACTTTCGTATACGACGCGACCGACCTGGTGGCGTACGCGTTCTTGGCGACAGTGATCACCCGGATCGGGAATGGCTCGGTGGATTTCATGAGTATCCGTCGGACTACAACCCTTGGGAAGTTGCCATCGACAAGCTTTGCGACCACTGGAGCGAATGGGATGGCATGCAGGAAACAGTCGCGATCAATCGAGCAAAAGCACAGGCAGCCGAGGCTTGAAGTGTCGATAATTCGCACCGCGCGGTGGCTACGTAGCTCAGCTGGTTAGAGCATAGCATTCATAATGCTAGGGTCGTTGGTTCAAGTCCAACCGTAGCTACCACTTGCACCTACGCTGAGTTAACGGGGAGAAGGACACCAGCCATGGTCCAGAAAATCGGTGCATTGTGGTTTCAGTTACTTAGCTATTTAAGACCTATCGACGGCATACCGCCGCTCTTGGCGCGCCTCTACTTAACACCTGTCATGCTCCAAGCCGGATACACGAAGCTCGTCGGCTTCGACAACACGGTTTCATGGTTTGAAAGCATGGGAATGCCACTACCCGTTGTAAGCGTTGCGTTGGTCGCCTTATCCGAGTTTGTTGGGGGCATTCTGTTGCTCATCGGATGGCTTACGCGTTTGGTGTGTATTCCTCTCATGATTGCGATGCTCGTCGCAGCCTTCGCGGTGCATGGTGAAAACGGTTGGTTGACGCTTTCTGACGGTAATAGTTGGTTAGCGAACGAGCGCGTCATCGAAGCTCAGGAGAAGAAGCGAGAAATCCGTCGGTTGATGCGCGAACACGGCGACTATCGATGGCTCACCAGTAACGGGAGTATGACGATTCTCAATAACGGAATGCAGCTCGCAATTACGTATTTCTTATTCCTTCTTATCCTACTCTTCACTGGTGGTGGTCGCTACACGAGTTTGGACTACTGGTTAGGGAACTGGTTGAAACCACGTCTGGGCGCAAGCTGATGGCGACCAGCCAGAACAAAACGGTACCGACGGAGCAAAGCGCAGAACAGTTCATAGCTAGCGTTGACAACGAAGTCAAACGAAAAGACTCTCGAGCACTCCTCCAAATGATGACCGAAATTACCGATCGCCCACCGGTCATGTGGGGATCGTCGCTCATCGGATTTGGTACGTATCACTACAAATATGCGAGCGGCCGCGAGGGTGACTTTTTTCTAACCGGATTCTCCCCGCGTAAACAGGCACTGACGATCTACATCATGCCAGGATTCTCAGAGTACGAGGAAATTTTGGGGAATCTCGGAAAGTACAAAACTGGAAAGTCGTGTCTTTACGTCAAAAAGCTCGATGACATCGACTGCGATTTACTTAGGGACCTGATAACCAAGAGTGTCGCTTATATGCGTGATAAATACGAAACGCGATAACGCCGATTCTCGTCATCGACAACAGAACGTAATGGCAGTTAATGACCCGTTAGTTTTCATTCGCGAGCAATCGCGCTCAATGTTTCCTGACGGCGTTGTTTCAGGTTCTGTTCTGATGTCCAATGTCGCATTTGGCGCAGCGGCCCTCGGCGCAGGCCACATGGAGATTTGCAATGCAGGTGAATGGTGGTTTGCAGCAAGTGAAACGAATTGGTTAAAACGAGATCTCCCTCCCGACACGGAGGTAGAGGACTTATTCAAGAGTAGGGTGAAATTCCCGAAACTCGGTCCCAGCAGTTATCGACCCGAACTGTACGTCGGCGTATTCGCGGAGGATATCTACTTGGACCTGGAAGGTAGAAGTGTCGTGATCAAAGGGGACCTGCCCTCACCGCGGCCGCATATCCGCGTCGTCCCTCCGTGGTGTACAAATGTCCTAGGCTGTCGCGTTTTACTTGACCATTCCTGATGGCACGTTCTATGCGGACCAGAAGCAACCACTTTAATCAAGGCAATACAAAAGCGACTCTTTGTAAAATAGATATTTGTTTCTATTTTACAAAGGGTCGCGATGATTGAACGCGAGGCGACGACAACACTACGGTACCGCCTACAGCGATATCCCGTTGTCGCATTAGTCGGACCGCGACAATGTGGAAAGACAACACTGGCTCGATCGTTTGACTGCACCTATTACGACTTAGAGCAGGACTCGGAGCAATTGCGCTTAGATGTCGAATGGCCACAGCTCGTCAACTCAAGTCAATTGATTGTGTTAGATGAAGCACAATCCATGCCCGAGATTTTTCCGCGCATACGAGGAGCAATTGACGAAGATCGCAAACACAATGGCAGGATTTTGCTCTTGGGTTCCGTGTCACCCGCGCTAATGGAACAAGTCGGTGAGTCATTAGCCGGTCGGCTTTCTGTTGTGGAGCTGACGCCTTTTATCTTCACAGAGGTCTCCGCAAGAGAACGAGCACGACACTGGTTGTGTGGCGGCTTTCCAGATGGCGGTGTACTTGACGACTACTCATATCCCCAATGGCAACTTGATTACCTCACCTTACTCGCTCAACGTGACCTTCCCAATTGGGGTTTACCTAGTACACCACAAATGACTCAACGGTTGTTTCGAATGACCGCCAGTCTGAGTGGTCAAGTATGGAATGCATCCGAAATCGGAAAAAGCCTAGGTATCGCGTATCACACCGTGAACAGGTATGTCGACTATCTAGAGGGGGCATTCCTTGTCACTAGATTGCAGCCGTTTCATGCAAACGTGCGCAAACGACTTGTTAAACGACCAAAACTCTACTGGCGCGACTCAGGACTCCTTCACACGTTATTGCGTACGAACAACCAAGCGGCGCTTTACGATCAACCGTGGGTCGGTGCGAGTTGGGAAGGATATGTAATCGAACAAATCAGTAACTTAATGAAGGCTCTTGCAATTCCTTTTGAAGCGTTCTACTTTCGGACTTCGGACCAATATGAAATCGACTTGGTCATTCAAGCAGGTCAAGAAACGTGGGCGATTGAGATCAAACTGACTTCGAATCCCTCTTCTGGCGATCAAACCCGCCTAAATCAAATATCGGAATGGATAAACGCTGACTTGTGTTTTTTGATCTCTACGAAGCCGTCGTTTCTGCAAAACAGGCAACATATCGTTAGCGATTTAGGTGGAGTTCTTAGGTACGTAAGCAATCGGGCCGAAGAACTTGGCGGAAATCGCACCTAATCGAAGTGATTCGGAAAGGAGCGAACCTATAAGAACGTTCGTAGTGTTTTCCGTTCTCCTCTACGAAGCATATGGAGAGGTGTGGTGTCGACTAGCAACAACGGTTTACGGATTTGAGAACCGCAGGCCGGAGCTCATCTACATTGACTCAGAGGACTTAAACGTTAAAGAGGAAATGTACGACATCACCTTCTGAAATAGGATAGTCCTTGCCTTCGGAACGCATCACGCCAACATTCCGACATCCCTGATCCCCACCATGCTGCACAAACGTATCGTATGGAACAACCTCGGCACGAATGAACCCGCGCTGGAAATCAGTATGGATCTTTCCAGCTGCGGTATGAGCAGTAGCGCCGATAGGAATCGTCCACGCGCGGACTTCCTCAGGTCCGACAGTGAAGAAATGATGTAGACCAAGAAGTCGATATCCTGTTTGAATGACGCGTGACAATCCAGGTTCCTCAAGACCAACCTCTGCGAGAAATTCTTTCCTTTCTTCGTCCGTGTCGAGCTGAGCGATTTCCGCTTCTAACTTTGAACAGACAACGACAAATTCCGATCTTTCGCGATCTGCGTAATCACGAACTTCGTCTGCAAACGTACCGCTATCTACGGACGATTCGTCAACATTTGCTACGTACATAACCGGTTTTTCGGTTAAAAAACGGTAATCACGAACTAGCTCTTCCTCACGAGAGTCAAGCGACATCGATCTGATGGGTTGGTTCTGATCAAGCGTGTTCTGAATCGCCTCTAAAACGCCATGCAGTGCTTTGTCCTCTTTCGAACCTGCTCGAGCAACCTTTCGGACGTGCGCTTCTGCGCGTGACGCAGTGTCCAAGTCGGCAAGGATCAACTCGGTATTGATCGTCTCGATATCCGTTACCGGTGAGACAGCGCCAGACACATGCGCAACGTTTGGATCCTCAAAGCAGCGTACAACGTGGGCAATCGCGTCAGCTTCGCGAATGTGGCTCAAAAATCGATTCCCTAAGCCTTCGCCTCGCGACGCCCCTTCTACAAGCCCAGCAATGTCGACAAACGACATCGTACTAGGAACCGTCTTCTTCATCTGTGCGATTTCAGCGAGTCGGTGAATTCGATTGTCCGGTACGGGGACGACACCCAGATTAGGCTCTACCGTGCAAAACGGATAGTTTTCTGCGCTAGCCGATGAGCTGGTCAGCGCGTTGAAGAGTGTTGATTTACCGACATTGGGCAAGCCGACAATGCCGCAGGTGAAACCCACGTCTATTCGTCGCCGTTCAGTACAGAATTCAGTCTCGTCATAGCTTTCTGCCAGTCACCTCTGAACAACCACTCCAAGACCTCATCATCCAAATGACTGCTCTCTAAAGCTTGTTCTTGGTCAGACTCAGGCATTTTGACCTGTGTAAGAAACCCTTCCAAGTCCCTAGAAGTTCCCGGATGACCAACACCGATGCGCAATCGACCGAAATTCCGATCACCGCCCAAATGCTTGATCAGACTTCGCAGACCGTTGTGCCCACCCGGTCCGCCGCCGAATTTCAGGCGGGTCTGACCGACATCGAACGCGACATCATCGTAAGCGACGAGCACCTCATCAGGATCAATCCGAAAATATCGAAGGAATGGACCGATCGCTTCGCCGCTCAGGTTCATGTAGGTGGTCGGAACCAACAAGCGCACGTCGTGACCTAACAGTATTCCTCGACCAATTTCCGCACGCTTAGAACGGTCGTGTTTCAACAGGACGTCGAATCGCGATGCAAGCGCTCGGAGCCAATTCGCACCGATGTTGTGTCGCGTTAGCTGATAGGTCTCACCCGGATTGCCTAAACCGACCAATAACCGAATTGGGGTTGCCAAACTGGTGGCTATTCTTCGGAAGCCTCGTCTGATTCGGGCGATTCCTCATCGCCCTCAGCAACTTCGACGCCTTCCTCATCCAGCTCGAGCTCTTCTTCAGCTAGTTCTTCTTCCTCAACTTGGACACGGACGATCGATACGCTAGCCACGGCTAAATCGCGGTCTGAGTCATCACCGGCGCCGAGCGTAGGTATTGACACACCTTCAGGTAATGCCAGACCTGAGAGATGGATTGCGCTGCCTACGTCTACATCCTCCATGTCCACAACGATGGCTTCGGGAAGATCCTTCGGCAGACAACTGACCTCAACTTCGACCAAATTGCGGGTGATCGTACCGCCGTTCATACGTACGCCAATACAACTCTCTTCGTTGATAAATCGAATAGGCACGGAAACCTGGATCTCCTGGTCTTCACGAATCCGCATGAAGTCGATATGCGTCACGTTTTCCGTAGCTGGATGGCGCTGCATGTCCCGAACAACGACCTGCTCGGCGTTGCCGTCCAACTTTAGCTCGATGATCTGCGAGAGAAAGTTCTCACTTTGCATTGCTTTCAGAAGTACTCGCGTCGGCAACGTGATATTCACTGTTTCCTGCCCCGCTCCGTACAAGACTCCTGGTATTCCATCATCAATTCGCCGTAGTCGGCCAACCGCACCTGAGCCAAGCGATTCGCGCGTTGTAACTTCCAAAATCAATTGAGTAGCCAATTCAAATCTCCTGAACCAAATGAGCGCAAGTGTGCGCTAGGTTCGTGTTGAGTCGATAGGTAGGTCAGACAAACAAGGCGCTGACAGATTCGCGTTCACAAACGCGGCGGATGGTCTCCGCAAGGGTAGCCGCCATGCTGAGCTGTTGTATTTTCTCACATTTCTGCGCATCGGGTCGCAACGGAATCGTATCGGTGACAACCAAGCTGTCCAATTCCGACGCTTCGATGCGCTCGACGGCTGGACCTGATAGAACAGCATGCGTGATGTAGGACACGACCTTCGTTGCGCCCCTCTCCTTCAGAGCAACCGCAGCATTGCACAACGTTCCTGCGGTATCGACCATGTCGTCTACGATGATGCAGACACGCCCGTCAATCTCGCCGATAACGTTCAACACTTCGGATTCATTCGGGTTCTCGCGTCGCTTATCAATGATCGCAATCTCGGCGTTCCCGATGCGCTTCGCTACCGCCCGAGCGCGCACCACACCACCGATATCAGGACTAACGACCACGACTTGATCGCCATAGTTTTGGGCGATCGCATGGGGAATTAAGACCGATGAGCCATAAACATTGTCCACTGGGACATCGTAGAACCCTTGAATCTGCTCCGCGTGCAAATCCACTGTGATTAAGCGGTCGATACCCGCCAAGCAAAGCATCTCCGCGACAACCTTAGAGCTGATAGGGACTCTCGCCATCGGCGCTCTTCGGTCTTGTCGCGAGTAGCCTAAATACGGGATCACAGCCGTAATCCGCTGCGCGGAAGCACGCTTTAGCGCATCGACCATGATCATGAATTCCATGAGATAGTCGTTTGTTGGCGCACACGTTGACTGGATTAAGAAAATCTCGAGTCCGCGGACATTGTCAGTAATCGTGACACTCACTTCACCGTCACTGAACCGTTTTATGTCTGCGCAACCCGTATGAAAGTTCCCTTCCGTGGCAATTCGCGAAGCGAGTTGAGGCACCGACGTGCCACTGAACAGTCTTACTGCTGAGTCATTCACAAAACGAGTTCCGATGCGGTAGCTGGCTGGGGTGGCAGGACTCGAACCTGCGCATGGTGGGATCAAAACCCACTGCCTTACCGCTTGGCTACACCCCAAAAACAGTCGAGGCGCGAATTTTAAATTTGAGCTTTGTTGAATGCGCGAACTTTGTGCTTAAGGACACATTAATTGTCGGTCAAACGCCACCGATCACACAACACAAGGGCCTCTCCTGCGTCGCTGTTCAAGCGCATTTTCTTGCAGACCTTTTCGCCGTCGACTACCTGACTTTCCTCTACGTCAACCGTGATCCCGTGTAGCGACCAGTGGTCAAGCACTTTGGACTGACTTGCGCCGAGTGGTTGCAATCTAAGCCAAAGACCAAGATCAGCACCAACCTGCCAAACGCTTAACGGCACCTCTGTGGGAAGATCAGACGGCCGCAACTGCACCACATGACCGCGCCGATTCTCAATGGTGTGATACTCGTGACCGAGTACCACCTTTGTACGATTAATTCCCATCGGTCCCCAAACCTGTATTTGTGTGCTCGAACCGTCGTACACTAAGTGGAAATCGAGGCGTAAAATTGAGTTTTCGGCTTCGATCCGCATACGACCAACAAGGTCGAATTGACTGCCGACAGGGGGAACGTCGGGTCTAATGAGCGTGGTACAAGCTACCAGAAGTACGCTCGTAAATAGAAACGCATATCGAAGCGTTCCGACGACAATCGTCCGAAACTCGCATAAAAACCTATTTAGCCTGAGCATGTCGGTAAATTCGCCAAATTTAGTTCCGCGTAGCGCCATATGCCGATCCTAATACTCGGATTGAATCACCAGACCACCTCATTGGACATGCGTGGTCGCCTAACGGTTTCAACCGACGATCTCCGTCCGGCGCTACTGGATCTTCAACGGCAAGTACCTGATCTGACCGAAGCCGCGATTCTATCGACCTGTAATCGAGTTGAAATACACGGGTTTTCACCATCCGGAGACTCAGAACCTATCCTAAGCTGGCTTGCAGACGTCAAAGACGTACCACTCCCTGAATTCCGCACGTCGACGTATCGCCATGTCGGTAAAAACGCAGCAACGCACGCGATGCGTGTCGCGGCAGGTCTTGACTCGCAAATCCTAGGTGAACCTCAGATCCAAGGACAGTTCAAGATGGCATATCGCAATGCTCGAGAGTGCGGTACGCTCGGCGCGGAGCTGAGTTTGCTAGAAGACTTTACCCTGCAGACGGCTAAACGTATTCGGACCGAAACCAATATCGGAAAAGAACCCGTTAGCGTGGCGTATGCAACCATCACCATGGCGAAACAAATCTTCGCCGATTTCCAGCAAGCGCAGATCTTGCTCATCGGAGCTGGATCGAACATCCGCCTCATAGCAGAGTACCTAAAAGACGAAGGCGCAACTCGGTTCACAATCGCTAATCGAACGCGAGCGAATGCCGAGAAACTGGCTCCTTCGCTAAACGCTACCGTCATCGGGATGGACGAACTACCGAACCAACTCAGCAAGTTCGACATCGTCGTAAGTTCAACTGGTAGTCCGGACCCAGTAGTCACTAATGCCATGCTGGATCAGGCCACAAAAGCGCGTCGCCATCAAGCGATGTTCGTAGCCGACCTGGGCGTGCCTCGTGACGTTGAGGCGACCGCGAGCGACATCGACGAGATATACCTGTATACGGTGGACGACTTGTCGAAGATCATTTCACAAAGCCTCGCCAAACGCCAGGAATTAACGGATGTCGCCCAACGAATGGTCGCAGAAGGTGTCACGTGCTATCTCCAGAAGCGACGGCTCCAACTAGAGTCGTCCCTTCTGACAAACTACCGTACACAAGTGGATACGATTCGACAGACCGTTCTCGAATCGGCAACCAAGAAGCTCGACGCAGGTGAACCTCCAGCCGACGTTTTAGCGAAGCTCGCGCACGATCTGACCAATCAGCTAGCACACAAACCGACGATTTCGATTCGACAAGCTTCAGCGACAGGCAACGAAGCCTTTCTAAACTTGCTCAAAGACATCTACGAACTCGAAAACTGAGCATTTCTTATGAGCCTTTCTGACAGTCTCACTGACAAGCTCGCGCAGATTCGAGACCGACATGAAGAGCTTGGTCGTTTACTCTCAGAACCCGAGATCGTATCGGACCGAGAGCAGTTTCCGAAACTATCTCGCGAATACAGTGAACTAGAACCGATCGTAAACGCATACGAGCAATACGAATCTCAACTAGAAGACCTCGCGCAAGCGAATGAGCTGGTTGATGAGGAAGATGAAGATCTGCGTGAACTCGCTGTGGAAACAATCAAAGAGCTAACGCCCACGATCGATGCTCAAGTTGAGGCATTGCAGCGTCTCTTACTACCTAAAGACCCAAACGACGACGCAAACGTATTCCTCGAAATTCGTGCGGGTACAGGTGGAGACGAAGCAGGATTGTTTTCTGCGGACCTGTACAACATGTATTTAGCGTATGCCAACTCCAATGGTTGGGCTACAGAAACAATCAGCGCCAGTCCCACCGGTATTGGTGGCTACAAGCAAGTGATCGTCCGACTAGATGGACGCGACGTGTTCAGCAAGCTGAAATTCGAATCTGGTGCTCACCGAGTTCAACGAGTACCCAAAACAGAATCACAGGGTCGAATCCACACTTCTGCATGCACCGTCGCTGTAATGCCAGAAAGTTCAGATGACGTAGAAATTGACATCGACAAGTCCGACCTCCGAATCGACACGTTTCGCGCCTCGGGCGCAGGGGGGCAGCACGTCAACAAAACCGACTCCGCCGTTCGCATTACCCACAAACCGAGCGGGGTGGTTGCGGAATGCCAGCAGGAGCGATCGCAAATTCAGAATCGAGAAAAGGCGATGAATCTGTTGATCGCGAAGTTACGAGAGGCTGAGCTCGCGGAACGACGCCAGCAAGAGGCGTCCGACCGTAAAGCCCAAGTCGGTTCCGGCGACCGTTCCGAACGAATTCGAACCTACAACTATCCTCAAGGTCGGATAACTGACCATCGCATCAATCTAACACTCTATAAACTCGATGAAGTTCTGTCTGGCGAGCTCGATCAAATCATCGAACCACTCACGCTGGATTTTGAGGCAGAGCAATTACGAGAGCTGAAGTCGGCTAACGGTGACCCCGCAACGAACTGATGTCGGAACCTACGACGCACACCTTAGGGTCGTGGTTTGCGTATGCACGCAAACACCTCGATGACGCCGACGCCCAGACCTTATGCGAAACAGCGTTCGAAGTTAACTTTAGTGAGTTAGTCGCAGGCGCAAAGCTCCCGGCACCTGCCTCTCAAATCGATGTACTCCGCGATTTCATTGGTCGCCGCAGAAATGGGGAACCGGTCGCATACATCGTAGGTTCAAGGGGATTTTGGCGTCACGAATTCATCGTTTCAACGAAGACGTTGATCCCGCGACCTGAATCTGAAACCTTGATTGAAACCGTCCTACCTTTCTTGACTGGTTCAGCGCGAGTCTTGGACTTAGGAACAGGAAGTGGTGCGATAGGTTTATCAATCGCCGCTGAAACGGGTGCGTATGTCATGATGACGGACGTTTCGAATGACGCGCTTCAGGTAGCTGCGAACAATGCCACGAATCTGAAACTCGAAGTTCAGCTCCGAAGGTCAAATTGGTACGACGCCATTCACGAGTCTTTCGATTGCATCGTTTCCAATCCACCTTATGTCGCATCAAATGACAAACACTTGCAGAACGGCGATCTGATATCTGAACCTCTCATCGCATTAGATGGAGGACTTGATGGACTCGATGCATTGCGCGTGGTCATCGGAGACGCTCCTGCCTATCTTCATCACGGCGGCCGATTAGCTGTCGAGCACGGATTCGACCAAGAAGAAGCCGTGTATGCAATATTTGAGTCTACGGGTTTCCAATCCATCGAGCTTATGCGCGACTTAAGTGATCATCCACGAGTGACTCACGGAGTAATGCCATGACGGATGAGGAGCTGCTCCGATATAGCCGACAGATCATGCTGCCTGAGGTGGACATTGAAGGACAAGAGAAGATCTGCGCGGGTCGGGTCGGCATCATCGGCTTGGGAGGTCTAGGTGCGCCAGCCGCCATATACCTAGCGAGCTCCGGTGTTGGTAGTCTCGTGCTCGTTGACGATGACGAAGTCGAAATCTCGAACCTGCAACGACAGATCATTCACACCGAGGATTCACTCAACACCTCGAAAGTCGCGTCCGGTAAAGCAACCATTAAGAAGCTCAATAGTCTGACTCACATCGATATCGTTGATCGGCGCTTGAAAGAAGAAGAAATGGTTGATCTAGCGTCTCGAGTTGACGTGATATTGGATGCAACCGATAACTTTGAAACGCGATACGCATTGAATCGAGCTTGTTTACGCGCGAAGACGCCGCTTGTGTCCGGAGCAGCGATTCGTATGGAAGGTCAGATCAGCGTATTTGACTCGCGACGAAGCGACTCACCCTGTTATCAATGCCTCTATCGTGATGGACTGGATGAAGCGCTTAACTGCGCTGAGAATGGTGTCCTTGCCCCGATGGTTGGCATCATCGGTACGATGCAAGCCATGGAAGTCCTCAAGCTACTCGGTGAGTTTGGCGATCCACTGATCGGCAAGGTAATCTACTTCGATGCAAAATCGATGCAGATTCGATCGTTTAAGTTGAATAAAGATGAGAACTGCTTAGCCTGCGGATCAATCTCGACCTAGGCTAGTTCGCCAGTGCTTTCGATGTCATCGCTTGAAATTGCGAGCTAAATGACTGCTTGAACGCCCGTTTCGCCTTGAATAAATTGGCTTCCGGTGCCAGGTTTTTCAGTTGCGTCACTGTCATACCAGGAATTCCGCAAGGATCAATGCTGTCAAAAGGCGATAAATCCATATCGACGTTTAAGCTAATGCCGTGATAGGAACAGGAGCGTCGAATTCGCAAACCGAGCGAACCAATCTTTCGACCGTCCACGTAGATACCAGGATGCCCGACGAGACGAGCCGCTTGAACACCAAACAAACCGACCGTATCGATCATAGCTTGTTCGAGCAGACACACAAAATCATGAACTGAAATACGGGCTCGTTTCAAATCCACCATCGTGTAACCCACAACCTGTCCGGGACCATGGTAGGTGATCTGCCCACCACGGTCAGTCTGCACAACAGGTATATCAGGTTCGAGAAATAGCTGTGTGTGTTTTCCTGCTTGACCCACTGTAAATACAGGCGGGTGCTCGGTTAGCCAAAGTTCGTCATCTGTATCCTCAGCGCGCGTATTCGTGAATTCCTGCATCCGTTCCCAGGTTTGCAGGTAGTCAGTGTTACCGAGATCTCTAACCTTCAGCATCGAATGATGGTGGTGCCTTCGGTGGTCCCTGGGTGTCCTCAAACATGAGAAGCACACTGTCCCACATTCTGCCAAACACGCCTTTTTCTTCAACTCTCTCTAGGGCTATAAGAGGCACCCGTGCAATTTCTTCCTCTGCCGCGACTAACCGAATTTCCCCGAGTTTTTGACCTACTTCGACAGGTGCTTCAATCAAATCCGGCAATATCACTTCGCGCGTAATACCATCAAACAATCGCTGAAACATCGTTTTCTTGACCGTCTCACCGACACCTATTGCCACTTGCTCGGCGGTACCAAACCAGACTTTCGCATCGGTCACATGCTCTCTTTCCGAGAGAATGACTTCCGTTCGGTAGTTTCTGAAACCGTAGCTGAGCAGTTTTCTGGTCTCTCGCGTTCGCGCCGCGGTGCTCTCTGCTCCCATCACCACGCTGATCAATCTCATATCGTCCCGCTTCGCCGATACCGCTAAACAGTAACCCGCTTCCTCGGTATAACCAGTCTTTATGCCATCCACGCTAGGATCCACCGTAAGCAGACGATTTCGATTCGGCTGTTTGATGTTGTTGTATTCAAACTCTCGTTCAGCGTAAATCCTGTAGTGTTCCGGATAGTCGCGAATCAACGCGTCAGATAGCAACGCGACATCTCGGGCAGACATGTAGTGATCAGGATCGGGTAGTCCCGCGGAATTCATGAAATACGAATCCTCTAAGCCTAGCGCATCGGCCGTCGCGTTCATCATGACGGCGAATTGCTGCTCAGAACCCGCAACGTGTTCCGCAACCGCCACGCTTGCGTCATTGCCAGATTGAATGATGACGCCGCGTAATAGATCCGAGAACTTCACACTAGAGTTCGGATCAATGAACATGCGCGAACCTACCGCGCGCCATGCGTTTTCACTTACGACTACATCGTCGTCCATCGCAACTGACCCGGCTTCAATTTCCGCTGCCGCCACGTAACTCGTCATGATCTTCGTCAAGCTAGCCGGTGGGAGTTTCTCGCGACTGTTGTGTTCGAGCAAGATCGTATGCGTCTCGGCGTCCATCAGGACATAACCATTGGCTGCGATCGACGGCGGCGGGGGTAAGATCATTTGAGCGAGAATACCTTGCCCAACTAAACCTATCATCGCCAGCGCGAAAACACGCATTGATTTCACTCTTTACTCCTTAACAGTGAAGAACCAATCTGCAGGTTCGTTGACAACCAATCTGCCACATGGTTCGCGTCAGATACCGACGCGAAGTCACTTATCTTCACGCGATAACGGTTTTCATATTGATGCGGAATGATCGTCGTACGCAAGTGTCCGAGATTTAGATCGACTAACCGACTAACTACCGAAACAGCAGCATCTCGACCGTAAACGTAATTGGTTTCTAGCACATAGCTATCGCTAGGTTCAGTCACTAATTCGATACGGACAGGTCGAGTGACAACATCGCCGAATCCAAGTCGCTCTGCTGTCGCACGAGAGACATCTAATAGATCATCAGAACGGAAAGGACCACGATCCGTTACACGAACAATTGTCGCTTCACCATTGGCCAGATTTGTAACGCGCAGAAAAGATGGTATTGGTAAGTATCGGTGGGCCGCTGTAAGTGCGTCGTTTTCATACCTCACACCACTCAAAGCCAATCGCTCGTCGAACCTTTCATCCCGCCACGACGCAAGCCCAGTAGCCTCGTAATAGTCGAGCTGACTCCACGTGCTATAGGATTGTTGGCCAACCTGGTACCGACCATTTCCGCGTAGGTTTAGGCGCTCCCATCGCACTACTGGTTCGGGATACCAAACAGGATCCGCTGTTGGCGGTGGTTCTTCGACCACAACCACTTCGACCACATTGACGGGTGGATCTATCGAGCCGCATCCCGCCAAGGCAACACACGTTACGACCACAAGTAACGACGTCCTCATAGTCGAGCTGAAATCGCTTCTGCAATCTCAACAACCGCCTTCGCATACAAACGGCTGATGTTGTACCGAGTGATCACATAAAAATTGTGGTAACCCAAGAAATAGTGAACAGCACTTTCCGTCTCAAATCGGAAAATCGATGCATATTCGTTGTCACGATCATCTTGTGTGTCTACTCCTAGCGCTTTCCATTCACCTACCGTCTTAGTCGGAATAAGCGAGGAATTTGCTAGTGCGTCAATCGATTGCTCGGTTGCATTCAAACCTACTTGCGCAATAACGGGCTCGCCAGCTTCCCAGCCGTGATCCTTGAAGTATGCTGCAACACTACCGATCGCATCCACCACATTTCCCCAAATATCTCGTGCGCCGTCGCCGTCGTAGTCGATCGCGAAGTTTCGATAGCTCGACGGAATGAACTGACCATAACCCATCGCGCCCGCGTATGAACCGACCAAATCACCGATCGCAATGCTGGAATCAAAGGTGCCGCCAGCTTCTTCACGTTGACACGCAGCGTCGTGATCAAATGGATTGATCCTTTCCTCACAGCTGAGGATAAGAAACTCTTCGAGCTGACCACGGAAAAACTTCGCGCGAGCGGGATAGTCGAAACCTAAGGTCGTAAGCGCGTCCAGAACGCGATAGCGACCCATATTTCTTCCGTAATTCGTTTCCACCCCGATGATCGCGACAATCACTTCTACAGGAACGCCAAACTCCTCCTCTGCTTTCTTTAACGTCTCCCAGTTCTCCTGCGCAAACTGAACACCATCGTCAATTCGTGTAGGTGTTACAAAAATCTCACGATAAGCGATCCATGGCTTTTTCTCAGCAGGTCGAGTGATTGCGTCGATGATGCTTTGTTGGTAAACCGCTTGATCGAGCACCGATCGAACTTCGGATTCGTCGAAACCGTGATCGTTCACCATGACGGTGACAAATTCGTCGACATCTGTTCGATCAGAATACTCCCCGGCTGCGATGCAAGATGCAAACACGAGCAGCGCACAAAACACAACTTTTTTGAATTCCATATGAAAGCGATCCTTGCTTTTCTATCCTTCCGGATCGGACGTTCTATCGTCCTCGTAACGCAGTCAGTACGCCGAACCCGGCTAAGATCGTGATGATCGACGTGCCACCGTAACTAACTAATGGTAAAGGTACGCCAACAACCGGCAATAAGCCAGACACCATCATGACGTTTGTGAGCATGTAACCAAAAAACATCATTAGGAACCCGGCGCTCGCTAACCGACCAAATCGCGTCGGGCAATTTCGACACATTGTCATACCGCGCGCAAAAATAAAGAAAAACAAAGCCAATAGCGTCGCGGTGCCAACGAATCCAAGCTCTTCTCCAACAACAGCGAGCATAAAGTCAGTATGACCTTCAGGTAGAAAACTGAGTTGACTTTGGGTGCCCTCTCCTAGTCCTTTTCCGGTCGCCCCACCCGATCCAAGTGCGATTTTTGATTGAATGATGTTCCATCCCGCACCCAAAGGGTTTCTGTCTGGGTCGAGAAACGTCATGATTCGTTGAATCTGGTACTCGGTTAGTAGCACTCGCCACGCAACAACAAATCCAATTACGGCGAAAACCGTCGCGGTAATGATCCAGCGCCACTGGAGTCCTGCGAGAAATACCACACATAGACATGCTGTGGTAACCAACACCGTTGTGCCGAAATCAGGTTGGGCGAAAACACATGCAACCGGAACGCCGATGATGATCAAACAAACTAACAGATCAGAAAGCCGAAGCGGGGTCGGTTTATCGTGTAGATACCAAGCTATGGATAGCGGCAGGGCAACCTTCAGGATTTCGGACGGCTGAAATCGCGGTACTAACGGCCAGTCGATCCACCGCATCGCGCCCTTTGCCTCATCGCCAAAATACAAGACGTAGACTAAAAGTCCTACGGAACCAAGATAAATAAATGGCGTTAGACCCACGTATGAGTGCTCAGGAATCTGCGCCAAGATAAACAGTGCGATAACGCCGACGAAAATCAGGAACACATGTCGGAATAGCATGCTCGGTGCATGACCCAATGTACCACTCATAACGGTTAATCCAAGTGCGAGCACCAGGAAGATTCCTAATACAAGCCACGGATCCACTCGAACGCTATAGAGCCACGTGACTAATCGCGTACTACGAACGTCGGATTGGGTTAGCTCAGTCACTTTGCGCCACGACCGGATCGTTTAACAGTTTCGCATCGATGACTGCTCGTGCAACGGGGGCTGCTACCTTGCTTCCACCGCCTCCATTTTCGACGATAACAGCCACCGCAATTTCAGGATTTTGTAACGGTGCAAACCCGATGAACAACGCGTGATTGCGCTCGTATTCGTCACGCTCTTCGTCATCAATTTCCTCGCCTTCTCTCGCAGCCTCAATCACTTGAGCGGTACCAGATTTTCCCGCCATCGTGTACGGAATATCGAGCCCGATATATGCCCAAGCAGTCCCATTCTGATCGAATCCTTGGTTTCCACGATGCACGACCGCACTCATAGCCAGCGCCATGCGTTCCCAATGTTCGGCCATTTCGGTCGGTTCAAGCACGGCGTGTAGAGATTCTGGATCTTCACTAACCTCAGTTAATCGTCGATCGGATCGTTTCAACATCCTAGGTTGTACCCAACTACCGCGGTTTGCAAGAACCGTTGCCATCGTGGCTAATTGCAGCGGCGTCATGGAGATATACCCTTGACCAATCCCGAGGATGACTGAATCCCCAGGGTACCAGTTTTCCTCGTAAGCAGACTTCTTCCATTCTCGAGACGGTACAACACCGATACCTGCTTCGTGAAGGTCAAAGACCGTACTTCGTCCTAATCCGAAACGGTGGGATGCAAAACCAGCCAATGTGTCTACGTCGATCCGACTAGCAATGTTGTAGAAGTACACATTCGAGGATCTATAGATCGCCCGGTGCATATCAACACGACCGTGACCACCAGCGTCAGTACTCGTCCGGTTCCAACTCCTATAAACCTGACTTGAACCCGGAAGTTGGAAATTGCCTTCATCATTGACGACCTCGCTCCAGTCTGTGATCTTTTCGCTCAATGCCATCAAGCCAACCACGGGTTTAAAAGTCGAACCTGGGGCGTATAACCCTTGAACGGCACGATTGAAGACCGGTTTGTCGCGATGGGCATACACTTGTTCCAGCTCTTGTGTGTTCATCCCAGAGAGCATACGGTTGGGATCGTATGCTGGTTTGCTCACCATCGCCAAAATCCCCCCGGTTTTAGGGTCAATGGCAACAATCGCACCGCGACGATCACCGAGTGCTGCGTCGGCGGCTAACTGCACTTTACTGTCGATATAGAGCGTCAGTGACGCGCCTCGCATTGGTGGTGTGAGGTCTGTCGGTTGCTCTCGCGTGGCACGACCACTTGCGTCAACCTCTACGGATCGGGAGCCTACCGTTCCATGCAAGGAGGTCTCATAGAATCGCTCGATACCCGTACCACCGATGAATTGCGTTCCTCGATAGTTGACTCGATCGATCGACCC
Source organism: Pseudomonadales bacterium (assembly GCA_022822135.1). Classification (GTDB taxonomy): domain Bacteria; phylum Pseudomonadota; class Gammaproteobacteria; order Pseudomonadales; family Azotimanducaceae; genus Bin55. The sequence goes on from JAJECH010000012.1 coordinate 123,942, forward strand.
CAAGTCCTCTTTTGAAAGTCGACGCACGGTACCGAGCGCGTGAACAAATTTCTCGCTGTATAGGTAATGTCGAATCGTCTCGTACGTTACGACGACACCATCAAGGTCGTGCCGATTCACCGCAAGCTTCGCCTGCTCTTCATCTGTGAGATCACGTTTGAGCACAATTGGATCGTGCTTGGGACGGTCCCGGATTCGCTCATTAAAAACGGTCAAGTCGCCAGGTGTTAGCTCGATCAACTCACTGAGTCGTTCGAAAAGCGCGTCGACATCATCGAGGAGCTCCGGGATCAAGGCGAGCGAGAGGATTTGACGATTGTCGGCAAGGATTTCGCCGTTCGTATCAAAGATCAATCCACGAGGAGGAGCGATCGACTGAATCTGAATGCGATTGTTCAGTGACTGTGTTTGGTACGCCTCGTGGTTGTAGATCTGGAGATAGATCAGTCGGCCTAGTACGACCAGCAACATCAAGAATGCGAGAACAACCAAGATGAGCACGCGATCACCGAATGAACGAAGTTCGCTTCGCTCACCACTCATACCGCCCTGAATTGCGTCGTTCATGATCGGTGGTAGCCGTGACCCAGATTTATTGTCTGAGCTCGATAAATTTGCTCGCAAACTAAGATGCGAGTTAATTGATGGGGCAATGTAAGAGTTGAAAGAGACCACACCAAATCGGCGTTAGCGAGATCTTCCTTACTAAAGCCCACGTCGTCACCAATCAACAAACAGACATCTCTACCTTGTTGTTCCCACGACGAACATCGTCGCGCTAACGACTCACTCGTGAAGGACTTTCCCGATTGATCAAGATAGACTCGCACAGCACGATTCCCACAGGTTGTGAGCATCCTTCGCATACGGGTTCTGACTGGGTTTCCTGCAATCCGTTCTAGGCTGAGGTTAGGTATACGTTTGCTGTATTCTCCGACACCTTCGTCCACCCACGATGGTGCCTTGCCAAACACGAGCAATCGGTATCTCAAATTGCCTCTTGTTGTTTAACACCTATTCCCCAGAGGCGCTCAAGATCATAGAAGTCACGCGCATCGCGTTGCATCACATGAACAACAACATCACCAAGGTCGATTAACACCCATTCGGCGGCTTTTTGACCTTCAATTCCGAGCACACGACTACCTCGGTGCTTCGCGTCAAGGACGACTGCATCCACGATGGCGTTGACGTGACGACGTGACGTGCCTGTGGATATGACCATGAAATCAGTGAAGGACGATTGGGTACGGACATCTAACGTACTGACGTCCTGAGCCTTTAAGTCGTTAAGGGTTTCAATAACTCTCGCAGTAGGGAAATTCTCGGTCCTCAAATACGACTTCACGTTCGGTAAAGGTGCATATCGATTATATAGGTGTATACCTCAGGATGAAGCCAGTGTCGTACAGACTTTCCCTGCGAGATTCCGCTTCTAATCCTCGTGGCAGAGATATCGATCACCGGATTTCGAGAAACATAGATTCGACCTGATTCTAACGCAAGGTCAGTCGGGTGTTTGACCAATTCGAAGTCGCGATAAATCTGCGTCAAACACACATCAGTGCGTTTCAATATAAAAACGCTCGATTTAAGCGGTAGGCTTTCGTATCGAACCCAGTGAGGCATGTTTGATGCAGCGTCGTCACCGAGAACCCAGATCACTGGTTTATTTCGATTGCCGCCAAGCTTTTCGATCGTTTCGATCGTCCGAGTCGAACCTCCATCATGGGTCTCAGTGGAATCCGGGATTAGGTTCATCTCTTCCGCACATGCCAACTGAAGCATGCTCCATCGATGTTCGATCGATGCTGGTGAGCGGTCGCGTAGACGCGGATTACCGGCAAGCATCATCTGCACGCGCACGCCACCGAGTAGTCGGGACACAGTTTTCGCTGCGTCTATATGACCGAGATGGATTGGATCGAAGGTACCGCCAAATACGACGGGGACGTTAACGATGGCGGATCGCACCGTCGCTGTATACAACGAATTTCTGAGTCGTTAGTCCTTCAAGACCTACCGGACCACGTGCGTGAAGCTTGTCAGTCGAAATCCCAATTTCCGCACCTAAACCAAATTCAAACCCGTCAGCAAATTGGGTCGACGTGTTTACCATCACCGTCGCGGAATCCACACGATTGACGAATTGATTCGTTTTGTCGATGTCTGTCGCAACAATCGTATCCGTATGTCCAGAGCCGAATCGATCGATATGTTCAATCGCGTCATCTAGGTCATCCACAACCTTTATCGCGATAACCGCATCAAGATACTCTTCGCGCCAATCTTCCTCAGTCGCAGTCGCAACGTTAGGCACTATGCTCTGTGTTCGCTTACAACCTCGAGTTTCCACCCCTAAATCCTCAAATTGTCTAACCAATCGAGGCAGAATCTCCGGCGCTTTCGTCGCACTAATTAGGATAGTTTCTGCAGCATTACATACGGCGTACTTTTCAACTTTCGAGTTTATCGCGATGTCTATTGCGGTTTCGACGTCCGCAGTATCGTCGATGTATACATGACACACCCCGTCAAGGTGCTTTAAGACTGGAATCGAGGAATCATTCATGACACGCTCGATCAGTCCTTTACCGCCGCGCGGCACGATCAAATCGATATATTCGTTCGCCGCGAGCATTTCACCCACCGCCGAACGGTCCGTCGTCCGTACGAGCTGGATTACCGATGAAGGTAACCCAGATTCCTCCAAGCCACGTGATATGCAATCCGCGATCGCACAATTGCTACGAATCGCCTCTGAACCTCCTCGTAGTACACAAGCATTACCCGACTTTATGCCTAAAGACCCCGCTTCCAGCGTAACGTTCGGTCTCGACTCATAGATCATGCCTATGACGCCTAACGGAATGCGCATTCGACCGACCCTAATCCCTGACGGTTGCTGACTCAACCCCGTGATCTCCCCAATCGGGTCAGGAAGAGACGCCACCGCTTCCGCCGCATTGCACATGCGGTCGATGTCTTTTTCACCCAACCTCAGGCGATCTTGAAGCGGTTGGGAGACACCGTTGTGCTTCGCTTGTGCCAGATCTTCCACATTAGCGCCTGCGATCACGATACTCTCTTCTCGTACGATCTTCGCGATCGCTCGAATTGCTGAGTTTCGTTGCGAGGTCGGAGCGGTCGCGAGTATTCTGCTGGTCGCCTTTGCGTGACGGGCAAGATCAAGCGCACTGATATTTGAAGTCATGTGCGAGATTATAGAAAAGTAGATTTACCTAGTTAAATTGAAATCAAAATTAATATATCTCAACATTATCCAAATTCGGGAGCACGAACGACTTTTTATATTTTATTATTTATACTGACTATATCTAATTACCTTTATATGTCCAAATCTTGCTCGTAACAAGACACTGTGATTATTGTATGCCGAAAACCAACTCAATTTACTCTTCTACCTTAGGATTTCTGACTCAAACCCGGATCGCGAGCCAGCTAGCTATTAACGACCCTCTTCTTCACCAACAGAAGGCTCTTGGTTTCGCTTTGACATGTAGGGATTATCAAATTCATAAGGTACTTCATTCGACCTATCGAAGACAATTGGTTCATTACGCATGATTTTTCCAAGTATTGAGGATCGGAACTCTCTGTACACAACTACAACAGCACAAAGCGTGGCAATTACTAAGGGTATCATCCAAAAAAGTGAGTAACGCTCTAGGATATCGTTTGAAATCATATAGACGAGAAACGCGATCATAGATAAACGAAAACAAGGACCCAAGAGCCACCAATAATTTCTTTTCGTTTTAGTCACTTGTCTAACCGTATATAGTGAATATATGTAAGTGTGCCAACCAGATCTTTAGAGACATTATTACAAGCATCTAGTTTACCGAAAGCGTCGCTGAATTTTATAGTTGACGCCCACGTAATGTAATCGATAACCGCGATTCAGACCTGGCAACTCGACGGTGAGCACTGCGTGCTTGAGTAGCGTTGTGCGACAAAATGACAATGGAGGTCGTGATTCCAAGACACGCGTAGTTGGCTAATCGCGCGTTCTGCGAAGCGGTCTGAATCCCATGCGCACGTTTTTCGTCTTGAGCGTATTCAGTATCCTTCTGATCTCAATCAATGCGACCAAATCTATGGCTGAAGCGTCCACGACATTCGTTAACGAGAAAAGTCGTTTCGATCCAAATCCGAATGTCAGCTGGTATCGGAGTCCAATCGACGCGGCGACACTTTCTGAATTAATGGTCCGAAGTGACCTTAGAGGGTGGATTCAGACGTGTTTCCATCTCGGCTTGTTTTTCGCGACGGCGGCACTTACTTACTTCACCTTTCTACAAATCAATCTAACGAATTGGTACTGGTCCGTCCCGCTACTGATCGTCGTCCTGTTCGTACACGGAACGATCGGTCCTTTCATGGGTTTGATTGCGATCCACGAGTTACAGCATCGAACGGTGTTTAAGACACGGTGGCTGAACGACTTCTTCGAACGCTTTTACGCATTTATCAGTTGGTCTGATTTCATCTGGTATCAGGAGAGTCATGCGATACACCATCGTGCAACGTGTCATCGAGAATATGACGGCGAAGTGCTCCTTCCGATTAGGTTCTCCATTCGAAGGTGGCGAGTTTGGTTAGGTCTGCTCGCATGGAACCCACAAACGACGTGGGGTCGCATCAAGCTTGTGTGGCGTCATGCAAACGGCCAAATTAGGGGCGAGTGGTATACGCACGTGCTTCCGGAATCAAACAAACGCCTGCGAGCCCGACATCGTAATTGGGCTCGAATCTTGCTTGGTGGTCACCTACTATTGGCCATCACGTTTATCGCGACCGGTCACTGGTTCCTAATCGTTGTACTTACGTTTGGTACTTTTTACTGTGGCTGGTTGGGATTCCTTTGTGGGTTGCCGCAACACTACGGCTTGAACTCCGACATTCCGGACTTTCGCGCAAATACGCGTACGTTTACGTGCTCGTGGTTACCCGCGTTTTATTACTGGAACATGCAATACCACCTTGAACATCACATGTATCCTGCCGTACCCTTCTACAACCTCCCAAAACTTCGACGCGCGATTGAGCACGATCTCCCCGCGGCACCGCATGGATTGCGCGCAACGTGGAAAGAGATGCTAGCCCTTCGCCGTCAATTCCTCGCCGATGCGGATTTTCACTACATGCCGGAATTTCCTAGACACAATCAATCAACCGATAGGGTAGCTAGCACGAACTGATAGTGAAGTTGGTCTAGAGGTCGCTCCACTGCCGAATCGTCGTTAAGCGCACACGCGGCGAGTCCATCTGCAATAGCTTCTGTTTATCTTCGCTATGGATAGGCAGATAGTCCGCTAGTCTTAGACTCACATCGCGTTCGTCATTGAAGTCGATCTGCTTGCGAACCGCACTTGGAATTTCACGCGCATCAATGAAATACTCAAGCAACGCGACCAGGTCCGAATCCTCTTCTCGCACCTCTCGGGTCGGTTCATCTGGAACGAACGTGACTTCACCCATCATAAGGTGGTCCGATTCCTCCCAAGTCACACCGACTTTAAATTTCGCGCCACCGATCGCCATCACAGCGAGTCGATTCTCAGGTAATTCCTCTACTTCAACAATCTCTGCCAGTGTTCCGACCGAATGAATGGAGGGCATGTCCTTCTCTTCACCCGTGTGAACTTCCTTACCTTCCCTTATCAACACCACACCAAAACCAATGTCCGCCTCACGACATTCGTTGATCATGCGAACATACCGCGGCTCGAAGATATGCAGAGGCAGATAACCGCCTCGAAAAAGAACTGTCGAAAGAGGGAACAATGGAATCGTTAGCGAAGCAAGCATGTGTAGGTCTCTAAATAACGCTAGAATCGGGATTCTCTGTCCCAAAGCAACTTAGATTAGTGGAAACGCTGCAGACGGTCTGCATTGCGCTTATCCAAGGCATAACTGAATTCTTACCGATTTCAAGTTCTGCACATATCCAATTTCCGTCGCTACTTCTCGGTTGGGAAGATCAGGGACTTCATTTCGATGTGGCTGTTCACGCGGGATCACTACTCGCAGTCTTGACATACTTCCGCCGAAAATTGATCGCACTCGCGATTGGATCGTGCAAGAGTCTCAGATATCGTCAATCCAGTGAGGAACTTGATCTTGTTACGAAGCTAATCATCGCAACAATTCCGGTTCTGATCGCAGGTTTTCTCTTCCGAGATGTTGTCGCTTCTGCAACGCGAGATCTGTCGATTATCGTTTTTACGACCGTCCTCTTCGGGCTACTGCTCGGCGCGGCGGATTGGCGCACCCATCGTCTCCGCACGCAAGGTCACGTTTTCGAAGACACGAATCCCTCTTTCCTTGTCGCATTGGCAATCGGCTGCGCGCAGGTTTTTGCGCTGATCCCAGGTACTTCGCGCTCAGGTGTCACCATCACGGCAGCGTTATTACTCGGTCTCGGCAGAACACAAGCCGCCACGTTCTCGTTTCTTCTTGCGATCCCGGTTATTTGTGGCGCATTTGTGATCACGTTATATGACTTGAACCAGCTAGAGACTTCGTTCGATATTCAACGATTTGGAATCGGATTCTTCGTTGCCGCGATTAGCGCATACTTGTGCATCGACTTCTTTCTAAAAATAATCGAGAGAGTTGGTATGTGGCCATTCGTCGTCTACCGACTTGTCGTGGGGGTACTACTCGGGATGCTGATTTGGCTGTAGATTCAATCGACCATGTGGCGATTCCGATTGTCAATATCGATGCCATGCGTTCGTTCTACGAAGCATTTGGTTTTGGTTGGGATATCTCTAACGCGCCGCATCTCTATGCAATCACATTGAGGAATCAAAAGCTGAATTTCCACTCAACTTCGCTATGGCAAAACTCAAAGTTCACGCTTCGTGGACCAACCGCCAAACCCGGCTGTGGCGATTTCTGTTTTGTATGGGGATCAGATCAACACAAATTACTCGAGAAAATTAAGGAACTCGACGTTCAAGTGATCGAAGGTCCTGTCCAACGCCTTGGCGGCGCAGGGATAGGGAGCAGTATCTACGTACGCGATCCGGACCAAAACCTCGTCGAGTTTATCTGCTACGAGACTGGATCCTAGAAAGGTAAGTCGTCATCTAGATCTGAACCAACCTCCGTGTCGGTTTGCGTAGTCTCTCCCCCACCGTACGATGGTTGGGAGGACTGTGATCGTTCAAAGTTACCACCTCGACCGCCTGTTGGCGCGGGTCGGTCATATTGCGTATTGGCAGGTCCAGCGCTGGCGTCTGCCCGGTCAAGCATGATCATTTCCCGACAGTTCACTTCAGTACGGTAATGGGTCTGACCCTCTCGCTCAAATTGACGCGTCTGTAGCTCTCCTTCGACGTAAACATGGCTGCCTTTACGTAGGTACTGACTCGCAACTTCTGCCAACCTTCCCCAACAAACGATGTTATGCCAATCCGTCCTTTCTCTTCGTTGATTCGTCGCTTGATCGGTCCAGGTCTTCCCCGTGGCAATACTGAACGTCGTCATTGAATTGCCGCTCTGCATGTAGCGAATTTCTGGATCTCTACCCAAATTACCAATTAGCTGAACTTTGTTTAGGCTACGTCCCGCCATGTCCTTAATCCTCTAAATCTTGTCTTTCTAGTCTGTACGCAACAGCGAAACTCTATACTCGTCACATCAGTCTCTCCATCGCTTTTCTCTTAACAGACCGATTCTCGGTTCGCGATGCGACGTCTCACGTCCAAGTTTAACGATTTAGCTAGACTAGCGCGATGTTGAACTTGCCGCCGAATACCCAGGTGGCCTACCACGTTCCCAGACGTGTGCTTTCGCAACCTCTTCATTTAGATCGGCACCCCACCCCGGACGCGAAGGAATGATCGCATTTCCTTCTTCGATCACGAGAGGTTCGGTGATCAGGTCGTCCTTCCATGGCACGTCATCGATGTCGATCTCACAAATCCGTACATTGGGGGAGACAGCACAAAGATGCAGTGAATGTAGCGTCGATAGGTGCGAGTAGTAGTTATGGGGTGCGCAGTTCACCTCAAACGTCTCCGCCATTTCAACCACACGTTTTGAGTTGGCGTACCCATTCCACGGTACATCGACCATGCAGACATCCATCGACCGTGCTTCAAAATATCGTCGATATTCGCGTGTCGTAAACAGATTTTCACCGGAGCAAACCGGCACTCGCACAGCATCGCGAATCTCACGTAGGCCTTCAGGTTCGTACATGTCGATTTCAACCCACATCATGTTGAGGTCTTCGAGCACGCGACAGATGCGCGTTGCTGCCTCTACACGGAAGTTGAAGTTCAAATCCAACGCGATGTCAACGTGTGGACCGACCGCATCACGAAACGTTCCGATTTGGGTGCGAATATGTTCTAACAAAGCGTTGGTGATCGTGCCATCCGTAGTTCCTTCGCCCCCGCCAAATCCAGGTCGATAGGTCCTTGCCTCTTCGCCTGGATAGATGATGTTTGTCTTGAGCGCCGTAAAACCACGTTCCACAACTTCCTTGCCAAGCGCAGTTACGTCATTCCAAGTGCGAAGCGGCGGTACGCCAATAATCTCCGAATTTCCCGCACGCGAACTACCGCAATGAGACCAATAAACGCGTTGACGGGTACGCATCGGGCCACCGACTAGCTCGTATACGGGCACACCGAGTGCCTTTGCTTTGATGTCCCACAGCGCAAGTTCGATACCCGCTATGGCTTTTGCGGCGATCCCGCCAGGGCTTTGTCGAGCGACTCGATACATATCCCAGTACCGCGTCTCGACAGGTCGTGGATCCTTACCTAACAGAATCGTCTGTAGTTCCTCGGCCGTTCCAACGACACTATATGGCAACCTTCCGTCGGAGCATTCGCCGTACCCCGTAATACCTTCGTCTGTGCGTACCGCGACAAACGACCACGGTCGCCAACCTGCGTTAACGACGAACGTCTCTAATCCCGTTATCTTCATTGAAAACCTCTAATCCAGGCTCGTCTTATTGACTTTTAAGTTAGTGCGTGACTGCAACTTGATGGTGGGTCGCCGTTCGATAGTGCTCTGCGATCGTGCGCGGTGCCTTACCGTTTTGCGCATATGCGCCGTAATCGCTATATGGCTCCTCCGCGAGCAATCGCAATATCGTGTGTATGTGATCGGATCTCACGTCGTTGTATTCGATAAGCATCCGATTCGGAATGAAGATCCGATAGTAGATGTCCTCGTTGCGATTGTCGTAAACGACGAAACCGTCATTCAGGGAATCATCCACGGTAGCTCGCACCCGTCCTGCGAACGGTTCAGACAGGTTGTTGATGTACTCGTCGATGATCTCGTTCACAAGAATGGTTGATGGTTCTGAGAGCGTACCAATTTGCGCACCGACGCCTTCAAACTGCGACACGTCGTACGTCCGCCCTCGATCTAGTTGTCCTCGACCAGATCCCACAAGAACGTCTCGTCCTATCAACGAATCCTGCTTAGCTTGCATGCGCTCATCTTCGTTGAACGCGGTGATTAGGTCCCTTCCGAGGCGCGACTCATCCTTTAATGGTGCGTCGCCATTCACACTCAGCGGCTGCGTGCCGATGAAAGCTGGCGCTAAAAGTACGTCTGCTTCTTGAACGAGAAAGTTGAGCGCAAGATGATGCCCGTCCACTTGGAATCCCCATGCGCCATCTTGTTCGGGATCACCGAACATTGCCACGGTGTGAGAACCGAGTGGTGTCGCCCGTGCAACTTGGGTGATTTCATTAGCGATGAGTTTCGCTTTCGCAAGTCCAGATTCGCTCATAAACGCAGCAATCAATGACCACGCCAGCTGCTGTTGCTCCCTCGTCATCTCCCTAAGTTCGATGCCACCAGAACGGTTACCGGGTACATTCGTCCACGAGTGCATCTCGGCGTCGCCAAGACAATAACGGACTCTCGCCGTCACACTTGCATCCAGTGATTTCAACCAGCGAACGGCAGCGGCGGTTACCTCGGAAATTCGGGGATCGTTGCTCTTGGCATATTCAAGTACGTCACACGCCACGACGTTGCCTTCGTCTGTGTTAGCTTCAGACTGTGCCGGTGCGCATCCCGCTAAAAATACGCTCACAAGAGCTAAGACGATACAACGTGTCAAATGTGATCGCCTCCTAACTTCACCGGGTCTTCAACTACACTGAAACTCGATCGTATTTACGCGATTTTTCACTGTATGAAAAGTCGTTGATCGCAAGCTGAGATCGCATCGAAGCAGTCGCTTCTGCCGGACCCGAGTCTAACGGAATCCCCGTCGCATCCGCGATCCGGGTGATGCCATTGAATGCGGACGCAACAGCGATCGCGTCCACTGTCTCTTGGGCACCCATGACCGTTACACATTCTTCTCGTAGCGTAGCGACTTGCTCCCAGTCTCGAGAAATGATGGTGTCAACGAGTTGACCGAGTAAACGTCCGTGCTCTACCCCTGAATCGATTGTTGTATCCATTACGGCTTGAAGCTCATACTCGCCGCTCCCACGGAGCAGCATGGCATGCATTGTCGTTCAGTAGAAACACTGATTCAATGCGGATACGCGCGCCGCGATGAATTCAGCTTGACTCCTTGAAATAGAAATAGGTAAGTTCGTAATGTAATACGCTTGACGCATCACCGTAAAGAAAAACGCGATCGCGGCTGGAACTAGCCCCATTGCCCGAATGATGTTCGCCTGTCTGGGGATGCCGACCTCATTCAATTCCCCATCACGGGGAGCAAGTCGAACCCACGCGCCATCGTCCACAACATCTGGCGGTTCTTGACCAGTTGGCGGCGCTTCTGATCCAGGAAGTGTCTCAGGCACGTCCAAGCCGAGTCCTTGGTGTAGCGTATCGATTACGACTGACGTTGCGACGATACCAACGAGCTCAACATATTCGTTGTCGGTCATTCCATTTGCAAGTGCGTTGTCAAACACGGACTTGCTCATTCGAGCAGGATCGGTTCGAATACGATGAATGACGTCAATCGCAATGGGTGGTAGATCAGTAACCGAGTCGTGCTCGCCAGCGACCGCATTCGGGGACAACGCATTCAATCGACGTCGACATAACTCGCACTCGAGACTCTGCCGCGCTTCGCGGATGATTGCCATGCGGTCATGCCCGGACCAGAACGGACCACTCTCACTCAGCCGTTCCCAGACCTTGACATATTCCTTGATCGTCGCTTGCCGAACCGGATATGCACAGTTCTCGAAGAGTTTCGTTTGCGCTGATTTACCCATCTGCTCGTCCATCAGATCTCAACTTACCGCCCCGCAATTTAAACACGTCTGGGTCCAAGGATTTGAAGCATCGCACTGTTTATTGTTGCGAGGCGAAGCAGCCTACGCTAGTCAGTATGTGTATCGACCTACTCAAAAGAGTCGGCTACCTCCGCAGCTCTATTTACGTAACAACCCGAGTCCTATCGATGAGCTTAATATCTACTTGGATTTAGGACTGCAAGGTCACTCAAGATCTGCACCGGATTCGACATCATCAAAGTCAAGCAAACCCAACGTACATTCTCAGCTCGTCCATAGTAGCGGAAAGATTGGGTTAAATCGCAGCCAGCAAAAAGGAGAATCGCATGAGTTCGCTCCTCATCAAGAACGGTACAGTTGTTGACGGAACCGGAACGGCACCAGTTCGTCGCGACGTCGCGATTAATGACGGAAAAATCGTCGATAGCGTGTCGAGTCCCGATCGCGTTATCGACGCTACCGACCGCGTGGTAAGTCCCGGGTTTATTGATATCCACACCCACTTCGATCCGCAACTGTGTTGGGATGGTCTCGCGACACCTTCATTAGAGCATGGAGTCACCACGGTCGTCATTGGCAATTGCTCGCTATCTCTCGCACCTGTTAAACCGGAAGGCACGACCAAACTGATTTCGATGTTCCAAGTCATTGAGGACATTAAGAAACCAACGTTCGATGCCGCAGTGCCGTGGTGCTGGGAGACATTCCCAGAATATCTCGATTTCATTCGCGGCAAGCTTGGCGTCAACGTCGGTGCGTTAGTCGGACACTCAGCAGTTCGCTACTACGTGATGGGCAAGGAAAGTCAAGAACGTGCCGCGACAACCTCGGAAATCGATGCCATGTGCTCGATCGTGGACGAGGCGATGGCCGCAGGTGCGCTCGGAATCTCAAGCTCATACCTGGATATGGACGAGGAAATGCGACCTGTTCCCAGCCGTTTTGCTGAGGTCGATGAGAAAGTTGCGCTCGCTAAAGCCATGGCAGCACATGGTCGAGGAATTTGGCAGGTTGTCCCATACATCGTCGACCCTGAGCAAGCGATTGCAAATATCAGAGAACTCGGTGACATCAGCCTGGCCGCTGGGATCCCTTGTAGCTATCAACCTCTTCTAGGTTCCGGTGGTCGCGCACTCGACGATCAGGTCAACGCGTTGACAGAGCAACACGAAAGAGGTGCGCGCGTGTATGGACAAACCATGCCTCGTACATTCGATATGAACATGCGGTTGTCCGAGACGAGCATGCTTCTTTTTGGCTATCCGACTTGGAAGACCATCATGGACTTACCTGCGGATGAGCGAGCAAGCAAGTTCGGCGATGCGACTGCTCGAGAACAGCTCGTAAGCGAAATGGCTCCCAGAGACGGTAGAGTTTTCAGCATCGCACAGATGACCGTCGGAGATGTATATAGCGAAGAAAACAAGCCGTATCAAGGACGCAAGATCGCGGAAATCGCGGAATCCGAAGGTAAGGAAATTGGTGAAGTAGTACTAGACCTATCGCTTCGTGACAACCTCGATACAGAATTTAAGCTTGAAGGCGTTGTCAATGCCGATCAAGAAGCTGTCGTACGATTGATCGACAGTCCTGTTTGTCACTTCGGCGCATCCGACGCGGGTGCACATATCACACAGTTTTGCGGCACCGGAGACACTACGTATCTACTGTCGCATTTCGTACGCGAGTCAGGCAGCATCTCCATTGAGCGTGGCGTGCAGTGTATGACAAGCGAACTGGCGCAGGATTGGGGAATTCGAGACCGGGGTACGCTTGAAACGGGACAAGCCGCCGATGTTGTGATCTTTGACGCGGAAAAAGTGAAAATCACGAAAGAGGAATTTGTAGACGACTTCCCTGGTGAGGCCAGACGTTATGTCCGTCGAGCATCAGGTTTTGAACACGTACTCGTAAACGGCGAGGTGGTCTTCAGCGCTGGAGGTTACTCCGATGCCAGACCAGGTGAAATTGTCTGACGAACAATCTAAACGGAGGTAGATCACGCGATTCGCAGCAAACCGCGTATGAGATCTCCCTTCCCCATTTCGATGGATCGTTCATTTTTGTCACTACGACTTGCTAATTTGAGACAGAGGTCCAAGTGGAAATACTGATAGGCATCATCGTCATCGTTGTGGTGATCGTGTGGTTCAAAAGCCAATCTTCCGAAAGCAGTAAACCTGGTATGCGATTTACACCCGCCAAAACTCGAAGTGACGCCACAATTGAATTTCGATCACTTCTTGAGCAGGGTAAGTCGCTTGTCGCGCTAGGCGACGAGCTACCGTTCGGTATCAACTACATGAAATCCGAACAGCCGATCATCGCGGTCGACAATGTTTCGTTTATTCGCAACCGATCGGAATACATCGCGGGAAACGCCGGAGTATCCGTTCGCGTCATGAAAGGGGTGAGTTTCCGCACAGGCGGTACGAAAGGTCGTCGAATCGAGACACCCCATGTTCTTGACAATGGAACGCTCGTCGCAACGACGAAGTGTTTCTACTTTATCGGCGACCGAAACACAGCGAAGTACCCATATCAAAAACTCATGATGTGTCGGATTGACAGAAGTGGCAGAATCATTGAGTTGACGAAGAACACTTCGAACGCGAAAACTGAGTACTTCGAACACGGTGGATCTGCTGCGTCTAATCCGATGGAAGCGGCTTATCTAACCTTCGAGTATTTCGCAACGAATCCGGATGCGGGATCAATGTCCTATTCAGATGACCTCGGCGATGTACTGCTTGTAGCTGGCGATCACGACTAAAACCTACCGTCCTAACATTCTTTCATTAAGTAGGTGCTCACTCGACTCCTCTTCGATCAACCATACTTCAACCACGGATGAAATCTGAAACATCGTGAGGCGCAACGCATTTCCCTTATTTGCACTCGTCTTCTACGTGGTCGCCATCGCATACCCGGTCCTGCGAGTCTGGTGGTGGTTCGAACCGAGCGGACCGGTTTCGAGCGTCGTGTCGACGCTGCTGATGCTCGCATTCCTCATCGTGCCGTTAGGACTCTTCCTGAGCCGCTTCGTCTTCCGAATGCGAATGCCAACGCATCTCATGCCGTTGTTGTACTCTGTAATCGGTTGTTGTTTCTTGTTCTTCCCGGTGGTTCTGCTTCTTGAGCTCATTCGCTGGGTGCCAGGATTTCCTCAAGGTCTCGAGAGTCCCATCGCCATCGCGTCTGTCGCGGTTTGTGCTGTTTATGCCTTACTCAACGCACAACACCTGCATGTCAATACGGTGCGTCTCAATGGAAATGCAGAAGTGGGCAAACACTCAATCGTTCAGCTTTCTGATGTTCATATCGGCTCTCGTTCGACGAAATATCTTGAGCGGATCGTCAAGAAAGTAAAAAAACTCGATCCAACTTGGGTCGTGATCACGGGCGACCTCCTCGACTCCTCTCAAATCGGACACGCCGAACTCGAGCCGCTTAAGCAGATCGCGGATCGAACTCTCCTCGTGACTGGCAACCATGAACGCTACGAAGGCATTGATCGCGTCACATCCATGCTTGAGTCGTTAGGTATCACAGTCTTGAGAAACGAGGAAGTGGATGAATTGCCGTTTCAATTCATTGGTATCGACGATCATGATTCACCGAGTCACCTCGTAGAACAGCTGAAGAGATTCGAACCGTTGCAAAACGCATATCGCGTCCTGCTTTACCATCGCCCTCATGGAATGGAACACGCGTCTAAATGGGGATTCGACCTGATGCTAGTCGGTCACACTCATCGCGGACAGATATTTCCGTTTCATTTGATCGTACGAAGGTTCTTTCGATTGATCCATGGCACACATCGCTTTGGACGTATGACGTTACATATATCAAGCGGAACTGGTACGTGGGGACCTATATTGAGATTTGGAAGTCGGAACGAGATTACACGGGTTGTGTTTGCGTAGTCGTCCTATCTGTCGAAACAAATCACTATCCCTACTTTACCCACGTACTCTCAGCCCATGAATTGCTTCCAAGTCGGAAGGTCCTTAACATTTAGATAGGCATTCGCCTTTTTGGTTTCGCCCATGGTTGCGTTTGGCACGTGGCTGTAGTTATGACCGGGCAACAGCAACGTGTCGTCCGGTAACGCCTTTAGCTTCTGCAGACTGTGGAACATCTCTTCGGAATCTGATCCCGGTAAATCCACGCGTCCGCAGCCGTCAATAAACAAAGTGTCGCCGGATACGAGCGTGTTCTTCACCCGAAAACACTGAGAGCCAGGTGTATGTCCGGGTGTATGTAAGAACTCAACCTCAACGAGACCAATGTCTAGTTTGTCTCCTGAATCCACTTTCTTAACGTCAGAATCTGAAATCCCGGTGACTTTTTGAACGCCCTGCGCTTCGACGCGATTCGCGTAGACCTTAACCGGACGTTTTTCCATGATCTGAGCCACGCCTTCGATGCCTTCACCTCGCATTGCACCGCCAACATGATCAGGATGGTAATGCGTGACTAACACACTGTTCAGAACATAGTCTTTTTCGTCCAAGTGGTTTAGTAACGCATCGATATCCCACGCAGGATCGACCAGCGCAACTTCGCGGGTTGTCTTGGAACCAACGATGTAGGTGAAGTTCAACATTGGGCCGATTTGAATCTGCTCAATGATCAACTCATCGGAAAGCTGCATGATGACTCTTGCTACAAGATTTCGATGGCATTATCCACCGAGTCATGCTTACTAGACTTGTATACACGGCAATCGAACAAATAAACGCTTGCAAGGAGCATCCATGGCCGCATTGGACAACGTACGCATCTTGGATTTGACGCAATACGAAGCCGGCACATCATGTACGCAAGCACTTGCTTGGCTCGGTGCTGATGTAGTTAAAGTCGAAGCCCCCAGCGTGGGAGACCCAGGTCGTGGTGTCGGTCTGACCGGTGAAGAGCGTTATTCCGCCTATTTCTGTAATTGGAACGCGAACAAACGAAGCGTCGTTATCAACCTTCAGAAAGACGAAGGTCGAGAGTTGCTCTTGGAAATGGTTCCGAAATTTGATGTATTTGTTGAGAACTACGGACCTGGTGTAGTAGAACGCTTACGAATCGACTATGACGATCTCAAGGAAGTACATCCGACGCTGATCTACGCACGACTCAAAGGATTTGGAACTTCCGGACCGTACGCAGACTTTAAGAGTTTCGATATGGTCGCGCAGGCAGCCGCTGGCGCGTTTTCCGTAACAGGCGAACCCGACGGACCACCTACCGTTCCAGGTCCGACCATTGGCGACTCCGGGACCGGCGTCCAATTGGCGATGGCAATTCTCGCGGCATACATACAGCGCGACCGGGATGGTGTTGGGCAATTGATCGAAATATCGATGCAGGAAGCCATGACGTACTACATGCGAACTCGCATCGCCACCGGTTCCAAATGGGGAACTCGACCCACACGACGAACGGGTAATACCCAAGGACTTCCGCCTGTCGACATCTTCCCGTGTAAGCCTTTCGGTCCAAACGACTATATCTATCTGATGCCGATTACGTCCGGTCATTGGGACGCACTTTGCACCGCATTGGAACGACCTGACCTATTAGTGGACGAACGATTCGCAGACCCGCGCAAGCGTCGAGATCACAAAGACGAGTTAAACGCCATCATCGAGGCGTGGTTATCTGATCGATCCAAACATGAAGCGATGACAACGCTTGGCAGAGCTGGAGTCCCTTGCTCCGCCATCCTAGATACAGAAGAACTTCACAACGATGAACACCTTCTAGCGCGCGGCTTTGTGAAGGAGTTGGATCACCATGGGCACGGTCGAACGAAGTTACTAGGGTTTGCACCACGTATGTCACAGTCTGCGGTTGAAATCTCACGAGCGCCACTCCTAGGCGAACACACTGATGACGTGTTGACAAAGGACATGAACATCTCACAAGAACGGGTTGCTCAACTCCGGTCCAGCGGCGTCGTAGAGTGAACCTTGTTCATTCACGCAGGTAGGTGAGGTGCCCTTCAAGAATCGTTGCAAGAACGTCACTGCTGGTTAGACGACTACGCGCTTCTGACCAGGGTTTATCCAAGCACACGAGATTCGCTCGCGATCCAACCTTAATCTCTTCACCGTCAGTGAACAACGCCAAGGCATCCTCTGGTTCAATCGCCTCGTGTGATCCGATCACGGCACCGCCGCGTGTACGTCGATCGGTCGCAGCCTTGATCGCGCACCATGGATCAGCATCGCCGAACGGCGCATCCGTACCGATGGTGCATGAGATTCCTCGAGCGAGCATCGATCGAATTGGGAAGAGAGAATCGAGTACTTCCGGTTCATTGTCACGAATGTACTGGTCGCCGCGCGCATAGAGAAAGTTTGGATTCGGGACCACGTGTAACCGAAGTGCCTCGACCATCTGCATGACGTCCGAACTCAATTCAGTCGCGTGTTCAAGTCGGTCGTCAACGACGCTTCCTACTTCATTCAAAGCAGAGACTGCAAACACAACCTCCACTTTAGAGACACAATGGATCGCGACTGGTCGCTGCACTCTGTGCGATTCCGCGATCAAGTCACAGAATTCCTGAAAGTCAGGTAAGCGGTAATCGTCCAAGATCATCTTGCGATGACCGTCGCTCAATTCTGGACCACCCATCGCACGAACCCGGATTTCTGGACAATGGTTTTGCAAGAATGCCAAAGTCTCGTCGCCATTTGAAGGTGTTGCATCTGTGACATGCGTCACACCGCAACTCGTCATTTCGCGCGAAACCTCGTGCAGCTCTTCCGTCAAGCTGTGCTCGACCGTGAGTCGTGTAAACACCGCTTCGTCTTTTCGATACAGCTGCCCTTGACTGTCCGGCGGTAAACCCATTTCCTTCGCGCCTAAGGAATTGAAATACCAAACCCGACCGGATCGGTGTTGAATCCGTACCGGGCGACCTTCTACCCACTGATCGACGAGCGATGCAGTTAGATCACCAGCTATCGACTCGTGATATCCCGTACCGCGAATCCATCCAGTGCCTTCTTCGAGACGGAGCTTGTTTTTCAGCTGACTCGAGTCAGTGATTTCGGGTGGACCGCAATTTACAGAACACTTACGCGCAGCCAACGCTAGAAGATGCACGTGATCGTCTCTCAGGCTCGGAATCAGTGCGCCGCCTCTTGCGTCAAGAACTCTTTCATCGGCAACTGAACCCAGATGTTCAGCGATGGTGCTGACGTCGCCCATCCGACATCGCACATCCAATCGTCGACCGAATAGATCGACGTTCTTGATTAACAACGACTGCAAGGAACTCTCAGATAAAAGCTGAGGCAACAATAATGCACCACTTTCAAGAACCGAATTTTGTCGACCTGAATTTCCGTACCTTAACTGGGTCTGAACTACTGCATAAATTGAGATCTGCTGCGGAATGCGAAGAACTCAGTCCCGTTGCAGGCGTAAACGGTGTCATCGTTACGGATGAACTCACCGACAATGCTTCGTTAAAACCTCCATGTCCCGTCATATCAACTTCGGTCGGCGCAACCTCGGAATTAATTGATGTCCGAGTTGAGAGCGATCAATCGTTGGATGCGTTACTCCAAGGTATTGAACGCAGCCCTATCGCATCCGCTACGCTCGTACAGTTAATACGCGTCAACGAACGGAGCTCGATCAGCGACGCATTGTGTGCTGAATCGCTTGCATACTCATCTCTACAGCACAGCGAACAGTTCCAGAATTGGCTCGCAACAGACAAGCCTTCGAACGTCAAACAGTTTTCAGAACCTGCGATCCTTATTGATCGAACTGACGACGAACTCACGCTCACGCTGAATCGCCCAGCAAATCGGAACGCTTGGTCAACTGACATGCGCGACGCACTAGCAGAACACCTGCAGTACGCGTTTGAGGACAGCTCGATTTCGCACATTACGATCCAAGCAAACGGACCAGCATTTAGCGCTGGAGGAGACTTAACGGAGTTCGGGTCGGCTCGTGACGCGGGTGTCGCGCACGTGTCCCGCCAGACAAGAAGTCCTGCTACCTTGATGCATCTCCTGAGCAAGAAAATCACCGCCAAGGTGCACGGTGCATGTGTGGGCGCAGGAATCGAACTACCCGCATTCGCCGACCGAGTCACCGCGCGGTCTGATGCCTTCTTCCAATTACCAGAGATAGCTTTCGGGCTCATCCCGGGTGCTGGCGGAACAGCGAGCATGTTGAATCGGATCGGCAGGTCCCGTTTCAATTACATGGCGCTTACCGGCGGACGGATCGATGTAGAGACCGCATTGAACTGGCATCTCATTGACGAGATTCAAGACTAGTAGCGTGTTTAAATCGGAAACAAAAACCCGCGTCCTAGAGATAGGTAACTTCGCTGCTGGTTACGCCGGCAAGCTATTTGCACACGCCGGTTGTGACGTCGTTCGCATTGAACCCGAACGACGAAAAGCGTGTTGGGTGTCCGAACGAGCGATGGATCTGTTTCTGCACCATGACAAAAGGCGTGTCAATACCCAAGATCACGAGCTCGTAGAGCAACTTGCTAATAAAGCCGATGTGGTTGTTGTAGACGGCGAATCTGCAGACGAGATCTCATCCGTGGGATTCGAGCGTTGGCAAACACCGATCAGAGTTGCCATCACACCGTTTGGCTTAACCGGACCTGACCGAAACCGCGCAGCTACGAACGCAACGATTCTGGCTCTAGGTGGCTATTCCAATCTCATGGGCGATCCAGACCGTGAGCCTTTAACTCTGCCTGGACATTACGTAGATTTTCAGAGTGGCGGGTACGCATACACCGCTGCGAGCGCGTGCCTCCTCGGTCATCACGAAGACACCATCGACATCGGCATGCTTGAAGTGATCATGTCACTCAGTCAGTTCACGACCGTCATGTGGACATGTGCTCAAACGGTACGTTCACGTCATGGTAATGATTTTTGGTCAGTCGTGCCTACGACCCTGTTTCGTTGCAAGGACGGTTGGGTCTACATCAACATCGTACCCGGATTCTGGGATCCCTTTACGACCGCTATCGACCTACCTGAACTAACACTCGACCCTAGATTCCTCACCAACAATCTTCGCATGACGAATCGGGATGCATTACACGAGATCGTCGCCCAAGCATTTATTCAGTGGACACGAAGCGAGATTCAACATCGGGCTGAGGTGGCACGGATTCCGTTAGGCGCAGTGCTTACTTTTCCCGAGGTTCTAGACGATCCTCATCTTCGAGAGCGCAACATGTGGCAGAAGATCAGGTACAACGACGGAGACTCGGTTGTTTCGCCTCGACCTCCGTTTGTCATGCAAGGTATCGAACGTGATACCTTATCGCTGACGGAACCGGAACGAGCAAACGATGGCTAGAGGTCCGCTCGAAAACGTACGCATTCTGGATCTCACCCACGTATGGGCGGGGCCACTTGCGACACGCATTCTCGGGGATTTAGGCGCTCAAATCCTGAAGATCGAAGCACCGATGGGTCGAGGACCTACCGTGTATCCAACCGTTCCGCTTGGCGGGTTCATCGGTGGCGAACCAGGCGATGAACCTTGGAACGTGAATGCCGTGTTTGTGAAGCTCATGCGAAACAAGAAGAGCCTCGCACTGGATCTCAAAACCGAAGCTGGCCGCAACACATTTCTTGAGCTGGTCGCCATTTGCGATGTGGTGATCGAGAACTTTTCCGCTCGAGCGATGGCGAGTCTAGCGCTCGACTACGAACACCTTAAACAAAGCAATCCCCAGATCATTCATGTTGCCATGCCTGGCTACGGGCTATCCGGACCTTACAGTGAACGAGTCGCGTTCGGACCGACTGTCGAGCCAATGTCGGGACTGACATCGGTGATGGGATACAGCGCCGATGAACCACGCGCCACGGCGATGGCCATGCCCGATCCGACATCTGCCGTAAGCGCAACCGCTGCGGTGGTCACTGCGTTACGCATGCGAGAGCTGACCGGCGAAGGCAGATTAGTTGAGATGTCTCTGCATGAATCGGCAACGTCTTACTCTGGTCCGTGGCTAATCGACACCCAGCTTGGTCATGAACCGACACAGATTGGCAACCGCCATCCCGAGCTTGCGCCACACGGCATCTACCCATGTCTAGGAGAAGACAACTGGGTCGCGATCGGTTGTCGGTCAGATGAAGAGTTCCAATCTTTGTGCAATGTGTGTGAATTGGACATCGATCGCACTTGGAGCTTGAAAGAACGCAAATCGAATGAACGGATTCTTGACGCCGCAATAGCTAACTGGACAAGAGATCGTTCATATAAAACCATTGAAGATTCTCTACGTGATATCGGGATTCCAGCAGGCAAAGTACTCGACACCGAAGGCATGCTCGCGAATCCACAGAGCATCGACAGGGGATTTTTCGTACCGCTTGAGCAAGGAACGCCGATGCCTGGGAACCCCGTCAAAATGTCAGCAATCTCAAGCGAAGATTGGGAACCGTGTCCTAAGCTTGGCGAGCATAACGAGGAAGTTCTATCTGAGTGGCTTGATTTCGACCCAGCTCGAATTCAGACGCTCTACGATGAAGGTGTCATCGTCAATCGGCCACCCCGGTAGTAGCCGTGTTTATTTATATTTGGGGTAATAGGAGGAAAGCAACATGGCTGACGCGTTCGATACGCTCGCAGCTAGCGAAGAACTACAAACCGGCGGATTGGACGAAAACCAATCGAAAGCGGTCGCACGGGTGATCAACGGCGCATTCACTGACAACGTCGCGACAAAGGACGATCTTGAAATACTGCGGTTACAGATTCGGAATCACTTCTACCTGACGCAGGTAGCGCTCTTTATCGCACTCATCTCAGTACTCAAAGACTGGTCGCAAATATTCAACTAGGAAGTTAACTCCTAATTTAGAGTCCAACAGCGATAAAACTAAAAGCGCACTGTAGCCTTTTCCTACTCTGATAGAGTTTGGTGAACATCGGACCGCAACAAACCACAACACACCAATTTCGATTTTGCGTGCACAATGCGTGACGGCACCCGCGCTTACGTCTGCAATGTCGGCTGTCGCATTGCCTTAAGTTGAGCCGCCGAGATGAGGATGCCAATCAAATCTCATTCTCGGATCGATGCTGGAACCATCGAGAACGGTCGTTCGGCAAGAATCTGAGTGTCTAAGTCCATGATTCGAATGTTGTAAACCCTGTTCGGTTGAAGAAATAGAGCTACTCTGTGCGTTCGATTCGCTTCTACGCGATCAGCGGGTACCGCTCCTTTCTCTTCCGACGGATAGACTGCTTCCAAGATGCAGGATTTGTCGAGACACTCCGGTGTGTCAAACCATACGGGTTGTCTGGTATCCCCCATTCTCATCCACGACGGACGTTCATACTCGTAGTGCGTCTGTAAACCAACTACTTCGATGTCGGTATAGTTATCTCCGTCGACGAGTTCGCCGGTAGAGTCGAGTAGAACAACGGGATATGCGGCGAGCAACCCTCTTTTTTCGGCTTCTTGTCGCCACGGATGCTCCTCTTTCAAAGTACTCCGTTCACTGAGTTCCGTTTGATCGATGGTTAAGGGGTCGATTCCCGTGAACTCTCTTAGGAAATACGCCATCGGTGACCAACTACTCGTCTTTTTTTCACGAACGTGGGCGTACCCGCAGTGAGCAAGTACTTTCGCATCTGGATCTTTCTTCAGTATTCTCTCAATGATGTTCTCTGCCTGTACGCGGTCTCGTTCCACCTGTCGATTTATGGGATTCTCGGAGTCTTCTGGCGCCATTTGGGAATCTTCAATTTCGTAACCGACGATTTTGAAGCCTAGCTCAAATGCGGATCGAAGCATCTGTGCGTATACAACATCATTTGAGTAATAACCACCACCGATCACGGGATATCCGCGTTCGTTGATACCGTCGTCGAACTGGTAGCCCTCTACCGCCAAATAACGGAACCCACGTTCATATAGTGGCTCTAGGAGCTCTAACGTTAATAATCGATCGGACCCGACGTGGTGCCGCTCGTTCACGATGACGATTCGGTGATTGACGGAACGATTAACGATGTATTCAATCGCGGGTTTGGCGCGTACTGATGGTGGTAAATCGCCTTCTGCGTAGTACCGATGAGTGCGCCAATCAAAGAACGCCAATGCGGTAGCATGATTTCCGACTTTGGATTCGAGAGTAGCGCGGCGCGTTGCGTATGAAAGTCGATATTGTGAGTCACGCTCACACAGAAGTTCATGGGAGCGGTTCATACTCAGCGGTTCCCACGTGATTGATGAGGTGCGCCAAATCTGAACCCATTGTCTGTATTCGTCTTCGCAGCTTGCCTCAGGTTCTGAAGCCAAAATAAGGCACGATGACAAGGTGGTAAGGTACAACAGATATTTCTTCATTACAGTGTTACCAAGATCGCGCGAAGAGCGCCTTTATTCATGGAGGGGATGGATAGTCGCGTGCGTCGGTTCCCATCCTATATTGCATACTCAGATGCAGTATGCACTAAGTTGAGAGTTTTTCTCGACGAAAATGCTACGAAGACTCACTAGCGTGTACAAGTGAGGCACGAGGGTATGCGCACGTTTAGGGGGACAGTTTATTTGCAGAATTTAACTTAGGAGCATGCAAATGACTGAACCTCGAAAGAAAGGCCGTCAAGGTCATCGCTACAGTGACGAATTCAAGCGTGAAGCGGTGCAGCTATTGACA
>JAJECH010000031.1 GCA_022822135.1 Pseudomonadales bacterium
TAAGAAACTTCGACCGCGGCGAAAAAGCCTTTCGGGCTACGCCCTCAAGGCTTTTTCCCCGCTATCAATACGTTAAATGCCTGCTACTAGGACCGGCAGTTTCAGTGTCGTTTGACCGGCAGTTTCGGTGTCGCGTGACACACGTAGCGATCCAGGTGTTTCTGCGAGAACTTGTGGTAGATCCCGACGTGCCCGCGTTTCCGCATCGACCAGAACGACTCGATCCCGTTCGTATGGGCCTAGGTCGCGGACATATTCGCCGCTGCCGTGCTGAACCGCTTCGTGGGGCTGTGGCAAGTCGGCGTAAGTCGCTAATTCGTCGGAATACACGGTCGCAACCGACCAGACGTTCTCTTCCAGATAATCCTGTACTTCGTCCTTCTTGGTATCGTCAACCGCTTCCGCGTGCACATGTGTCGATTCTTGGCTTTACCGCCGATGTAGGTCTCGTCGATCTCGACCGGTCCCATCAATAAGCGGTCCTCGCCGACGGCGAACGCCGCACGGATGCGATGACCTAAGTGCCAGGCGGATTTCTGCGTGATGCCAAGATCGCGCGCCAGTTTCGTACTGGCCACGCCCTTCAAGCTCGTCAGCATCAGATAGACGGCGGCCGCCCAGATGTGGCAACCGAGTGGGGAGCGATGCATGACGGAGTTGGTCTTTACGGAAAAGTAACGACGGCAGTCACGACACCAGTAAGGCATCGGCCGACGATTTGCGCGTTCAGCGACACGGGCCGAGTCACAATGCGCGCACCGTACGCCATCCGACCAGCGACGTGCCACAAACCAGGCTTCCGCCGCGGCTTCGTCCGGCGCAAATTCATCCATGAACTGTGCAAGGGACATCCCTTCGCGTGGACGTCGTGCGTCGCGTAAGCGGACTTTCATGATCGGTAACTAAGGTCGGTGGGAGAACGAAATTCTCCTCATTCATGCGACAACCTGTGACTCATGTTGATGTCTTGTAGTTAAGTAAATAATCCCCTAGTCAATGGCTTATTGAACAGTTAAAGAAAAGGGATATAGAATGCTGATCGACCGATGATTGAGTAGAATTGGACGAAGGGACGTTCGAATTTATGAAAGTCTAGCTCGTGGACATGTACGAATCGTTATGCATCGATGGTAATCTACCCATCGCTATGTAAACGAACGAAATCGACTTTGGCAGAGTCTTAAGTGTCAACTATGAAACAAAGGAAGACTAACATTCCCTCGAAGACAGATGAACCTTCATTTACTTCAATTCCATCCAGTCAAATCCTAGGTATTCGAAGCGATTACGATTGGCCGCAAGGGAATACCACTCGGCAAGCTAATATCAGCGACTTTGTCGGTAAGACCGCAATCCAACGCTTTATCGGCGGAAATGTGTTGCTCTCGGAGAAACATATCATTTAGTTGCTGAGCACTATAATGACTCCGCTGCTCTAGAACCTTAATGATACTCTCTTGGGAATTCTGCAAATTAGTCCTCCGGTCCTCCAGCTCAACTAGATTCAGTGATCCATTTAATGGTACTCTAACACCGTGTAACATAAAATTCGAGTTCTCGGCTGCGATTCTTTGGTCACCTGCTTGATATATCACATTCCCTATCGAACTAACATCTGCAAGATTATAGACTATCACATTAACCTTAGATAACGAACGAATAGAGTTATACGCCGCGATTCCATCGCTAACACTTCCACCCGGCGTAGAAATCATCAGGATAATTTCGTCCGCGCCTTCGTTAACCTCCTCCATTACGGTCGCAAGTAGTACGTTGGTTGACAATTGGTCTATATCTGATATAAATTGGATAGCTACCGGATTGTTACCCTTTAGTTGTAACTGTTCCATATCAATTCACCTCACATATATTTCGGGTGTACAATGTGGGCAACCGTTACACTGACGATATTTTTTTTTAGCTTCGTGTAGAGCAGATCGGGGTGACAAATGTTCCCCTAAGTATTCTTTATCTCTAACCAAGGGCAGCCAAATGCAATCATCCTTATGTACTTCGTGATCGCCGTTAGATTGAGCGTTTCTATTTACGTAGAAGCGACTCACGTTACTTCCTCTGACGTAGATTTACCGAATAATATTGGATAGAGAATTAACTTACTTAGTTCCCATATCTCCGTTACCACTCTGTCCCCATCATTGACGTTGTAATATACTTCTTCGTCTTCATTTGTTTCTGCTCTAATAATCATTTCAGGATAATTTGGGATTCCATTCGAACTTACCGAGATTTCATCTTGTTGTTTTTGTACATTAATAAACCGATTTTCAATTTCGTTGTCATTTTTATCGAATTTAACGATTCTAAACGAATAGTTAATTTCGTCCTGGGAATCTACCGCAAAATTCCGATTTGAGTCTTGAACTTGCGCGTCAAACTCCCTTATATCCATTTTTAACTCCGACATTAGAATTCTCAAAATATACGCTAAATCCGTTTGTGCATATCGACCAACCCAATTACGTTCTTCGTTATTCAAGATTTCCTCCTAATTTTGCGGTTCATGATCATTCTGATGGTTCGCATACGAATCCGATGTACTCGTATCTTACCACAATAGAGGAACCCATAGGACCGTGTTTTTATGTAATTAATCACTACATCTGACTCAAATGAACGTGAACGAATTCAGGACCGAAGGGGATGTATGGTCGTGATACCTAGAGTGTACCCGATCATCGATAGTTCTGTTGATAGCACTGTTGACTTGACCATGTTAGTGGTTTAAGGTCGACTTAATCGCGCGTTGACTTTTGCGTAGGTTATTTTAGTGCCATTTCCTGTAATGTGATTTGCATTTGATTCGGTTAGTCATGTAGTATGGAACAGACGGCTTTCTTGGGATTGATGCGCGTATCAGACCCAATTTAACGACATCCACGGCAACGGTTTTGAACTAAGCCTG
The DNA here is from genome assembly GCA_022822135.1 of Pseudomonadales bacterium. Lineage (GTDB taxonomy): Bacteria > Pseudomonadota > Gammaproteobacteria > Pseudomonadales > Azotimanducaceae > Bin55. Next base: position 2,924 of record JAJECH010000031.1, read on the forward strand.
CTTTATTAGCTACGCATACTAGCATTTATGTTGATAAGTCGAGTAAAGCGTGATAATACCACGGCTGGTCGCCAATGAACGAAACACCTTTTAAGAGCGAGCAGAGAGAGCTTGGCTGACGACGCAGCTGACCTGACAGTGGTTCCGATCATACAGGTGCTCAATACGTCCTTACTTGGGTGAATGGATATCTCCGGTCTCGTTTTTCTTTAGGATATTGAGTAAATACTTCAGTGCATGAGTTGTGGCGAGAATACTGCATTGTCAGCGAAATGCCGTATGCGAATTGACTCGTCGCAACAGTGGCGCAGCACGAAGGCTATTGAGCCGTAACAAGTGATCTTTAAATAGTACCAGTTCTGCGCGATGCGACGGATTTGGTAACTGGTTTCGAAGGCGCGGCGTAAGTACTAAAAGACCTATCGATGAAGTAGCGAAAGTGTGTTCGATTCTGATTCTGAGATGATTTCGGAGGGGACTATTTTTATTTTCTTACCAGATCGATTCTTGGAATCTGTAGAGTAGTAATCAACCTAATCGATTGATTACTTTTGAAGTTCGCGCTGAAGACGTGCATCGAATAAGTGGCAAGCGACATGGTGGTCGTCTCCAATGTCCACTAAAGGAATAAGACTGGGCGTTTGCTCACGACAAACATCCATGACTTTAGGACATCGTGATGCAAAACGACATCCTGGCGGAATATTCACAGGCGATGGAATCTCGCCAGGGATCGACACTGATGTGCGAGTTCGCTCGTGATTCGGGTCTGGTTCGGGATTTGATCCGATGAGCAACTGCGTGTAGGGATGTTGCGGATCGAAGAAGACATCGTCAGATCGTCCGATCTCAATCATCGACCCCAAGTACATGACCGCGATGCGGTCCGACACGTAACGAACCATCGATAGATCATGGGCGATGAACAACAGCGTTAATCCCATGGAGTCTTTGAGCTCACCCAGCAGATTGACAACCTGAGCTTGCACAGAGACGTCTAGCGCGGATATCGGCTCGTCGCATACGACGAACTCTGGATTGAGAATCAAGGCACGTGCGATTCCGATGCGCTGCCTTTGACCACCGGAAAACTCGTGCGGGTAGCGTGACATGTGGTCTGCGTTCAAGCCGACCTTGCGCAACCATTCTGCCACCTGATCGTTAACTTCGGATCGTTTGAGATCGGAGTGGAGAAATAGACCTTCGCCGATGATCTCACCCACGGTCATCCGTGGATTCAACGACGAATACGGATCCTGGAAGATCATTTGCATCTTGTCAGCAAAGCGCTGGAAATCCGCAGCCTGATAGGTGTCGGGCATCTCCTCGCCGTTAAACGTCACGGTGCCGCTAGTCTTTTCGTGCAGACCAATGACGGTTTTGCCGAACGTTGACTTGCCGCTGCCGCTTTCACCTACCAGACCGAGAATTTCCCGTGGTGCGATTTCAAGCGAGATATCGTCGACCGCCTGTACGAGTGCATTCGCACCTAACTTGAAGTGCTTGGTTAGGTTCTGCGTTTTTAGAAGAGGAGCAGTCATGCTTGGTGTAACTCCTCGGCAACGACGTCACATTCTTCGTGATGTAACCAGCACTTGGCTTGATGCCCGTCCTGCATCGGAAATGCGTTCGGATTGTTCTCTAGACAGACTTCCATGGTGTGAGGACACCGCGCCGCATACGAACAGCCAGTCGGCGGCGAGAACAGGTCCGGTGGCGACCCGTCGATCGGTTTGAGTTGCCGCGATCGACCGGTCTGATTCGTCGGCATCGCTTCTTTCAGACCCAGCGTGTACGGGTGTGCCGATCGATAGAACACGTCGTCGACGCTTCCTGCTTCCATGACCTCACCCGCGTACATCACGCTGACGGTGTCGGCGAGGCGTGCAACCACACCAAGGTCGTGCGTGATGAGGATGATCGCCATCCCCGTTTCTTTCTGAATAGATTTGACGAGATCAAGGATTTGCGCCTGAATCGTCACGTCAAGTGCAGTCGAAGGTTCGTCCGCGATCAACACCAACGGTTCGCACGCGATCGCCATTGCGATCATCGACCGTTGCAGCATCCCGCCGGAAAATTCGAACGGATACTGTCGCGCTCGCTTGGCAGCTTCCGGGATTTGAACCATATCGAGTAGTTCAGTCGCCCGGCGCATGGCGTCCCGATGAGACTGACCTCGGTGTACTTCAAGGGGTTCCGCGATCTGCGCACCGATCGTCATCGTCGGATTCAGAGACGACATCGGATCTTGGAAGATCATGCCGACGAAATTGCCTCTGATGTCCTTGCCATCGATGATCTTGCTTTGAATGATGTCGTGCCCCCGCAGGTGTGCCGTGCCTTGCGTGATACGTCCTGGCGGCATCGGTATCAATCCCATGATGCTCTGCACCGTGACGGACTTGCCGCAGCCCGATTCGCCGACGATCGCCAGCGTTTCGCCTTCGTCCACGCTGAAGTCGACGCCGCGTACCGCATGAACGATCCCGCCGTACGTCGTGAACTCCACATGTAGGTTCTTGACTTCGAGTAGTGCCACTCTGATTACTCCGTAGAGCGCATGCGCGCATCAAGCGCATCACGCAACCCGTCGCCGAGAATGTTGAACGCAAGCACGGTGATACTGATGAAGATCGCTGGGAAGATCAGTTCGTGCGGTGTGGTTTCCATGGTCTTACGACCGTCGTTGCACATGCTCCCCCACGATGGTATCGGCGGCTCGACACCCATGCCGATGAACGACAGGAATGCTTCGGTGAAGATCGTGGACGGCACCGCGAACGTAAACGTCACAAGGATGACGCCCATCGTGTTCGGAATCATGTGCCGCAAGATCAACCGCGGCGTCTTCGTGCCGAGTAACCTAGACGCGTCGATATACCCTTCTTCCCGTATCTGCAGGATCTGTCCTCGGACTAAACGCGCCGCAGCCGGCCAACTCAACAGCACGAGCGCTACCAGCATCGGCAGGATGCCACTTTCGCCAGCACCGATCCCGAATACCAACTTGAACAGGATCATGAACAGCAGGAAGGGCAGGGCGACGACAAAATCCGCGAATCGCATCAGGATCGAGTCGGTCTTACCACCGAGGAATCCAGCGAAACTGCCGTAGACCACACCGAGCAGAATGAACAGCAACGGCGCGACGATCCCGATGAACAGTGAAATCTGCGCGCCCTTCATCAGACGCGCGAGCATGTCGCGACCGAGATAGTCCGTGCCCAACGGATGCCATGGCGTATTCAAGGTGTCGCCAGGTTGCAACGTGGAATCTGATTCAACCCATTGACTCTCGATCGCTCCCGCGAGCGTCGTCGCGGCTGCGACGTCAATCGGTACGGTGCTCGATGTAGTCGACCCGTCCGAGAACGTTGCTTCGACCGAATACCAGTAGCGATCTTGCTCTAAATCAATTCGATCTTCGTAGGAGTTCGCGCTTTCGCCGATAGCCGAACCTAGTGGAAGTCCAAGTGGTCCATCTTCTGGATCAACGATGGTTCTGAAGACGGTGTAACGTGTTGCACCTTCAACCGGCGACCACGTCAACCGCACAAATTCGATCGACGGGAACCCGACGGCTTGAATGTCTGCCGGCGCTCCGGTGTTGCTCCATTGTTCAACAGCTGGTCTATCCACCCACGGTGTGTACGGTTCGATAACCGTCATCGCCCGACTCGCCCACGGCGGTTTCGACGTTTGATTTAGGTCTTGCGTGTCGAAGTCGAAATGCCACAGCATCGGACCGAATGCCGCGACCAGCACCATAAAGACCACGGTGCACAGACTCGCAAGCGTCCTTCGATTCGTTCGTATCCGCATCCATGCGTCTTGCCAATACGAAAGCGATGGACGACTGATCTCTTCACGATCAAGATCGACGTGTGCGCGTTTAAACGAGTACGTACCGATATCACTCATTCGAGACGTACCCTTGGATCGATCCACGCATAAAGCAGATCAACGATGATCACCATCAGCACAAGAAACGCACCATAGAACACCGTTGTTCCCATGATGACCCCATAGTCGCTCTGTTGTACGGCAAGGACGAACGACTGGCCGAGACCGGGAATGCCGAAGATGTTCTCGACGACGAATCCACCCGTCGTAATCGAAGCGACCGACGGACCCAGCACCGTAATGACCGGTAACACCGCATTTCTTAACTGGTGTCGCGAGAACACCTGTGCGGCTGGAACACCTTTCGAACGTGCAGTTCGAATGAAATCCGCACTCACGATCTCAAGCATCGACGAACGCATCAACCGCGTAAGAAACGCCATCGTCCCTAAGCCGAGTACGAGCGCTGGCACCAGCATGTGAGAGATGTCGCCCCACCCCGCGACCGGTAACAGCGTGAACCCAACGATTTGATTGATGATGACGAGCAGCAGCTGACCTACGGACGCGAACACGAAGCTAGGCACCGAAATCCCGATGATCACCAACAGAATGATGAGTACATCCGGCCACTGGTTCCGGTACAACGCCGTTAAAGCGCCGTATAGCACCCCTCCGAGTCCAGCGAACACAATCGCAAGAATGCCCAGGATCGCAGACACCGGGAATCGTTCAAGGATGATGTCATTGACGCTTCGACTTTCCTGAGCGAACGAGATGCCGAAGTCACCTTGCCCCATATTGGTCAGAAAGATCCAGTATTGTTCTAACGGTGGCTTATCGAGACCCCACTTCGCTTTGAGATTCGCTTCGACTTCGGGTGATACAGCTTTCTCGCCGACGAATGGATCGCCCGGAACTTGATGCATCGCCCAGAACGTAGCGGTCGCAATGAACCAGACCGTGATGATCCCTTGGATGAGGCGCTTGGTCGTGTACCAAAGCACGCGCTACGACTCCTCGTCCACGATGTACGCGAACGCATAGTCTGGATCCGGTCCAACACTACGTCGCGCCACGTTCTTTAACTGATCGTGAACAACGTACAGACTGCCGCGTTCGTAGTTCATAAGAATCGCAACGTCTTCGTTCAAGATGTCTTGCACGCGGGCGAATGCTGCCATCCGCACGTTCGGATCGCTCGAGTTCTTCGCGATGTCGATCTGACGATCGACTTCGGGGTTGTTGTACCGACCGCGGTTGTTCTCGTTCCATGACGTGAACAGATCACCGAACGTGAGCGCGTCCGCGTAATCCGGACCCCAACCCGCCAACACCAGATCGAAATCGCCGTCGGTCATCTTTTGCAGGCGTTGCTTGAAGATCTGACGATCGAGTTTGAGTTCAAGACCGAGTACCTTGGCGTATTTGCTTTGGTAGTACTCGCTCTGTTTGTTTGCCGAAGGGTTGTCGCCGCTCAGCATCACCAGCGTGATCTTGTCGAGTCCTAGCTCTTCTAGCGCTAACGCGTAGTGCTCACGCGCTTTGTCATGGTTCGTCATCATTGGCTTCGCGGGAAATTCCTCGCGGAATTTACCGTTCACGCCTTTCAACCAGACTGGGAAGATCGATTCACCAGGTAGGTTCCCAGGCAGTTTGATGACCTTATTGACCAGTTCCGACGGGTCGTTCACGTACTGCAACGCTTTGCGCAGGTTGTAGTTACGCGTCAATCGTCCTTCACGGTAGTTGATTTCCATAAAGAACACCGAACCATCCACATGCTGTCGAATGTCCCAACGGTTGCGCAACGCGCGATCGACCAGCTCGACGTTGAGTCCCGCTTGCGCGATGTCGCCACTCTCGAACAGGTTGATGATCGCGTTCGCGTCACTCAGGATGTAGGCGAAGTCGATGACGTTCAGGTGGACGGCTTCTTTGTTCCAGTAGTTTTGATTTTTCTCGAGACGGACGTTAGCGTTATGAACCCATTGCGAAATGGTGAACGGACCGTTGTAGATCAGGTCTTCGGCATTTGCCCCGTATCGACCGTCTCTTGATTCGTAGAACGCTTGATTGATTGGGAAATAGGTCGGGAACGCGGTCAATGAAAGGAAAAACGGCGTCGGTTCAGTGAGTTTCACATGCAACGTGTAATCGTCGACTGCCGTAACGCCGAGCGACTCGACTGGCATGTCGCCACTCGTAATTTCGCGTGCGTTTTCAATAAAGAACAAGATGAACGCGTACTGAGATGCGGTCGAAGGATCGACCGCTTTCCGCCACGCAAACACGAAGTCGTGCGCGGTAATCGGTGTGCCGTTACTCCACAGCAAGTCCTGCTTCAGCGTGAAGCTAGCTTCGGTGTCCGTGACCGACCATGATTCAGCAACCCCTGAGATTAGGTTGTTGTCGGCGTCGTACCGCAGCAAACCTTCCATCACATGACCAAGGACCATGCCGGACACTTGGTCGGTCGCCTTCGTGGAATCGAGTTGCGGTGGTTCTTGTGCGAGGTTTAGCGTGATCGTGCCGCTACCGGCATGGACTGCGCCGATGGATGAACTTCGCATACCCGTGCACTGATTAACTTGCCCGAGGAGGAACAGCATCACGATGAACCCCACGACAGCGTAGACGCCGTAGCGGATTAACTGTCGTCCGGATCCCGGGATGACATTCGCGACAGATTCGTTACTTGCTTCAGCCACGACAAAGTCTCACTGTACAGACTTGAGTAGGTTGCCGACGGTCCGCTCTAGATGCATGAGCGAGTTGCATTCTTCAGCTTGATGCACGTACGGTGTGTACTTACGCATCTCGGCGTCCCCCGTGTTCCAGGTGTTGCGTGGTTCTGGATTCAACCAGATGACGCGTTTGCTTCGCTGGTAGATCTCTTGCAAGATGTCTTGCTTGCAATCGCCGTAGTTATTCCGCGCATCACCAAGGATGATTATGGTCGTTCGGTTATCAACATCATCAAGACACTTCTTTTTGAAGTCGACGAGCGCCTGTCCATAGTCTGTCGAACCGCCACCAAAATCCCGCAGCGTCTTCGAGATCGCGTCTTCAATCTTGTTCCGTTCGAAGAGTTCGGTGACCTCTGCGAGGTCGGAGGAAAACGCAAAGGAACGTACTTTCGGCATGACCTCTTCAAGCGCGTACAAAAACATGAGCATGAATCGTGCGTAGTTGGAAACCGACCCACTGACATCACAGACAGCAAAAACCTTCGGTCGATCGACCTTCACCGACTTCCATTGCAGATCGAAAATATGACCGTCGTAGCTCATGTTGCGACGCAACGTCCGCGGAACGTTCAGGGTGCCGCGCTTGAATACCTTCTTCCGCTGCGAGTGCATCGTGACCAGCTTCTTCGCCATGCGGTAGACGATTTCCTGAATCAGGCGGAAGTTGCGGTGCTCGACGTTGGAGAGTTTGACCTTGCGCAGCAGTTCTTCGCGTAGGCGCATACCCGTCGCGTCCGCATGGAGTAGGAACTGTCGTTCGACGTAATCGCGAACCTGCTCACGCAGGAAGTCCTGGCGTCGCTTCAGTTCCTGCGCAAGCCGACGATCCGGCATGTTGAAACTTTGCTTCAACGCAGAAATTTCTTTTAAGAGGTCGGCGAGTCCCATCTGGTCCATGATGCGGCGGGTGTATAGACCTTTCTGCGTGAAGACCTGGATCTCGTCGAGATTGACTTCCTTCGCAGCATCCGCCATCTGCACACTCAGCTCGACGCGGCTGTCCTGCATGAGTAGCTTGCCCAGGGTGGAGACGGGATTGGACATCTCACCATCGCCCAAGTCCTCTTCTTTCTCCTGGTCTTCTTCGCCAGCAGCACTGAATCGAGGACGACTCTTACGCTTGGAATTACTCGGGTTGGTCTGTCCGGCGCTGCCACCTTGACCGTCGCCCTGTCCCTGACCTTCGCCGTCGCCTTCCCCTTCTTCGTCATCGATCGATATCGAGCTCGTGGTCTCGCCCGCTACCTCGGCAAACTTGAAGAACTGTTCGAAGGTGGTGTCGTAGGTGTCTTTCTCGTCCGCCGTTTTCGGCAAGACGAGTGCGAGAGTGTTTTTAAGGAATTCGCGGTCGCGATAGCCGGTCAGTTCGACCGCGTTGAGTGCGTCAAGGGTTTCCGCCGGCGAAATGCGAACGTCTGCATTTCGTAGCGTGGCGATGAAGCTCGTGAGCGTCTTGTCCATCGCCTAGTCGATCAGTTCGCCGAGATAGCCTTCTGCGTGAGCGTCGAAATCTCGTGATCGATGTTGTCGATATCTTCTTGGAACTTAAGGATCACGTTCAACGTCTCTCGCACCAGCTCGGGATCGAGTGATTCAGTGTGTAAGAGTAGCAGAGTTCGCGCCCAATCGATGGTCTCACTAATCGCCGGAACCTTCTTAAGGTCCATGTCCCGCAGCTCTTGAATGAAATTGACCAGTTGTGTTCGTAATTGCGGCGGGATTTCAGGCACACGCGCATGAATGATCTTCTGTTCAAGATCGACGTCGGGAAACGGAATGTAGAGGTGCAGACAACGACGCTTCAGTGCATCCGAGATCTCACGGGTGTTGTTACTCGTCAGGAACACCATCGGCGGTTCGGCTCGTGCTTTGACGGTACCGATTTCAGGGATGGAGACCTGGAAGTCCGACAGAATCTCAAGCAAGAGCGACTCAAACTCATGGTCTGACTTATCGACTTCGTCGATCAGCAGGACGCAACCGTCTTCTTCCTGTAACGCCTTGAGCAGTGGACGCGGCTCCATAAACTCTTCAGAGAAGAAGATATCGCCGAACTCGTGCAGGCGATTAACCGACTCACGAAATCCTGTGGCACCTTGCAGAACTTCATCCAGGGTCTCTTTCAGAACTTGGGTGTAAAGCAGCTGCTTACCGTACTTCCATTCGTAGATGGCTTTAGCTTCGTCGAGTCCCTCATAGCACTGCAGGCGAATAAGCGGCAGCGCGAACATATCGGCCGTCGTCTTGGCGAGTTCCGTCTTGCCAACGCCAGGCGGACCTTCGATGAGGACGGGTTTACGTAGGTGGTATGCAAGATAGACCGCGGTCGCGATCTGGTTACTGCAGATATAGCGATGGTCTTCGAAGCTATCTTTAAGTGAATCGACCGATTCGGCCAATTTCTGAATGTCGGTCACGGACTCCTCGGAGATGCGGACGATATAGCGTCCGTTTCCGGACTTGACAGGCGATGAATTATGCAGTCACACACGCGACGCGAGAGGTCATTGCACGTGTCGTTTTAGATCCAGATTCGATCATGCATCTCCATGAAACGCTTTCACAAGTTATCGGTGACTATTCGGATCTCTTCTCACCGATTTCAGCAGGAAAGGCCGACAGCGATGAGTGTCAATCAATCGGTGCTTGCAGACGATGATGACTACACTGTTGGTAGTAGAGAAGTTCGCTAAAGTAATGGAACCATCTCAATCCAAGTTCAGATCGCCCCGTTGTTCAACTGATGCTCCGATTAAAGGTCGTTATGGCGTAGCATCGCGTCGAAGAAAAAATCGGTTCGCAAGTTTGAATCTCGCTCAGTTAAGTAGTCTAGTTCAAGGACGAGATTTTTAAAATCACTCCAAACGAAGCTGTTCCAAAATTCTTGCATTTGTTACCCGAAGAAACAGAACTTTCACCTGAGTATTTGAGAGAAGATCGACTTAGAAACGCATTTGATTGGTTGCATGCTCAGTGGGATAAGGATTTGTACTTTGATTCTTCCGCAACTAACGCGATAAACCATCCCGCGTACCAAATCATCATCGCGCTCGGCCCTTCGATGATTCCGCTAATACTTGACAAGGTGCGTAATGGCGAAAACCATTGGTCTAAGGCATTAAGTGTCCTAACCGGTTCACAACCTTCCCCAAAAAATAGATCAAACACCAAATCTCTAAGAGAGTTCTGGCTTAATTGGGAGGAGGAAAATCAAGATAAGCAGTGAGAAATACGGAGCCTAGGCTGACAAGAAGCGGTCCGATCACCAATATAGGATGAACAAAAAGCAGAGCTACGGCGCACGTTGTAAGTGCAACAACAGCAGCGACCAAGTAGCACAACCGTAGCTTCGAGCGCACGCTCATCGTCGTCACTTAATCGCTAGGAGTGTTGAAGATCTCGCAAGTCGCAATTCACCGGACCGAGTGCTGAACGCCCGCGATAGGCTTGAAATGCGCTCATAGGGTCTAAACTGGGAGCGCAATTCAGCACGAGTTTTTTGAATTCAGCAATATCGCCAGCAAATCTGCCGGTCGAAGTACTCGCCGAATGTCATTCCTTCGCGATCAAACGCGTGCCTACACGTGCGAGCGCAAGGACGGCGATCGCATCGACCCACATCCACTGCAGCGTCGGTAACTGGGTTTCCGCCATGTACGCGATCCACGTTTCCGTATACACGAGAAACGCAAAGACACTGAGCAAGACACCTGGTGCGATGGCATCCGTGCCTTCCGTCATGTGATACCGGACGCCGAGGATCACACAGAGTGCGAGCGCAGCGCAATTCACGTAGTTGAGGATATCCCAGATTTGGTGCGCCGTCTCCATGAAGAGTTGGTCGAGCACCATCAACGCGCCGATGACGACTGCTAGTGCACAGAAAAAGTAACCGAGAACCTTCACAACTTACCCCGATTTAAGTTACGAGCTTGATTGTAGGCGCGATTTACGGGATGTAAAGCGGCTTGTTAGATGGTCGTTCTATTGCGGTTGAAGTTGCTTGGCAGTCCGCGCTCGCAACCACTCAACTGTAAACAACAAAAGCACTGCGAAGATGATCAAAAGCGTTGCGACGGCGAGAATGGTCGGATTGATTTCTTCACGAATCCCGCTCCACATTTGGCGGGGTAGGGTGCGTTGCTCTAATCCACCCATGAAGAGCACGACGACCACTTCGTCGAACGAGGTGGCGAAGGCAAAGAGTCCGCCGGTGATCACGCCGGGTTAAATGAGCGGGAGTTGAACACGTCGGAAGCGAGTCCACGCGTTCGCGCCGAGACTTGATGCCGCATGCATGAGGGTTTGGTTGAATCCAGCGAATATCACGGTCACGGTAATGACGACGAACGGTGCTCCGAGCATCGCATGCGAGAGCACCGTTATCAAGAGTCGTACCTGATCTAATACCATCTTTCTCCGCAAACTGTGGTTCGGTTCGTTGAGTTTTCGAAAAAAGTGGGTCCTATCTCATTCGGTATTGATCGTCGTCGTTCAATAAGCATATGTATGTAGTCACGCTAATTTCTGACCAAAATTCCCGCTTAAAAAATTAGCGGTGGGTAAATCCTACTGAGATGGCGCATTCGAATGTCTTTCGTAACGTCCATCCGTGACGTATGCACAAGAAGTCAGATTAACGGTCGTTCGACCGGCAGTTTCGGTGTCGTTTGAGACGGTTTTTGCACGTTTGCGTGAACACCTGACGTGCGGCGTGGCCGCCATTTCGACGTGGTTCAAGGATGGCGGGGTAACGACGCTGGTGTCAGCGTCGTCGATGTCATCCGGGCGCGGTCTTCCACCAGGCGTCGTACACATTGCATGCGTGCACGAGCCAGCGGAAGCGTTGGGATCGCAACCGTTTGGTGAACTTGAGCGTGACGCGACGGCCCGACCGGGTCAACCGGCCGACGGTCCGCACCACGTCACGGATCAACGGGCGCAACCCGCCGTCGCGGGCACTGGTCGGCAACATGTGGTACTGCATGAACGTGAGCAGCTGTTGCGCCAGCAGACCACACAGGTAATACAGTTGATTCCCGTGAAAGTGTCCCGTCGGCGGATGATGCAAGTCCATCTCGATCAGCGGACCCTTGAAGCCG
>JAJECH010000061.1 GCA_022822135.1 Pseudomonadales bacterium
GGTCATATCGCCAAAGCGAACCGTCAGACCCAAGCGCATTTCAAATGCGTGAGTTGCGGTTATGAAGCCAATGCCGACGTGGTCGGCGCGATCAATGTATTAAGGGCAGGGCATGCCCGGTTCGCCTGTGAAGTGAACGACAGTAGTCGTCAGCAGCAGGAACCCACAGAGGCGACTCAAATGATGGCTCGATGCCAAGCTTGAGCGCGGTATGAATCCTCGTCCTTTAGGTCGGGGAGGATGTCAACTTGAAGCTTGGTGAGTCGTTCATTTAATGCCTTCTTGACCACGTCTGTTTCGGTCTCACCAGTCAGCTCAACTAGAGCAGTAACCAGTTTCTCAACCCGCGGGTCCCGAATTCTCAGTGCCATTGTGCGTTGCCTCTCATAACGGACAAATGTTAGGTCGCGGAATTGCAAGTGCATTGATCATTGTTGAGATTTCGAAACAGATGTCGTTAGGTACGGTTCCATGGTAGGACGGGATGCTCGTCTGGTTCCTAAACCAGCGCTGTCTCACACGGCTACTAACATTGCCGCTCGTTTCTAGATTGGTTAATTAGTGCATTGAGAGATGACGATTTGGATATAGCTAGATTCCAAGGCTGTATGTTGGGTTTAGCTGCTGGTGATGCTTTAGGGACAACGCTTGAGTTTGAAGAGCCCGGTTCTTTTAAACCGATCAATGACATCGTAGGCGGTGGTCCGTTCCGATTGGAACCAGGTCAATGGACGGATGACACATCCATGGCGTTGTGTCTCGCCGAGAGCCTCACGCAATGCCGCGGTTTCGACGCCAGACGCCAAATGGACCTATACACTCGTTGGTACAAGAACGGGTATCTGTCGTCAAACGGACGGTGTTTTGACATCGGGAATACAGTGCGCGACGCACTGGAACAGTACCTCCGAACAGACGATCCGTTCGCGGGGTCAACTGACCCCAGATCAGCAGGTAACGGCTCATTAATGCGACTTGCTCCTATTCCTATGTTTTACGCTTCGTGTCTGACGGAAGCCGTTCAGTTTGCGGCTGAATCTTCTAAAACGACACATGCTTGCACTGAGGCGGTTGATGCCTGTCGAGTGTTTTCATATATGCTGGTTCTCGCTCTCGGAGGCGCAAATAAAGAAGAGGTTCTAGACTCTCCAATGAACGACACTCATCGGATTTGGCGAGATTCACCGTTATGCGAATCGATCGAAAAGGTAGCAAGAGGATCGTACAGACATCAAGAACCGCCAACGATCAGAGGGTCGGGTTATGTTGTGCAATCGTTGGAAGCGGCCTTATGGGCGTTCGATCGCTCAGATTCGTTTCGTGAAGGCGCACTACTTGCAGTCAATCTGGGTGACGATGCAGACACGACGGGTTCGATTTATGGGCAATTGGCGGGTGCTTATTACAAAATAGGAGGGATTCCTATCGAGTGGCGCGAGCGTTTGACGATGATGGATGAGATCGTCGCCTATGCTGAGGCGTTGTTCGAGCTCGCCTCGAAGGACTAAGACCGGTATTCCGTAAATTCGTCGAACTAGGGGACAAACCCAATCAATCGAAGATTCTGCCGATTGTGCGTCGTTGGTGTTGCCAATGAGATAAAGACGTAGGTACTCAGTAATTACGTGTCATGGCGTTGGGCATCCAGTTGACTCGACCAACTTCCCTAATCTTGAATCGTTAGTTCCACAAAAGCATGACAGCTCGGCTATCGTATAGAGAACTCAGACGTTTCAGTTATTCCGCCGTCCGCCTGGTCCAGCATGTGATCGGAACAGTTGGTGAATGATGTCTGAACCGAGATTTTTGGGTGTTAGGCGAAAGCGGTCCAGATAACTGAATTGAGTGTGCAACCCCCGCGAACCAGTCGGGTCCTGGCTACGAAATTAAGTTCTAGGGGTTGTGCAAATTGGATCTCGCGTTTTCTCAAATCCTTCTTATGCTTCGGCTAACAAGGTCGGACTCTCCCTCCTAAAACGGACTTTCTACGGTAGGTGAGTCCTACCGGGAACTTGCGATTGAAGCTAAGTTCAGCGTTGCATAGACGTACGGATTGATTCTGGCTTGACCTAGCGCCGCAGCTATCGCTGGTTAGCCTCGTCAAGCAAGTGGTTCGTGTTCGGTGTGGGATGGCCGCGTCGATATCAGAAGGATTGAAATGAACACGAGCAGATCGAAATTGACTGCCTTTAGTAGTTTAGGGGCGGCATTGATTGTGGTTCTTCCGACTATCCTCATATTCTGGGGAAGCGCCACTGCTTGGATAACTGCGCCGTTTCGAGGAGCGGTTGAGGAACAGGCGATCACCACTCGAGGCGCATATCGCATTCAAGCGTACGAGCGGTTCTACGAATGGCAGGAACAGCTCAGTGCGATCGATATAAAGCTACAGCAATATGAGCCGCCACTAGATCAGCGTCAACGCACGGAGTGCATTGGTCTTTGGTCCGCTCGCGCTAATTTGGTCTCGCGCTACAACGCGGCCTCGCGCCAAGTGGAGACACAAGGTAAATGGATGGCAGATGAACTGCCATCGAATTTGCCACAACCTACTGCGTCCCCCTGCCGTTAAGGAACAAGCAATGAAATACACAGGATTCAAAACCGTTCTGTTGGGAGTGTTCGCAATAGGCTTCTTTGTCTGGGTGATGCGTGATGCTTCTGAGCGGAAACCGAGTGATGAGCAAGTATCGAAAGAAATCCAGCAAGATGTCATGGCTCGAGCACAAGCTTCTGTACCAGCATTTCAACCCCAAACATTCCCTTCTCGTACTGCAATAAATGAACACCTGAAGGAAACGGAAAAGCCTGGAGTCTGGTACGTCTATGCACTAGCAGCGACCGGAGAACCGATTTTCTACCTCGTGTCAGAACATCGAGCCATGAATTTGTGCACATCAATCACAGCACCACAGCGCATCGTAAAAAAATGGGGAACTTCGAGCTTTTTGATGTCAGCGCCTTCAATGACTGGTGTATACCATGGTGGTTCGAATTGCAACTCGTTCTTTGTTAAGGACGTTACGACGGGCGGCATTGTTGAGTTGTCGGGCGGAATGTTGACATTCTTGTCGAGTCGTCATCCATTGTTTTTAGATACAGATGTGCGCCGTATTCAGCCACAAATGGAGGCTAAATCCGGATAAGCATCGAAAGAACCATCAGTAACCACTGGCGATTAGTAGATTGGTGAGCTCGCACGTGTTCTGTGGCGAGAGTCAGTTCGTGAAGTGCCTCAGAATCACAAGTCGCTTCGCCGTGCATTCAGGAGCATCTATCAAGAATTTGAACCCGCGTTTCACGGTCAATCGCGTTCCCATAGTTGGCGTATGGGCACACAATAGAGCTTCTCATCAAACCGAATGGTGGTCTCACCGTCGTACAAGATCACGCCGTGACGGAATCCATCACCGCATGCAGTTGCGAGTTTCCTAAGACCACGGAAATCTTCGTTCTTCACAGTAGCGGATGCTTTAACCTCGATTCCTGCAATGGACTGATAACCTTGTTCAAGCACGATGTCAACTTCCACGCCGTCCCGGTCGCGAAAGTGATAGAAATTGATCGGCTCGACGTAAGCGCTTGATTGTCGTTTCAGCTCTTGAAGGACGAATGTTTCAAGCATTTGCCCAAAGAATTTCCTATCGAGATCAAGATCCTCCGGTCCCGCGTGAAGCAATGCGGCTGCCATACCGGTATCAGTTACGTGTAGTTTAGGAGCCTTCACGAGTCGTTTCAGTTGATTTGAGTGCCAACTAGGCAATCGTTCAACTAGATAAAGGCGCTCGAGCAGTCCAACGTAGTTTGCGATCGTGGGGTTGCTGAGATTAAAGGTCGAAGCCAGTTGGCTAAGGTTAAATACACGCGCAGTCTGCGAAGCGGCGGCACCTAATAGACGAGGGAGTACGTCCAATGATTGAATTTGCGTTGTCTCGCGTACATCTCGTTGAACGAGCGTATCAACGTAGTTTCGATACCAGTCTGCTCGTCGTATTGAGGAGGACCGTGCCAATGCTGGTGGGAATCCTCCTGCTACCACTCTTCGGATTAATTCCTTGCCAAGTCTCGCCATCGAATTCACCTTAAAGCCACTCTTGAATAGCGATTGAAGAAACGGCGTGTTTGAGGTAAGTGATGACCTTTCGGTTGATATCTCGTACTGTGCGAGCGGGTGCAAGGAGAGAATCTCTATTCGTCCTGCCAATGACTGTGATAATCGTGGAATGAGAAGCAAGTTGGTCGAACCGGTTAGCAAGAAACGACCGGCGGTACGTTCTCGATCGACTGCGACCTTGATAACGTCAAATAGCTCCGGTACGCGTTGAATCTCGTCCAAAATCACCCGTTCTGGTAAGTCGTAGACAAAACCGTTCGGGTCAGATTGAGCCGCTTCGAGTAGTGCATTGTCATCAAAGCTAAGGTAACTGTATTCCGGTAATTCCGCCAAGTGGTCCAGTCGCGCTGAGACGTCGGTTGGACTCACAAGATTGTCTCCCGAATTAAGTTGATGAGGAGCACAGGTGATTTGAGCCAAGGTGGTCTTTCCACATTGGCGCGGTCCGTGTATCAATACGACCGGGGAGTCGGAGAGCGATTCGATTAAGCGTCGTTCGATGAGTCTCGGGTAAAACCGTTGATCGTCCATCGGCTGATTTAAAGTTTTTGATGCGGCTGATTTTAAGGTTTTACATCGGCTACTTTAAACTTTTTATCTTGGCTGGTTTAAACCTTTGCCTTCGGCTGGATTCAAGGTTACTCGCTCCTGACGATTTTCTATATCCCGAGTAGTCTCTTTTTCTTGGTTCATAGGCAGCTGAGGCAGTCTGAAACTCATGCACACACCGTTCAGGATAACTTCATCCGGCATTTTGCAACTGGCTTGATCAGACAGTCGTCTTAGCAGTCGCGTCGAAAAATAAAAGTTCTCTCACCGACCGTTGGATAATTCAGTTCGTGTAGGATCCAAGTGAAGTCTCCGGTTCTTCCGCAACGTGGAGAGGTTCACACAAATATCCGAAATAGTGGCAGACAGACTCACCAAGCGCAAATCCGTGGTTGCGAACGGCCGGCAAGCCACTAATTCACGTTTGTCCCGGACGCTGGTCCGCGAGCGACGTGAAAGTATTCCGACCATCCAATACGCTTCCGATCTACCCATAGCGTCGCACATCGAGCGTATTCAGGAGTTACTCCGGTCCTATCAAGTCGTGATTGTGGCGGGCGAAACAGGTTCCGGAAAGACGACCCAGTTACCTGTCGCGTGTCTTGAAGCAGGATTTGGCGTCTACGCCAGTATCGCGCACACACAACCTCGACGTCTTGCCGCACGTGCGGTTGCGGGTCGAATTGCGGAGCAACTCCAGGTTAAGCTCGGTGAGCAGATCGGTTATGCGGTTCGGTTCGACGAATCATGGACTCGCCATTCGCTCGTGAAAGTCATGACCGACGGCATGCTCCTTGCCGAGATCAATCGAGATCGTGAGCTGCGACGGTATGAAGTTGTTATCGTCGATGAAGCCCATGAACGCACACTCAATGTAGATTTTCTACTCGGTTTTCTTCGACGTCTCATCGACCGACGTCCGGAACTCAAGGTCATCATCACGAGTGCGACGATCGACGTCGATAGTTTTAGTCGCCACTTCGACAATGCACCGGTCGTTGAAGTCGAGGGTCGCAGTTATCCAGTGACCGTCGAATATCGGCCACCCGAGGACGATCTGGAAGGTGCGGTATTCAGCTGTCTCGATGAGATCCTGAATTCTGGTACACGAGGCGCGAAGGACATTCTTATGTTCTTGCCGACCGAGCAGGAGATTCTCGAGTGGTCCAATCGAATTCGTCGTCGATGGCCGAAAGAACTGGAAGTTTTACCGCTATACGCGCGCTTGCCACCGAAGGACCAGCAACGCATCTTTCACCCTTCCGGGAAGCAGCGAGTTCTGCTGTCGACCAACGTTGCTGAAACTAGCTTGACTGTCCCAAACATTCGGTTTGTCATTGATCTAGGTAAGGCACGGATCAGCCGTTATAGCGCTCGATCAAGGGTGCAACGTTTGCCTATCGAGCAGATCTCACAAGCGAGCGCGGACCAACGGAAAGGGCGTTGCGGCCGTGTAGCACCGGGGATCTGCTATCGCGTATACCCAGAGTCGGTTTACGATCGCGTTCCTCGATATACGGATCCGGAACTCAAGCGCACGAATTTAGCATCGGTGCTTTTGCAGACGAAGCACTTTCGCTTAGGCGATATTCGCAAGTTTCCGTTTCTTGAACCACCAGATGAACGCAGTATCGGTCAAGCTGAACGTCTATTAGACGAGCTTGGCGCACTGGAAGATGGAAAGCTCACCGGACTTGGCCGTCAGATGGCGCGAATGCCGATCGACCCGAGATACGCTCGAGTATTAATCGAGGCGGCACACCGGAACGCGTTGAAGGAAGCGTTGATCGTCGTTTCGGCACTAACTGCGCAGGATCCGCGTTTGCGACCACACAACCAGCGGGAGGCCGCTGATACCGCACAAGAGCGATTTACGGACGAAAAATCTGATTTTCTTACGCTCGTCAATCTGTGGTTCTGGGCAGAACGCGAACGTCAAGCGAAATCAAGCTCGGCGTTCAGACGCTTATTGGAACGCCATTTCATTTCGCCGAATCGATACTACGAATGGCGTTCTCTGCATCGCCAGTTGACGGGATATTGTCAGCGGCTTGGGTTAAGGCTCAACTCAGCACCGGCGTCCTACAAGAATCTACATACTGCCATTCTGACTGGATCACTGGGTCTGATCGGAGTTAAAGAAGAAAAACAGAAGTATGCGGGTGTGCACGATTTGCGTTTTCAGTTGTTACCTGGCACGCGACTTGCAAAAGCTTCGCCGAAGTGGGTGGTCGCCGCAGAGATCGTCGAGACTGGACGCGTGTATGCACGGACCGTTGCATCGATCGAGCGCAAGTGGATAGAAGATATTGCTCGTCGATTACTCAAAGTAAGTTACTTCGACGAATATTGGGATGATCGGCGAGGCGAAGCGATGATCTTGAGTCGCGCAACACTTTACGGATTACCGGTTTACGAACGACGGCCGTTGCGCTTAGCGCCGCGCGACGCGGAACTTGCAAGAGAGCTATTCGTTCAGCACGCGATGGTCGAACCAAAGCAAATTCGACCGTGGTCGTTTCTCAAACACAATCGCCAGCTACTCACGAAGTTACTCAAAGTGCAAGCGCGAGAGCGAAGGACCGATGTAGTGGTTGCGCCACGCGTTCAAGCGAGTTTCTACTTGGAACGATTGCCTGACGATGTGGTCAATGTACGCACTTTCGAAGCTTGGTTCAGCCAGGCTAGTGAGAGTGAACTTGATCGTCTTCGCATGAACTCGAGTGACCTTTTACGACGACCGGACGAAGACCTGACAAACGCGGCCTTTCCCGGTGAGCTCGTGATAGACGATTACCGCTGGCCGCTGCGATACCGTTTTGCTCCGGGCGATGTTGCGGACGGCGTATCGGTTCAGGTCAAAGCGGAGAACATCAACACGTTATCGCTGGACGCCGTTCAGTGGCTCGTACCGGGACGGCTCGCGGAAAAATTGACGGAACTGTTAAAAAGCCTCCCTAAACAATATCGCCGACATTTGGTGCCGATTCCGGATCGAGTAGAGCAGCTATGTGACTATCTTCTACGTCCTTCGCGATATCGTGTCGGCAATTTCTATGACGTGTTAACTCGCACACTTGCCGACTTCTACCGTGTGCAGGTACCACATGATGTCTGGGACGAGGTGAAGCTGAGTCCGTTCTTGCGTATGAACGTGCAGTGGACCAATCGACGCGGTGCCGTACTTGATCAGGATCGGGATTTACTGGCCTTGAAACGACGTCATGAATCAACCTTGGCTGAAGCGCTCGTCGACGAAGCTGCAACGACTATCGAGTCGTCTGAGAGGTTGGTTAGATTTCCGGAAAACGGGATCGAAAAAGAAAAGCGTCTACGCCAAGAGCACACTGATTTCACCGTTTATCCAGCGCTGGTTGATAAAGGAGATTCTGTCGCCGTGGAGCTCGCGGTCAATCCAGTACAACAACAGGTGTGGCAAGAAAAAGGTCTTTGTCGCTTATTTGTGCTCGCGGAAAGTCAGTCAGTTCGGTACTTGCGCAAGGAGTATCAGAAAGAAACTACGATGCACATGCAGTTGGCGAAACTTGCCGACCCAAATGATGTATTCGACTCGTTGCTACTTAGTGTGGCGCGTTACGTGTACCTAGGAGAAGAGGAACGGATTGAATCGAAATCGCGGTTCGACAGCTTGCTTGCGGCACATCGTGGCGAGTTTGTATCAAGCGGACTCAAACTGATCGAGACATGCACAGCCATCGCAGAGAAACGATTCGACGTATCGTTAGCAGTTGAGAACATCAACAGTGCGGTTTTGACATCTGCAAAAGCCGATCTAGAAGCGCAACTTTCCCACGTTGTTCCGGCAGACTTCATGTGGCAAACGCCCTATGAACGCCTGACTGATCTGCCTCGGTACCTTGATGCGATGCTGTATCGCGTCAACCATTTTCAAGGCCGCGTGTCGAAAGATGAGGAACTGATGAATCAAGCTCGTACATGGGAACAACGTTTACATACTCTGACTGCGCGAGTAGGCGATATGCCGGATCTGATTGACGCGAAGTTCCTATTGGCAGAGTTGCGAGTAGCGTTGTTCCACCAAAAGCTTGGGACCAAGGAAAAGGTATCGCAGAAAAATCTGACGCGAACCTTCGAACGATTGGAACGTACCTACGTCAACGATTAGAAAAATGAAAGCTCCTGACGAATATCCGGTTTCAGGTTGTGGCTTAGGGTTGCGACGTGGAATGTTCAATGAATATGAAGAGCAGTCCAAGGCTATGGCGAAACATGTGAACTTCGTCGAGTGTGCGCCTGAGAACTGGATCGGCGTCGGCGGTCGCTGGGGCAAGCGATTTCGCGCGATGATCGAGCGTTATCCGGTGGTATGTCACGGGTTGTCGCTTTCGATTGGGGGTCCCGCGCCGTTTGATATGGAATACCTAGCGCAATTGAAAACGTTTCTCGACGAAATCGACGCAAAGTCATACTCCGACCACTTGAGCTTTTGTGGTGACTTCGGCCAGCTTTATGACTTGATGCCGATTCCGTTCACCGAAGGAGCCGTACATTACGTCGCTGGACGCATCAAGTTCGTACAAGACGTATTAGAACGACAGATCGCAGTGGAGAATGTCTCGTACTACGCAGCTCCTGGTCAGGAAATGCCGGAGGCGGAGTTCATTAATCTAGTGATCGAAGAAGCCGATTGCAAATTCCTGTTGGACGTTAACAACATTCACGTTAACAGTGTGAATCACCGTTACGATCCAGTTGAGTTTCTACATAAGATGCCAGTGGAACGCGCAGACTACGTTCACATCGCTGGACACAAGGTGGAAGCGGAAGACCTGCGCGTCGACACTCATGCGGCGCCGATCATCGACCCTGTTTATGACCTGCTCCGTGAAGCATTCAAGACCTTCGGTGTGATGCCGACGCTGCTTGAACGGGACTTCAATTTTCCGCCGCTAAGCGAATTGCTAGACGAAACCAAAGAAATTCGCCGAATACAGACGAACGCACGTGTCTGAGCAGGTCGAAGGGAAAAACCTACCAGGTTTTCAGGCGCTGCAGTTGGATTTCGCGGCACACATTCGCAACCCTGAGCTGAATCCAATTCCAGATGGGATCGAATCACGCCGTATGGCGATTTACACTCGACTGTTCTACAACAACATCGAGTCGTTCTGCTCCATGCGCTTCGAACGGACTAAGGCGATCTTGGGTGAAGAACGATGGCATGCGATGATACGGGATTTCGTTCATCGCCATCAAAGCAAGAGTCCGTATTTCGCACAGATTTCGGAGGAATTCATCGCGTATCTGGCGATGGAACGGTCGGAGGCAAGCGATCCGCCGTTCCTCCTTGAGCTCTGCCATTACGAATGGTTACCGTTGTACTTCGATCGCATGCTAGGAGAGTTACCGCGGTACCAACCATGTCCAGACCCGCTAGACGCTCGGCTGAAAGCGTCAGATCTTTCGCTGGTGCGACGCTACATATGGCCGGTGAACAAGATTGCGGAAGATTTTCAGCCGAATGAACCGTCCGAAAAGCCAACTTGGGCGTTAGCGTTCCGAAACCGAGCAGATAAAGTTGATATAAAGCATGTGGATGCGTTCGTGGCTAATCTCGTAGAGATTTTGCGAACGGCCATGACGGGGTTAGAAGCAGCTAGAGCTGTTGTTGGAGATTCAATCCATCTCGACGAGACGCGGCGGGCGCGGTTTGCCTCAAGACTAGATGATTTAATCGAATTAGATGTGGTGCTCGTTGATGACTAGACGGTTCCGGAGAAGTTCGTAGTAGAGATACATCGGGTCAACGCTCTGTGGTTCCCATACACGACCTAAATCCGGTAACAAGGTAGGTGAATCGATCATTTTCTTGATCGCGTAGAAATTTCTCAGTTTTACCGTGGCTTTCATAGTTCTTTTCGTCAGCGGGGATTTCGTCGACGAAACTCGCATGTCGGCCAGGTTCAACCGGTGTCGTTACGTGAATCGTCTCGCGAGGCTTCCCATTCGATATCCAAAGGTTCGACAATATCCCCCAATATCCTCATATTTCCGTTATCGATACCGAATAGACTCTTAGGTAGGGCACGAAAAGGTATGAGGCGCGCTATAGGCCTACCTCGCTTGGTAATGATGATCTCGTCGCCGCTCACCGCGACGTCATCGATCAATTTGCTACATCGCTCTCTAAATTCCGATACGCCGATCAGTCGAAACTGAGTTTTCGTTTCATCAGGCACTTCTTACTACCACTACTGACTGAATTGATTTTGATATGCAGCTACCGACAATCACAGGCTGGTTTCTACGTTGGTCGTGTCTTGATTGGATCGTGAATTCGTCGCATTCGTCACGATACAACTTAGAAATAGCAAGCATCGTGATCCTCTAAAGTAGATCGTCGTCATCGTCTTTCATCGCATCCCACTCAACGTCCAGTGGTTCCATAATGTCACCAATGATCCTGATGTCGTCCTTGAACATTCCAAGTAAACTCTTGCCTTCATAGGGGACCAGCTTCACGAGAGGACGACCATATTTTGTGATGACCAATGGTTCGCCCGATTCAGTTACCGAGCGTATCAGTTTTGAGCAGTTGACCTTGAATTCGGACACTTTGATCACGTTAATGCCAGAACTGTCTTTTTCCACTGCGAAAACTCATTTCATGCTGGGTTACGCCCAATCCTAAATAATGATTGTTAGTCTGTCTAAACGAATTCGCGTTGATCTTCGTATCGAAGGACGCGAACATGAAGGTTGATGATGGATGTTGGTAAATTGAACTTGAACCGCGTTGTACATCTTAAGGGTGTGACGCTGTTTTGCTTAGTCGGGTTGCTGATTTGCCTTCTTGCCGTCGGCGTTGAGAGCGAAACGTTTTTGCGACATCTGTTTCAGGTCACGCCGATCGTTTTGGTGATAGCGATCGGACTGCTTAAGAGTCGTTGGTTTCGTTCCGGTGCTTTCGGGTTGTTCGCTTGTTGGGCGTTCTTCATGGTGTTGATCTGGCTGTATCTGGTAGGCGTACAGACGTTCTTCACTGGCAACTTCACCGTATTTGAAATCGTATTGACTGTAGTTATGGGTGGCTTGTGCATCATCGGAGTCGTCGTAAATACACGACCCGATCCCACTGTTGGATGGCCGATGCACGTCTCGGTTTCGATTGCGTTCACTCTCTGTCAGCTCGTCGTCATGTGGTTGAGTCTCTTTGGTCATCGCTTAGGAGCGCTACTTTAGGCAAGTACTAAGTAAAGAACGTAGTCCTTGTAATGATCAGCGACTAGTGAAACCTCAACGACTCACTTCGAACAAGGTTCAAGCGGAATCTAGGCTTAACGTTTTGACTCTAGGCGAACGCTTAGATTTTGAGTCGCAGGTAGTGCTAAAGAACGCTAAACCAATTGAGAAAGGAACGTCTTTGCAGGTACGATGATCGGCGCTGTTTCGTCGAAACATTCTTTATCAATTTAAACGAAGTATTACAAATTTCCAAACCAATTTAAACAACCCTTTCAAAAGTTCAAATTCCGACATAGGAGCAGTTGTTTACGGGTACTTACAGTACCTCGACTTCTATGTGTCCGTTGTTGAAACCCATGGATCGACGACATCGATTCCCATCCCGCGGAAGTGTCGTACATTGCGTGTGGCTAGAACGGCGCCACGGGACCGGCATATCGCGGCGATTTGGCAGTCTGCCGCTCCAATTGGACGACCTGACCGGCGACGGTCGGCAGCGATTTCCGCATACTCTCGGCTTGCGGCACTGTCGAATGGCAGGATACGTTCTGCGATACCCAAGTTAAAAAAGCGTGACATAGCGACTTCCAGCAAGTTTCGTTTCTTTCCGATCGGCGTGATCGCGACCCCGTAACGCAATTCAGCTTCGTTTATTGCGGTAAGGTAGATTTCGTTGATGTCGTGGGCAGCAATCCAGGACGTTACCGCAGGTATCGGTTCAGCGCGCATAAGTTCGGACGCGACGTTCGTGTCAATGACGTACATAGGAACGGTTTAAGAAAAATCAGGTGGATTACGCATAGGACCGCGGCTAGGAAGTTCGAGTTCTACGCCTCCAAGAGGCGCAAAACACTCGCGTGCGATTTCCGCTAGATTCCGCTGAGCAGGTGGAATGTCAGAGACAGCATCGCGCAAAATGATGCGTACCTCTTCCTCCATCGAACGGTTATGTTCGGCGGCTCGTACTCGAAGTCTCGTCTTCACATCGTCGTCGAGGTTGCGGATTGTGATGTTCGCCATCGTTATCTCAGTCCTTCATCGCGCAGGATTCATTGAAACAATCACGTGCTAGCAATGCTAGTATTGCTAGCAATACGCATAAGTTTATGTAGATTGATCACTAGCTGCACGATAGTAATTAATGTGTGGAAGATAACGCGGCTTTTAGATAAGAGAGATGCTCTGCTAGCGTCGACGTTTTCTGCTACTAAGAGCCGATGAAGTCTCTCGTTTTTTACGCAGACTCGATTGATACGTCACGCGTATTCGAAATTCCTATACGCTTCGTAGAATGTTGGATTCACCGCCACTTCATTGATTCGTCGTGGTTTTAGGTGTCGTAAATCTACCTTTTTCGAGCATTCTCTAATTTCTAGTTTCTCATTACTTCGATCCGCGATTTCGTTAAGTCGCCAAGAAGTTAAAGATCGTAGCTTCAGCTTCAAGGAATTTCGCTCTCTGATATTCCGTACTTGGCCTTATTTACGCCAGGAGCTGCCACACCTGATCGTTTGGGTTACGTTGCGTATGTTGCTTGAGATCATCTGGATTTCTGCGGTACTCATCACCTTCGATCTGTTCAATAACAAGGTTCTTGTCGGCGAGAGACTCTCGTCCACGCAAGCAGCAGTGCTATTTGTCGATGAGACCTATCAACTCAGTGCGGAAGAGCTAGTTGCGACGGCTGAATTGCGCCGTCTCATCGAGACTGAAGCCGAGGAGACTGACACGAGAGAGGAGGAACGTCGTCACGAACTAGAAGCACAGATCTCAAAACTCGACGAAGCGCAGCGCAAAACCGTGCGAAACCGGTTTTTAGTCATCATGGCATTCGCCGCGCTGCTCTTTTTCATACTCGCACCGGCGATTGACTATTACCGGACATGGATCCTACAGCGGATCAATCAGTACCTTCGGATCACCATGATCGAGCGTGCGGAGCATCTTTCGTTGCGCTATCACGCACATGCTCAGACGGGTGACGCGATCTATCGCGTCTATCAAGACAGCGCAATGATCACGAACATCGTTGAGAAGATCCTACTGCAACCGATCGTTGCGTCGTTCACGACATTGTTCAGTTTCATCGTGTTGGTCAGCTTCAGCCTGGTACTAGGCGTGATGTTTCTCTTAGGCGTCGTACCAATCCTCTTGATTGTCGCGTGGTTCACACCTCGCTTGCAAATTCGTTCGCGGCACGCTAGAGAGAGCAATAGTCAACTTACGTCCCGTATTCAAGAAGCGTTTCAGGCAATTCGAGTAGTGAAAGCCAACAAAGCGCTGCAAGTTATGGAGTCAAGATTCGACACCGATTCGCAACGAGCGCTAGATGCAGCTTTATTACTTCGTGGCGAATTTGTCTTTATGAGCACCTTAATCGCGTTAATGATCGGCGCACTGATACTTGCAGGCGAGTTCTTGCTTGCGACCTGGGTCCTCGAGGAGCGCGCAACTTTTCTTTTCGGTGTCATTGCACTTGTCGGTTTTGCGGTTTGGAACTACGGTGCATTTGAGGCAGCTCGAGACCGAATTGAAGAGTTTCTCGGGAATGGGAACGACCTCATTCGCATTTGGGGCTCACTTCAAGATATGGTCGTTGGACTGGAACGTGCGTTTTTCCTTCTTGATTTGAAACCGGAGATTGTCGACGAGGAAGATGCCATCGACATCCCGCAACCAATTGAGTCGATCCAGTTTCGAAACGTCGCATTCGCATACGACGCGGAAGTGCCCGTGCTGCGAGACGTGAACGTAAGTGCGGAGCCTGGAAGCATCACAGCCATCATCGGACGCACCGGAAGTGGCAAGTCCACGCTCATGTCCTTGATGCTGCGACTCTACGACGTCGATGGCGGAAGTATCACGATCAATGGGATCGATCTACGCGAGATCAAAGTGGATGACCTTCGTGCGAATGTTGCGATTGCCCTTCAGCAAAACAACCTTTTCGCATCATCGATCGCTGACAACATTGCGTACGCGACGCCTGGATTGACGCGTGACCAAGTCATCGCAGCGGCAAACGTCGCCTGCGCGCATGAGTTTATTTCCGAACTCAGTGATGGTTACGACACCGAACTAGGCGAACGGGGTAGCAAGCTGTCGACCGGGCAACGCCAAAGGCTTTCAATCGCACGTGCGGTTGCGAAAGACACACCGATTCTCATTCTCGACGAACCAACAGCATCGCTTGATGCAGAAACCGAGACGCGGGTCTTAAGCAATTTACGTGAATGGGCTAGCGATCGTGTCGTGTTTCTCATCACACACCGATATTCGACCATACAAACTGCAAATCAGATCGCATTGCTTGAGGATGGCGACATCGTTGCGTGTGGCACCCATGACGAGCTCATAGCAGATCAAGTAAGTAGCTACCGAACCTTTTTCGAAGGTGAAATCGCGGTAGCGGCTGATATGGGTGCTGAGTCAGTATGAGTGAGTCAACGCAGCTCGAACGCTCTGATTCCACAAGTCGAGCCCGATTCGATGATCGGATCGATACTGAGACGCGCATCAGCAATCTCGAGTCTGCTCGCATTATCGGTCGCGGGTTCTCATATATTGCGACGGCGCCTCGCTTGTTTACAGTAAAGCTGGTACTTACGTTACTAGCGATTGTTCCAGTCCTCTATCTTCAGTGGCTGGCGAAGATTCTGGTCGATCAGGTGATCTTGCAGAAACCGTTTGACGCGACCGACGTGGTTATGCCGCCGCATGTCCAACCATTTATTGACATGGTGTATGGCTACTCACCGTTCGAGATTCTTGTGGCGTTGACGATCTTTAGTGTTTTCCTACTCCTAGTGTTTGGCTCACGAACATATGTGTGGCAGGACTGGGCACAAGGGGAAGACAGCGCGACCCAATCCGAAAATGCGATGAACCAAGGCGGTAGCGAGAGCGCGAGTTTTCTTGGTTTTATCGATACGATGATTCACATTCGATTGTCGCAACGACTCACCAACCACATTCGAACCAGGCTGTATCGCCGAATGGCGCATCTACCGATGACGACGCTTGACGATCATCGAATTGGTGATGCCATCTATCGAGTCATGTACGACGCTCCGATGTTACCGAGCGTTTGTTACACGCTCACGTTAACGCCATTGGCAATGATCGTTCAATCTGTCATTTCCATCTACTTCCTTTACTACAGCTACGGTGCCATATCGCCGGAGTTGGTCTGGGCAGCCGTACTCCTTATCCCACTCGGATTGTGTGTCACGGTTCCGTTTTCGAAGTTAACCCGCCGTGTCCAGCAAGACAGTCGAGCCGCGGGAACTGCGACGACAAACGCAATCGAAGAGAGCATGGGCAGCATTGCCGCCGTCCAAAGCCTAGGCGGGATGGCTCGCGAAAAAGACCGTATCGATGATCAAAGCAAGGAGTCGTTTCGACGCTATCGACACATCAAGATCATTGACATTGTGATCCGCTTTACAACGTATATCCTGATTGTCTTAGTGGCATTTGCCGTATCGGTGTCCATCACAGACAGTATCATCATAGGTGAGCTGAGTCCTGGTGACTGGACGATCTTGTTTGGGATTTGGTTTGCACTCGCAGGGACATCGATGGAACTTGGTGTCTTTTGGATTGGGCTTCAAGGCAACGTAGCCGCGCTCCGAAGAGTGTTCTTTTTCATTGATGCGCCGACCGAGGACGTCGGACGAGCGACGGTAACCAAGGCACCTCAGTCCATCAAGCTTGAGGATGCATCGTTCAACTATCCAGACGGTCGAAACGCATTTCAGAACATCGATCTCGAATTACACCAAGGTGAGCTGATCGCGATCGTGGGACCTACGGGAGCGGGTAAGACGACGCTTGCATACGCGATTGCAGGATACATCAAGCCAACGTACGGTAAGGTGCGTTATGACGACATCGATCTTGCTGACGCGAATGTCGAATCCGTGAGAGATTTCGTTACCTACGTGTTTCAGGAGCATATGCTCCTATCAGAATCGATCCGTTCAAACCTTCTTCTCGTAAGGCCTGATGCGACGGAAGAAGACATGCATTTAGCGTTAGGTCGTGCGGGTGCCACGGAGATCATCGCGATGCTACCGAATGGTCTTGATACTGTTCTCGGACGATCGGGCGATAACCTCTCGGTCGGACAAAAACAACGATTGTGCATTGCACGCGGACTCATTAGGGATACGCCGGTTCTGATTCTCGATGAACCCACAGCTGCGTTGGATCCTTCTACTGAAGAAGCCCTCGTAGCCTCGCTGCAAACAGCAAGCGAGAACAAGCTCGTGGTGGTCATCGCACATCGTCTGTCAACGATTCGGAAAGCCGACCGGATTGTGTTCATTGACCAAGGAACGGTGAACGACATCGGATCACACGAGGAGTTGATGCAAAAGGAAGGGAGTTATTTCGAATTCGTACGTCTACAGACTGGTTCGTGATTTACTGGCTTGTTAAAAGTTCGGAAATGCTGGTTGTCGGTAGTTGACCTCATAATCGGTCGGGTGGGATTTAGGTTTTCGCATGTACGAAGCCGTTGACATTGAGCGTATCGCTGGTGCGGCGTTGCTCGGAAGTGCCATTCTCGTGACCGGGTTGGGTTACGCTCTGTTCTTGGCGTTGGCTCGTCTAAGAGGAGCCTCACGTCTCCGGAAGCTCTTCAACGGCATCTCACTTACTTCGTTCGCTTTACTGGTCGCCAGTGTCATCGGATTTTCGCTCGTTATGAACTTCAGTGGTTGGTGGTACGTGATCAGTGGCTTGATGGTTTGCGGTTATTTCATTGCGCCGCGGTTTATTTGGCGTCTTACCGAGACGATGCATGAAGACGAATCGAAGTGACCGCGAGACACAACGAGAACGGCGGAACACTTCGTAATCGCGCACATT
The DNA here is from genome assembly GCA_022822135.1 of Pseudomonadales bacterium. GTDB lineage: Bacteria > Pseudomonadota > Gammaproteobacteria > Pseudomonadales > Azotimanducaceae > Bin55. The sequence continues at coordinate 17,765 of JAJECH010000061.1, forward strand.
GGTGAGATCAAGGTATTGGAAGTAGTGAGTAGGCTGTATTAAGCCATGTGCTCTCAAGGTTCGTTCAGATCTTGCCGTTTTTCCAATTGATGCGTCGAATTAACAAGCATTAACGCACGATGTCTAATATTGTGAGACAACGAAAGAGATTTGAACACCGAAATAGATAAAACGCGGGTGTAACCACAGACACAGAAAAGGCATATCGTTAGAGAGGGGGCAACGATGGCTGAATCGAATGAATCGCAATGGTGGGCTAGCGAGTCGTTTTGGCGAAAGTGCGCGATCTTCGTGACTGCGGGCATGGCACTCGTTTTGGTGTTTCTCACGTTTCACACCCTCTATGCCATTGGTGCAGGTTCGGATGCGGGTCGCGTACCGGCCTACGCAGTAATCAACTACCGTATCGACTATGTACCAAACGACGAACGGGGCCATTTAGTTCCTGAGATAGGTCCGATGGTGCCTTTGTTCGGCGAGGTTATGAACGAGGCAGAAGCGAAAGCGCTCGTTAATCACGGCAAGCTCACGGTGCAGGCACGGAACTGCATGAACTGTCACACGTTACTTGGCAATGGCGCTTACTATGCGCCTGATCTCACCAAGGCATGGCTAGACCCGGGTTGGGGCAATGAGCAGGCACGTGAATTACTTATGACGATGTTCCTAAAAGACCCGGTTGCTAACGCTCGTACGTTTGGCACGAATCGTCGCATGCCCAACCAAAATCTCACGGATGACGAGATTCGAGGTGTGATCGCCTATCTGAAATGGATGTCTGCGATCGATACCAACGGCTTCCCGGCGAACTTCACAACACTGCCACAGGACGGACCAATCTATGAGCCTGAAAGCGAGGCGAGTGAGGAGGACGCATCATGACAGTAGGCGCACTGAACTATGCCGATTTATCGATCGGTAAGAAACTTGCGATCAAGTATTTCACGGTCGCGATGGTGCTTTTCCTTGCGCAGATGTTGTTCGGCTTGATCGCAGCATGGCAATTCATCGCGCCAGACTTTCTGTTCGGCATCCTCGACTTCAACGTCAATCGCATGGTTCATATCAACGCGATGGTCGTCTGGTTGCTCTACGGCTTTATCGGATCGATTTTCTGGTTGATCGAAGATGAGTCCGGCGTTCCGCTCGTGGGTGCCAGAATCGCCGAAGCCACTTTCTGGATTTTGACAGTAGCGGTTGTCATAGTCGTACTCGTGTACCTGTTCGTGCAATCGGGACCGGGCGAAACTGCGACTCTCTGGCTCATTAACGAAGGACGTGAGTACATCGAAGCGCCAAGGTGGGCGGATATCGGGATTGTCGTGTGTATGGTCGCGATCTTCTACAACGTCTTGGCGACATTTCTCAAAGGTCAATGGAGCGGTATCTCGGGTGTACTGGTTCTCGATCTGATCGCTCTTGCCGGTTTATACCTTGCCGGCATGTTCTATACGACCAATCTACCGGTCGACCAGTATTGGTGGTGGTGGGTGATCCACCTCTGGGTTGAAGCGACCTGGGAGGTTCTAGTCGGTTGCATCATGGCTTGGGGTTTGATCAAGACCTTGGGCGCACGACGGAAGATCGTGACGACATGGCTCTATATCGAAGTGGCGTTGATGTTCGGATCGGGGATCCTCGGACTTGGACATCACTACTTCTGGATCGGGACACCTGAATACTGGCTTGGCGTTGGTGGATTCTTCTCTGCACTTGAGCCTATACCGCTGGTCGCGATGGTCGTGCATTCGGTATACGATGCAGGTAGACACGCATTCCGTTCGAATAACCATCCTGCACTTGCATGGTTGATTGCGCATGCGTTTGGCAACTTCCTAGGCGCCGGCGTGTGGGGATTCATGCAGACGCTGCCACAGATAAACCTCTATACTCACGGTACACAATGGTCGTCCTCGCATGGTCATCTCGCGTTCTTCGGCGCTTACGTGACCATCGTCGTTGCGTTTATCTATTTGGCGTTGCAGAAGCTGCGCGGCGATGTATGGATGTCCGGTGGATTGGTTGATCGTGGACGTAAATGGAAATGGTCATTGGTATTGACGCACGTGGGCATGGTGGGCATGACCATTGCATTGCTGATCGCTGGCTATGAGCAGTCGTTTGTCGAGCGTGCACTAGGTGGATCAACGTGGCAGGCATATTTCGAAGGACAGATGCGACCATGGTTTGTAGAGGCCATGTGGTGGCGGATGATCTTTGGTGTCTTGATGACTGTCGGTGTGGTTCTGCTCTTGTGGGACTTCCTGACCATCGGTGCAAAGGAAACTAAGCCTATGCTTGAAGTGCGATCTTTAGATGAAGAGCCAGAACCGGAAGAAACGGAAGTAGGAGAAGTTGGTGTCGCGACTCAAGGCTCATAGACATTGGACTCGATTTCGGTCCGTGAATGGAATTCGCTATCTAACACTCGCTGGGCTGTGCTTAGCGGCTACCGTGCTGTTCAGATTTGACTTGGACAGCACCGTGGTTCAAGCCCAAGCGACGCTAAAAGGCGATCCAGAGCAAGGTAAGACGAAGGCGGCGCTCTGCGCGGCTTGCCACGGTGTTGCAGGTGTTTCGATCAATCCGTTATGGCCGAGCCTCGCGGGTCAACAAGAGCTGTATCTTGTCAAGCAGATCAAGGCGTTTCGGGATGGCGAGCGCGAGGAAATCACGATGCAACCGTTCGTCCAGAACTTAAGTGATCAGGACGTTGCGGACTTAGCGGCGTTCTATGCTGGTCTATCCCCTTGCCCGTGACGGAAATCCGATGATCGGACCGGTCTAAAAGGCGAACTCCGATCTCGTAAATCCGGGAAGAACTAAGCGTCTAGTCCTTCCAATATCGCTGCTATGGACTCCCCGCGCAATCCTTGTTTCACGGATGCGTAGGCTGTGCCGTCTAGCGCAAGGTACGAGCTTGCGACGTCGAGTGCCGTTTGTCTCAGGTCGCCCTTCGGTACGACGGCGTCAAGAAATCCGGCGTCCTTAGCTTCGTCCGGCGTGAACATGGTTGCGGCCATCGTTGCTCGAGTGAGGTAGCGTTTTGAAAGGCGCTCGCGCGTCAGCATCAAGCCGAATGGCGGTAGGCTCATCCCAATCGAGGTTTCGTTCAAACCGACTCGGAAATCGCCCGCGGTTCCGATACGGTAGTCAGCTGTGAGAAGGCAGAACGCGCCTAAGGCGATCGCATGACCACTCGCGGCGATAACGAGCGGTAGGGGTAAGCCATACAACCTCATCATCAATCGTGTACCGCCTTGTCTCATATTGACTGCGGCTTGAGGGTCGTCACCTCGAATGACACGCAAATCAAAGCCGCCAGAATAGATCCCATCGCGCCCGGTTAATACGACGGCTTTCGCCTCGGATTCTGCTTGATCAAGAAGATCGTTTACGGTCGCGATCATGTCCGGACTGAATGCGTTGGCTTTGCCGTCGTCCATAGTCACGACGGCTATTTGGTCGATTAATTCGTAGGCTGCTGAATCTGGCATCGGTGAATCTATAACGTGTTCGAATAAGTCCTATGCTACATACTGAGATTACGGGTTCACAGCTCAAGAACCAAATTACAAGCGCGAGCGCCTCGTACCGCCCGACTAGTCGAACGTTCGTTGCGTTGCTCTGGATAGCACTTCAAGGTTAGTCTATAACGATTTGGTCTGGGCCTCAGCCTAAATTAGACGCGCACTTGAGCAACATCAGTTCTCGAAAAGTCATGGCGTTTAAATAGTAGTGGTTCCATCATCGTAATTACCAAGGCGTAGGCGAAACAATCACCAATATTCAATGCGGCGCGGTGTCTACCTTTGCCGTATACGCGATAGGCAGATCGTGCCGTATGCGCTTGAACTGCGTCGACAGGTACGAGTTGGATAGAAGACCGTGAGATGAGCTGATCGAGTTTTATGACCCCATCAGCACCGCGTCGTTTCTCGATTACGATGCTCGATTCAACAAACGACGCGGTAGACATGAGTCTCTTGCTGTCAGAATCGATTGCCCTAGCATAGAGTGCGTGATCATTCTCTTCCAAGAGTATTGAGATGAGTGCTGAAGAATCGATGACCATTAGGTCGGTAATCCATCTTCGTCATACCCGAGAATATCGTCGGCGGTTCTATCATCGAGTTCCGGTAGCATGGCGCATTGGCGACCTATTTCAAGAATATCGTCGACCAAGCTACGCTTTTTGTTTTTTGCCTGAAGTCGATCAAGACGTTCTTGAAGCGCTTGCGTGACTGCTTGAGTCTTGGTTTCTCCAGTTAGCTGAATTACGGATAACGCGAGTGATTCAGCGCGTCGGTTTCTTATATTCAATGCCAATGTGCATTTCCTCATCTGACTCTACATTCATACATTTTGGGAAAATTTGGACTGCGCGACTTTGAAATACTGAATTTAGTTACGTCGGCAAACCGTTCTCGTCATAACCAAGAATCTCATCCGCGGATCTGTCGTCTAGTACTGGCAGGGCAGCGCATTCATGCGCGATCCGGCGGAGCGCTTCAACTCGATTCTGCTGGAAGGCGTCGGTATGAATTCTGTTGAGTCGCTCCTGCAATGCTCCGATCACAACTTGCGTCTCCGTCTCGCCGGTCAGCTGAACCAACTCAGAGACAAGCTCGTCGGCTCGCGGATTCTTGATATTCAGTGCCACGTCATTGTTTATCAAACGAAATCTGTGCGTGAATTATGAATCTCTGAAGGCAGTTCGATGCTGTTATTTCCGGTAGTGAATTGGCGGCGGAACATATCGAGCGTTTATGAAATCGGTAAGGCTAAAGGTAAGAAACCGGTGACTGACAACGATTCGGTAACGGAAGATTTGAATGTCGTTAGCTTAGGCGGTTTGCGTACGAAGCAACCATCGAGACGCCGGAAGTGGTTTAGCGACGAAATTCAGTATGCGTTGAAATAAAGCTTCAGGATTGAGTTCAGTTGAACTACCGGACAGACGAAGTTAACGGAAATCGACACTGAAACGGACGGTTCTCCTAAACCTGATTAACCAAGTCTGAAACTGGCGAGCGTGTCTTTTAGAGTTAAAGTTGATCTTTCAGATCAGGATATTTTGCGTCGGGTAGCCAAACCGCATTGATGTTGACAGGTACGCTAAGAGACGAGGATTTGCGGCAAGCATCAAATGGCTTTCACTAAGGAACAAAGCTCTGACGACGGAAGTTGCGGGTTACCGCTTTTGATCGTCGAGCACCGTAAGGAATTGTTGGAACTTGCTGAGCGTCGAGGACTGTGCAGCGTTCGGGTTTTCGGGTCGATGGCTCGAGGTGATCATGATGCTTACAGTGACGTAGACCTCCTCGTCGACGCACCGCCAGGAAGAACGTCTGCCTTAGCGCTTTGCGGGCTCTCTATAGATGCGGAGGCGCTTCTTCACAGACCCGTCGATGTCGTAACTGAAGGTTTTCTGCACCCGTCTATACGCGAACGTGCCATTCGGGAAGCAGTACCTCTGTGAGCCGCTCGGACGACTATGAGATCTTTCTCGAACACGTGACAGACTGCATAGCCCACATCGAGCACTCTACCGGTGGCTCCATAGAGCGCTTCATGGACTTGGGGCGCATTCAATAAGCGGTGGTGCGCAACCTACAAGTATTCGCGGAGTCCACAACGCGACCTAGCGAGCGGACAGATCAGGAAGTGGTGTGCGAAACTCTTCGATGATCGTAGTGGTTTTATCTTTCGCTTGACCGTCTTCGTCAGGCGACGAATCAATTGAATACTGACCAGGTACCGTTCTTAATACCTTTAGCTTTTCAACATGGTCAGCTGTCAGACAGTTTGTCATTACCAAAGCGGTCCGTCCACCCTCATCATGATCGTTATTAATAACGTAGTAGATTTTTTGATGACCTAATTCGCACGTGACCAAGGGGTCTTCCATATGACCTTCGTTATATAAGTGCTTTTCCACTGGTGTATACGGGGTGCCGGTCGGCGAGAGAGAGCAACCGGTCAGCAGAAGAGCGAAGAGTGACAAAGGAATTACAGGCAATCCAAGTTTCATCAAATTCCATCCAATGCAGTTCAAATGAGAGACAATCGTTGTCGAGTACGCGAAACTGAAGAGCGGTTTGTCATTCGACAACGTAAATAGAGCGTAGTTGAATGATAACCCGCAAGCACGCATTCACTGGTGGAAAAAGAACAATGATTGGCTTAGTCGTCGTTAGGAATTTTGTGCTAAGGCTGGCTAAGAGAATGGCTGATTTCAGTTAACATATCCGCGAATTCAGTTAATGGACACCGTCGTGACCTTGAACTCAATCGGACGTACGACAAGCATGGGAACGTTAGTGGCAATTCGCACGGCTAACTTCCGTTATCTCTTAGGTGTGTTATTTCTTGGGATGTGTACGGTAGGAAACGCGTTTGACGAACGCGCAATTCCAGATCATACCGAACTGGAAATCTCAGTGCTCCAATCGTTTCTGGGTCACGAACGAGTTGCTAAGCGGTATCACCGTGCGATCGTAAGATACCGGGAAATGCTCGCCAAACTCGAAGAGAAGCGAGCCAAGCAGAAAGATGACCGACCCGTCAGCATCGGGAACGTTGCGCCGCTATTTGAGATGAACAAGTTGATGAAGCGGCGCACGCCACACGAACGGCGCTTGATTTCGCGGATTATTCAAGGCGATATTGACTTGGACTTTCTGATGGCGGTACCGTCTGAAGAGGAACTCTACATGGAAGAGATGGTTGTAATTGGAAATTCGTTCGAGAAGATTCCGCTAGATCCTGCTGAATTTTCCGTCGGCCAGATAAAGCAAATGCGCGGAAGTCGTCAACACGCAAATGAACTTTACGGCGATGGACATTACGATGATGCGTATCCCTTATTGCTAGAACTGGCAAAACGCGGATTTAAAGATTCTCAATCTCGATTGGCGTACATCCTGTTCAACGGTACGGAACGGGTTAAAAAGAGCAATCTTCGAGCGTTAGGGTGGCTTGCATCCGCGGCGTACGGTGACAGCGAACCAAAATTTCGCGTATTGTTCAAGCGATACATGGATGAGGTGCCAGACTCCGTTCGACCAACGGTCGATGAAGTCATTACTCGTTATCAGGAATCGTTTGCCTTCGATGAACACCAGAACTGCTCAACTGAGCACCCGTTCGCTTATGGTGTCGTCAAGCGTACATACTGTCGTTTCGATCTTGAAACTATCGCCGACGCGTGTAAAGGAAATTGCTGGGCTCACGAAGTGAACGTAGAAACTCCATAGGCACGAGTCGCTCGATACTGAAGGTCAGGGTGCGAGTTGGAGTGTGAGCGCATTGACTAACTTTACCGTTATCACATAAGTCTTCTTCGGTTATCGGCGTCTGATCTAGCTGCTCGTTGTGTGATCGGATCGGTACCTGGCCTATTGCAAATCTTGCTGAGTCTTGCTATTCGCACTTTCAGGCGTACGTGGCGAGAGGATTTCGTTAAGTTAGTGTTCTAAATCAGCGAGTTACAGCCACGCTTACCTTATATGTGCGGAGGAGGTGACTTTGATATACTTGAAAATATCATGTAAAATTAAAGTGCTACTTGAATATTCTGTGATATATTGCAGTTCATGTATCCTCGCCAACTGGAATTACCAGACGATAACACGACGTCGTTCTTTCTTTGGGGTGTGCGTCAAAGCGGCAAAAGTACGCTTTTGAGAGAACGATATCCGAACGCGTTCGTTGTCGATCTGCTTAGAGCAGAGCAATTTGAGAGGTACCGACGACAACCGCAACGATTGCGTCAGGAGTTGCAAGACGGTACGGGAAGTCGACCAACGCGAGTGGTCATCGACGAAGTACAACGCGCGCCGGAGCTACTAAATGAAGTTCACTGGTTGATCGAAAACGAACGCCTTGCTTTCGCAATGTGTAGCTCGAATGCCCGTCGCTTGAGACGAGGTGGTGTCAATTTGCTAGGAGGTCGTGCCTTGAGATATCGGTTGCACGGATTATCTGCTCGCGAGCTCGAGAACGATTTTGACCTCGAGCGGTTGCTAAACACAGGATTCGTCCCGCGTTTCTACGAAGCGACGCGGTGGCGGGACTATCTTGACGCTTACGTATATGACTACTTGGCGACGGAGGTCGCGAACGAAGCTGAGCTTAGAAACTTACCTGCATTTTCAGCATTTTTAACCGCTGCCGCAATCGCGGATACAGAGATCGTCAACTTTACGAATATCGCCTCTGATAGTGGTGTCTCAAGCCAAACAGTGAAAAGCTACTACGAGATTCTGGAGGATGCGATGCACGGAGATTGGTTGCCTTCATTCCGACATCGGCCGAAGCGTAAGGTCACTCAAATGCCGAAGTTCTATTTCTCAGACGTCGGTGTCGTCAATGTACTGGCGCGACGCAACCAGCTAGAACTAGAATCCGCCTATTTTGGACATGCGTTTGAAAATTGGGTATTTCACGAGCTGCGAACGTACATCGAATACTCGAAGCTTCGTGAACCACTTGCATATTGGCGCTTGAGTTCTGGCACGGAAGTTGACTTCATCGTCGGGGATATGCGAGTAGCGATCGAGGCGAAAGCAGCGAGTCGGACTTCGACGAGACACTTCAAGGGATTACGGGAGCTAGTGAAGGATCATCCGGAGGTTAAACGTAGGATCCTTGTTTGCTCAGAGGACACCTCGTACGTTACAGAGGATGGGATTGAAGCGTTATCGGAAGAGGATTTTGTACAGCGTCTTTGGGATGGTGAATTAACCAGTTAGAGAGACTCAGTAGATTCATCGAAACGTAACACAGCAAATTCGAGCTTCCTGCAAAGTACCTGGGTTGTCAGACCGTTGATCATTTGGGTACGCCGTGTTCGTCGTCGAGTTCATCGCCAAGGTCGGAGGCGGAAGTTTCAGACCCGAGAAGAGCCGCACAACGTTTAGCGACCGCCCGCATTTCTCGCAGTTTCGTATCTAATTTATTTTTCCACTGTTCTCATTCAAGTCGTTCGCGCAGCGCTACGTTAATGGCGCGTAATCTAGACTCGCCAGTGATTTCAGCGAGTTCTGAGGCTAGGTGATACGTACCCGAGAGCGTCGTGTTCAATCTCATGAACCTCGTCGAATAATCGAAGGATTGAATCCTAGTGTCTTTCGCTTCGAGTGACCAATCGTAATTGAAGCAGAGACGTTCTCCGCGCTCGTGTGAATCGTCGAGATTGACCTGACTTGGTTTCGGTTAGCTCGGCTTGCAGAGACCGAGTGAAATCATGGTTTCACCTGTGGCTTTCAACGTGTCCTCAATCGCGCGAGTTTCTAGTCCTAGATCGTTGACTGCTCTAGTGCAGTGCGCTCGTGGACCGTCGTGAATTTTTCCTCGCCTTTCAAGGAACGCCGCCATTTCATCGGGTCGCCCTCCGACGGTGAGATCGGGGAAGAGCGTTTGAAGGTGTTCTTGTAGTTGATCCACGTTTAACTCCCCACGCTCGTCGGTCGCAGTCAGCTGGTATCGACTACTTGGCTTTACGTTTTCACTCTCGCAAACCCTCGCGTGGGCTTCACCGACATCTCTTACATCTACGACATTCCAAAGTGCTTGCCAGCCACGCGGACATGGCTTTCCTTCCAACATTCGCGCTAACGCGTACTGCCATGAACCTAATCCTTCATGTGCCGTTGAAAGGAGTGGTCCGAGCACCACGCAAGGACAGATGGAAACACCATCGAAACCGCCGTGCTCTTCTGTGTACGCATTGACGATCCTCTCAGTTGCGACTTTCGCCCAGGCGTACGCCAAACCACCGTCTTTGTCGATTCGGTCTTCAGTCCAATTCGGGTCTTGCTCTCGATCTGTATCTGCCCAGTCATCTTCGGTATAGACATATCCTGACGGTGAAGGGTGCCCGATCGCTGCAAATGAACTTGTGTACACGAAGCGTTTGACCGTGCCGGCTTTAGTTGCCGAACCAAGCACCTTGTAGATGCCATCGACCATGCCGTCATAGGTTTCCCGCGGCGTGTTCTCGCCGCCATACAGCATCGGCGTACCGACATGTAGAACAGCCGAACACTCACTAAATGGCGCGTCGTAGCTGCCGTCCTGCAGGATGTTGCCTTCTACGATTTCTAACGAGCCTGGCAAGCCTTCTTCTGCCATCGCTTTCAGGTGGTTTACCTTTTCCGAGGCATTCGCGTTCGTAACGCATGCGCGGACCGCGTACCCGCGTTCGAGGAAGGCGTGAACAGTATGCGACCCGATGTAACCAGCTGCGCCAGTTACCGCAACTGGACCGTCATTGGCCGTGATCGTAGGCATGTGGAGTCCTTGATTTCAGATGAGTTTTGTCTTACCGACCCGGGTCGATGTTGATTCGACGGCTAGGATCCGGATTCGAAGCGTTGCGATTATGCACGGGGTATCTACCTGGTTGTCCGTAGGATTTTCGTTAGATATTCAAATCGCTAGCAAAGCGTTCATTTGCATCAAATCGAAACAAGCGAAAATGAATCCATTTTGTATACTATACGGAAAACCAGTGTGAGTCGACATTACTTAATCCTTGATCACGAACCAAGGAGCATGTGTGAGTATGCCTACATCCTCATCTCGCAAAGTCGACAACGCCGTCCGATACTAGGTGGCTTCGATTTCCTGGACTTGGATGCGCAAACAGCGTTTCTATTAGAGCAGTTGGGGAGTCCCGTAGCTAAATGGACACGCAGGGAACCGCGCGAGATATCGTGCCAGCTTGGCGTTTGATAACCAGGTTATCAATTCTGGAAGTACGGGACTGATAACCTGGTTATCACTAGCAAGCGATCTCGTGCTTTCTCTGACTACGATGACTAGCGGGAGGTCGAGAAGCGCTTGAACTCGATCGGTTGGCGTACTGTCGCGAGTTCAATCGGGGTTAACGCCGGGTGGTTGAGCTCACAGCAGCAAATTCCTCGACCTTAATTTCACGCGCACGACTACGAGCCTTCCAAAGGTCATAGGCGGTCTGCATACCTAACCATGTTTCAGGTGTAGAACCGAATGCCTTCGAAAGTCGAATTGCCATTTCATTTGAAATTCCGGTACGCTCATTGATTAATTCGGAGAGCGCTTGTCGAGTTACACCTAAACCCTCGGCAGCACGAGTAACTGTCAGTCCTAACGGTTCCAAACATTCTCGCTTCACGATTCCGCCTGGGTGCGCTGGGTTTTGCATGCTCATGTCCGATCTCCTCAACGGTAGTCCACATAGTTGACAGTTTTATTCAAAGCAAGTGAATTGAGTAGCTAATTAACATGAAAAGTGACCGTTCTACTTTGGATTCGAACAGTTCTCATGCACTAGATCTTCATTCCGATCTTCTCAGCTAGGTACTTTCGCGTGATCGTCTCAAACCTCTCCGGCCAGTCTGCACCTAGACGCACGGCAAGCTGACGAGCACGCGGGAAGAAAGATCCAGCGATCGCCTTCGTTCTTACGTCTATTGCAGACCAGTTTCCATCGGCTGCGGGTAAATCCCGTAACTCCGCGTGTTGGTCTGAAGTCAAGCTTCTTCCTAATGCGAGTACGCCGCGTTGAGGCTGAGGACTGTTCTCGAGAACCATAGTCCGAATAAGAATATCGCGCATTAGATTGGTGCCAGTCTGCGCGACGACTAGGTCGTCTCGCCCTTTCACGACGGCTGAGAGACCGAGAATTCGAATGAATTCATTGACGTCTTCAAGTAATGCGTCCGCGGTCGGTTGTCGAATCGCTGGTGTTGCGGACACCAATGCATCGGAAATGCCAAGATCGTCAAACAGTGGTTTAACTTGACCTCCGGCTAGAAAGCCAAGCTCCAGACCGGTGACGACAGTCAGATCGAAACGCTGCCAGTCCTCAGTGATACAGTTGATCGTACGAGCATTGGGTAGTACTTTCGAATGCAGGATGGGTACGATCTCAGCGACAGAATCTGCAAGTTGCTTAAGCGTTTCTTGGACGATGTCAGAATCCGCGACGACTACATAAAGATCGATGTCGCTGTAACCATCTGCTTCGTCGCGTCCATGACTTCCGCCGAGATACGCGCCACCTACTTCCGAAAGACCTTTGAGGTGAGCTGAGATCTTTGCAATGAGGTCTTGCTGGTCCATGATCGAATGTTATGGCGCATGATGCGTCGGCGGCGAATCAGTGTGAACGACGCATGACTATAGCGTGTCTACATAGCGTGAGAAGTGTCGGGTTCGATTGGCGATTGACGAAAGCTGATTCATTACGGTCACATCGTCGCTCTGGAAGGTTTCGAGTTCGATCTATAGCAACTTTGGCTCATGGGTAAATCTTGTCCGCGGCTTACGCGACAATGCGAAAGGTCTCACGCGATTCACGTAAAACGTCACGGAAAACGAAGTGCCTTTGATTCAATGCCTGAATGATTCAATCGTTCATGTCAAGACAAATCGTTTCACGCCATGTGTTGACACCATTAATGGGTTTAGTATTGGCTCTTATACATTTAATTGTTGCTTTCGACTCACAGCGGATTCGAAGCTGACGTAAGTCATTGATTCGACATGCCTTTACTTCATCGCCACCTCGTCCACTCCGCGACGACAATTCGTCATGCGCGAAGGCGCGTCTCTGCTTAAGCTTTGAAGATGCGAACGTACACCTATAAAGCCAAGCTCAACGCGCACACCCATCGGAACCTTGCCGAGTTTCTGACGCAACAACGCCTCCTATACAACGGTGCGCTGCAGGAACGGATCGACTGTTACGAGAAGACGGGTGAGAGCATCGGCCTGTACGACCAGCGTGGTTCCCTGACGATCCTTCGCCGTGAGGACGAGTGGTTTCGGAAGTTCGACCGGTGGTGTCAGGATTCGGCGTTGGTCCGGGTCGAACGCGCGTTCAAGCGCTTCTTCCGGCAAGGTCGCGGGTTTCCGCGGTTCAAGTCGTATAAGCGCGGGGTGCAGTCGTTTGAGACCTTGCACAAGAAACCCACCTTCAATGGCAAGTACGGGTACGTGAAGCTCAAGGGTATCGGTCGGTTCCGGTGGCGCCAGGACCATCGGTGCGATGATCGAACCAAGGTCAAAGTCCTCCGT
>JAJECH010000056.1 GCA_022822135.1 Pseudomonadales bacterium
AATGGTGCGGATACCGGACTGACTCAGGTTCGGCGACGAAAGTCGTGCCCACTTCCGACGGGTCTGCATCGCGAGATGACAGGCACAACCCCTAATAGGAGGACAGCATGAAAGAGCACTCTGTTTCAGAGTGTCTGCGTCTTCCCGCGTCTGGGATCTGTGGTAGCTATTTAATTAGCGCCACGTTGAACGGATCGTGAGGGGCATGCCAGTAGGTATCGCGAAAGTTAGGTAGCCATTGGTTACGTAACTGGCTTGGATTTATTTTCAAGTTTTCGCCAGGCTTGAGCCGTGTGCGGGGAAACTCGCACGCACGGTTCTAAGGGGAGGGGTAGTCAGCAATGGCTACTCCTTACCCGACAGTAGCTGTAGCGTCGTTAGCCGAATTTGGCCCTATCTTCGTGGATATTGTTACAGTAAAGGTTGTTTCGTTAATAGCCATCCTTGCAATTGCAGTCGTTGGCGGATTAATTCCTCTTCTATCGGCCAAATCCGCGAACAGCGAGAGATTTTTTTCCCTAGGTAACGCGTTTGCCGGCGGTTTGTTTCTTGGCGTCGGGTTCATTCATCTCCTGCCGGAAGGAATCGAAATGCTCTCGGCGTATTCGGATTTCCCGTGGGGTGCCGTAACCGCGACGGTCGGCTTTGCCGCACTATTGTTGCTTGACCGGATTATGTTTCCCGAGAATCAGGTTAGCGAGTCATTTCGAAAATCAGGTTCGGAATCAATTTATCCGTACGTCTTACTGGCCATGTTGAGCATTCATTCGATCGTCGCCGGGGTCGCGCTTGGATTAGAGGAACAGATCGCTGGTGCCGTAACTCTATTGATCGGGATAGTCTTCCATAAAGGACCAGCAGCGTTCGCGTTGATCTTGAGCACCCATATGGCTGGGATCGAAAGGTCTCGCCAGAAAGTATTTCTTGCGTTTTTCTGTGTGATGACACCTATAGGTATCGTATTAGGCGTTAGTGGTAGCGTTGTGTTTGCCGGTACGAGTAATGTGTACGGTGTCATGCAAGGCTTATTCAACGCGTTCGCAGCGGGTACGTTTATCTACATCGCAGTCATCGACATCATTGATAAGGAACTGACAACCCATCAGCTTGAGATGGCACAGTACGCTGTGAGTGCGGTCGCCGGAGAAGACGACGTGCCAATGCCTCGACAGGGCGATGATCGCTTGGTGAAGTTCTTGTTAATTGTCGTAGGGATCGTTCTTGTCGCTTTCATCAGCGAGTGGGCTCATGCACCACATAGTGAACATGAGCATAGCATGGAGCATGATGCGGAGCAACATTTGGAGTTGGACGATCGCCAGCGACAAGTGAACGAGCGTGAAACACATTGGGTGGCAACCCGGCCAGTGGATCCTCGGCACCCGATTACACCGCTGCCGCTGCTCCCTTCCGGGCCTGACGGGGTTCACGGCTTCTCGTTGCGAGGGACCAGCCGGAGTCACCATAGCTGGATACGCGATGAATTCGCTTAAGATCAGATTTTAAGAACATGACATCGAATGCAGAAATGAAAGTGTCGATATTTCAAGAATCAAAGCGGTGTTGTCTTGAGATCAAACCAAAATACGGACAGCTTCTAGACGTTCGTAGAAAGCAGTCTGACATTTCATAATTTATGTGCGGGTGAGTAAATTCAGGTTGGCCGTTGAGTTGGATCCAACAACACAAAATTCGCGAGGTACATACGCATGTATCCCTGCGTGACACCTAAAAGGTGGACGAGGCCGCTCATATGAGTGTCGCAAGTGGCTTTCTTGAGTTTTTGTGGCAGACGTTCCTGTTATTAGCGCCCATGCTCTTACTCGGACTCTTCTTATCGGGCGTGATGCATGTCTTCATATCACGGGAAGGGATTTTGCGATGGTTTCGTCACGATGGGTTAAAGACCGTAGCTACTAGTGCTGCAATCGGTGTTCCGATGCCACTCTGCAGTTGTTCCGTCGTACCGGTTGTCGCCGAAATGCGTAGAAAAGGGGCTTCTCGGTCAGCGTGCATGTCGTTTCTAATCACCGCGCCGGAAACTGGTGCTGACTCCATACTCGTAACAAATGCCTTCTTCGGACCGGTTGTTGCAGTGGTGAGACCTGTTGTGAGCTTCGTCACCGCGGTGGTATCAGGGTTGTTTTGTATCGGGTTGACGCAAGATTCGGATCCCGTTCCAGACAAAATGGGACGAGCGTCGCCGGATAAAGACTCTGCGCATGACGGCTGTACGCACGAGCACGATCATGCACACGCAAGTCTCTTTACTGATCGCGACGATTGTTACGTCAGTTTGCGCGAACTCGGTCGCTCTTTTTTAACCTGGGCAGTAGGTCTAACGTCTAAGACGAGACGTTTTAAGACCATTGAAACGACGAACGCCACTGAAATTGCAAATAGCTCAACTCAAACCCGAGGAACCGACTTTTGGCTTGTGGTGAAACACGTTTTTAAGTACGGGTTCGTTGAGGTAGCAGACGAGATCCTGTTTGCACTACTCGTTGGTATCGCACTTGGCGGCTTGCTGTACTTTGTGATTCCGTCTGACCTGATGGCGCATGAATACGCGCAGTGGTTTGCGTATCCAGTCATGCTGCTGATTGGTGTGCCCCTCTACATTTGTGCGTCAGCGAGTACACCGATCGCCGCCGCACTCGTCGCTAAAGGCGTCAGTCCTGGTGCCGCGTTGGTATTCCTGATGACCGGTCCAGCGACTAATACTGGCACGATCGCGATCATCGTCTCTCAGTTTGGACCTCGGTTCACAACAATTTACGTTGTAGGCGTCATCGCGGTCACCGTCGTCCTCGGTATTGCTATCGACTTAGCGTTATTGACCATGGGAATTTCAATTGCCGTGAATCTCGATGCGTCAGAGTCGCCTACGATTCTGGCCCTGCAATGGGGCGGGGCGGTAGGACTCGCCGCGCTAATCATTTGGCGATTCAAGGAAGGAGCCATGCGAAGTGGGTTCGACGACCTGATGGTCAACATACGACCGGTAGGTAAGCGTATCGCTGAGTATTGGCGACGCTAAGATACCGGCGTTCTGATGTGTTCTAAAGGATTTCGCATCTTTATCGCTTCATCAACTGCTTTCACTTGGATCTGAAATCCGATGAGCGTTTTGAATCCAGGACAGATCGAGAGGTTCGAAAAGGACGGGTTTTTAATCCTCCGCGAGGTTTTTGATGGGGATGTCGTCGCGGAGCTACTTGATGCGATGGTCGAGTTGCTGAGTGCGACCCAACGTGGTACTCATGGTGTTGGATTTGATCCTTGGACTAGCGGACCTGGCGACGAGCTAAATCCCCATCGTGTGTATTGGTACAACGATATTTTTCTGAAGCATCCGCGATTGAACGCGCACATGCACGATCAACGCTTAGCTGAGGTATTCTGTGATTTGTACGACAACGACGTCGATGCGTATCAATCTGCAACAGTCGTAAAACCACCAATGGTGAATTTCGATTTTCAGGGATGGCATCAAGACGCACCAGACTATATCCCACTCTCAAATTTCAAATTCTCCTCAGCACTTACGTACTTGCGCGAGATGGGGCCAGATACAGGCGGTACGTCGGTGGTTCCTGGCAGTCACTTAGCAGGGCTGTTTGATCGATGTTACGTTGATATAGAAGGTTGGCCGGTTAGAAAGCGCATGCTTGCGAAATTCGAAAGGTTCGAGGCGCAAATCGTTACGCCGCAATTCCATCCGGGTGATGTACTCATATTTCACCCGTGCCTGATGCATCGAGCAAATTCGAACTACACGAATGAGAGCAAAATTGGTTTGATTAACGCGTACCGATCCGTCGATTGCATTGACATAACGCACCGGAATTCCTTTAAGGCTGACCGAATCCCGATCACGAGAGGTCGCGAAGTAGTATCACACGACAATCCGTAGCGGGTTCGTCTATCGTCACATTCTGAATTAGGACGTAGATATGCGTTATGTAGCGATGTTCTGGGTCGCCTAAGTCGACAGATTCGAGTGACCAAAGAGCGGTCCGCAATAGACTAGGAACAAGTGAATGAAAAAGACGAATTACCAGCTTGGCAAGGACTCACTTGCTCAACATGGAGTACCTTCAGGTAGGGTTGAGAAGCGTCGTCTTGAAACCAGTCGCATCTATCCTGACACATCGCATGACTATTGGGTTTATGTACCTGATCAATACCAGGACTCGGAACCAGCATGCGTTCTGTTCTTCCAAGATGGAGAGGCATACGTTGATGGAGAAGGGAGCGTTCGCGCTCCGATTGTCTTCGACAACTTGATCCACAAACGCGAAATGCCTACGTGTATTGGCGTGTTCGTGAATCCTGCTTCGGTAGACGAACTATTTGATCAGCGGGCAAAAGAATATACACCGCTCACGGACACTTACACTCGCTTCTTGACAGAGGATCTGTTGGTAGAAATCAGCAAAGAGATTAACGTAACAGATGATCGCGAAGGACACGCGATTTGTGGCATGAGCGATGGCGGCTTATGTGCTTTCAATGCTGCATGGCATCGCCCGGATGTGTTCAGTAAGGTCGTGAGTCATATTGGCAGCTATACACGACTTCGCCAAGGTTCAGAGTATCCGTATCTGATTCGAAACACGCGAGGTGATCCAAAGCCAATTCGCGTCTTTCTACAGGACGGCTCGAACGATATCAACATTACAGAAGGCAGTTGGACGCTCGCCAACCTCGCCATGGCTTCTGCGTTGATGTACGCCCGATACGACTATCGCTTCGAACTAGGTACCGGCGGTCACGACTTAGAGCATGGGGGTGCTATCTTGCCGGACACGCTTCGATGGCTTTGGCGCGACTTTCCAGGCGTCGGAATTGAACGCACAGGTCCGTCATTCGAATTGGTAGAGGGTGCGTGGGAGATAGTCGTGAACTACTTCGGCGATGAACGTAGCCACCTGCTAAAAATTGAGAGACTTGGCGACGGCCTCAGCGCGACACTGCGCAATGAGACTGATGGCGACATAGAGATTACGACGATCGACTTTAATGATGAGGTGTTGAGCTTCGAGTATGCGACGCCCCCTTCGCAGATGGATTGGGGCAAAGGCGCGCATCGAAGAGTGATTGCTTGGCTGAAGATGTCTGGGGAAGTTATTGAAGGGGCGTTGTCGTTGGCAGAAGACATTCAACTGGATATACCAATTCGCGGTAGTCGTGTCGGGTCGACATAGTAGATGGCGAATGCGTCGGAGATCCAGCCATGCTGAAAATCTGATTCAGTTCCTTGGATTGAGTTCTAAGTTCTGCTGTTCCTATCGTCGGTCCGAATGCAAAGAGAGAGTAATCGGTAGGCGAATACTCATTTAACTACACATCAGGATGAAGCTGAAATATTTGATGGTCCGATAGGATTTAATCGCTATTCTCTAAACGATAAAGGGTTTTTATATACAGATTCGACGCTCGTCTGCGTTAGGTACCCGCTCCTTGAGTGGTCGTTTCGGATGCTTCGCCATTTCAAGGTGTGACGAGTAGTCGAAGCTCGATCTTCGAGGTGTCTATACGCCAGGACGTTGATAGAGCGAGGTGAGAATCACATCGTAGCGCTGTTATGCACCAAGTCCGCCCAGATTAAATGCACCGTAGAAAACCGCGCCTCCAGCTGCGACATTCGTGGGATCGTGTCGAGTCCTCGCACGCTGCGCCGTTCGGCATATTCCTTCACGTAGCGGTCGAGGTGCTTCTGGGAAAACTTGAGGTAGGTCCCGATTTAGCCGCGTATTAGCGTTGTCCAGAACGACTCGATACAGTTGGTGAGAACCGGACCGCTTTCGTATCCAATGACGGCATGTTGTACCGAGTCATGTGGCTGAATGTCGTCGTATTTCGCTAACAGGTCCGAGTACACCATCCTGCAAGCGTTGTTCAGTGAACCAAATTCCGGCGCCCGCTAATTCATGGGTGAATTCATCAAGAAAGTGTGCAAGTGATGTGCCTTCTTGTAGCGTCGTGCGTCACGTGGTCGAACGAGCATAAGCATAAATTTAGATCGACCGAGAACGGGGTTCTCCTAATTCATGCGACATGCGTTGTCTCATTTTGGAACTTTGTAATTAAGTAAATTATCCCCGATAGGGAAGCCGAACTACCTCATATACTAGTACTAGTGTAAAGATGTACTGATAAGTTCTACGTGTTTATAGTTGCGTACGCGTCTTCCCACGCACGTTGAATTGAATCGAACGAACAATTCAACCGTTCTCCAAGACCTCTATATTGGCTAAGATCCATGAGGATTTTTTGTTCCATTTCGTATGCACTTTCAGCATCTTCCCATTCCGTAAATTTCTTTAAATTCCAATATTCACCGGTGTATTCATATGGAACATGGGCGTTAATATCCCGCAATCGTTTAACGACATCTCTGGTGTACCCGATTTTCCAGATGGATTGACTCCCGTATTGCAGAAGGTATGTATATGCTCTTGATGGGCGGGTACGTGTAAATCTAACCTCTCTAAACCAAGGGGGTGGACCGACGGAGTGTCTTAGTTCAAGAATTACATCTAAATTTTCTACTCCCCCGCAGGTGAAGCCTTCCCAAAACCAGTCTTGATAGCCATGGTTTGAAGCTACGCGCGCTAGTACATTATGAATATCAGTACGACCAAGCGTAAATCCATATTCAAACAAGGTGAAGACAAGATTGGTACGGTTTATTCGAACAGGGCCAAGATCACTTCGCCCTGCTCTTGTGATATCAGCAATTTCATCCGGACATGATCCAATATTCCGATAGTACACGCGACATTGCATTCCGAACTTATTAGTTCCTGTTGGCCATACATAGTAAGGTTGACGATCGCCTTCTAGTTGAAGCTCCTGACCAGTAAGTGTTTCGTACTTTTCTTCAAACTCCTCTCGTCGAGAACGCGGTATCTCGACTTCGATCGAAGTCTCAACCGCAGGATTTGCTAGGTAGCCAATGCAGTACATTGTTGTTGCATCATCCCAGTTCAGATCCCTGGCAGCCATTCGCTACGCTCCTAGTTTCCTAAAGACGAGCAAGTACTCATGTACTTTATTGATTATGAATTTGTAAGGAAAACCGAGAGGTCTCATTGAGTTATACTCAGATTGTCGATCCCAAATTATGATGTCGTCTAATGAAACATCGTTTCCCGAAAATCCCTTGACTAAATCTATGTGTAGTGGGTAGAAAATTGGACCTTTTCGCAGATCCATCACGTTAACAATCAGATACCCGTTTGGCTTTAGCGTATCGACAACTAAGGTTAAGATTCTAATTAGGTCGTCAAGATATCGATAGTAATCACTTTGATTTCCTAAATCCTCTGGAATATTCGAGTATCTGATAGGAGCTTTACTATCTGCAGTTCTCTTGTGATTTAGTATGTCCCAATATGGAGGTGAGGTAAAACAGATATCGATCGACTCTCTGTCCACGACTGTTGCAATGTCTCGTGCGTCACGTACGTGATACTTTATGACAATGTTATTTTGCTTAAGATAGTTTTCGAATCGTGAATTAAAGACAACCTCAAATTCAGGATTTAAGTCTAACCCTATAGCGTTTGCACCTAGTTCAAGAGACGCAATCAAAGTGGTTCCGGCTCCGGCAAATGGATCTAGAACGGTTGTGTCGATGAGGTCGCTGTAACATTCGATTACTTGCTTCGCTAGTGCGATGGGAAAAGTGGCTGGGTGTTCTAATTCTCGTTCCTGTTTGGATTGAGTTAGGTTTCGCCAAATACTGAATGATCGTCTAAGCCATTCTTTCCCTGATAGAGAGTTCGCGTGTCTCTTTCTTCTCGTACTATCCATTGGCTAGATATTCGTTACCCCATCCATCGAAGCCTTCGTGTGCGCGTCGTGCGAACAAGTCAAGCCTAGGTCCTTCGAAATTCTGTCGAACGTACTCGTAAAACACAGAAGGCTTTTCACTGTGTTTCGTTGAGCGTGATGCGAATAGTGTTTTCATTTTTCCTAGACACTCTTTAGGAAAGTTAGCTTTACCTCTGTATCCAAAAAGTACGTGCTCGGTTGTAATCTGGTAAGGTCCGAAAGGGCATGGTCCAGTTTTCTTATCCCAAGTGATAGTTGTGTAGTAGCGGAATCCCCAACAATCCATAAGATCGAACGCGAGCGCAAGAATTGGAATGTCCGCACTTCTCGATCGACTATTTGTTGCCCAAAGCCACATATACGAATTTTCGGCGGCGACAGATTCAATTGGCAGCGCTCTAATTTCATCAGGTGTAAGTGTCGGATAATCGAGCTTTTCGTCTTGATTAGGACGTACACTTCGTTTTCCCGTCTTTCCTTGGTCCCATGGAGGGTCAATGACGAGGCAACGATAAGAAGCAGTATGTCTCAATTCTTGAGAGTTGCATACTGTCGTGGATTTGTAATCGATTGTACTAATATCGGTGTGTTCCATGAATAGATAGGGTACCCTGTTAACTTAAAAAGTATTATACATATACATATGTGTATCGATGTATACGTATTTCAATTTGAAGATTCGGCCAGTTCGTCGTGTGAGTTTGACACTCGCTTACACGTCGATTTAGTGACTTTGTCCGATTCGGATTTAGGAGGCTGGGTTGCCCGATTTGTCTATAAAGTTGTGGTGAACGTCGTTAATAAGGTACTCTTCATGCGATTTTCAGAAGTGTTTTACGCTCGAAACGGTGTTCCAAGTGGACGAAATTCTGAAAATTCATCGTAATTTGAAGGACATTTAGTCATTGATACGTGCTTGTGATGTGAACACCGTACAGTACGTCTCGATTTAGACATTGCGACACCTATTCGCATAAATCAACTGGTTCGCTGATTAAGGTACCCATGTGGTAAATACTGCTCGGCGAGCCCAAGTAGCCACTAGATACGACAGTCACCATTAGGTTCTCCGAAGTTTGTGGTTCACTCTTCTTCAGTTAAAACCGGTTTCGTACTCTTAAAGAAATCCAGCGCGGTCTATTCGGTCGTGCGCCAAACGGCCTATGGGAGACAATCGCCGCGTCATTCATGGCGTTCCCTACGATTAACTGCAACATCGTAGACTCACGGATGTTCCAGCTAGTCGTTAGATCAACCGTGGTATACGCATCGGTATGAAGACCGTCCTCAATCGTTCCAACACCTGGTTCCTCGCGCATTGATGCTTGATATTTAGCGGCGGCCGAAAACTCCCACGCATCGGCGGCTAGACGGACATGCGCTCGCCCACGATGGCGCGGGAGATAGGGGAGCTCGTCGTTCTCCCGCACCAATCCCCATTGTGGAAATCCAGAAAGAAAGCCTGTCTCAAAGGAAGCATCGGTAAACGTGTAGACGATGCCGGTATCCATTCGCATTCCGCGAGGTAATTCAACACTCCATTCTGCGTTTAACTCCACTCCGTGAATCGCGACTTCGCCGCCGTTGAACTCTTGTCCCGCTTCGCATCCTGTATCACTTACGCGGCACCGACCGAGTAGGTTATCGTAGTCGCTGACGAACACAATAGCCTCAAATTCAGACGCAAGGTGCTGGATTCTCATACCTGCTTCGAGATTGAGACTTCGTTCCGGGTCGACGCCTGCAACACCCGGTCCTGCAGGCGAAAATCCTCTATAGACTCCAGCGAGTAGACCGATTGGATCTGCGACTTGCCAATACAAACCGATACCAGGCGACACAACAGATTGATTGTTGCGTCGAGTCACACCGAGATTCAAGTCTTGGAATTCCCCATCGATAGTTTCATAACGGAGGCCGAGAGTTAACGAGAGGTCGCGCCATGCGAGCTCCTCTGATGCGAACGCGGCTATCGCCGCGCTCTCTGCGTTATTCCAGGATTTTCGCGCTCGATCGAATCCGTCCCAGACGAGGACACCTTGTGTCACCAGATGTCCTTTCGGCTGATGGTCGCGCCAGACTTCGTCTTTATGCAAGCGTAGACCGACGGTCAAATCATGATTTATGCTTCCGAACGTATCTGACCTCGCAACGGTGGTTTGCAAACCCATAGAAGTGAATGCTCGATCGTTGTTGGTTATTTCAAGTGTCTGCGCATCGGTAGCGGAAGAATCCGTTAAACCAATCAATAGGTTGTACTCACGCGTAAACCGATGCGGCGAATTCAGAATCGTTTGCAACGCGCGACCGTGAATAAAGCCATCGAGCTTGTTCCAAGAACGTTCGAATCGATTCCAGTATGTCTTCGTGTTGACATAGACTGCACCGAGTGCTAGACCGTAATTGACGTGTACGTTGGCGTGATCAGATTGAAAACGGGCTAGTTGTGATGCGCTATATCGTCGTGTAGGTTCTGCGCGGAAATCGTCATCGGTGAGTCCGAGGTAGGTCTCGTCAGCGTCCTCGTTTGCGAACGCGACCTTAATGGTTAGACGCTGGTCCCGACGATCTGCTGGCAACCAGCGAAGTTTGAGATCAAGGTCGCTTCGAACGAAACCGGTATCACCCCCACTATCTAGTGTTTTGAATCCGTCGGTTCCGTAGCTGAGGCCCTCAAATAGGAAACTGAAGTTTGAATCTTCGACGGGACCGCCGATGGCGATTGCGCCTTTGTAAAACGCATCTGTGCCGTAACTGAGATCAAGTTCCTTCAATTGTTCGTTTGGTACTTCTCTGGTTACAAAGTTGATCGCACCGCCGACGGTGTGAGGTCCTGTTTGGATTGCAGACGGTCCTTTGAGCACCTCCACACCACTAATGCGGTTGATGTTCGGAACGTAGTATGCGGCAGGCGCTGAGTACGGCGCAGGTGCGATAAGGACGCCATCTTCCATCAATGTGATCTTCAAGCTTCGTTCAGCAGCGGCACCACGAATTCCGATATTCGGACGGAGACCGTAGCCGTCTTCCTCACGTACATAGACGCCTGGTACAGCTGCGATGACCTGATTGAGATCGGAATAGTCAAATCGTTTGAGTTCTTCAACATCGATGATGACACCCGAGCCAGGTATCGTCTTACGAGTACCTATGACCGTGACCTGCTCAATACGATGGTTTTCTTCGATTGAATCAAGAGAATCAGAAAGTTCGTCAGCGAAACAGATTGTTCCCGATGTGGAGAGCGAGACAACCAGCAGAAACGTGAGCTGATGTCCTCGCAAGAGACAACGGAGACGCCTACAGACCGCGGCGTATGGATTGGGGTATTGCCTTCCGGGCATTGGTTCGACAAGAATCTCGTGGTCGATCATTTTTCTTGAATTTGTTCAGTGAATGGAATACTTATGAATTGGTCAAATTAAACGTGAATGAGAATAATTATCATTACGATATGCAAACAACAAACTTGGGTCTTTCTTAATGACTGAATCGTTTATGCGCCGAGTCAGTCGACTGCTCGTGATCGGCGCAACGTTAATTATCCTTGCCGCGTGCGGAAGTAGCGGTCCTAGAGACTCAGACCGTGATGGCGTTCCCGACCGTGATGATGCATTCCCGAATGATCCGACCGAAACTGTAGACAGCGACGGTGATGGCGTCGGCGATAACGCTGACGCTTTTCCAAACGATCCAACCGAAACGAGGGATAGTGATGGTGATGGTGTCGGCGATAACGCGGACGTGTTTCCGAACGATCCGACCGAAACGAGGGATACAGATGGCGATGGTGTTGGCGACAACGGCGACGCATTTCCGAACGACCCGAACGAAACGATGGATACTGACGGCGATGGTGTCGGCGATAACGGTGATGCTTTTCCAAACGACCCAACTGAGACCAGTGACACTGATGAAGACAACGTAGGAGACAACAGCGACAACTGCCTGATGGTCGCGAACGCCGATCAAGCCGATAGCGATCGGAATGGCGAAGGTGATGCTTGCGATCCGATTCCAACGCAATACGCATATCAGAGTACGTTTGACGATGGCGACTCGGTTAGCTACACCGGTCAGACCGCACGACAACTGCTCATGTTGGGTTTGGTACGAGCCGTTGTTGGATTGACGGAACGTCCCGGCGAAGAGGATGCAATTCGCTCAGAATTGCGGTTCTACATTACGGGTGAAGGCGCGGACGACGTGCCTCACGGGTTTACCGTAAGCGGTGGCGAACCAGTAATTCCAGGTCCAAACTACGGGGACATCAGCACCAACAAGAACCTTATTGGGAAAATCGCTGGCGGGGACGGTGCTGGTGGTGGCGAGTCAGGTCGCCTTATCGGTGACTTCTTTGGTTGGGAAGATGGTATGGATGCCACCCCATTGCCCATCGAGTTGGCGTATTGGTATATAGATCGGATCGCAGAAGAAGCTTCCGACGGTACCACGCCTACGATTTCGACAGTGGAAGACGCCGCGGTGAACATTGGCACGGTACAGGTTGACGCGGCAGGACGTGACTACCGACAGTTGATACAGAAATTCCTCTCAGGCGCTGTTTCTCTCTCGCAAGGTACGAACGATTACTTTCAAACCGACTTTGCGAATGCGCTGGGTCAGGAAGGTGAAAAGAACTATGGTGCAGGCGAGCACGATTTCGATGAAGCATTCGGCTATTACGGCGCCGCCCGAAATCAAAACGATTACACCGACGACGAAGCCGCCGCGAAGGGTGGACGAGAAGGCTGGGGCCGAGGATATCAGGATACGAATGGCGATGGCAGCATCGACGTTCGTTCAGAGATCGTCTTAGGTCACGCGCAAAACTGCGCGAAACGAGACCGTGGGTCCAACGGTATGACCGATTACTCGAAAGAAGCCATGGATGCTTTCCTACTTGGTCGGCAAATTCTCATGAATGCAACGATGGCAAGAGAAGTATCGGATGACGAAATGTCGGTATTGCAGGAACAGATTGCAATTGCGGCGAAAGCTTGGGAAGCATGCGTAGCCGCAACTGTTGTTCACTACATTAACGACACGACAGGCGATATGGCTAACTTCGTCGGATCCGATTTCGCGGACCTGAATAACTTCCTCGATTTAGCCAAGCACTGGGGAGAAATGAAAGGATTCGCATTGGCACTCCAATTCAGTCCGTTTTCACCGTTTCGCGACGGGTCTGTAGAAGGTATCGATCTTGACGACTTACGTCAGGTGTTATCACTCATGGGCGACGCACCAGTGCTAGCGGACGGATCTCAAAACGGCGTTGCGCCATCGGTCTCAGCCGAAGAAGCTGTTGCGTCTTACATTTCCGACCTTCGTATGGCGCGTGACATACTTCAGGAAGCTTATGGTTTCGATCCTGCTGTCGTTGCAACGTGGTAAGACGGGTATTGAGAATTTCAACGTAGTTTGAAGGTGGTATCGATGCGGTCAATCGGTTCGAAAGACAAGCCGGAAGTCGAGCTATTCGACATCCGTTATTTCTTAGCGGTTCTGTTAGGGGTTTGCGTCTTTGCTATCCTCGGCTGTGGCGGGGGTGGTTCCAGTGATCCGACGCCGCCTCCGCCCCCACCTACTACGCCGCCACCATCGCCACCCCCGCCGCCACCGCCTGAGCCTGAATTTGACTCCACAGGTATGCTCACGAACTTCGCGGACAACATCATTGCGCGAAACTACGCCGAGCTATTGGTGGACACCAATGCGTTCGCGGCCACGGACGGTTCTCTTGCGTCGTTGTGCAACGTCATTGGAGAAGACGGCGAATCAGCTGCACGTTCGTCCGCACGTGAGTCGTGGCGTGAAGTCATGAATCGTATTCAAGCCACAGAAATGCATGTCATTGGTCCCGCGCTTGCAAATGGCGAAGCGTTGAGACACCGTTTGATGTCATACAGTGCGGGTCCGATAAGCTCCTGTGGCATTGATCAATCTGCCGCGTTGGTCGCTAACGACGATGCTGAATTCAATATTGCGACTAGATCATCCAATCAGCGAGGTTTTGGTGCGATTGAGTATCTGTTGTTTAACGAGGAACTGGACCATACATGCGCGTCCCAGGTACCAGCCACCATGGGGTGGAACGAACTGGAAACGACTGTCAAGCGACAGGCGCGGTGTGATCTGGCCCTCGAGATCGCGAATGATGCCGCGTCTGCAGCAGATGTCCTGGTGACTAGGTGGGGTACGTTTCGCGAAGAATTTATCGCTGAGGGCAATACGGGTACTACGCTTCAGCTGGTTACTGATGCGATCTTCGCGATCGACACGCTCGTCAAGGATAACAAACTAGGTATTCCCATGGGTATTCATGATGACTGCTCTGCTCATGCATGCCCTGAAAGCGTAGAGTCGAAGTACGCGCGTCAATCCCTTACCAATATACGTGCAAACGTTGTCTCGTTTCTTGAAATCTTTACCGGGGCAGACAGTCTTGGATTCGATGACTTAATTGACGACGAGGGTTACGAGGAAGTTAGCGAGCGTTTCGTCACTAACCTAAATGCGGTAATCGCTGCGATTGATGTAGCTCAGAACCCCCTTTACGATGAGGCAATCACTATCGATTCCGACGCGGCGGTAACGTCATGTACAAACGCCTTCTCGCAGCCGGATGGTGGTGATTCGAGTGACGGAGTTCATGGTTGTCGTATCACTGGTCTACTAAAACGAGTTACCGATGATCTCAAGATTGATTTCGTAACCATCGTAGATGTGTCGATACCTGGAAGCGCACAGACGGATAACGATTGAGGCTCAGTTAGGCCAATCAATGCCTAGTTAGGCGCGACTTCGATCTTCACGGAAGCACAACATATCGACGTTTTATGCTGACGGACCTGCTCAATCCCCTCGTATTTCCATTAGACCCAGCGAAGCGCATCTGGTGGGGATGCTTGCTCTCGTCGCTGGTTCTTGCCTCGATCATTACCGCCATACGAGTTGGGCGCGTGGATCTGAAAGATCAGCTTCGTCAGCTGTTCGATAAACACTATTGGCTTACCAAATCGAGTGCAGTCGACATCAGTCTGATGTTCGCGAACAATGCGATCAGAGTTTTGGTTCTCGTACCCGCAGTTGGCGGTAGACTCGCGGGAACCCTCCTAGTTGGCGGTTTTCTTCAGAGTCAGCTCGGCGATGCGCCTGCTATAGATTTACCTTGGATCGTCATTGGCGCAATCTTCAGCCTTTCATTCTTTATTGCAGAAGATGCGAGTCGATTCTTCCTACATTTTGCGATGCACCGTGTCCCCTTGCTCTGGCGATTTCATCGCGTTCACCACAGTGCGGAGATCCTCACGCCACTTACCCTATTTCGGGTCCATCCAGTTGAGCATTTACTTTATTTCGTTAGAGGTATCGTGGTATTTGGATTGGTAACAGGTTTTTTCATTTGGTTATTTGGACGGAACTTAGAGACATTTGACGTACTTGGCGTCGGACTCTTTGGGTTTTTGTTTAACTTAGCGGGTTCAAACTTGCGGCATTCGCACGTATGGCTGTCATTCGGGCGTCTGGAGAGATGGTTCGTTAGTCCAGCGCAACATCAATTGCACCACAGTCGAGATCACGAACATCAAAATCTTGGTTCTGCACTAGCGATTTGGGATCGATTGATGGGTACTTCATTACGTGCGGGGAAACCACTACAGTTGCAGTTCGGACTCGCAAGAGAGCAACCGAATCTAGGTTTGCTAGCCTCTGTTAATTTAAAGCAATAGCTAGCGGGTTCTTGAGCTTTAGTAAATCTTCGGCACGATACGCCACGGAACCTGTGCTTGATAGCGCTCCCATAGCTGACCATACCTTTCGGCACAGCGTATATCGTCTTGAATTTGCCTAGGTACGAGGAGCGCAATGTAGTACATAGGATACAACCAAGGTACGAATTCGAATGGCCAGCCAAGTACGAGTGTCAATCCAGTCGCCATGAGCATCTCGCCTAGGTAGTTCACATGACGGGAGATACCCCAAAATCCATTGCAAAGCAGATGCCGCGTTCCGTCCGAGAGTCGTTTCGGTTTCATTACCCCCAAGAACGCCTTGTCTGGATTTAACTTGAAGGTGAATTTCTGCATATTTGATCCTCTGGCAAGCACCCAGCCAGAGAAGAAAGTCAGACTAGCGATAACGAGAAACCAACTCGCTGACTGCGGATTGGGCATGTCAGCTACAGACCACAATCCCACTACATAAAAGTACGGATACCACGCCAGACAACCCCAAACCAGCTTGAAACCGACTCGCTCTGCGAACAGATCATAGGTGTAAAGGTGGACTCGTTCGAACACCAGATAATCGCAAATGAACCATGTAAACAATACGACGTAGAGGACTACGCCCGGAGATGGATCGTCAGGGAAACTCAGTAGGTGATGCGCCGCGAACGACAGTAGATTGAGTTCGAGCAACACGGCGCCTAGAAGATATAAGACCATTTTCGCGTCGGCGCGACGCATGAACATTTGCGGGTTCCTGCGCCTACCGCGG
The DNA here is from genome assembly GCA_022822135.1 of Pseudomonadales bacterium. Classification (GTDB taxonomy): domain Bacteria; phylum Pseudomonadota; class Gammaproteobacteria; order Pseudomonadales; family Azotimanducaceae; genus Bin55. The sequence continues at coordinate 16,351 of JAJECH010000056.1, forward strand.
TAGAGCTCCAGTAGCCAGGGCTTGCCTTGATTTGGTGTGGTTGTTACGACTAGAAGGGATATCAGAAGTCCTAATGTAATCGCACCTACGAATCCGTACCAGCGGTTATGCCACATCCAATCCCATGGAATTAACCCGCTGAAACCTAGAGCACACCAAATACTGATCGAGACGATCAGAACGAGAGGTCCGTTTAGGCGATAGCTGAGTAACTCATCGGTTCCATCTTTCTCTACGTAGCCGGTCACGTGACGTGCTGGTAGGAGGAGGTGCAGACCAAGAATACCAGCGAAAATCAACCATGACGAAAAAAAGCTAACAATTGCTTCCATCATTCGTCTGGATGCGACGCTTTCGCAAGAAGTGCGATAGCTGCTCGACGAGGGAGCAGTCGAGAGAGGAACTGCGCGGTTAAGCGATTCGTGAATCCCGGAACAAATCGCGGTCCTTTGGGAAGCGCATCTAGTGCTTGTCGTGCGACAGTTTCGGGTTCCTGTATACCTGGTGTGTCGCGACTAGAGTATCTTGCGTATCCGGGAGTGCGAACTGCACCAGCGATGCAGGTAAGGACGTCGATGTCACAGTCACGCAATTCTCGCCAAAGACCTTCTCCGAGAACGATGTTGAATGCTTTGCTTGATGAATAGGTGATCAGTCCGGGTGCGCCTTGCAACCCAGCAAGCGAAGACATCAAGACGATACCTCCGCGGCGGCGTTCTCGCATGCCGGGTGCGATTGCCCGAATTAGCGCGATCGGTCCGCGTACATTCACAGCGACTGCTTGCTCGATATCTGCCATTTCTGTATCAAGGAATGAGCCAAGCGGAATATGTGCGGCGTTGTATACGAGCACGCCTACGTCTTTGTCCGCAAGTTCTCGCTCGATTTCTGCGACGGTTTCCACATTGGCGAGGTCTTGCGCTAAGCAGCGTGCGGTAACCCCAAAAGACGACTGAATCTGCGACGCGACGTGCTTAATCTGGTGCTCACGTCGTGCTATCAGTAGCACATTCATTCCGCGCCTTGCGAGATCGAGCGCGAATGCCGCACCTAGACCTTCACCAGCGCCAGCTACGACTCCCCATCGGCCGTACCGTTCAGAAAATGGCTGTGTGGGTTGAGTCATCAGGGCAGCTTTGATACCCGTCTCCTAGTGGTGTGCAACGTTTGAGCTATGATTCGAGGCGGCCTAAAAAATCGCAGATGACACACGAAACGCCAACTATCAAGTAACGAAGTAGAGGTGGCGTGGACTTGATGATGTGTTCAATTCTGCCGGTGGAACCGCATTGAGGGTCAAATCCGATAGATCTCGAAAGAGATTGATGGACATACTTGTCTCAGTCCGCATCTTCACGGAGTCGTCGCATCTCCTTATGGTCGAATCCGGTATGCAGATCCACCTTCCCAGCGAGTTCGAGTAGGTCCTTCTTTTTCCTGACGCGCGCCAGTTCGCTTAGCGCAAGGTGTACGAGCTCCTGTATGGAGCGGACTCCTGTTAACGACGACGCTTCATCGACTAGCGCATCGTCAATTTGGATATTCATGCGCATCCGATTTAACTCCACATATGACGCACTAAATGCTTAAATTCTCAAGAATCTCGATCGTTCTTGAGCGATTCAATCTTGTCGTAGGATTATTGACAGGTAGTACAAAAAAGGCGGCGTATACACGCCGCCCGTCCAAAGTTAGAAATAGCTATTCGGCGTCGCCTCCGCCTGAGGAATCATCCCCAGCGAGTCGGTTCCAAATGCGAATGACAAGGATCGATGCTACCGCGCCCCAAAGTGCAAGCGCTTGCGCATCCAAGATTCCGTCTAGATAGCCTCCAACGACATGTATAGAGTCAAGGGCGTTGGCAGCAGCGGCACCTCCAACCGCGAGCGCTACAACCAAGAAATTGGTTGCATCTTCCGCGTCCACACTCATCGCGCCGTAAATCAATCCGAGAATGACGAGGGCAAGTGGGAGGATGTTCTCCGGAACAACATCTGGAGCTACACCATGAACGATGGACACCAGAGCGGCAAGTCCAACGATAATTCGTGTCAACATTGTTTTGTCTCCTTTGAAGACAATGAGTACCGGTCGCAACCTACGAACGAATCCGCCCTCCGCGAATATCGCTCGCTTGGTACAGCATAAAAGTATCAGCTAAATTAGTATTTCGTCAATTAACTGTTAGCGTGTTTTCGTGAGGTGTGGCGCGCGAAATAATTAGCTTGGTACGCAGTGTTGGAAGCCACAGTCTCAGTTGACACTGATTTTCTTGTTATAAACGTATATTCCGTTGTTACAAATCGCTCCTTCTGAGCCATTTGAACCGAGCGGTTCTTGCTGAATCGAGTGTAACTATTCGTAACAAATATGGAGGGTGAATCACTGCGTTAGAGATTTCGCTTTTAGAAAACCGAATCTACGGGAGATCATTCCCGTTAGCTCACGAATGTTTGTGGTGATAAATCCATTGATTGCGAGCGTTCGACAGAGGGGTCAGCTTCTCATGTCTGCATCCAATCGTTGGCACGCGACCTAACCCGCCAAATCCCATCGCCTCTGTAATCCGCGATACTTTGCAACGGTACAGCGGGAGTTCCCCCGCCACCTCTCGGGGTTGATCCGCTCGGAAGTAGTGGCAAGCTGTACTTCTCCCACCACGGTGGCTCATCTATAACGTTTCCCTCGACAGGTCTCTCACCGAGATTCCATTCTTCGAACATATCTTGAAACGGTTCTCTTCGAGAAAGTACGAACTCGTTCGAATCCATAATCCACTGATTCGTAACTTCGCGCATACCATCACTTGGATCGTCACCGTTTGCGTCGGAAATCTCGAAAACACCGTCCATGGAGCAATTGATACGTTCGCCGCCGTGCTTGCCTGCTGCGGTCCAGCGCATATGGCTTCGCTTGCGTACGCGATTGAAGTCCTGAATGACAGCTTTCCTTATCCGGTCTCCTTCGTGAATGCCTGCGGAATGGACTACCCAACCGTGACAAAAGATGACGTCCCCTGCCTCGCCGCAGAACTCAATCGGTTGAATTTCTGCCTTGATCTGATCCATCGCTTCAGTCGATGCCTCGGTAGGGATAAAGTTGTGGGCTTGTTGTGAGGTTGGATACAGTAGCTGCGGCGACCTTGGATAGATAGTGAATCCTCCAGATCTCGGTTCTACATCGTCAATGTAGGTGACGACTTGCATCTCGGTCATGTTCTGATCCATATGCGGACCAAGCCGAGTTTCGGGATCACCAGGTAAGCGTGGGAAGACCGAATAAATACCACGATTGCGGTGCGGCAGTTTGACCGGACCACCCATAAGCGCCTCGATCATGTAGAGTACGTTGGGGTGAGCGGATGTCGCACGTACGAATTCGGGGTCGTGACCGATTCCGTGCCAACGCCAAACGTAGTTGCCTGTGTCTCTAGTCAGCTTGTGGGGGAGTCGGCCGACCCGTTCTCCTTTATTTGCGCCCGGACGTTCTTCATCGGGTGTAGGCCAAACACCCTTGCCCATCCAATTGTCAGCAAGCGACCATCTGTTCTCAGCAGGCCAATAGCGTCCCGGGGAAATCCACGTTTTAGGATCGTCAGGATTTAGCTTGGCGGCGCGTATCGGCGGTTGCTGCCACCATAAATCGTGAAACGGTTTGAATGTTTCTTTCGGGATCAATCCTCGTTTTACCAGGTACCCTTTTTCTCGAAACTGCGTGATTTCTTCAAGGGTCAAACCGATGCGGTCGGCGCCTGGCGGATCTAGCTCGGTCGTTAGTGGTACTGACGGCTTGATCGGAGGCTGCTTGCTACTGAACGCCGCTTCCGGATCGTAGGGTGGTGGCATGGGCGCTTCGTCGCCGAGTGTATTCACTTGGCTTCACATAGAAGATGCTTGAGCATGGAAGTTTAGTGCGACCGCGTGAGCTCTTAAGGACTCCACCAACCATTCCTATTGCTTGAGCGACAAAAACTGCTATCGCAACATAGAATCGAAGCTAACTTTCTGTTCGCTAAGCAACACCATATTTTGTTCTGAGAGGGTCTTTGTAGATGAGTTATCCCACAAACGTTGAGATGATCGATCCGATACTCTGTGTAAGCGATCTGGCTCGGTCGGTAACGTACTACACCGAAGTGTTGGGATTCGAAGCAGCGCCGTGGAATACTGGTGACTTCACAAGTGTCGCATTAGTCGGCAACGGCATCTATCTCGCTCAGAATACCCAAGGTCAACCAGGCGCTTGGATATGGGTCGGCGTTGGTGATGTGCGTCCTGTGTACGAGCTCTATAAAAGTCGTGGCGCAATCATTCGTTCGGAACCGACTAAATATCCGTGGGCGCTCGAATTCCAGGTCGAGGATCCGGACGGTAACGTGTTGAGGTTTGGTTCCGACCCGGACGATTGAGCGATTGCGAGGGAAGTAGGCGATAGAACCGATTAGTTAGTCAATTGAGTAATGTCGTTTCCTTTCAAGCTTCGATCAGTACTTTTTCACGACGTACACGATATTTGAGCCGAGGTCCAACGCGCCCGGTAGCTTTGACCAAGCAAGTTCCCGCTCGACCACGAGTTCCCACAATTCGTCGTCCGTACGCACTTCTGCTAGAGAATCTTCAGTCGCTAAACTTAGAAGTCCGCTCGCTCGTCTCTCGATAACCTCGACTTTCTCATCAGCCAGAAGAGAGTCAAGATTCGCGCTAGTCATCATGTGACAGTAGTGCTCACTCGTAGGAGTGTGGTCGCGGTCTTGGATTCCAGTTTCTAGAACCCAGCGTAAGTTGTCGATACCAATCGCGTCACGTTCTGACTTTAATGCTCCCATAAACCGAATCAGGGTGCTGATTAACGACATCACGCCGAAGATCGCGATCCCGCCTGGTTTCACAATGCGTAGAGCCTCCTGAACTCCGCGCTTTTCTTGATCTAGCAGATAACTTAGCGGTCCTCCGATGCAAACCACGGCGTCAAACGAAGCATCGTTCAATTCACCAAGGTTAATTAAGTCAAGCAGTCGATATTCGTCTACTAAACTGAGGAGATTGAGTTCACGCATGTGTTCGCGATTCAGGTCGAGTTGAACTTGCGATAAGTCGGCAACTACTAGCCTGTGAGCCATATGTACGAGTTCCTTCGTGTAAATTCCAGTACCCGCACCGATTTCTAAAACGTCCATGTCGCCTCGAATGTGATGACGCAGAACGTCAATGTGTACGACGTAGTTCAGTTCACCGCGACGACTTCGTGTCAGACGTGTCCACTCGTCGTCGGCCAGTTGGTCGTAGTGTTTCTGCGGATATCTAGGGTCGTAGCCCACGTTCTAATCGATGGCTCAGCGTTGGAGCAAGTTTAGGCGGTGTGAAGTCCCGATTTAGCCGTTTTGACTAACGAGTCTTTCATGATGGTGCGCTAAGACGGCGAGAAAAGTCTATAACCGTGCGGAAGGGATGATGAATTTTTGGTCTTGCTTGCGATTGATTGGTTGGATAGCGTCTGTGACATATAAAGCAAATCAAGTGTGTTTAATGCGACAATTTTCGATTCCACTCACTTTTAACCAAGGCCTCTCGAAGTAAGGCAGTCTATGTCAGATCCACTGACACTGGTCATTGCAAACAAGAACTACTCGTCCTGGTCGCTAAGACCGTGGCTGGTAATGATGGAGCTCGGTATCGAATTTACGGAGCGGATGGTGAAGTTCGATTCTGAAGATTGGGAGCTGAACATTGACCGACTATCACCGTCAAGGCTTGTACCGGTGTTATGGGAGGGCGTCCCAGGTGAAGGATTCGCAACGTTCGACACGATCGCGATCTTGGAACGTCTGAACGAACTGCATCCAGAAGCGTGTGTCTGGCCAAATGATCCGCTGAAACGTTCTCGAGCGAGATCTCTGGTTGCGAATTTCCATTCAGGATATCTCAGCCTTCGAGGCGCGATGCCTATGAATATTCGTTCTCGTTATCCGGGTAAAGGTAAGAATCCGGAAGTAATAGAAGAGATTGAGCGCCTCTGTGGACTTTGGGTGAGTACGCGTCGCAAGTTCGCGGAGGGCGGGGATTTCTTGTTTGGTGAATTCTCTGCAGCGGACGCGTTCTTCACGCCGGTTGCTTCACGCTTCGTAACCTATGAAGTTAGTCTCGATGGGGAAGCCTTGGAATATCAGCACGCTCTTCTTAGTACACGTTCGATGAAGACATGGACTGAGGAGGCACTAGAGGAAACGGAATTTGTACCGATGGACGAACCTTACGCTACAGTGGGCGACTGAATTCTCTCAGAAGGGGAACGTTGGTGGATTTTCGATAAGCACGAGTACCGATTGAAGCTCTGAGTAGACATCGCGACTCGATTCATTTCAAATTCACCGAAACACTGATAAAAACAATGTGATCACTAAAATCTCGAAAAATGACTTAGGGCTTTCACCATGCCAGTTTGGTTTCTCTTAACGTCCTTTCTCATCGTCGTTGCAGGAATCCCGATCGGATATCGATATGCGAACATGGGTTCATTCGATGTAATCCATTTGATACTCTCGATATTCCTAGCTGTTAACGTGCTAGTGTGTTTCTGGCAGTGGTGTCTGTTCGCGCGTCGCGACCATGTCGGTACGCGTGTGCAGTATTGGCGCGAGGAAGGCGAGAAGATAGGAAGTTCGGCGTCACGAGCGTTTATGTACACGCGGCTCTCGGCGGCTCAGCTGTTTTCGTTGACGTTTTGGTCAGAAATCTATTCCGTTTACTCCGTAACCGATCCTGCATACACGGATAAAACCTCCTGTGGTTTCAACACTGACATCTGGAATGGTTTTTGGACATTCATTCCATCGGTACTGTTGCTCGTGACGTTCGCGTATCCGGTGATCCCGCCTCTTGCCGTCGGTGTTATCGGAATTGCGCTGTTTCATCAGTGGATATTCGGAACGATCATGTATTCTGCGAGTTTCTACGTGGGCGAGCACTATAAGTCGGTATCGGCATCGGATGCGTTTCTCTTCATTTGGGTGATAAACGGAAGTTGGATCCTTTGTGCCCTCTTAGGTCTTTACGTTTCTATAAGACTAATCCTCGACCAAAGCTATAGCGTAGTAGGGTTCTAGTGCATCGGTGAAAACGCAGGTTTCGCCCTAGGATAGAGGGTATGAGTCACGAGTCGACCATCTTCACCATCATATGCCTTCTTTGGTCGTTAGGCGCGATACCGACGTTGATTGCCGGATTGCTCAAATGGGACCCAGTGGGCAGATTGGGTACGAACATTCGTGGTATGAAAATGAACTCTCAGTGGGGGTGGTTCGTATTCGAATTACCGGCTCTGCTGACCTTTCCCTTGATTTACTTAGCAAGTGGAAACACCTATCTGATCGGCAATGTCTTTCTTGGTCTTTGGCTCCTGCATTACGGGCACAGAAGTCTTGTGTGGTGCTGGTTCATTCCTAAGCGTGACGGCACCGTATCGATGCCGTTGTGTGCCTCATCCGTGAGTTTCAATTTAGTCAACGGTGTTTTGTTGGGGTGGTTTTTGGCGTACGGTGCGTCGTATGTTGAACAATGGTTGACCGATCCTCGCTTCGCCGTTGGTGTAGGCCTGTTTTTCGCGGGTATGGCGCTGAACGTATGGAGTGACTATCGGCTACTTTATCTTCGAAGGCGTGCGACGGATGACCGAGTAGTGCCTTCAGGAGGTCCCTTCAATCTAATTTGCTGTCCAAATCTTGCGGGTGAGATCATCGAGTGGATCGGTTTCGCTTTGCTGACGTGGTCACTGCCTGGCTTAGCCTTCGCGCTCTGGACGATCGCGAATTTGGTGCCGAGAGCGTTGTGGCGACGGGATTGGTATCAGGAGAACTTTGAAGACACTCTTAAGAAACGAGCAGCACTAATTCCGGGAGTCTTGTAACTACCCAGTTTTTGCGTTAGAGTAGAGACCGTTTAGCGATTGCGAGAGACGATTGCGAGTTTTTCACCAACTAGTGAATCCGCTATTTGTCGAGTGTGAATGCGATCAATTGATCATGACCTGAACGACATGACAGAGGTGTCGTCTCGTGTTTAATCTTGACGATTCGCGAGATAAGGTGCGTTTGCGAGATGGCTGACGACTCGGACCAGATCAAGAATCTCACCTACCAAGTAGACGAAAAACCGCCGCTACGATTGTCCGTCGGAATTGGGTTTCAATACGCATTGCTTTCGCTCAGTGCGATCATGTTGATCCCAGCTGTCGCGTTTCGTGCAGCAGACATGGATGAAACAACGACAGTCTGGGCGGTTTTTGCGACGTTGATTATTTGTGGCGCGATCATGGTTGTACATGCACGCCCGTTTGGTCGGTTCGGTTCCGGTTATGTGATGGCGATCTGTCCGCCAACCGCAGCGATAGCGATAACCGCAGACGCATTGTCGCTAGGCGGACTCGCGCTACTCGCCCTGCTCACATTGACGGCAGCTGCGATTCAATTCGCGTTCGCGTTGAGAATCTCGCTTCTACGACGAGTCTTGACCCCGACAGTCTCAGGAACCGCGCTGATGCTGATTCCCGTGACAGTCTTTCCCGTGATATTCGGCATGTTCGAAGACGTACCTGCGTCGTACTCCCATGCGGTCGCACCCGTTTGCACGGGTGTAACTATTCTCGTTATGGGAGGGATTAGTTTGAGAGGCGGACCGAGCCTTCGAAGTTGGGCACCGTTAATAGCGATATTTTCAGGATCGTTAGTTGCACTGTACTTCGGTGTTTATGACATTGATCGTGTTGCCAAAGCAGCATGGATTGGAATACCGATAGGCTGGCCAACGTACTATGCCGAGGGAATTCCCGCCATTGATTTCGAAGCGTACCTCGGATTGGCTCCGGCGTTCATATTGCTGTTCCTCATCAGCACGATTCGAGCGATGAGCAGCTCACTCGCCATTCAAACCGTGTCGTGGCGACGCCCGCACGCAATGGATTTCCGACCGGTTCAAGGCACGTTAGCTGCAGACGCAGCGTCAAGCGCAGTGGCCGGTCTCGCCGGTACGATGCCCAATTGCGCAAACTCAGCCACTGTTGCACGAGTTCAACTCACCGGCGTTGCCGCTCGGACCGTAGGTGTCTTCTACGGTTTTGCAATCATCCTATTCGCGTTTTGTCCAAAGGTTCTAGCTTTGGTGTTAGCCGTACCGGGTCCGGTTTATGCAGGCTATGTAACAGTAATGCTCGCAATCACCTTTTCAGTGGGACTGAAAATGGCGGTGTCAGAACGAGTGGACCAACGTCAGGCAATGGTCATCGGTCTTTCATTTTGGATCGGTGCGGGCTGTCAATACGGGTTTATATTCCCTGAATTTGTCGCGTCATTTGCCGGCGGGTTGTTCAATAGTGCATTAACGACAGGTGGTTTGATAGCAATAGCACTCACAGCGGTGCTTATCTGGACTTCGCCGCGTCGAGAGAAATTTCAAACCGTGCTCGCAACATCAGAACTACCCGCCATTCGCGACTTCGTGGCAGATTTGACAACACGGTTCGGATGGTCTACGTCGCTTAATGAGAGAGTTGACGCTGTCGTCGAAGAATCGCTTCTTTCGTTGCTGAGAGAGGACGAAAAAGAGGTCGTACAGGAGGATCGACGACTATTGATCGCTGTGCAGAGAGATGGTACGGGTGTAGAGCTCGAATTCATCGCGGCGGGAGGGCACGAGAATATTGAGGATCGCCTCGCAGTACTTGGAGAAACAGCGACCGAAGAAACCATCGAAAGAGACGTGTCTCTGAGGTTACTCCGCCATCTAGCCGCAGAAGTACGACACCGTCAATACTTTGATGTTGATGTCCTAAGCGTACGCGTTGAAACTTAGAGAATGCGGTAACACGAAATTGATGAGGTTCTTCACGCACCCAATTGCGCTTGAGCGAACTAAAAATCTCCGTTGTGCGTTCGTTTAGGAAGGTCAACGACCTTCACGCGCGGCGAGAATCAGCCATTGAAACGAAAACGAGTTGCGTTCTCGAACAAGCCGAACCACGACAAACATTGAATCGGCGTAAAAACGCATGACTCAGATTGAAATTGTTCGCTTGAGCCCCACCCGTACTTCTCCTGAGTCGTCTTAGCGACCTTTTCCGCATCTTTCGCATCTAGAGGCCGAACGGATACAGATCCGTCGAGTATCACGGGATTTGTCGCGTCATCGAGAGATAGGCACACTTGAGGATTTTCCGAGAGATTTTTGCGCCAGCGGGTTGCGGGATCGCCATTGAAATAGAAAAGCCCATCTAACCAGATGCCATCAAGCGGTCGAGAGATAGGTACGGCGTTCCTATCCGCAGTGGTCAACCAGTAATGTTCCGCTTCTTGAAGCCGTTTAACAATGATCGACCACTCTAAGAGCGGGGAGTCGGTAGGCGCTCCATACGCCGCCGGTAGTCTAAGACGCGTACGAACAGGTTCAATCGTCACACCGATCCTCTCGATTCGTAGCTGAGAACTTGCTCGCGCATATGTACCTCCTCCGACTTCTCCGAGCGTGGTAGTGATTCGAAGTCCCTCTACTATCGTTCATAGAAGTCCGCTCCGTGGCGGTGATCGATGCCGTTCGTCATCCGTAGCAGCTCCTTCTGACGCGTTGTCATGTCTGCTAACCATTCTTCCTTGAACCCGTCATGCGGATCACACTGGAAGCGAAGCCACTCGCCGTTTCGATAGTGTCCGAACATCGCCGTTCGGAACTCGTCGCTTCTGTTCGCGCCACCACCATGCCAGGTCTGCCCGTGAAAAATGACGACGGATCCAGCGCGAAGATCAGGTTGCATCTCATGAGGTAGATCCAATCCGGCCGGTGGTTCGAACAGGTGACTTTGGTGACTACCGGGTACTAATCGAGTTCCGCCATTCTCACGGTTGAGATCGGACAGTGCCCAGACGGTGTTCATCATCAAGGGTGCATCCGTCCCATAGCGATGCATGCTAATCGGAACGTCACTATGCAAAGTTTGTTCACCTTCTCCGGGCCGTACGACCCTAGCGCTTAAAGAACCCAAGATTAGGTTCTTTCCCATCATCGCTTCAATGTAAGGAAGCACCGCTTCATGATCAATCGTGGGAAGGAACGTGGAATCGAGTGTAACGAGATTTGCAAGGTGTCTAGCAGTGCCGCGATGTCGGTGTTCGACACCGATCGAGAAGGCTTGTTCAACGACGAAATCCCGCATGGCATGCGCTTCCGAACGATCAAGTACATCTTCAATTACGGTGAAACCTAGTACTTGGAGTTCGGTGAGACGATTAGGATCAATCATGAGAGGAGATTCTGCGATCTACAAAGAACTATGAGGCAAGGCGATGATCGTGCATTCAACGATTGAAGACCTTTCAAAAAATGAAAACACTATCATGCTGAGCGGCAACCCTCCATCGACGACTGAGCGCTAGTTACATGCTGTTTGACACCCGGCTTTGGCAGTTCACTCAAGGTGTGCGAGTTCGTATCGTGGCGACAGTCTGCACGGGTATTGTCTCATCGCTCGTTGGCATCGGACGCCTAGCACTCTTAGGTTGGCTGCTCGGTCGTGTCTTTGTCGGTGACACAATGGCGGATTTAACGGTTCCATGCATCGCGGTTGCATCAGTGATGATCTTGCGAGGATGTCTTGAGCACTTTCGGACCATGGTCGCGCATCGCACCGCGATCCGTGTGCAGATGGTGTTACGAAAGCAACTATACGGCAAAGTGTTAGAGCTCGGTCCCGCTCACTTTGGACTCGCTCGGACGGGCGCTGTCATGATCTCGATGATCGACGGCGTCGAGCAGCTTGAGACGTACTTCGGTCAGTACCTGCCGCAGCTGCTAATCGCGTTGATTACACCGCTCATCGTCCTCGGATTGCTTGCCTTCTATGACTTCCCACTCGCTGCGTTGATGTTTGGCTTCGCCATGTTCACGTTGATTGCACCGATGTCGTTTCAGCGCTATGAAATGAAGAACAGCATGCGTCGTTCGAACGCATACCGCGCTTTCGCTGCTGAGTTTTTAGATTCGATTCAAGGACTCTTCACACTGAAGGCTTTCGGACAGAGCGCTAGTAGAGGAAGGCTCCTCGCAGAACGTGCACACGAAGTGTTTCGCACCACGATGTGGGTGCTTGCTACCAACGCAATTAACCGCGGGCTCACGGATGTCGGGGTAGCTGTTGGAACGGCGTCAGTGCTTGGACTAGGCGCGTGGCGAGTATCCCAGGGTCAGATGGACATCGAGGTGCTACTCGTCGTTTTGATGGTTGGCATTGAAGTATTCCGTCCTCAACGAGATCTACGTGCGTTGTTGCATAACGGCATGATGAGTCGTTCGGCCGCTGAAGATATCTTCACACTGCTCCATTCGAAACCAAGCGTTGAACAACCTGCAGCGCCAGTCGTCGTCAATGAGCCACTTGACCCAGTTGTGGCATTCGATAACGTAACTTTTAGCTATCCGGGTGGCAGACGCGCGGCGCATAAAGGACTTTCCTTCGAGATTGCTGCGGGTGAGAGGGTCGGTTTCGTTGGCGCCAGCGGCGCGGGGAAGTCGACCATTGTGAAGTTGCTCCTTCGCTTCTATGACCCGGATTCCGGCACGGTCAGAATCGGTGGGAAAGATCTTCGTAGTCTGTGCACGGACGACCTCTATCCCAACATTGCAGTGGTGCATCAGGACAGCTACCTGTTTCACGGCAGCGTACGAGATAACGTAGGTTTTGGGAAGCCTGACGCAACCGCAGCGGAAATTGAGGCATGTGTACGCGCTGCGAACGCCCACGAATTCGTGACTCGATTACCTAACGGATACGACACGATCATCGGCGAGCGCGGCATCAAGCTCTCGGGCGGTCAACGTCAGCGGATTGCAATCGCTCGTGCTTTATTACGCGACGCACCGATTTTGGTGTTGGACGAAGCGCTCTCAGCAGTGGATGCAGAGAACGAAGCTGTCATTCAGTCTGCGCTTGATCGGCTTATGGAGAACCGTACGACATTGATCTTTGCACACCGACTCTCAAGTGTGATCGGTGCGGATCGTATCGTCGTTTTGGATGAGGGCGTTGTTGTCGAGGTCGGTGAACATCGGTCACTAATGCAGTCGCAGGGTCTGTATTACCAGTTGATGAGTGCTCAGGCAGAAGAGAGATCGGAATCGGATACTTCGTTTGCCGTTGCAATCGACGAGATTTCGACGTCGAAGCATCTCCCCACTGACGATCTTCTGATGGATGCTTCCGCTGTGAATCGAGAAAGTGCAGACGAGATACTGCGGGGAACGAACCTGAGCTGGGGTGGCGTATTTCGTGAGTTGATTCGACACGTCATTCCGTGGAAAGCGAAGTTCACGCTCGTCCTTGTGTTGGGAATTTCTCGGGTTGTTGCTTTGATCGGCGTCGGGGTGGCGAGCGCGCTTGCGGTTGCGGCGGTGAAGCAAGGGGACTCCTTCATACCGTACTTGGTCGCACTCGCGATTGTTGCGCCATTAAGTGGTTTGTTGCATTGGTTGGAGTCTTGGACCGCACACGACATGGCGTTTCGCATGCTATCTGAAATGCGAATTGCGCTATTCAACAAACTCGAGCGGTTAGCGCCAGCGTATCTTGTTCGACGTCGAACCGGAGACATGGTTGGGATGGCAACACATGACGTTGAATTGGTGGAGTACTTCTTCGCACACACGGTCGCGCCATCGATCGTTGCAGTTTTGGTACCAACGGTTGTTGTGTGCACGCTTGTTTGGTTTGGTTGGCCTATGGCACTTGCTCTCCTTCCGTTTCTCGCAACCGTGGCGATCAGTCCCTTCCTAGTACGTCGAAGAATTGATGAATTAGGGACGCGAGCCCAGGAGGCTTTTGGTGAGTTAAACGCTCACGCTGTCGATACGGTTCAAGGTTTGTCGGAGATTCTCGCGTATCAGCGAACGATTCCGCGTGCGACAGAATTCGTTGAGCGTATCGAACGCTATACGAAGCTGCGACTTCCTTTCTACGCCGATCTCTCCATCCAAACCGCGATACTGGAAATCGTCACCGGGCTAGGAGGACTGGTGGTCGTCATGACGGGTACGTATTTAGTCGGGTCGTCCTCGCTTGAATCGGCGATATTGCCGATGCTTACGTTGCTCGCGATGTCGGCGTTTCTCCCGGTGTCTGAAATCTCGCACATCGGTCGACAGCTCGCCGATACGCTCGGCGCGACGCGGAGACTGCACACGGTTCACACGGAAGTTGAAAAGGTCACCGATGGTCCAGGAATACATGCACCGGTAAATCCTGAAGGCGTCAAAATCGAGGTTTGCGAGGTTGGTTTTTCGTACTTAGATAACGATCGACTTGCGCTAGATGGCGTTAGTTTTACTGTGCGCGCAGGTACGACGTTGGCGTTGGTTGGACCTTCAGGTGCTGGCAAGACAACGGTAGCACACCTGCTCATGCGTTTCTGGGATCCGAACACAGGTGCAATCAAGATTGATGGTCACGACTTGCGCGAGTATCCACTTGAAAATCTACGTGACCGTATTGCGTTGGTCACCCAAGACACGTATCTGTTTAACGAGACCTTAAGAGCAAACATCCTCATCGGAAATCCCAATGCGACTTCGTCTGAACTCGAAGAAGCAGTGAATCGGTCGGCATTGCAGCCTTTTATTGACTCGTTGCCCGAAGGGTTAGATACACCTGTAGGTGAACGAGGCGTTCGGTTATCTGGCGGACAGCGTCAGCGTGTTGCGATCGCTCGGGCGTTTCTTAAGGATGCCGAGGTACTGATTCTCGATGAAGCGACTTCGCATCTCGACGCGGTAAATGAACAAGCGGTTCGTCAGACCCTCGACGGACTAATGTCCGACCGAACTACGATTGTCATAGCTCATCGACTTTCGACGGTTCGCGACGCAGACAAGATTGTTGTCTTAGATGGTGGGACTGTGGAGGAAACCGGGAACCACAGCGAGCTTCTTGAGAGCGGAGGACTATATAGCAGTCTCGTAGGTCGTCAGGTTTCACTGGTCTAGTGTGCAAACGATCCTATGATTGATTCACGGCCACCTCTCGTGGCTGAATACCTAGTAGATCACGATAAGTGCAGATTGAATGAGAGATCCAGATCGGCGTACATTCTTGAAGACGACTTTGGCGATTGGTGCCGCTACTGGATTAGGCGCTCTGGCAGGGCCAGTTACTCGTAGCGGACCTAAGTCTGGTATGACTCAATCTGTTAAAGGTCTTACAACCCCGAGTCTTGATCTAGTTCGTGTTGGCTTGATCGGAGTTGGCGAGCGTGGTGTCGGTTTCGTCCACCATTTCTGCAACATTGAGGGTGCGACCGTAACTGCGGTTTGCGATACGGACGAAGAGGTACTCGATCGCGCGACGGGGATCGTCTCCGATTTGGGCGGACCGAAACCAACGACATATACCGGCGATGACTACGCATATCGTGGTTTACTCGATCAAAACGACGTCGATATTGTCGTGGTATCGACGCCTTGGCGATGGCATACGATCATGTCGGTCGAGGCCATGGAAAGTGGCAAACACGCATTTGTTGAGGTCCCCGCAGTAACGACCGTGGAGGAGGCATGGGAACTCGTCGATACAGCGGAACGTACTCAGAAGCACTGCATGATGTTAGAGAACGTCTGCTATGGACGGGACGAGATGATGGTACTCAACATGGTGCGACACGGCTTGTTTGGTGAGCTCTTGCACGGCGAAGCGGCGTATATCCATGATTTGCGATGGCAGATGAAGGAGATCGACCGCAAGACAGGATCTTGGCGCACACCTTGGCAGACACGACGAAACGGAAATCTTTACCCCACCCATGGACTTGGTCCGATCGCGCAATACATGGGTATCAATCACGAGGACCGATTCGAATATATGTCCTCGATGAGTTCCCCCGCGTTAGGAAGAGCAGCCTACGCGCAACGCGAGTTTCCAGCAGATCACTCGCGCAACCAGCTCGACTTCATCACCGGGGACATCAATACCAGCATGATTAAGACTCGAATGGGACGAACGATTATGGTGCAGTACGACACGACCACCCCGAGACCTTATTCGCGACACAACCTGATTCAGGGTACGAATGGTGTGTTTGCCGGTTTCCCGAATCGCATTGCACTTGAGCACGGTGGTTCTGGCTCATTCCACGAATGGGACTACGACATGACGAGATGGCGTACCGAATACGAACACCCGCTTTGGAAGGAATCCCGTGAACTCGCGGAAAAACATGGAGGGCACGGCGGCATGGACTTTCTCATGTGCTGGCGGATAGTCGATTGTTTAAGAAAAGGCGAAGCCTTAGATCAGAGCGTTTACGACGCCGCGGCATGGTCGGTCATTAGTCCGATTAGTGCTGAATCGGTCGCCGATCGGGGTAACAGCAAACCGATTCCTGACTTCACTCGTGGGGTATGACTATTGCGCCTTAATCTCACCGGCGAAACGTCAGTGAATATGAGCGGATGGCTGCGTTAACGAATCTCTCCCCACCTTACGACATCCTCTTGATCGGTGGCGATCTCATTGATGGTACTGGTCGGGTTGCCTACAAAGCCGACCTCGGAATAAAGGGAGATCGGATTGCAGCGATCGGAGATTTAAAGAATGCTCGTGCTTCGGAGGAACTCAATGTCGCGAATCAGTGCGTCGCTCCTGGGTTCATTGATACGCATACGCACGATGACCAGGCGAGCATGTCGACTTCGCACATGGAACCGAAAATCAGCCAAGGTGTTACCTCGGTAGTTGTCGGAAATTGCGGTGTCAGTTTAGCTCCGTTAGATCATCCATCGATACTCCCTGAACCGATCAATTTGCTTGGTGATGAAGCTCACTTCAAGTACAAGGATTTCCAGTCATATTTCGATGCTGTGAATTCATCGAAACCGAGTGCAAACGTAGTGCCTCTCGTCGGTCACAGTTCACTACGAGTCGCTGCGATGAACGCGCTTGATCGGGTTGCGCAACCTGGAGAACTAGATGAAATGATCCAGATGGTTGATGAAGCCATGACGGCGGGCGCAAGTGGAATTTCGACAGGAGTGTTTTACCCGTTGGGACGTTCTGCGGATAACAGCGAAATTGTTCCGCTAGTGCGTAAGGTGGCGGAATTTGGTGGAATCTACGCTTCCCATATGCGGAACGAACACGACGGAGTGATCGATTCCATGCACGAAGTGTTTGAGGCAGCAGCCGAAGGCGGAGCCCCGCTTCTCATTTCCCACCATAAATGTGCGGGTGTTAAGAACTGGGGGCGAAGCAGAGAGACGACGGCGCTTCTCGATTCGTTTCAAGCTACACAGGATGTGAGTGTTGACATATATCCGTATGACGCCGCTTCAAGCGTACTGGATCCAGATCTTGTAGAAGACGACACGCCGACTCTCATCACATGGTCCGCGCCTCATCCAGATGCAGCAGGTTCCTACCTGAAGGAAATCGCACAAGATTGGGGATGCACGGCGAGAGAGGCGGCGAGAAATCTAACGCCTGCAGGTGCTTGCTACTTTTTTATGAGTGAGGACGATATAGAGCGCATCATGAAACATCCGTCTGCGATGATAGGCTCGGATGGACTGCCAATGGACGAACATCCTCATCCGCGACTTTGGGGAACCTTTCCGAGAGTGATTCGCAGATACGCGTTAGAGAAATGTCTGTTCTCGGTAGAGGAAGCAATCCGAAAAATGACGAGTATGCCTGCGCGTCGCTTCGGACTGCGCTCTCGAGGGAGTTTGAAGCAAGGCAACTACGCGGATTTAGTGGTCTTCGATCCTGCAACGATTTGCGATCGTGCGACCTATGAACGGCCGAAACAACACGCTGCGGGAATCAGGTACGTGTTCGTTAATGGGCGACTTAGTTGGGATGGCGGGATGGTAGGTAATCGTGGTAATGGACGACTAATCCGTCGAAATGACGGCGTCGAGTGAGTCTTAAACGTGAGGGACTGTTGACTGTTCTTCATGCTCACGAACGACAGGATTAGCCGCTTCGAATGACCATACAATTTGAGCGTTTTCTGGATTAACGGTCGTTTAGGAAAAGCAACGTTCAATTCGGTGTAACTTGGATTGCCTCACTTTGTCTAGATTAAAAATCACTACATCACTATGTCGCACTTCATGAAATTCGGTTTCTTTCCCTTGCTGATCGCATTGCTACTCTTGTCCGGATGTAGCTCATCGTCGGTTGTCCCTGCGGTTGACGTTGGTGTGACTCCTACGGGCTACATATACACGAATGCAGGCGCGGAGGTTGATGTCGATGACATCATTGACCAGACGACAGCGCTGGAGCAATGCAAGAAAAACGGTTTTGATGATGTACGAACACACCGCCGCGTTCGTCGAAACTGTCATGTTGGGATAACAACTGGTGTTAACTGTCGCTCTCGACGTGTCGTGGTTGAACACGAGTGCGTATCAAAGGATGAAATCCTAGACGAACCCACGGCTGGTGAAATTGTGTTGACTCTAAGCGTAGATCGTCCGATCCCGTTATCCGTTTTCGCAGAAGCAGACATCATGGCGTATCTACGTGAAAACCATAAATCCATCGTAGCTGCATCGGTCGAGAACGCTGCTATCCAGGCGGCCGCATTGGCGTCGTGTAGGGCGACCAATGTAAACGTGGATTTGGTCACGCCGTTAGAGACAGATGTGGTGTGCTTAGAGCGCAGAGAGACAGCGTGTCTTCAGTATGAGTTCCATCGACGATTTAGATGTGCCGATACGATGAGTTCATTTTTCGATCGTTGATCGTTGGTTCGCGTCAACACAGGTAATCGACTGCTTCGGACGATAACTTCAAAGTTATTGATAGCGAGATAGCCTGTGCGTGCGCTCGATCCCTATGGTCGTTCCATAAAACTCAGTTTGGAAACGCACTAAATTCATCGACCAGGGCGGGTGGGCGTTGACTGAAAACGCACGAATTCACTAACGCTAAATACGCGTTGAATCAGATTAGGTGTTGAATCTAAGGATTTTGTTGAGGGACCTCAACCGGCGGGAGACGACCTAGCGAATACTCTGTACTGCGCGGAAACTGCAGAGATATCGGGTACCTTCCGCCTTGCTTTTCGCGTTCTCGATGAACCGTCTCCTTCATGCCGTCCCACTCGGACCACATATCGCACAAATGATCGATCGTCATTTGGTACGGGTTGTAACTTTCGTAGTCGAAGGATGCGGCAGAAGCGTCGCCGAGTCGGTCGTTGTGATCTCGTGTTCCGTGAAGCCAGCGGGGATCGCCTTCGTACGGATTCTTTGGTCGAAAACGTCGTACGCGATAGAAGGCTGTGTATCGCGTGCTCCGTGCATGGTTCGCTGTACCCGCATGGGGTAGTCCGTGCAGCGCGACGAAAGCGTCACCATCTTCAAGAACAACTGGTGTGAGCCAGGTATAGGGATTTCCGCGACTGTCGCGCCACCCTTTAATGTTTACGAATCCTCCATGTCGCGGTTGAGGAGGTTGCTTAAGTGCTGCTGGCATGCCCATATGAGGTGCACCACTGGCTATCGATGCGGGGTCTACTCGTGGCCAACCTGGTCCTTCGTAACCTATGGGACCACCGGCATCGCGTTGCATTCGGAAAAATTGCTCCGTGTCGTGATGGAACCCACGTCGAACGCCAGTTTGCCCGCAACCCATTTGGGTTTGGTCGCTGAATGCGATCCCGACGAAAGCAGTAAAGTCGCCAATCGTGAGCGTTCGTTCGGGATCCATATAGAACGGTGTTCCCATCGGATTCGGAACCGTGTGGTCGAGATGAGTCATGTAGCAGTGCATCGCCTCAGGATCATTTGGATCCTTGCCAAGGGCAACAATATCGTCGACTGTCTTCGGGTAGTACTGAGGTGGCGGTGCCATCATGCCGTCGATGTGACCCATTTCACCTTGGTCACCGCCGACAAACCCGTTGTCGTCAGCGCCCGGCGTGTTGTGTGCGTCGCATGCAATGATCGGAGTGAACGGTCCAATCAGTTCCCGAAGGCACTCACCGAGTTTGCTACCTTCAAACATGTTCACGAATCCCTGCTGACATTCGGGGGTGGTAGCGAAGAATTGAAAACCGCGTTGGAATTCATGCGTTCCTCCTCGTGCGCGTAAGGATCTCACCCGTTCACGGGCATCGCGCGTCAAGTCCAGTGGTACTGCGCGTTTGATGATGAGATAGCCGTCATGGTAGAACTGAGTTTTTTGATCTTCGCTGATAGTGGGTTTTTGACCGACTCGTGCTGGAAGGGGATTTGAGTTGATTCCTGCGCGGACCTCAGGAAAGTGCTTGTAATCTGAGGATGGACCATTGGTTGCTAGTTCCCAGCTAACGTCGCCAGCGACCTCCACCCCCGTTTGAATGTACTTCTTCATTTAAGCCTATCCACATGTCCGCTTGAGGATCGGAAAGCTCTCACCTCAGCTCTCGTGAACAGCAGCGGGTGTACTCGATGTCATCATCGTAAAAGAAATGCTTCCGATTTTCAAGAAAGATCTTGAATTTGAGTTACTGAAAACTCGCGAGTCGGAAACTGTGACGCTCGAACGTCGAATTTTCGATTTTGGTTAATTTGACGTGAGTTCGCTGATTTTTACGTACATTCGAGGCATACGCTGGCTCAAAACATAGCCTTACACGGAGGTGTCGAATCTATTGGTCGATTGCGAGGCGCTGTAGACTCGCATTCACAGTAGCGCCAGGTTAACTAGGAGCGGTACTGTCTCGTTCGTACCCGAAAATTCGAATCTTGACGACGTTAGTTTCGGTAATCCAAGCGCTCGTATCGACACCTGGAACGCTGATTGAATTGTCCGCAATCTGCCACGAAGTCGCTGCATTCGATCTGTCTTCGGCACCGGACTTCGTTGCCTTCAAGATGAGAATCTGATCTGGGTCCGTTACTGCAATGTGTATGAAATACTGAGTATTTGGCTCAAGTATTACGGGACTTGAAGGTGTGAATTCTGTGGGTTTACCAATGGCGACTGCTGATGTTTCGAGTATGGCGATTCGGTTCCCCGGTCGATCCCCGTTCATGGTCCACAGGTGCAATGTGAAGCTATCGACCATCGCGTCTAGCACGAAATCTAGGTCGACCCGAGTGAGCACATAACCGGCGCTATACGGCCCAGTTGTAAAGCTCTGAAGTCGCTCATCATCAACGAACGACGTTGCGCTAGTGCTTTGTGACCAATTGGATACGAGCAAGGTTTGGGTTTGACCCTGCGCAGGTATGAAGAGGCAGCAAATCAACGAAAGAGCGATCGGAATGATTGAGCGCTGGTAGCCCAAAGAGCCTTTATTTCTTGAACAGACGACCCTCGAAAACCACGTGAAACGATTGCGATAGGTCCGATATCCGCAGTCGCGTGCGCGCTCCATCCATCGTGCCATCCTCAGCTCCCTTCGCGTCCCAGAGCGAACAACCATATGCGTAGAGTTGGACATCGTGTTCGCATCACTGATATAAGCCTAACTTGCGGCGGTTCGTTTCGAAATATTAATTGACTTGGAACCCATCGACACAATACGATAGAGAACGCACCTCAAACTCGTAAGCACTCCTGTGTGCAGGACACTTTGACACGGAGGCGACGAGTAAATCGGTGACTCTGGAAATACAACGAAGGCAGTGTGTGTTTTAGCGTGGCATATGAGTTTTGATTAGAAACTCGTAGAGCATGCGCGATTTATGTAACGTTATAAAATAACATTAAGGTTTTCGAGCCAGGTTAGGGTGCGTGACGACAACTACACAATCTTCGTTTTCCGAAAATCGTAACGCCCATTTAAATCTATACGCAGTCGGTATGTGCACACTGTGTTTAGCGCACTGTATTCTCTTACCTCTCGCGGCGACACTGCTTCCGATTGCCGGGTTAGTTTCGGGAGATGAGCTTGTACACAAGCTGCTTGTGCTTTTGGCGGCGCCAGCGACGATTTGGTTAGTTTACAAAGCCGTGTTAGATAAGGGAAGTTCGCTCTTTGTCTTCACGGCACTCAGCGGACTCGGACTGTTGTTGATCGCGGCGTTCGTTGAGGCACTTTCCAGATTTGAAACTTCGCTGACGCTTGTTGGCGCTACAGTACTAGCGTTGTCCCATCTACAACGATGGTTGCGTATTCGGCGCTTTCGACGATCACAAGTGTAAATCTCATAATATTGTTTTAGATACTTTGTGCTTGAAGAACAGGATTGATTGATCTCAGTATCGGGTTCCAGCTGAGCGCACTCTAAAGTTACACCCTGTTCCGTAGCGGAGATATTGTTGGCCAAGTCATTACAGCTTGATCCGAAATGGCGGAATTTCGCGGAAACACGTTGTGAAGCGGCAGCGGTTCGTTTGACACCCGCCCGTTGGGCTGTATATGCTGAGCTGGTGGCGAGTGAACGACCTCTCTCAGCGTATGAACTCATTGCCATTCAAGAGGATCGACAAGAGCGCAAGATCGCGCCATTAACGGTCTATCGACATCTCGATTTTTTGATTGATGTCGGTTTAGTGCACAAAATTGAGTCTGCACACACTTATGTTCCTTGCGGACATCCCGATCACGGGCACGAAAGTCAATACCTTCTATGTAGTTCGTGTGGACGCGCTGATGAAGTGGAATCAGAGAAGCTTCAAAAGCTCTTAAGCGACATGGCGGATAAACATGGGTTTAAAACCACGAAGTCTGTGGTTGAAGTGACCGGACTTTGCATGGAATGTTCGACTCTCGCGGATCAACTGGAGAACGACATCAGTTAGCAAATTCTGACACAACACACGGTTAGGTTGCTCGCTGTTCTATCCCCTCAACAAACGTCTTGGTTGTTCAGTTCAGATCATTGAGCTGACGAACGACACGCACTGGATCCATAACGAAAGAAGGCGTCGCGGCTAGGATTCTTTTCTGCGAGAACGGATTTTGTCCAAGATCGTCCGTCTAATCGAAATGAGCACTAAGAGCACGCCAATTACCAAATAGAGTGTACCTAACCAGTGTTTTAGCGCTGTAAAGAATGATGCCCATGCAACCTGTGCCTCGGATATGTCCGGATATGCGACCAACATTAGAGAGATCTGAACGTTCTCCATGAGATCCCAAATTCCGCCGATGATTGGTATGTACGCAAGCCACCAGGTTCCGTCGGTCGCTCGGAATCGGTAGATGAGTCCGGCGAAGAAAGTCACGTAGACGATGGGGAATAGCGTATCGAGACCCATGCTAGTCCATAGGTAGGTCCTTCTTCCGTCGTCACCGTATGCTGTCAATGCCACCATTGCTTCGTCAAACGAATAACCTGATTTCACGTCGAGTAGCTCACCCGCGATAGGTAGGTTAGGAAACACGAGAAACAGGATTACGACGACAAAGACCAAGGTCGCAAGGAGAGTTCCGGTCTTGCCAGAAAATTCGAAAAATCGTCTCAACTCAAATCCTCATCCTCAAGACCGGACGTTTGCGATGAACTGCAATTCTCATCAAGGAATTGCGATATCGGTAGAACACTGCTGTCGCGCATTGCGATCGCTCGATAACGTGCATTCAGTTCTTCTGAATTTTGAATTTCATAGCGGCGGGGTCGCCGCGAATAGTCAGAACACAAGCGCAGCATACGTTGCTCAATTGCAGGCACAAGAGATCGTTTGAAGTAACTTGGGTTAAGCATCTCATCCCAGAAACCGTTCACGTGCTCCGCCCACGTGAAATCGCGCCGTTTAACCAGATTACCTTCCCTGCAGGCGAAAATTGTGTCTTGGTCTTCGTCAGCGCCTTCGTACAAGAGGCCACGATAAAACAGAAAACCCTCGTAATTTGCGATTAAGTCAGCATTCGAATAGATGCCGGACAGTAAATTCCCCCAGATTAGTCCTTCCCATCTTGCAGTGAGCCGCGCAGCCTTAACTTCAGTGCCGAGACGCTGATATCGCGAGTAGAACTTGCGTCCCTGAGAGAAGAAGTGTCCGAGCTTGTCAGTGCTGATGTAAGTGCCATTTACATTAATGGTTCTCGTGAAGTTGCCGAGGCGTGCGCCACTTGATCGAATAATCGGTGCGTCTGCGAAAACAGACTCCGCTCTATTCCTAGGAAGCCTATCGATTTCTGGAGCGAACATTGCCCAACGCTCGATCTTATCAACCCAATGGAGACCCCCGAGATCACGATACACTGCGTAGATGAACGCGCGTTCATTACATCCGCGTGACCAGTTAGAGGCGATTCGGTCAAGTGCTTCATTGACCTTTGCGTCCAAGACTTCTATGCTGTCATCAAGATCTAACTCTCGGTTCGTGTATGGATCAGTTTCTCCTCCTATTACGGGTATTTCTGCTAGACAAATTCCAATGAATAGCGCACAAACAAGCGACGGATTCGTCAATTCGTACGGGATTAAGCGACGCTGTTGTGCGAGCTGAGACTTCGTTTGACTCACCGGAGCGCGAACCGGGAAAACGCTGTTTATTAAAACACTAATTTAGACAGAGCTCTACTAGCAGAGTTAAGTCTGTTGGCTCGATCTGTTTCAGTAGTCGTAAAGCAATCGCATCTTTGCAGAAACAGAATCGAGTCTTAATGACCGAACAAATTGTTGATCAGATTTTGTTCGCGATGTGGGATTTCCATCTTTCTCAATCCATCGGTCAATTAAGACGCTCTATGTAGAAACGTGACGCAAAACATGATTAAATCGCGAACTTGATGTCGGTTTGCTGAATAGAAAGATGGGGGAGTCCAACTTAGGCGGCTTACGAATGTCGCCACAGGTAATGCGGGATTTAGCGGCTAAGGTGACGGAAGCCCTTATCGAACGTATCGATGGTCTGGACGACTCTAATGCTTGGGACGGAGAATTCCGGGACGTTCTCGAGCGAGCGCTCGGAGGATCGCCACCTGAGGACGAAAGGCCGGCAGAAGACGTCCTAGAACAGGTCGTACGAAACGTACTTCCGAACGCGGCACGGTTAGATCATCCTCGCTTCTTTGGTTTCGTGCCATCGTCTCCCACTTGGCCAGGTGTGCTCGCTGACTTCCTCGCTTCTGGCTTCAATATCAACTCGTGTACATGGTTGGTTTCGAGCGGGACAAGCCAACTGGAGCTCGTCGTCGTCGATTGGATGCGAAATTGGATTGGCTATCCCGAGGGTTCTGGTGGTTTGCTGACGAGTGGGGGTTCTGCGGCGAGCGTGGAAGCGTTGGTTACGGCAAGGGAAGCCGCTGGTCATCCAGAACGACCCACCGTGTATATGAGCGATCAGAGCCATAGTGCGTTAAAACGAGCGGCGTTGATCGCCGGCGTACGTCGCGATCACATACGCATCGTTGCATCCGATAGAGATTTCCGTATTGATTTAGATAGTTTGCGAGAGCAAGTTAGCGCAGATCGAAATGAAGGACTACATCCACTCGCAATTTGTGCTAACGGAGGTAGTGCGAGTACAGGGTCGATCGACCCGCTCGCACCGCTAGCCGATTACTGTGCTTCCGAGGAAACGTGGCTACACGTCGACGCGGCATACGGTGGTTTCGCTATGGTCACATCAGAAGGATCAGAGCTTCTCACCGGGATCGAAAGAGCCGATTCGATAGGTATGGACGCGCATAAATGGTTCTTCCAACCGTACGAAGCAGGAGCACTTCTGGTCAAAAACGCAGAGCATCTTGAGAATGCGTTCGCGATTGGCCACGATGTACTGCAAGATACGGTGTGGGGCGCGAACCACCCGAACTTTGCGGACCGCGGTCTACAACTAAGTCGTGCGGCACGCGCACTGAAAATCTGGATGTCAGTACAGACCTTTGGGATGGCGAAGTTTCGCGCAGCGGTGCAGAACGGATTGGATTTTGCGCGACGTGCAGGGGAGTATGTCTCGTCGAGTCCTGTGTTGGAGCTGGTGACGCCGGTGTCGCTGGGAATCGTTTGCTTTCGAGTCAATCCTGAGCAAGGTGATTACGATGAGACGATGCTGGAAGACGTGAATCGAAAAGTTCTAACTCGCGTGTTTTGGGATGAATTAGCGTTCTTCTCATCCACTACTCTGAAGGGCGTTTTCTCATTACGCCTTTGCATCATCAACCACACAACGGCTTGGGAGGATGTACAGAGAACACTAGCTCGCGTAGAGCAACTCGGTGAAGATGCATTGAACGAAATGTGAGGGGATTCGAGATATCTGATACTGGGTTGCGATGACACGTTAGCCTCTGATCGATCAATGCATCATGCACGCCATTCGGGCAATGTTGAAGATCTTGTTAGTTTGTCCCAAGCGCACCGTGTCGTCGTCAACGCGCTGAAACCTGACGGTTGGAATGCGCTCGCACTACCGATTGAGAACTTGGGTAGGCTACCTTAATTCACGATGAAACCAGCGACATCGGCTTTGGAATTCCCTTAAACCAACTGAAATGGAGAATCAACAGCACACGTTTAGTGAACGGCAAATTGGATTCTTCGCGAATTCGTTCCGGCGACATGGCGCGCGGACTCTAGCTATCTAAACGATCGTCACGCTTGCTTCGGTACCGTTCGTGAAGATGAAATCTCAATCGGGACGATTGGTATTGGTCACGGTTTAGGATGACTGTTCGTTGACGGCACGCCATGCGGCGTCAAACGCGGAATCCATGTAAGGACGAGCTTCAGAATCAGAGTTTGCGATTGAAATTCGCCTAAATTGCGCACGGCCGATTTCATGTGGGGCTTGTCCCGCTGGCCATTCTGGATCTTCTAGCCCGAAATAGAAGTAGGCGTATCCGTGAGGTATGCGATTCACCGTGATAGCTTGGATATCTCTCACGTGATCGAATCCGTATCTACCGAGTAATGCCTGCAGCTGATTTCGGATTTGGCGTTCGTATTCCTCGAACGGTGTTGCATAAACCTTGAATCGACCCGAACGCAAGAGTTCACGGATTGACTCTTGACCCTGTGGTGCGGGTGTAGGGGCAGACAACATGAAGATTGCCGTAGGGTCGGCAGGGTCACTCGGAGGACTGTAGCCACCGACACCGATGGGTGGTGTGGTGCTTACCCACTGAAATGGATCCTTAGGACACTGGATTAAGTTCGTACCAATATTCGCAAAAGTACGCCCGTTACTTATTAATACGTTGGCATAGACAAAAGGAACTTTCTCGCCGTAACCGAGTGCTTCTCTTTGGTCTTCAGGAAGCTGGGGGCATATATGTGGAATCATGTCGTTGTAACAGGCGAGTACGCAATGGTTAGCAGTGATGCGTAATGGTTTCCCATCTTGAACGTAATCGACTTCTACTAGGTTTTCGGTGGATTCTCGAACGCCTACGACGGTGCTGTTTAGTCGGAGTCGTGTCGCATGTTCTTCGAGATCCAATACCTCGTAATTGAACTGCGCGGTAACGACGTCCTCGATCCCCTTCATGTCAATGGCAACTGCGGGAATCAGTTTCTGCACTAGAAGCCTGGCGATAGTCGCGTTACCGTCCGGAAACATGTGGATTTCAATCGGATCCTCTCTGAGTGCTGGAGCGAAAGCGTCCGTCAGTTTTTCCAACGGGCCTAGCGAATTGATACCTGGTGCACCGAAAGTTATGGCTTCGAGTACGCTGTGGCTCCAACCAGTAAGCCCGTTAACCATACGTAGTGTGCTATCGAGAATGGCAGTCGTCGATTTAGCGAGACCAACTTTTTCCACGAGAAATTGGTTGTAACTGACTGTTTTACAGTATCTCTCTTTCTCACGCGGAGACATCTCGCTCAGATAGTCGCTAAACGTACCGAAGAACGAGATCAATTTCTCCTGCTCTATCTCCGGAATCGGTAGTTTCCTTAAAGCAGATCGGTAACCTCTCGCGCCGTACATGTATAGAAACCAGCGACCTGTTGTGATAACTGATTCACCGGAGCTCGGTAGTGCTAGTCCGATCTCTTTGTCTAGATTACCCGCGAGTACGTAATTGGTTGGAGTAGCCGCTTCAATAGTCTGCAAATAGTCCTGATCTATACCTAAATCGCGTAACAATCCCGTTGCAACAGCGCTGTAATTGGAAACGCGCTCGATATTCTGGGCACCACCAATACCTAACACCATGCGACCCTTGTGATGAAACTCGTTGCGTTTCGCGTGGCCCCCAAAATCATCGTGATTATCCAGTAAGAGTATGCGTGCACTTGGTCCCATTCTTCGTCGATAGAACCACGCAGCAGCTAGTCCACTCATACCCGCACCGACAACTACGAGATCGTAGTTTTCGTTCAGCTGTTGGTAACTAGCTGGTTTTTGGCCGCTCCATGCCAAAGTATGGGCAACTTCAAAAGAGCCTTCATGACTGCCGCGCATACCTGTAAGGGTTGGTGGGTAGTATGGATTTTGAGCGTTCTGACGCTTATCTGGACTAGCTAGTATTGAAGTGGCCGAGAGCGCGCCTAATGCGGTACTGGCTACTATCCCGTCAAGAAGATCCCGACGAGTGATTTGAGAACACAATTTACTCAATCCACATGTTTTGGGTCAACTGATATAGTGTATGGAGTGTTGTTCACCCACGGGATTAGAGCAGCGATATTTAAGCAAATCGGTGGTTAAGATCTTCTGGACACTTTGACATAGAGACTTTACGTAACAGACCGTTGAAAGTACCGTCGGCTTGTAGCTTGGCGACAAATATTCGGGGGGAGGGGGCTTCGAAACACTATCGCCACGATCTTGACGCCTAACTGAGCATTGTGACTATCCCTACCATGCCCGGACCGTACGCGTGACCCACTGCGGGCGGATCTGCATCGGAACGCGGAAAATCAACCTGAGCCGTGCCTTCGCCAATCAGGTGGTAGGTATCAGGGAGGTGACCGAACGCATCTGGCTCGTCAGCTTCCTAACGTATGATCTCGGGTTCTTCGATCAGGATGAAGCGCGTGTCGAGCCCGCCTCGAATCCCTTCATCATCACACCAGGAAAACTGTAAACCATGTCTCCGGTACAAAGTGTAAAGGTTGTCCCAAGAAAGGACCCTAGTACATAGTGGCGGAGAGGGAGGGATTCGAACCCTCGGTAGGTTTCAGCCTACACACGCTTTCCAAGCGTGCTCCTTAAACCGCTCGGACACCTCTCCGTGTCAATTCCAATCATCTCGATTCTGTCGAACGTATGCGCGTTCGTAGTTCAATCGAGGTATTTACCTAAGTCAGATTTCAGTTAATTTCGAATGCACGACGCGCTTGCGACGGAGACGAATTTTAGGATGCGGTTTGTTCTTCGACGCTTTCTTCCTGACTATCGCGCTTCTCGGCGCCTAGGTCGTACTTCCTTAAGTAGTGCCGAAATTGATGATACGACAAGCCGAGTGCTTCGGCGGCCGAGCGCTGGTTGTATCGATTCGCTTCGAGCGCGTCATTGATCCATTTGATTTCAATCTGTTCGATTTCGTCTCTTAAATCGATCGGAAACCTAGGTGCTGCGTTAGCGTTTGGTGTACCTACCTGAGGTGTTTTGGCTAAGGGTTCTTGAGGTCGGTACGGCGATTCGAAGGGATCTAGTACGATCTGCGAAATCGGCTCATTTTCGTCATTACGGTAAACCGCGCGTTCCACGACATTTTTGAGTTCTCTTACGTTACCTGGCCAACGATAATCGAAAAGTTCGCCCATCGCCTCATCGGTAAATCCGTGGAAGAACTCACGCTCAAGTTCCGTTGCCATGTTTATCGCGAAAAATTCGGCGAGCAGTGGAATATCGTCAGTTCGCTCGCGCAATGGTGGAATCGTGATAACGTCGAATGCAAGTCGATCTAATAAATCGATCCTAAATCGGTCGCTGTCAGCTAGCGCGACTAAGTCTTGATTGGTTGCAGCAACGATCCGTACATCTGCAACTAAGGTTTCATTACCGCCGAGTCGCTCGAACTGACCGTATTCGATCAGGCGTAGGATCTTTTCTTGCACGCGTGTCGCAGTCGTTGCCACTTCGTCAAGAAACAATGTACCGCTATGGGCGCGCTCGAACCGCCCGACGTGGCGCTTAGCAGCACCGGTGAATGCACCCGCTTCATGACCGAACAGTTCCGATTCGAGAAGATCGTCGCTTATGGCCGCACAGTTCATCTGTAGAAATACGGAATCCCATCGGGGAGACCGATAATGAAGGCGGGACGCAAGGAGCTCCTTTCCGGTCCCTCTCTCACCGACGAGGAGAACCGGTTTAGTCAGCGCTGCTACCGCATCGACCGCATCCAATGTCTGCAGGAAGACGGCGGATTCACCAATTAGTTCGTCAGCATCGTAAGCCATGTGCGTAATTTATCAGAAAGTGGTGGTTTTAACCACTTTATAGGTACCACAATTGACCGAGATTTGTAAATAAACTAAATAAATCAAGCTGTTACATATTTGAGGGTCTGTTGGCATAGTTTGTGTTTTATACAGAGTACATAGTCAATCTCCACTTAGAGGGCTAAACATGAAGGTATTCAAACGCATGGCTGACATCATGAATGCCAATATCCACGCGATGCTCGACAAAGCGGAAGATCCACCGAAAATGGTTCGGATGATCATCCACGAAATGAACGACACGCTGGTGAAGGTGCGCATGACGGCCGCAAAGGCGATCGCAGACCGCAAGGAAATTACGCGACACCTTGAAGCCAAACGAGCAGAAGCTGCGGATTGGGAACGAAAAGCCGAATATGCGGTGCGCCGTGACCGAGACGATCTTGCTCGGGGTGCTCTGGCAGAGCGTCGGCGTTGCGAACAGGATGTCGAACACCTTGAGCGTGACCTGACGGTCTCCGATGAAGTCGAAACCAAGCTTCGTAACGATATTGCCACACTCGAAGGCAAAATCGCTGAGGCGAAGGCTCGTCAACGTTCAATCATTGCACGTGCACAGACTGCGCGCGTACAGAAAGGGGTTCGCCGCCAGCTGTCGCGACACAATATCGACGAGATCATGGTTGGGTTCGAACAATACGAACGCATGATTGACGAACTCGAAGGTCAGGTTGAGAGCTACGAGTCGTCTGAATCGATGACCCTGCATGAGGAATTTCAAACGATTCAACAAGACGAAGAACTTGATGAAGAACTCGAAAACCTCAAGTCTCGCATGAACCGCGAGTCGAAAGAGCATTCAGAGGAAAAGCAAGCCTCATAAGGATTTGATGAAATGGAAATTCTGGCTGCTCTCCTACTCATCCCGACGATTGTCTTCCTCGTCGTCGTCGCGCCTCTATGGATCATCTTGCATTACAGCTCGAAGAAGAAGATGACGAGGCAATTGTCGGATGAGGACCAAGATGAGCTGCAGAGCCTTGCGGATCAGGCGAAAGACATGGCGAATCGTATTGAGACGTTAGAAGCGATCCTTGATGCAGAAACGCCGAACTGGCGAAATAGGTCGGACGAACTGAAATGAAACGTTCTCGCGGAAGATTCGACGACGACTACGATGACGTTGCGGCTGCATATCGAAGCATGAGAAGACGTCGCCGGTCGAAAGGGCTATATCGAGACACCGAGCGCGGGATTCTTGGTGGCGTTTGTGCCGGTATCGCAAAGTACCTCGGTATCGAGCCTTGGATCATTCGAGTCATTTTCATAGCGTTCACTCTGTTGGGTGCCGGAGTAATTCCCCTGGTTGTATACATCGTCCTGGTGTTCGTATTGAACCCGGAACCCGTCTACGGGAGTGATTGGGACGAACCTGACGAGGAAGCGGCAGATCGATCTCCGTACGCGGCCATACGAAGCAGTCCTCGATTGGGATTGCGCGTGGTAAGCGCGGATGTTCGCGAGCTTGAACTGAGACTGCGTCGGATGGAACGCTACGTCACGTCACCGAAATACAACCTCGACAAGGGATTCTCCGACATGGGGAAACACTGAATGTTTGATGCGTCCACGTGGACAAATGAGTGAGGTGTATTCTGCGCAGCAAAAACCAATACCTAGTTTTCAGAAAAGACGCATTCAAGAAAGTGAGGTTTGTTATCAGGAATATATAAGGAGATCACTAATATAAAGACTCTGAGTCGTCCGATAGTTGTGTCAAGTTTTTTCTGCAAAAAGGTTTTAGTGAGGTCTCGGTGACCGACCCGCGGGTCGGTCACCGAGGCTGCGAATGATGTTGATTTCATGCCGCTTTCGCCCACGTAGGTGAAGAAGTTGCATGACCCATAATCAGACCGATAT
>JAJECH010000004.1 GCA_022822135.1 Pseudomonadales bacterium
GGATGTCAATGCCGCCTTGAACATGGCGTCTGGGAGTGGCGCAGCTGGACGGGAGAGGGCTGCAACGTTGGTTGGTCCGATGATCCGTCAAATGGAATCGAGGCGGCAACCGTCGGTTGTTTAGTCAAGGTTATAACTCCCTTTCGAATCCTGCAAACCGACTCGCGTGTCCAAAGTTGCCATCGAAGTGGTTCGTGAGTCTCTGCACTTCTCGGCCGCTCATTTCACGATCTTCTCTGCAACCGAACGAGAGAATTTGCACGGTCACAACTTTCGTTTGAAGGGTGTATTCGAGAGCGAGATTCGGGACGATGGTCTGTGTTTTGACTACGGGAAAATCAAAGCCATCCTTCAAGCTATATGCGACGAGCTGGACGAGCGATTTCTGGTTCCAGCGGATTCGCCTTATCTTGACATCGAAAGAATCAACGGTCGCGTACAGCTCACCTTTAATGGCGAAACAATGTCGCTACCCGAACATGATGTTCTGGTTGTACCTTTGCGCAACATAACGGTTGAAGAACTCGCAACATGGATCGCTGACCAACTGACCGCCAGTAGCGAGTTTCAAGAGCTAGGTGTTACGAAGCTGCAAATCAAAGTGGCATCGGGTTCCGGCCAGTGGGGCGTCGTATCGAGGGATTTGATCTGAAAGTTGTCGTCATCACCGGCGCTAGCGCCGGAATCGGTTTAGCCGCAACCTACAAGTTCATCGCTAAAGGGTTTCGCGTCATCAACCTTTCGCGTCGTCAGTGCCCTAATCAAGACGTGATGAGTATCGCAACGGATCTTTCGAACCCTGCGTTTTTTGAAGAAATCGGCGCAGAGCTTCTAACCCACGTTCAAGGAGCTGATGCAATCCATCTGATCCACAATGCGTCACGATACCTCAATGATTCCGCATTGACGACGACGGATGAATCGCTAACCAGCGTTTTTCAAACCAACGTTGTCGCGCCGAACACGTTAAATCGCCACCTAGTTCCTAGTATGAAATCGGGTTCAAGCATCATCGTTGTGGGGTCGACGCTCGCTGAAAAAGCCGTATCAGGTTGCTTTTCATACGTTACGTCAAAACACGCCCAGGTCGGACTCATGCGCTCGTTATGTCAAGATCTCGCTGGCACAGGTATCCACACGTTAATGGTCTGTCCCGGTTTTACTGACACGGAAATGCTGCGTTCTCACGTGCCCGACGACGCAATGGACGGTGTTGCAGCGATGTCCGCGTTCGGACGCTTGATCGAACCTGAGGAAATCGCGGAGACGATCGTTTGGGCAACGGAGAATCCAGTTGTAAACGGGAGCGTAATCCACGCAAACCTTGGTCAAATCGAACAATAGAAGATTAAAAGCAGTGAGTGAAACTTCAATAGGACCGAATTACAGACTTCGCCGTCAACGCGTATTCCTGCTAATGAGCGGGATCTTCCTCGGCACGCTGGGTGTGCTCAACATCCTCGGTTTAACTCGATTCCTAGATTTCTCGTTCTCATTTTTCGGTCTGTTTGACGTGCCGATGTTGCTAGCAGTCGGCGTATTACCTTATCCCGTTACATTCCTGTGCACTGACCTGATTAGTGAGCTCTACGGTCGCAAACGTGCGACAGACATGGTCATGGTCGGGTTAGTCGTAAATCTATGGATCGTGTTATTCCTCTGGCTCGGCGGCGTATTACCCGGTACGGGTCTCGATCCCAATACGGGCGAGATTTATGTCGACGAAGCAGGTCGGGAACCGCTTTTTTACGAAATTCAAAAGCTAACGTTCGGCGCTGTCGCAGCATCGATGATCGCTTATCTGACTGCTCAATACTGCGACGTGCGTCTGTTCCACTTTTGGAAGCGAATTACAAATGGGAAGTACCTATGGATCCGCAACAACGGGTCAACGGTTATCAGCCAGCTTGTCGATACAGTCGCCGTAATTCTGATCACCCATTACTACGCAGGGAAACTCCCTGTCGATATGGATGAACCTATCGTGCAGCAATTGCTTGTGTACATCTATTCCGGCTATGTGTTCAAACTCACCGTCGCCTTAGTAGACACCGGACCGATCTACGCAGCTGTCCATTTCTTACGCCCATATCTCGGTTTAGAGAAAGGAGAAGAAATCGACCCGTCTGATTTTGCTGAAACACAAAAGGTGGTTGATGCCTAGGCGCGAAGTGCCTCGATCGCCAGCGAGCTAATCTCCTATCGTCTCAGCGGCGAGCGCCACTGACTTTTCAAGCTCGGCGGTAGGCAAACCGCCAATCCGCAATCGCGTCACGACGAGATGAGTGACCCCCAACTCCTCCTGGTATCGACTCACGACATCACGCACAAAGCCAGGTTCGCCTACGATCGACCAATCATCAATTTCAGCTACTTGCTGCTCACCGTCGGCGCCTCGAACCACGTTCGCTGATTCTGACGCCAAGCGGCTGCGTACTTCCATGACCTTTTTTGGATCTTCGGAGCAGTACATCGTGCGCATGATGGGTACTTCCTCCGGTACCGGTAAATTGGCTTCGCGACATGCTTCTCCATGAATCCGAAGATTAGTTCGTAATCGTTCGACGGTTTCCATTGGCGAAGCGATGTACGGGCAACCCAAAGACCCGGCTTGTTTTAAGGCGAGTGGTCCGAACGCCGCGACCCAGATTGGGGGATGTGGTTGCTGGTATGGCAGTGGGGCGATCGAGGATTTTGTTTCGCCTTCCCCAACCTCGTTACCCGCCCAGGCTTCTTGCATCACATCAAGGCAATGCTTCAAGAGCAACCGCTTTCGTGACCGATCGACGCCGAACGTATCGAACAACTGCGGCGCATACCCTCGACCGATGCCAAGGATGAGTCGACCACCCGAAAGCTGGTCCAGAACCGCAACCTGCTCCGCTGCGAGAAGCGGTTGTCGGAGTGGTAGAAGGTACGATGTCGTCCCTAACTTCATGTCAGTCGTCATCGCTGCGACACTAGCGAGGAGTAGAAGGGGATCGGGGATTGCGCTGCCCCGCGTGAAATGGTGTTCCGGTAACCAAAACGATTGGTAGCCCCATGACTCACCGAGCTGGGCTTGGCGACCAAGTACCTGCGCTGTATGCGTGTCGCGCAGCGACCATGGGGTCATTCCCAAATGTAACGGCTTCGCCATATCCAACGTTCAGTCTTTGCTACGTCTCATTATCGACTTGGGGACAGCGAGCGCGTTTCACAACACGCCAATCCTCGCGCAATTCCCGCACCGTGGAAGCATTAAACTTCCGCAGTCTCTTTCTCTTTCCAAGGCCTGTGGATGCCAGCGATCAAACGCTTAGGAACCGTTCCTTCCGAGGAATTCTGCCCTAACATCGTTTCGATTCCCCGTCCTACCAAACACTTTCGGTACCTCAATACGCCATCCGGTGATTGGCTCGGAACCAATGACGGAGAGAACTTGCAAGTCTTCGGGCATGTCGACGACGCGGCCATCTGGGATGTCACCGATGCTGGATTTAAGCACGTGGTGTCTGGTCTTGAGTTATCCGCCACATCGAATGAACTCAATGCCACATGTCGCTTGAGGTCAGGTAACGAGGAGGTCACCGTTACGGAGGGAGACGTCCTAGTTGACGAATTCACCATCGAACACGGACCCGAACTCTTACCTTCGTCGTATCTCGAAACGCTCAACAAACAGGGTTGGGTATCGATCAGCTGCATCCTGCCGGATAGTGTGGTCGACGGCCTACAACGTGTGGGTTGCGTCGACGCCTATGCGGATCGTACACCCGTGCGTCAAACGCCACTGGCGCAAGACCCATCAGTGGCACAAGTATCCGCTGAACCCATCTCGTTGTGGTTGACGCGCGAATACATGAAAACGAATGACATTCGCTTAGGTCATTCCCCCGGTATTTCGGCACTCACGCGCGATGACGGAACGCGCGAGGTGCAAGGTTGGCACACCGATTTCCCATATCTTTGGGGTACGGGTGACCGCATTCCTGTCCCATCAGGCGATCTAGTTTTGGGTATGCAACGCAACGTCTGTGTCTCCGACTTCACGAGGGAGAACGGCGCAACCATTTTTAAACTCGGTTCGCACGCTTCCAATGAGGCACCGCCCGAAGAATGGGGTATCTCGAACCATACGTACCGAAAAGGATTCCGTGCCGAGTATGGATTACCTTATGGTGGTGAGGAGTCTGACTTAATCGAAGCGCCTGCTGGTACCATCATTTTGTATGACGCACGTACCTGGCATCGCGCCGGGATGAACATGACGGATCATCGCCGCGGCGCCATCATTCAGGCAATCGTTCCGGGATACATCATTCCCTTCATGGACACGAGCCAGACCGTCAAGAGTTTCCTCGCGAGTGATGCCTTCAATCAAGTCACGGAACGGGTGCGTAAAGAGATCGAAAAGTTGATGGTCCACAAAATCGCGGGACCTGGCGGTCTGTTTGCGATCACGACGGACGAGGAACTGACTCAGCGAGTTCGCGAGCAACGTCAAGCGGCTGCTTCGGTCTATTAGCGAAACGAAACAGCCAACTCGATGCCCATCCTGTCGTAGCGTAGGTCCAAGCCCTAGCGAACGACGACACCCGTTCCATAGCGAGATTTCGCACTTTGTAGTGGAAACGGCGATCAAGTTTCCTATACACCCTGATTTTGAAAAATATATTCGTTCTAAATCAATGGCTTATCAGGATCGGTGCTTGGCACGAATCGTGCAATGAGTATTGAAAATGCGATTAATGTGCGGAATCGATGTCTGATGTACAAGTCTATTTCCTAGAAAGATCTCTAGTTGACGTTCTACAAGCGCGCGTGCCTCATAGCAACTCCCGCATCGATTTTGATTGATCTCTCGAATATAAAGGCGACTCTATAATGCCCGACGCTGCACCTGGCTTGATGTCTACTGACTGTCCGACATCAATGCTAATCTCTATTCCGCTTGGCGTGAGGACGTGATCCAATGGCCGATACGGGACCACTAACACATTTTTCCCTAAGAACTGGCGATACGTCGATCGAGGTAAGCGGCGTTACCCACTATTTCGGAAGGTCCGGTCCTACCGTTCTGGACGACATCAATCTCCATTTAGAAACAGGCTTCTACGGGTTACTTGGTGTCAATGGCGCCGGGAAGAGCACGTTGATGCGAATCATCTGTACGCTCCTTGAGCCAAGGGAAGGTACCGTCAAAGTCAACGGCCTTGACACGATCAAGGATTGCCTCGCGATCCGCGGTCAGATTGGCTATCTTCCTCAATCGTTTAACGCCTGGCGCTTGTACCGAACCGAGGAAGTCTTGGACGCGCTCGCACGTATGTCTGGCGTCACTGACAAGCGATTGCGAAAAGCACGTGTAACGCAAGTGCTCGAAGAAGTAGGTCTGGATCAAGTAGCAGATCGTAAGGTAAAGAAACTGTCCGGCGGCATGGTTCGCAGGTTGGGCGTTGCACAAGCGCTCGTTCACGACCCGGGTGTACTGGTCGTCGACGAACCGACGGTCGGCTTGGACCCAGAGGAACGCATCCGCTTTCGTCATTTGATGGCAGAGCTTGGTCAGAACCGAACCATCCTATGCTCTACACATATCGTCAGCGACCTAGGAAGTGGCTGCAAAGAGATCGCTCTCCTGGACGATGGCAAAATCGCTTTCCAAGATTCCCCTGACACGTTCATCAATCAGGCAGAAGGTCGCGTCTTTGAAATGCTCGTTGACTTGGAGACGTCGATCCAAATCGAAGATACCTATGAAATCGTCTCGCGAGAGACGGTCGACGACCGTGTGAATCTAAGACTCGTCATTGACCGTGAAACACCCCCGCCTGAAGGCGCGACGCTCGTTGACTCCTCAACCCTTGAAGAAGCCTATCTCGCATTCATGGGTTCGATCGGCAAGTTCGAGGCTGTCAGAGCCGATGAAGCGGCTGATCTTCAAGCCGAACAATCCGAAAAGAAAAAGGGGAAGAAACGGCGTAGCAAGAAGGAGGCGAAATCGTGAATCTAACCTCCATTTGGTCCGTTGCCTCCGCGGAGATGCGAATGAATCGCCGCCTGGCCAGGACTTGGTTGTTCATCGTGGTGACCTTGTTCTTCTGTTTCGGCATTCTGGTTAACAGTTTCTTCTCTTTCTCGTTAAGTTCCGCGATCACCTCAAGCACGATGTTGAACTCGCCGTTGATGATCCCGTATCAGCTCTACCCGTCATTAATAGGGTTTTTCGCTATTTGGGTCATCTTCTTGGCGTTTGATGTTCGGTCGCGAGACAAGCGCGATCGACTGGACGAAGTGATTGGCGTGCTACCGGTCTCAAACTTTGAGCTCGTATTTGGACGGGCAACCGGCATCACGGTATTAATGATCATCCCAATCGTCGCATTGATCGCCCTCTATTGGATTGCAGGTGTTGTCATAAGAGTCACCTGGCCAGATTCCGGTATCAGGGAACCCGAACTCTATGTGACCTTAGCGACGCTATTGATCGACACGATTCCGAATATCCTATTCTGGGTCGCGCTTGTGATGATGATCACACTGCTCGTTCGGTTACGTGTGATCGCCGCTGCGATCGCGCTGGGGTTACTGGGTGTGACGATATGGGCGCAAAACAATCTGCCAATCTACGTCCTCAACTTCATTAACACGTACACCGCCGCACATTTCTTACCCTCTTACGTCGCACCCACATTCACAAATCTCGAGATCATCCCCCATCGATTAGGGATGCTCTTCCTCAGCCTTGCCTTTCTATGTATCGCAGCCGTACTTTACCCTAGACTCGATAAAGTAAATAAGCCGCGTTTATTGATCTCCGGCTTCGTGCTATTTTGCTTAGGTTCTCTTTCGCTCGTTTTGGTTCACATGCAATTTCAGGGCGAATATACAAGTCGCGTGGAAATGGCAGGTACGCACGAACCATATTCAGGGCTCCACCAAACCGACCTTGACTCACTGGCTGGTCGCGTCGAACTAGATCCAGGTGGTTCAACCCGTGCGGGTTTCTCCCTCGAGTTAACCTCACAAGCGAGAATCGATACCGACGATGAAATCATCATGTCGTTCAATCCTGGCTATGAAATCGAGTCCATCGAACTTAATGGCAGAGACGCCGATTTCCGGTTCGAAAATGGCTTGTTGTTGATCAAGGCTTCGAATCCGATCGGCAAGTCGCAGCGGATTGATTTAGCAATTGAAGCAAGGGGCGATCTGAACAAGGATTTTGCCTACCTAGACACCGCCGTAGATATGCTGTCGTCTGATGTGTTTCAAGCGTTCGGTCTTTTATTTCAAGGTGCGGACGCATACATAAACTCTTCGCGCTATGTTGCTCTCGTGCCGGACTTGGGCTGGTATCCCATACCTGGCGCGCATTTCAATCGAGAGCTGAAACATCTCCGTCCACGCGATTTTTTCAAGATGGATCTTGAAGTCGTCGTCCCGAACCATTGGCACGTCGCAGGTCCCGGAAAAAGCGAAATCGCCACCGGGGCGGACTCGCGTTTAGTCAAGTTGAATCCATCGACACCAGTGCACGAAATTGCGCTGTTTGCGGCTGCTTTCGAACGTCGCACAGTAGCGATTGAGGATGTCGAGTTCGAGTTATTAGTGACACCTAATCATCTTACGAACGTCTATTTGTTTGAGCCGGTGTTAGATGAACTAAAAACGCACGTCCAGGAGATGCTCGCTTCCGCATCAGCCGTAGGTTTGGGCTATCCGTATGACACGTTTACGATCGTCGAGACTCCCATCAATTTGCGCGCATATCGCGGTGGCTGGCGCATGGACAGCGCACAGTCTTTCCCCGGTGTATTCACCATTCGTGAAGGGTCGTTTCTGCAAGCGGGTTTTCGCTCACCCTTCGAACAACTGAAGGAAGACACCGAGCTTTCGGATGAGGAAAAGGCCGAAAAGACTCTCGCCTACCTCACTAGTTACTTCAAGAACGATGTGACCGGAGGCAACATCTATCTAGCTGCGTCTAACAATCTGATGCAATATCAAACCGATGCAACGGGACCCGGCGCCATTCCGCTCAGCTACTTAATCAACTATCTGACGAAAAGCGTTTCCACAGATTTAGAGGGTTTCTACTCCGTACATGTGTCCATGAATCCCGCTTCACAAGGAACTGCGAATATCGGTATCGCCAATATGTCGCAACGTCAAGATAGTCCCACCTTGAGTCGTTTCTACTACGAGTGGTTTATCAATCAACCTGACATTTGGGAAGCGATGATGGCGCAACCTTTGGATGCAGCTGATTACGCAGACTTGCCGAATTCGAAAACAAATCTGCATGTGCTCCACCTTTGGGGAAGGTCGATGGGCCACCTTCTCCGAGATTGGCTCGGCGATGACCAACTCGGTACGCTTTTGGCTGAACTGCGAACGCGTTACGCGGGCACAAACTACACGTACGATGACTTCGTTGCCGTAGCGAACGATGTTGGCATCGATATCACCCAGGTCCTTGGCGATTGGTTGACGAACGCCGATTTCGCTGGATTCCGTACGAGCCAAGTGACAACCGTCCGTTTACCCGATCGAGAGTATGGCGTGCCGTCGTACGAAAGCAGTTTCTTTTTGGAAAACGCGGAACCTGTACCCGGATTGATCACCGTTGAATACGGAGTTGAGCAAGACTACGCTGACAATCAGCGTGGCGAGGTTACGCCACCGATCAAGGTTCCCGGGAACGGCGCTGTTCAAATCTCACTTACTTCCGAGCAACCGCTTAACGTCATTCAAGTTAACCCCTACTTGAGTTACAACCGAACCAGCTTCTCGTTGGCTGTTCCTCGACGACGCACCTACGATCAAGTAGAGCGAAACGAAAGCCCGCTCGTTCAACCAGCAAACTGGCAATATGAACCCGGGGACAGCATCGTGGTTGATGACCTCGATCCTGGATTTACGTTCGATGAAACCGATGACGCGTCATCGCAAATACCTTGGTTCATGAGATTTGCAAACGTAGCTTTCGGCGAACGACCCAAAGATCGAGGCTTGCAGTCCTACAGTTCCACTGGATTCAATTTCATCTTCGGAGAATGGGCGCGCCAGCAGCTCGATGACGCCTACGGCAAATATCGCAGGACACTTGCACGCGCATTTCGAGGCGCAACCGAGGCGAACGTTCATTTTGCCGCGAACTTACCCAATGGCGGAAATTGGAAGCTTGAGTATCACGTGCCATCGCCGTACTCAATCCAAGGTAGTGCAAACTTTGCAGCTGGTGGTGGTGGCGTAAGAATCCAAGTCGAGAGAGAACGTCGTCGGAGATGGGGAGACTTCGACGTCTGGGTCACTGACGGCGATCGCGTATTACCCATTGAGTTCGACGGTGAATCGATGGATGAAGG
Source organism: Pseudomonadales bacterium (assembly GCA_022822135.1). GTDB lineage: Bacteria > Pseudomonadota > Gammaproteobacteria > Pseudomonadales > Azotimanducaceae > Bin55. The sequence goes on from JAJECH010000004.1 coordinate 9,354, forward strand.
TTGGAATCTATTAGGTGAGTTCGACCTGCAAAATCCTCTCGTGACAGTAAGTGTTTCAACCAACACCAGTCAAGGCACGGTCGTCGCCGATGCCATCCGCTGGACCCCCGCAAGTTAACCACTACCCTATTGTTTATCTAGAGTACAGCATGCTTCGTTTTCGACTCGGTATAGTCACACTATTGACGTTCGGTCTCCTCGGATGTGGAGGTAATCCGCCCGACATCGAAGTCGAATTTCGCATTCCGGTTGAAATCGAATCCGTTGCGAATGACGACGTTGAACGAATCGTCGCAGCGACCGGTACCTTACGCCCCCGCTCATTAGCAACGCTTAATAACGAAGTTCCTGGCGTACTCTATATCAGTCGAAACCGAGACGGCGAACGTTTAGTCGAGGGCGACACCGTAACGGTTGGACAACCGATCGCCGAAATAACCGGTGAAGACGCTCGTCTGCATGCAGGTATTGAGTCAAGACGTGTTTCACTGGAGAATGAGAAGAACGAACTCGACCGACGGCGGAACCTATTCGAACAAGGTTTGATCGCCGAAACGGACTTACGCCAACAAGAGGTCGCACATGAAAGTGCGCTGCTCGAGTATGAGCGGAGTAAGTTGAACGCATCCAAAGGCAAACTTACCGCGCCCATCGAAGGCGTTATTTTGACGCTCGCCCGCAACAGCGATCAATTGCCCGTCGCGGATGGTCAGCTCGTCGAACCCGGTTTTAGAGTCGCGGAGATCGCCCCGCTAAATCCTCTTATCGCGGACGTAGACCTAGTTGGGCCTGAGCTCTCTCAAGTCGAAGTCGGAATGCCTGTTCGCGTACGCCATTTCGCATACGACGAACCCAATCTAGGCGAAGTTCTACGTATTGCTCCTAAACTCGACCCTACCACGCACACATTCCGTATCGAAGTTTCGGTGGACAACACAAATGACCATTTCAGACCCGGTATGTTCGTCGAGGTGAACATCATCGCCGCGAAGCGTTCAGAGGTGCCCGTCGTCCCGCGTGAAGCGGTTACCCGCCGCGGTAGTTCCAACGTGGTATTCGTAGTAAGTGGGCAACGCGCAAGTCGGCGGGACGTTCGTCTAGGTCTAAGCGACGATGAGAAGTACGAAGTCATCGATGGCATTAAGGCTGGCGACCAGGTCGTTGTGCGTGGACTTGAAACGCTCACTGACGGAACTCGAATTCGCATCATCGGCTCCTAAGTGAGTTTCTTCGAAACCCTAGCTGGGCTCGCAACGCGACGCCCAGTGTCAATTTCCGTGATCGCTTTGGCGATCGCGCTGATCGGCTACTTGTCGTGGGAACGTCGGCCGATTGATCTTCTACCGGATTTACAGAGCCCCACCATTGTGGTCTCCGTCCGCGCCGGAGATCGCCCACCGCTAGAAATCGAACGCTTGTTCGGCGAACGATTAGAGCAACAGCTATTCACCGTTCGCGGCATACGAGAAATCGAACAGGTATCTCGCACCGGACGCCTTGTCGCAACCGTTCTATTCGATTGGGATGCTGATATCGACATAGGCTTAATCGATGTCCAAAAGGCCGTCGGCGGGATCGAGGCAGATCCGTCCGTTGATGAAGTACTGGTACGTCGGTTCGACCCGCGACAGGATCCCATTCTCGAATTGGGTTTGCTCTCAACCGATGACCGACATTCGCTCCTAGAGCTCCGTCAAATCGCCAGACGTCAGCTCGGCACGAACCTTGAGCAACTAGATGGGGTCGCGGACGTTCACGTTTTAGGTGGACGTATGAAGGAGATTCGCGTCACCGTCGACCGCTACCTGATGGATGCCTATCAGATCACGATCGACTCGCTCGCAAGCTCGATCAATTCTCAGAACATCGACATCGCGGCGGGTACCGTTGAAGAAAACAATCGCGTCTTTCAATTACGTGGGCGCGCTCGCTACGAAGACGCTCAAGATGTCGCCGACGTCGTACTGCGATACATCCAAACACCCGGTGGTGCGTCTAAGGCCATTCGTGTTCATGACATCGCAACCGTTACCGAAGAAGCGCAGGAAATCGACCACCTTGTACTCGTCAATGGGCGCGAAGGCGTCGGTCTTTCAATCTATAAGGAAGCCGGCGAGAACACGGTCGAGGTCTCCGGAACCATCCGTGAAGCCATCGCGAATGTGGCGGATGACCTACCTGGCATCGAGATTCACGAAGTAAGCGACAACGCCAAGTTGGTGGTGGACGCACTGGATGATCTTCAGGTCGCCGCAGGCATCGGGATTACGCTCGCGGTGATCGTCTTGATCGTGTTTCTGCGGTCAGCAGGCGCGACCTTGATCGTTGCGACCGCTGTGCCAGTATCGATCTGCACCGCTTTGTTCTTCATGCACCTTGGTGACTACAGTCTGAATATCGTCACCCTCGGTGGTTTGGCATTAGGCGCTGGCATGCTCGTTGACAACGCGATCGTTGTTGTCGAATCGATGTTTAGACGCCTTCAAGCGGGCGACGAGCCTAAACTCGCAGCACAGGCTGGTACAGGACAGGTCGCCGGTGCCATTACCGCCAGTACGCTGACGACGTGTGTCGTTTTCTTACCCGTCTTCTTCGTTCAGGGATTGGCCGTTCGATTAATCGATGGGATCGCCTTTACGGTCGTGGTCTCTCTGATCGCTTCGTTATTTGTCGCGGTGTTCCTGATTCCAGCACTGGGACAGTGGTTTCTGCCTCGTATCACCAATTTACCAGATGCAGATGAAACAGCGACGAGTGCGGTTCGAAGGGGACTAGAAGGCTTCGTCAAGCGATTGCTGAACCATCCGTTTCTAGTCGTCCTGACCGCTTCCGCTTTCATCGCAGCTGCGCTCTACTTCCTGTTGCAGTTGGGTACCGAGCTTTTACCGCCATCTGATCCAAAACAGTTCTCCGTGCGGGTCGTCGGTCCTGCGGGACAGCGTGTTGAGTCAACGGCTCGCATGGTCGAAGGATTAGAGACGGTCATTCGCGACGCCACCAACAATCAAGTTGCAGCGACCCTTTCAGAAGTCGGACGAATCCCCGACGATGACCGCGTTATCCGACAGGAAATGTCGGACGAGCATACCGCGCGCGTCATCGTTAAAGTAGCCGATACCGGTCCCACAGGTCGTGATGTTGCGTTGGCACTTGCAAACGTTGTGGAATTCGAAGATACGACGCTCAACTGGGAAATAAATCGAAGCGCACTCAGCGATGCATTAGGCAGCAGTGGTATACCTGTATTGGTCGAAGTTTCCGGTACAGCCCTCGAGGATATTCGTCTAGCGACAACTGCCATCCGAAGTCAACTTGCTGAACTACCGTCATTGTGGAACGTTCGAAGCTCCTTTGAGGGAGGTCCACCCGAACTTCATGTCGAGATGGACCGGTCATTAGCGGATGCAGCCGGGGTCAACCTAAACCAGATTTCAGGCACGCTACAGTCCAGCTTAGATGGTCGTATCGTCACCCAACTTGCGATTGGTGACGAGGAATACCCGATCGTCATTCGGAGCGATACCCCTTTTCGAGATGAATTGGAGAACATCGTGCTGAGTTTGCCGAGCGGCCGTCAGATATCCATGGGTGAAGTCGCGAACTTCCAAGAGATTGAAGGGGCGAGAGAGATCTTTCGGCGGGATCAGCGACGTACCGCGCAAGTTACCGCCCAAGTAGCTGAAGGCTCCGACTTGCCGCAAGCGACGAAGGACGTGCAGGATGTCCTTGATAAAGCCGTTCTACCCCGTGGTGTTCAAGTCAAGATCAGAGGCGAGGAAGTAGAACGAGCAAGGACCTTTGGTGAGCTGCAATTAGCAGGAATCCTCGCCATTGCCCTCGTATTCATGGTCCTTGCCGGTACGTTCGAATCGGTGTTGCAACCCATCACGGTCTTGGCATCGATACCTCTCGCGATCGTTGGGGTTGCCATCGCGGTCGTCCCGCTTGGGAATCCCATCGGTGTCATGTCCATGCTGGGATTGATTGTCTTGGCGGGAGTGGCCGTGAACGATGCAGTGCTATTGATAACGACCGCGCGTCAGTTGATGGCAAGCGGCGTCGTACGTATCGAAGCGCTCTATCGCGCGGCGGGAATTCGATTACGCCCGATTACGATGACCACGCTTACAACCGCTCTCGCGTTAACGCCTCTATTGTTCGGTGGGGGCGAAGGCGCAGTCTTGCGTCAACCGATGGCGCTAACCATCATCGGCGGAATCATCACATCGACGATAGGGTCCTTGCTCGTACTGCCGTGTCTTTATCTATTGCTGGATGACCTTGGTATCAAACTTCGCAGGTTGGGTCGAACACGCGTCGAAAGCGGCGTAGTTTCTACCTGAGTCTAAATACCTCGACTTTCGCTTCGTCTAGGTCAATACCAAGCCCGGGTCGGTCCGTCAGATTGACTTCACCGTTTTGTGGAACGACATGCTCGCCGTAAATCGCTGCGATATCGTCTAGCGGTCCAGAGAACTCGGTCGAGAATTCGTGTGGACGCGTCGCATTTTGAACGGTTGCGTACACATGCATCGAAGCCATGCTGTTGATCCCTGCTTGCGGACTATGTGGCATCACTGGCTTGTCAAGTACCGTGGCCATATCGAATATCCGTTTCACCTCAGATGGACCGCCCGCACTCAGAATGTCAGGTTGCAAGATGTCCGGATTTCCGAGCAACACCAAATGTTCGAACCACCAGCGATAGGCGTCCTGTTCGCCCGCTGAAACCGCAACATCCAGCGCGTCCGCGATCTGCTTCAATCCTGGTAAATCGTTATGAGGAATCGGTTCTTCGAAATGGTCGATGCCGAGCTCTTCGAATTTGCGTCCTTGCTGAATCGCGGTGGATACGGAATAACCGTTATTTGCATCGAACCCAAGATATACGTCAGCCGGTAGAAATTCTCGAACCAGCTTGAACATCGCGAAATCTTTCCTCGGATCGATGTCCTGTCGCCAGCCCCTCCAATCCATTCGGATCTTAAACGCTCGATAGTTTGCCTCCCATCCCTCTTGGACTTTTTCGAGCATTTCCTCCGGCTGCATGCGCCAGCCAGATCCAACCGACCAATAGAGTGGTAGGCGTGTACGAGCTGCACCGCCCATTAACGCGTAGACTGGTAGACCGGTTTCCTTACCGAAGAGATCCCATAGCGCAACATCAATGACACCGACGACATTGGCGGGTACGCGATACGCTCGTTCGTCGCGTCCGAATGTCAAGGATTCCCAATGTCGCTCAATCTGCAAGGGGTCTTCGCCGACTAGCACAGGCTTGATGATGTTCTCAAGGTAGGCGTCGAAGACAGACACTCTTCCCGAACTCGGCGGATTCGCGCCAAAAACTTCGGCCCATCCTTCAACGCCGGCATCCGTTTGGATACGGACCAGCGTTTTCCTGATCTTGAGGGGTGTAAGCGTGATATCGGTAATCTTCATTCAATCATCCAATCCTGAATAGGTGTTCGCTGAAAATAGACGACGCCACTTCGAAAGCGACGACGTAATGAGTTGCCCTACACTATTTCGTGAGACTCGTGTAAACGCGATTAATAAACCCGAGTGATTGTGAAACGTCGCCATACACTTCATCTAGATCAGCCGTTACATTTGCTGCGATGACCTCGTCCATTGTCTTCCCATCGTCTATTAATGCCTTTACGCGTTGGCGCACGGTCTTAAGCATCTCGATATACGCCGCCAGATCCGGCATATCAGTTACGACGCCGTGTCCAGGAATCACAATCGTGTCTTCGTTCAATTCCGCATAGACGGTTTCACAAAAAAGGATCATTCCATCAATCGATCCGCCGCTATCCACATCCACAAACGGATAGCCGAGTTTGTTGAACACATCACCGAAATGTACGGCGTTTTGCTTGCGGAATATGACAGCGACATCTCCTGCCGTGTGAGCTGCACCCGCGTGGATCAATTCGATATCACCGCCATTGAAGTGAAACGTCATAAGGTCTCCGAATGAAATTACAGGACGTGCATCGGGTGGATAGGCATCTTGCTTGTACTTTGCGATGACCAAATTGATGATGTTGTCCTTTGCCATCATCTCAGCCGAGTGTTCATGAGCGACAATCCAGCTACCTGCGGGACCGAGTGCCTTGTTCCCATCAGCGTGATCGAAGTGCCAATGTGTATTAATTGCAAAGTCGACAGGACCGCCACCTAGCTCCTCGATCGCTTCATTCACTTTCGGGATCATCTCCGGAAACTGATCATCCACGACAAGCACGCCACTCTCGCCAATGGAAACCGCGATATTGCCGCCGATTCCAAAGAACACGTGTAGTCCGTCTGCAACAGTCTCTACTTCGATAGGCGTGTCGAAATTCCAAGAAAATGCCTGCGAAAGTTGCTCAAGATCCATCACGGTCTCGTCCGAAGTAGGCTCCTGCGCTACTCCGACGACGCTGATAAAGATCGTTACTAAGGCGGCAATCAACCGATCTCTCATGGCATTCCCAATCTAACGTTCATTTCAATGCATTTTATTTTGGGTGGATTTCTTTGTTGATGGACCGCTGTCGATGTATTGCTAATGCCACACATAGAGAGCGACTGATTCTTCCTCGACCCTTCTTTAAGCAGCGTGTTGACACCCGCGACGATTCGCTGCGCAAATTAGTGCCAATCCAACCGAAAAACTAAATTCCGATTTCTTTTAGTTCATCCGGCGATCCACCTAGCGGCACGAAGAACATACCGACGACTACATCATTTGCACGTTAAGTTCTCGCTGCGCGAGAGATTGCGTCACGGAAAATGAGGTTTTCAGTTTCCAGAGGAACAGCGAGTGCGATTGAAGCATCTGCGGAGCCGAACACCCCGCAACTCGTGCATTCGACGTCAGTCTACGACGTTTTTCCCTCCATCAGACAAGCGCTCAGGAGGCGACCAATAACGAAATTGCGGTGTCCAGTCTGATTCACCCAAACCCGCTAAGGCGAGAACATGCCAAAGCGAACAATACAGATCTCCCGGCCCGAACATACAGTTGTTCTTTTTGAAAATCTTGCCGTCTTTACGCTCGTACACCGACGCGCCCGGGCAATTCTCGTATTCGGGGGAAACGTTGTGTTCAGCCATATAGTCGCTGTTCTTGTGTGATGCGAGCTTGAATCGCCACCCGCGCGAATTCGCGAATTTCCGTTGAGTCTCTGGATCGTCGCCCGATACCAGCACGACTCCCATCGCGTCTTCCAAGTGTCCGACGAAGCCGTTCAGACCATCGGCCCACACCGTGCAATAACGACATCCTTCGCCCATGTTGTGAATGACGAAGAGCTTGTCTTTGTTACCAAAGAGGTCGTCTAGCGTGACGTTTCCATTCTCAGTCTCGAACACGTGGTTCTTCACTTGCTGGGGTTCGGATTCAGCCAAGAGCTTATTGAGTTTTTCGATTGACTCGGTAATCTCCTGAGTGAGTGACTGAATTTCTGCTCGACTCATCTATGTTCTCAACATCGGTTGTTTCTAAATCGATTTTATTTCGGGAAATCTCGGTCGTGCAGTTGCAACATCAACGCCGAATCTGCAAGTCCAGCCGAAGAGCGGACTAACAAAAAGGGCTCGCAAACGCGAGCCCTTCTTTTTTCGACGAAATGTTCCAATCGGAACACTCGTCTAATTTAGATCAGGTGATCAAATCACGCCATCTACATCATGCCGCCCATGTCAGGCATTCCACCTCCAGCAGGCATTGCTGGCGGGTTGTCTTCGGGCGCTTCAGCGACCATCGCTTCAGTGGTAATCATCAGACCAGCGACTGACGCGGCGGCCTGCAACGCAGTCCGTGTCACTTTCGCAGGATCCGGAATTCCTTGCGCGATCATGTCGCCGTATTCGCCGGTGGCACCGTTGTACCCGTGGTTCCCCTCGAGTGAACGTACCTTATCGACAACCACCGCTGGCTCGTCGCCCGCATTTTCAGCGATCTGACGCATCGGATGAGTCATCGCTCGTAGTGCTATGGCGATACCAACGTTTTGGTCTTCGTTGTCGCCGGTGAGTCCTTCGATGTTTTGAAGTGCACGGACCAGCGCAACGCCGCCACCAGGCACGATACCTTCCTCAACTGCAGCACGAGTTGAATGCAACGCGTCCTCAACGCGCGCTTTCTTCTCTTTCATCTCGATTTCGGTCGGAGCACCGACTTTAATCACAGCAACACCGCCTGCGAGTTTCGCCAAGCGTTCTTGCAGTTTCTCACGGTCGTAGTCACTCGTCGTGTCTTCGATTTCCTGACGAATCTGCTTAATGCGACCTTCGATCTCAGCCTTCTCACCTGCACCGTCGACGATGGTGGTGTTTTCCTTGCTACTTGAGACGCGCTTCGCAGTACCCAAGTCGTCAAGCGTCGCACCTTCAAGTGTTAAACCGACTTCTTCGGAGATCACAGTCGCGCCGGTTAAGGTAGCGATGTCTTGCAGCATTGCTTTGCGACGATCACCAAAACCAGGAGCCTTCGCAGCTGCGATCTTCACGATTCCGCGCATGTTGTTAACAACCAAAGTCGCAAGCGCTTCGCCTTCGATGTCTTCAGCGATCACCATTAACGGCTTACTTGCTTTAGCAACGTTTTCAAGAACCGGAAGCAGGTCGCGAATATTCGAAATCTTCTTATCGCAGAGAAGAATGTAAGGTTCTTCTAGATCAGCAGACATCGAGTCTTGGTTGTTGATGAAGTACGGCGACAGATAACCACGATCGAACTGCATACCTTCGACAACATCAAGTTCGTTTTCAAGGCCACTGCCTTCTTCGACAGTGATCACACCTTCTTTGCCGACCTTTTCCATGGCTTCAGCGATGATTTGGCCAACAGCCGGATCGTTGTTTGCAGATACCGTACCTACCTGTGCGATAGACGTGGAGTCTTCGCACGGTGTGGACATGCCTCCGAGCTCAGTAACCGCAGCGGCGACAGCCTTGTCGATACCACGCTTGAGATCCATCGGGTTCATACCTGCCGCAACGGACTTAAGACCTTCCATCAGAATACTCTGTGCGAGTACCGTAGCGGTCGTCGTGCCATCGCCAGCTTCGTCGGATGTTTGACTGGCGACTTCCTTCACCATCTGCGCACCCATGTTCTCGAACTTATCCTTAAGCTCGATTTCTTTTGCTACTGACACACCATCCTTGGTAACGGTAGGTGCTCCGAATGACTTGTCGAGAATGACGTTTCGACCCTTCGGACCAAGTGTTACCTTGACGGCATTTGCCAGAGTGTTGACGCCGTCGAGCAACCGCGAACGGGCGTCATCAGAAAATTGGACTTCTTTTGCACTCATTGTTGTTTTTCCCTCAAACCGTAGTTATTCAATGACGCCGAAAATTTCGGATTCGGAGAGAATCAAATACTCTTCTTCTTGGATTTTGACGGTGCTTCCACCGTACTGCCCGAAAATGACTTTGTCGCCGACCTTGACGTCGAGCGGTCGAACGTCGCCACTATCCAGGATCTTGCCTGGACCGACGGCCTGTACCGTGCCTTGCGACGGCTTTTCGTTTGCTGTATCTGGCAAAACGATGCCACCGGCGGATACAGCTTCGTCCTCGTCACGTGTCACGACGACACGATCATGAAGGGGTCGAATATTCATCGATATCCTCAATGGTTGATAAAGTTTGTGTTCCCTACCTAGTGCTGTGCAGCAACTAAGCGCGCGAATTTTAGCACTCTCAAATCAAGACTGCTAATTTTTGGCAGTTGCAGGACGTGTTTGCTAACAAGAGGTGCAATAGTGAATGACGATGCCGTTAATACGATCAAATGGATTATTGAGTCGATTCCATATGGGAGAGTAGCTACGTACAGTCAAATCGCCGAACTTGCCGGCTTACCTCGTCGCGCACGCTTCGTCGCGCGAATTCTCAGCGATTCGGATGACTCCGACGCGCTACCCTGGCATCGCGTGGTTCGCGCCGACGGACGCATCGCACCCCGACCTGGAGCTGATAAGCAAGCGACCCGCCTTCGACGGGAACGTGTCGATGTGATAGACGGTCGCATCGACTTGAAACGATATGGATGGAATGACGACCGCGACATGTTGACGGAATAGACTTTTTGCCTTACGGGACATTTCTTGAGAATATGTAGGAAGGAGTATGCGGGTAATCCACCCTGCGGTCCGGGTGATGCTCATTCCCGCTACACATTTCTAAAATCAGTTTCGCTATGTCTGAAAAACCAATGAAGCTGCAGCGTCCTTATTTGGATGAAGAGGCGAGAGGGAATCTCCGTGAGTTCGTTGAAAGTACGGACCGAGATCCACCACCCGTTTTTGCAGGTCGGACGGAGATTATCGATCGTGTTACTAAGTCTGTAGGGCGATGTCGTCTAAACACTACAGACACAGCGTGTTTCACACACGCGATTCATGGTGCACCAGGTGCGGGTAAAACCAGTCTCTTGACCGAAATAAGTCACCGATTGGGTAGTGAGAATGGATCTAGTGAAGCTCTCACGGTAGTGAACCTACAAGGGGATGAAATATCCCGACCTGATTTTGTTGCAAGCGAATTTATCAAAGCACATAGCGGTAGTTACCCTGACGTACTGAAGATGAAAACGACGTCCACTACTACAAAGGTGGGTGCCTACGGTTCAGGCGTGGAGCATCAGCGTAGTGGAGCCGAGAGTACGATCGTTCAGCAGATTGACGCGGGAAGCAGCGTGTGGCGGGCGATTCGCGAGAACACAACTATCGCTGAACACCATGTTTTCTTGCTGCTGGTGGACGAGTCCCAGAATATCGAAGGGGTGAATCCAGATAAAAACAGCAGGAATCATGTTGTGACTAATCTACACGCCGGATTCGGGACAACGAACAATCTCAAAATCGTACCTGTTTTCGCAGGTCTTTCCGATACAGTATCCGTGTTGGCTGAGAGGGGGGTTTCCAGACTCCCAGAAGGTGGTTCAATTAGGCTCGGATCGTTGTCTCAGGACGATACCGAAGAATTAGTGAAGAGATGGATGCATCACAAGGCGTTTGGATTCGAGAACTTATTCCAGGATGCGGATATTCAGCGGCTGTCAAAACTCATTGCCGTGGCGAGTGAGGGTTGGCCTCGTCATGTAACCACGTATTTGCGGGAATTTGGCGTTGCAATTTTGGATGTCGGGTTGACTGAAGATCTAAAAGTTGATTTAGATGCGGTTATCGAGAGAGGCCACAATAGCCGACTTGAGTATTACGAAGCGCGATTAAATGCTGCGGATTTAGATAGATACGAAGAGGTTATATGCCAGGCGGCAAGGGCATCTTCGGAGGGTATCATCAAAGATCACCAACTCGATTCCATCGCTAAGAATAACTTTGAAATTCCACAGACAAAGTCCGTTGAACTCCGAAAAAAAGCGATCAAAGCGGGGATACTCGAAAGAGACCGCAAATCCGGTAGAAATAGTTTTCGATTTCCAATCCCATCATTCCACACCTATATGCGTTGCGATGGTAACGAAAGAGAGTTCAAAGCCAAGATGCGGCAGCAGATGGACGCACACTCACACCTATGGGCTGAATCTAAGGGACCGAATCGGTAGATCCCGGATGGATCTTGGCAAATAGAACCTGCCTCGTGTCCCACACATGCCGAAGGCGCAGTTGTTAATCTTCAGACGTTAGTTTGTGCGGCGGTAGACACTCCAGTTTGGTTCCACGATTGCAGGGAAGATTGCGTCATATCAGGTCCGATCGCTCGAAGGTTGAAACGCAGCATCAAATATCTGATGATGACCTTTCCCACGATTAAGGCTGCATTGCGACCTATCCCTACGTGCGAGTCACGAACACCATTTTTTCGTAGGGACTACGAAGGGTGAATACGTGCTAAAGAGTAAATCATCCCTCGCGCAGTTGCACGCATCGGACGCACGCACGCGAAAGCGCGTGGCCGACAATGAATCCCGCGTACACAGCAGGAAGTACTCAAGCAAATGCGCCGTTGATCTGTTTGAGAACAGGGTGAATGATGGTTGCGTAATCAATTATCTAATCCCGTATTTAGAGATTTAGGGCAAGCTATGACCATTGCCCTTAGTCTTCGCGTACGCATACTCGTCCTGTCTATCAGCTTCTTAGCGTCCACGAGCACGGCCGATGAAACGTCGGACACAGATGAATCGCCCTCGCAGGAATTACCGAAGTATGAACACCTTGAAGAGCTCATCACCGTAGGAACCCGTCACCAATCACGCTCCCGCATCGACAGCGTTGTACCTGTGGACCTCTTCACTGATACCGATCTCAACTCGGTTCACTCGAGCGACATGATCGAGATCCTGTCGTACATTATTCCGTCCTTTTCGGTACGGCGCCATCCGATTTCAGATGGTGCATCGTTCGTTAGACCAACCCATATCCGCAATCTGGAACCGCACCACACGCTCGTGCTCGTCAATCACAAGCGGCGGCACAAAGCGGCGTTCATGCAAGTTGGTGGTTGGGGCGCACACGGGAGCGACATCGGATCGATTCCAGGTATAGCGATCGAATCTGTCGAAGTCCTGCGAGACGGTGCCGCCGCTTTATATGGATCGGATGCAATCGCCGGTGTCGTCAACTTTAACTTGCGCGACAACGTCAACGAGTCAATATTCAAGGCGCGAGCAGGACAATACAGTGTCGGCGACGGTGCCGAGATCGCACTCGAAGGCTACATCGGTCGCGAAATGACGAACAATGGATATGTAACCGCGAGCTTCCAATTCGCCGATGCAGACCCCACCAGTCGATCGCAAAGATACGATCTCAGTATTGCAGGTACAGGCGTACGTCCTCATGAAGCGTTAGACGCCGCGCTTTTGGTCAACGGTCGCGAGTTTTACGGTCCCGACGCATTTACTTACGTTTACGATGAAGCTGGCAGTTTGATCAATGTGATTCTGGAACCCGACGGAATCCCTGACGATCCCGATACGCGGTACCGTGATCACTTCGAAACTGTGGGCGGAGAACGTCCGTTTAAGCATCCCGCGCAGGTATGGGGACAACCGAGTCGTCGCCAATACGCTGCAGTGCTCAATTTCGGCTTGAGCGAGGTTGGTGATTGGGATATCTATGGATATACAAATTACACGATTAAAGAGCAAACAGGTGGATTCTTTTATCGCCGTGCAGGCATAAACACATTTCATCCAGTCCGGTTGGAGGACGGTTCGATCTTTGACATACGCCAGTCCATTTATCCTGCTGGATTTACACCTCAGTTTTCTGGTGATGTTGTGGAGGTCGCTCTTCTAGTCGGAATGCACCGTGATTTAAGTGCTCTTTGGTCAGCCGATTTCTCATTGAACTCCGGACGTAGCTTTGTCGAATACCACATTGCAAACACTCTCAATCCTTCGTTAGGTCCTCGTTCACCTACGTCATTTCGACCAGGCAATTTAGGAAATCAAGAGCTAACCGTGAACGCCGACCTTTCCGGTTCTTTGGAAATCGGCGCCATCGAGCCAATGAGTCTTGCACTGGGGTTCGAGCGCCGATACGAACGCTATGAGATCGAGTCAGTTGATCCTGCGTCTTACGAGTTAGGACCGTTTGGCATCCGCGATCCTTTTAACTTTGAAATTACCCAAGCGGAAGTTGATGCTGACCCTGACGACACGTTAACTACGATCGAATGTCGAATACCCGGCTATGTGGTGAGTGGCGCATTATGTCCAACCGGTGATCCGATCAACAACACACTGCCTATCGGGTCGAATGGTTTTCCAGGTTACTCGCCTTTGTACGCGACCGAACAGTCACGAGAGAGTTTTGGACTCTACGTCGACGGCGAAATTAATCCCGTGGAGCCTCTGCTTCTAAATTCGGCGCTACGCTACGAGTACTTCGAGGATTTCGGCGACATCGCGGTGTGGAAGCTTGCAACAAAATACCAAATTAGCCCTGATATAAATCTTCGAGGCTCAATCGGTACCGGCTTCCGCGCTCCCACAACCGGGCAACTTTCAACGACGAACGTTTCCACTCGAATCGCACCGGACGGGTCGCCAGAGGCCGTTGGTCTGTTTCCTGCAACACATGCCGCATCAATGCTGTTCGGCAGCAAAGAGCTTCTCCCGGAACGCGCAATTTCGTTTACCTTTGGCGCGACGATCAGTTCCTCAAGATTCGGCGACATCACGTTGGACGCCTATTCGACAGTCATCGACGATCGATTGATTTTGGCGAGCGGATTCGAGGTCGGACCATCGGAACGCGAGAAGCTCGTCGAGCTAGCAGTACCTGGTGCGCGAGACATTGGTCGCGTTTCGTTCTTCACCAACGATGTCGATACCAAGACATCCGGCTTGGACGTGACCGGGCATTTTCATTTTGACTCGAGATTTGGTTCCACGTCGCTCTCATGGCTCGTGAACGTCAATCGCACAGAAATCACACGACGCGGAATGTACATAGATGACGAGGGGGTTTTTGATATCGAGAACGGTGTCCCGTCGCATCGAACCACATTCACGATCCGTCATACATGGCGCATTTTCGACTTTTTGATTCGTGTCCGCGAATACGGTCCATATCAAAACGCAAGCAACGCGAGTCTAGACGAAATTCAAACTTTCAACACTGAGTTCTTCGCCGACATCTCGAGCTCGTTTAACTTCAACAATGGCCTGCAACTTGAATTAGGTATCGAAAACGTGTTCGACAACTATCCATCGCCAGGACAGTTTGAATCTTGTTGTGGAAGGATCTATCGAAGTGATTCAGTCGTCCCGTGGCAAGGCACGCTGGTGTACATTCAATTAGAGTCCGTATTCAATTAGTGACCGCTCAAGAGAGCGCAATAGATTCTCGTCGTCCGAACAGACCCCACGAAAAGCCTTCTTTGCAAGCGTTCGTGCGTTGTGACTAGGGTGATATGATGATTCGAGTCCACCGCACTTAAAAAGACATTTCAATGCCGAGCTTTGATGCAGTATCAGAAATAGATTGGCAAGAAGTGCGGAATGCTGTTGATCAGGCAAAACGTGAGCTTGGAACAAGGTTCGATTTTCGCCACGTTGATGCAGGAATCGATCTCTCGGACCGAGCAGTCGAGTTGCATGCGGAAGAAGAATTTCAACTCCAACAGTTATTGGACATCCTGAGATCCAAGCTGGTAAACAGGAAAGTAGACGTTAAAGTTCTCCAGCCTGGTGAAGTTACACCATCGGGGAAGACTAAACATCAAGTAATTCCTCTTATCGAAGGAATTGACCGGGACACAACTAAAGTAATCAGCAAACGTATTAAGGAACTAAATAAGAAACTCCAGATTCAAATACAAGGGAACCAAGTTCGCATTTCTGGAAAGAAGCGTGACGAACTGCAAGAAGCGATAGCAGAACTGCGAGATATGGATCTACCAATGCCGCTTCAGTTTAAGAACTATCGAAATTAGCCTGGAGTCAATACGTCAATCCAGATGACCGACACAACCGCCAACACGACTGTACTCGAGAGGATTTCAGTCTACCTCGACTTGCGCCTCTGGCGCATCTTCCTATTAGGTACGGTAAGTGGCTTTCCCTGGTTATTCATCGGCGCCGGGATGACCGCGTGGTTAGCAGACCTTGATCTCTCTCGCACGGCGATTGGTTTATTCGGCGCCGTATTTGTGGCGTACACCATCAATTTCCTATGGGCGCCGTTAATCGACCACTTACCACTTCCTGGTTTACGTCGCCTCGGTCACCGAAGGTCATGGATCGTACTCTGCTTGTTGCTATTGATCGCCCAAGTTCTAATTCTCGCGGCAACAGGACCCGCTGTCAGTCTGTTTCTGACTGCAGCCGTGTGCCTGGGCATTGCAGTCGTTTCTGCAACTCAAGACCTAGCGATTGACGCCTATCGTGTCACGGTGATCGAGACGCACGAAGAACACATGATTGGTCATGCCGCCGCAATGGCAACGTGTGGCTGGTGGACCGGCGTGAGTCTGCCAGGCACATTTGCATTCATTCTGGCAGATCAGTTTGGGTGGAATACGGTCTTTTTCGGACTTACGGGAATACTCGTAGCAATGCTCGTAGGCGTCCTATGGGCGGTGAAGGAACCTACCAAAGTTACAACACCTAACGAACCCGTGTCGCAAGTTACCCGTATCCAGTTCTTTGATCGATCGTACGTCGCCGCCGTTACGGAGTTTTTCCAGCGCAATGGATTACGACTAGCGCTCGGCTTGCTTCTTTTCATCTTCATGTTCAAGTTAGGTGAAGCATTTCTCGGTCGCATGGTCGTCGTGTTTTACAAAGAAATCGGCTTCTCAAACGCCGACATTGGTGTCTACTCCAAAGGGTTGGGTTTAGTCATCACCATCACGTGTGCGATAGCTGCCGGATTTTTCACGAGCAAATTCGGTACAGTAAAAGGGCTCATGCTCGCCGGTATCGCCATGGCGTCGACCAATCTCTTGTTTGCCTGGTTAGCCACGGTCGGACCTGATAAGTCCTTGCTCGTACTCGCTCTCGTTGCAGACGGAATCACGAGCGCGCTTTCGACGGTTGCGTTCGTCGCCTTCCTCACTTTTTTCACAAGTCATCTACATGCAGCGACGCAATACGGAGCGCTAGCGTCATTAGGAAACGCTGGGCGTACGCTTCTTGCCGCTTCTAGCGGAATCCTAGTAGATTGGCTAGCAGGCGATTGGATGTCATTTTTCATCCTCACGGCGCTGATGGTTTCTCCCGCCCTTCTGATTCTCTGGTGGATCAGCAGGTCCCTAGGTGAGACTCAGGTTGAGAACTAGGCAACCCGAGGCAACAGCTCGTTAATACTGTTGCCGGTCGCGAGAGGCTCCGCTTCTACGCTGTCAAATAGGCTACGCTGAACCCAACGCTCATCAGTGATGACCCTTTCTAATGGAGCATCGAATGCGCTCCGAACTTGGCCGTCCTTGAAAATATGCTGAGTCGATACACCCACCTTCGCCAGCTCCGCAGCAAGAATGGTGTGGCGGTGACACCGATATGGTGCACTTTCGACGCACATGATGGCGACCCGGTTCTCATTTATTTGCTCGATTAGCTGCGACATCCCGTCGCTGAACGCATCACAAGCGATCTGCTTTCGGTAATCAGAGAGGCTTTCGCAGCTATTGCGCATGCGCGAATTGTGGGAACCGAGCTGATTGCCAAGATACAGGTACTCGAATCCAGACTGACGCAGTTTACGTCGAATCACTTCATAGTTGAAGTGCGGTACGTGTCGACTGAACGGGATTGTCCGAACATCAACGACCTGTTCAATTGACCACTTCCTAAGCAAAGACGCGAAGGATCGATAACTCATATTCGAGTGACCAATCGAATACACTTCCTCATTTTGCTCTTTCAAGTTCAATTCCTCCCCTTAACTGTGATTTTATACAAGTTAAAACAAAACGACAACATAGTCGCATCAGCCGATCGCCGCTACAGCGTCCGAAGTAACGACTTGAAGCCGCGTGAAACTTTCACTCGGCGTCCACGCGCCGTGAAGACTTCGCCCGTGCGGGGTCGATAGGCGAGTGCGTTGCCAAGTCGGAGCACGCCATTACTCTTGAGCTCATATTCCAGATCACAAGCGTCAAGTAGTCGACGGGCGTCCAACATCGCACGCTTTGACATCCTCTGCATACGATCTGACGGATCGCCATCCGATGCCGACTCGCTCGCGAATGCTTGCACGTACTTTGGCGAGCACCTCATCGACTGCGCGTGCACCCGTAGCGGGTTCTGTGAGTGTTGCAGCGTTACCGCAAATGCCGCCTCGAACGTACTCTCACCTTCCTCATCCAGCTCCCAAGCGTTGTCGAAGCGGCGAGTGTGAAATGCATATCCTGCAAGTTCAGCAGGTTCTCGAACCAGAACGTCCGAATCCTCGAATTCCGCGACCACGCAGCCGCTTGCATCTACGACTCGTCCGTTCAATGTACCTGGCCACACGTCGCGACGTTGGCGGTAGACCCAGTAACCGGTGATCTTCCGATGCATGTCGTCACGCCAGTCCCGAATGTCGTACAAAACGCCGTCGACCAGTGGAACGTATACCGAATCGTCAACTTCTAGCATGACCCGGTGATGCATGTTTTGCATCGCGAGCACTTGTCTTAACGAAAGCGTGGTGGTTGGTTGAGGTGCTTTGGCGTATCCTGCGTATTCAAAAAATCGCGTCATCCAATCTCGCGGTACGCCGACCTTCTTCAGATCCGCCGAAGGTATCTCTAGTTCGATAAAGCGACGCGCTTCTTCGTATCTAAGGTCCAGGTCAATCGCAACCGCTCGAATCCCGCTATCCAGCTGAAGGTCTACTCGGTCCGTTCGTGGTGTCGAGCTTCGTTTGCCGTCCGCAACGCAGAAATTTGGCAATCCAGTTCGCTCTCGAATACGAAGGTTTCTCAGCATCTCATGTCTCTCTTTTCTCTTCACGCTCGCAAAGATAAACGCCTTCGCGACACGTTGTGTCGCAAGTAAAAATGGACTTGGACAAGAAGTACAGTTGCGGTATGCAACTCTAGGAACTAAGCGACATGGCAAAGGACCGACCACGTATCGACCGCGTAACGACAACCAGTGGCGACCTCGGCGAAACCAGCCTTGCGGACGGCACGCGACACGACAAAGGCAGTCCGCGCATGGAGCTCGTCGGCGCGTTAGATGAGCTCAACTGTGACTTAGGCTCAGCGGCGCTAGTGCTCGAAGATGAGTTGCTTGATGAAATCAGACTAATTCAAGCGCGCGTATTCGACGTAGGCGCCGCAGTCGCAACCGGTAAACCGCAACCATTCTGGGCGCGTGAAACTGAACGGCTTACTGACGTGACCGAGACCCTCAACTCGAAGCTCGAACCTCTTGCGGAATTCGTGCTACCCGGTGGTAACGAACCAAATGCGCGTCTGCACATCGCACGCGCAACTACGCGGCGATGCGAGCGTGTGTTTTGGCGCTTGGATGACTCGGTTCTAATCGGAGCATCCATCGGCGCATTTCTCAACCGGCTCTCGGATTTCCTTTTCGTTGCCTCACGGAGTGTGTGCGAAGATGAGGTACTTTGGCAGCCACTGAAGGACTAGCAGCGGCACTCATGACGCGCTTAAGTTGTCGCGAATCTCGTATTCAATGAAACCAAGTTGACGCATTTCGCGCGCAAGGCGATTAAGGTCCTGCCACTCACGACGGTTTTTTCGGACGCTCACCAACGAGTGCATCGCGCCGTCGATCGGAATCGCCACCGCCCAAGCAAGCGGTTTCGCATCCATATCCGCCAGATTTCCACCACGTACCGAACGATGTACCCGGTACACGAGCGGCTTCCCTATCGCATGGCGATTCGCATCGATGTCCGTTGTCAAAATCGTTTTAGGATCCACACAACACTCCGCAAGAGCCAAACATCATGGTTAATGGTGTAGTACAATATGAAAATGTACCGACATCATTACCAAAACTGTTACAACCAAACCACACTATTTCATTAAATGTATGATAGCGACTAACGTCCATCGTGAAAGAGGAGTTGCCCCAATATGTTGAAGTCACTAATCGCCGGTCTATTTACGACGATCCTGGTCGTCGGTGTCGCATACGACGCCGATGCGCGACGGTTCGGTGGATCGTTTAAGTTCAGCAGCGCTCGAAGCTACAAAGCACCAGCGTTCAAGAGCTTCTCACGTAAGACAACACCGCGTCCGAAAGCCACGACTAGTCGACCCACTTCACAGTCGGCAACATCCCGCCAGCGCTCCGGTGGTTTTGGTGGTGCGACGCGTGCCGGGTCAACGACCGGCGCAGCAAGCAGAGCGTCTACTTCGACGCGTTTTGCACGTGCGCCGACCAACAACTTCCGAAGTACACGACAACAAAACGCGTATCGCAACTACCAGTCGCAACATCAAAGTAAATTCCGAGGCACGACGACTAACACGGGACGCGCCACGTCTTCATCGCCACTTTATCAGCGCGCGTCGCAAAACTCCGGGCGGACGCGCAACGATTACTGGCAACGGCGTGACGGCTTCTACGGCGGCTGGGACACCCCCGGTTACGTCTACATGGGAGCACCGCGTTACGGTATGTTTGACGGCTTGTTTCTGGGGTACATGCTCGGCCACGCGTTCACGCCACACTACTCAGCTTTCGCCTACCACCATCAGAACGATCCAGGCATGAAGGAATGGATGGCTGAAATGGAAAGTCAAGCAACTGAAAACGCCGAGATTAAGGCACAGCTTGACGCGCTCAAAGCAGAAATGGCGAAACTCGAAGGCACGCCAATCGACCCGACGTACCTACCAATCGGCGTCGACCCTGATATGGTGTTTGCACCAGAAGTCGTTCGTTCACTCGCGCCGACATTTAAGTTGTGCACCGCACGAGCGGAAGGTAATTACCATCGTTTCGGCGAGATTGTGAAACAGCAAGCAGGAGACCGCGTATTGATCGAAATCGTCAATACGAACGGCTCGATGCAAAACCTCGAATTCATGGAGAACGGCACATGCGACGGCGCATACGTGCAGCGGAACGCATTCGGCGTCTACGCGGAACGAAACCCCTCTGGCGGTTTCAAGTTCGAACGTGTCGCTACGCCAGCGGTTGAGTTTGCCCACATGATCTGCAATCGAGACAGCGACATTGATGATGTCGGTGATCTACCCGGCAAGACCTTGTTGGTCGATGTCGTGGGATCAGGCACAGAACTTACCTGGAGCGAGTTCGTCTATATGGACGACACGTATGCCGCTGTGAACACTCGAAACGTCGGCGGTACGACTGCACTGAATCGTGTCGCCAATGGTGAAGCGGACTGCATGCTTTTTGTCGCATCGCTCAACACGCAATTACTGCAACGGGCAAACTCGCTCGGCGATGATGTCGTGCTGGTTCCAGTTAACGATTGGGATTTCAACGACATGGAGTATGGTCACGGCAAGCTCTTTCAAGGCCATCAAGACCCCTCCGGTGAGGACGTCTATGTTTTCCTCGATATCCCTGACGATCAGTATCCAGAGATACAAGACGGACTCATTTTTTCCGAAGTGGAAACGTTGACAGTACCCGTCGATATGGTGGCGAGTCTAGGATGGCGTGACGAAAACGCACAAGCCTACGACGCATTTCTTGGTACCGTACTCGATGCCCAACCCGCGATCGATGACTTGACTCGCGAGCACTGAGCGTCGCCACCAAATGTCTATTTCACGATTGAGTCGTCCGCGATGTCGATGAAGCAGTATTTGCGCTTGAAGGTCCAAGCAGCGAAGGATCGCTGGTCAGGCGATGGCAAGGAGAAAGTCCGGGTCGACGGTGAATTGCCTTTAAATCTACGGATCGGATCCCGCGTGCAGTTTGCAGAAGCGCCATTTCTATTGGCGGGAGATGCGACCCACGTGCCATATCCAGGTACTGAGACCTTGCTTGCCGCATTCAGCGAAGTCGAGCTTGCCGGAATGAAAACTTTCCGACTCTATCTAGACTCCCGCGACGACACGGACGAGAGCGTCATGTTGATGCTGTTGATGGATGACGGCGGTGATTACGTCGACGAGCGATACGTGTTCCATGAGCAATACGAAATCCCGCTTTATCACGTCTCTCTTGCCGACGTGCCCGAACATGAAGATGAGACCTCGGCTGTCGATTTCTGGCTCGCAAAGAATGAAGGTATTCTCGGAATGCCTCTCTTTCATACGCCGGAGGAATCAACCTACGAACGATTGTGGGAAGCGGATCAAGATATTTGGCTGAAACCGGCTGCTCTGACCGAAACGATCACGCTCGACCCGTACGGCGAAGGTCGAACGGACGTTGAACATCTCGGCACCATGCTTTTCGCGCGAGTATTTGACGGGTTAGGTGGAGTCGAGACGCAGGAGTATCTGTTGCCAACCGTCGAACGCGACACCGATGGCTTTCGGGTTCGAATCTGGGTAGGGCTACCACTCGCCGCCAACGACCTGGAGCTGCCCGATGCTATCTAAAACAGAGTTTATTTCACTCAACATGCACACAAGGAGGATGCAATCGTGCTAGACAAACTCGCATTCTGGAAGAACTATGGGGAAGGCAAACTGGCTGATGCTGGCGACGCCATCTTGACTGGTATGGTCAAACTCGACCCAGAAGGTACGTCCAAAGCTGAGATCGCGGCGGAACGAGAGAAGTTCGAGAAGTTCGCGCTCGAAGTCGAGGACTATCGTGTGACGTACAACCGCGAAGCCGCAGAGGCAGAAGCGGCACGCAATGCGTACAACAAGAAGATGGATCAAATCCGCGCACTCGAAGATGCCGCCGCCGCGAGCCCTGAAAAAGCTGACAAACTATCCCTCGCTGCTGACAAGCTCAAAGCGGAAGCAGCAGAGCTACTAGCGAGCGCTCGCACCGAGATCGAAGAAGCCGAAATGGCGAAGCAAGACCTCGACGAAGTTGAAGCCATTCAGGAAGAAATGGCTGAAACGATCAAGATGCTCGAGTCGAATCTCAAGAAGGCTCAAGCGGAAATGGAACGGGCGAAGCGTGCAGAAAGTCGTGCGAATAAGCGCGCGCAGCACCAGGAGCGGTTAGCAGGTATACGCACTGGCAGCACGAATTTAGGTGTTGCTTCCAAAGTCATGCAGGAACAAGCTGAGAAGTCGCGCCAAGCGGCGAACGCCGCAAACCGTCGTGCTGAATTGTTAGGCGACGCGCGCGAAAAGAAAGATCCAGCGTTTGAGGATGCTGACGTGGCCGCCGTGCTTGCGGGTGTAGACGAAGCGGACAAGCCACCGGCTCCCGACCTGCCAGACAAGCTTTAAGCCACGACGAACTTCGCGTTGGGTTCTTTCATCGTATTTAGCTTGAAATGAAGAAGTCGGTTTGGTACGTACTCGGTGTCGTCGTAGGCGGGGCACTGCTCTATTTCATTCTCGGCTGGGTCACCAGCTTGTTGACCATCATGGCGCTCACTATCGTGGTGTTTGCGGTCTTCATGTTTGTGCGGAGGCGTTTGAATAAGAGATGACGCGCACAGGAGAAGAAACATGGAGATCCTAGTGGCTGTCTTGGCAATTGTCGGGATACTGATATTTGCTGCGGCGCGTGTCCTCTATGTCACCGTGCTTGCGGTGGGCATTGCACTGGCGGTGATCCTACTAAGTCTCGCTGGCATCGGCTACGCTTTGGCAGTCATCGTAGTCTTCGCAGGCTATCTCGTCATCGAGTGCATCAAATACCGAAACTCAACCAGCTAGAAGGCATCTAGACGATGGATCGAATTGGCTAGATTTTTGATTATTCGACTTACGCTCACCCTAGCCTTCGTCCTCGGTAGCTCTTTCCTACTCGCCGCAGAACCAATCCGCGTTGTTGCGAGCGAGCTACCACCTTGCGTCATTGCAAGTGATGAATTGAATGGCTTCTCAATCGAGCTTTGGGAAGCCATGGCAGATGAACTTCAGCTCAACTACGAAGTCTCCCTGCTCGGCTTCGACGAGAAACTCGAAGCGCTAAAAACCGGGAACGCCGACGCCGCAATCGGTTGCATCAGCGTGTCTGCCGATCGCGAGCAGGACATGGACTTCACCCATGCCATAACCACCAACGGATTCTCAGCGGCAAGCTTGATCGAAGCCAGCCTGATTCCGAATTTCAGCGACGAAAGTCTGAAGATGCTCCTGCTTCTTTTGCTGTTCGTCGTTGTCTTTGCACACCTGATGTGGTGGTCGGAGCATGGGCAGTCTGCTATCAGTGACCGGTATTTCCCAGGCGTTTTTCAATCCATCTGGTTTAGTTTGGTCACGATGTCCACCGTAGGCTACGGTGATATCGCACCGCAACGATGGTTGGGTCGCATCAGTGCGGCTTTGTTGATCTTAACTGGCGTGACCGCCTTTGGCGTGATTTTCAGCCAATTCGCTGCAGATGCAATCGGGCAACGTGCAGCAAAACCGGTTCAGTCCGTGAGTGACCTTCGAACGTACTCGATTGGCACAAAAGAAGGAACTGCCGCTGAGCTATATCTGAACGCGCTCGGCGTGGAAACGAAGGCGCATGCTGATCTCGTTGAAGCCGCTGAATCCATGCGCGAAGGGTCCGTCGATGTGGTGATGCACGACACACTCGCGATCACGCATTTGGTTCACAATACCGACGACTTAGTTATGACCGGTCCAAGGTTTTCACCTCACTACATAGGGATCGCGCTACAAGAATCGTCGCCGCTACGCGAATCCCTCAACGCAACACTGCTGAAACTGCAAGCCGATGGTCGGTACCAAGCGATACACGATCGTTGGTTCTAAACTGACCTCACGTAATTCGCGAGCAGTCAATCTCACGTATTTCCCTCGAGAACTTGCGTCCCTGTCAATAAACGCGCCATTTCGTGACGTGGATCGTTAGGGTTTTACGGGTGAAAAACAAATCTCACTGATCCGACTACGGATCACATTGAGGATTTACGAGAAGAAGCGCTGTCGTAATTGAAGCAACAGCTACATTCGAGGACATGATCGACCCAACGCACGAATATCACGATCGCATCAACGCACTTATGTCCGACGCAGCGACAGAAGGTATACGTCCTCAGGAAGAGTCTTTATGTGAATTCGCTAGGTTTACTCGATACGCACCCTATCCAATGAAACTAGGTTCGCTAATTCTTTTGGACGATGGAATGTTCTCAGCGGTTTGGCGTAACGATCGTTGGCGTTTAAATCTGAAATTCTGGGCAGATGGCACCATTGAATATGTGCTTCTAGATCGAAATTCGACTCCAACTTCGGGCGATACAGGTCTACTTACAGATCGTCATGCCTTCGATGAACTATCTACGAAATACGGTCTTCAGTCGTTACTTCGAGAATGAGCGAAACCCGCGAATCAATGTTGCCTTTCGTCAATAACGATGTCTCTTTAAGCAGTCCCTGCTTCTGCGTCGCGCTTTTCCCACATTTCCCGCATCTGTTTCGCCGTGCCAACATGATCACCTTTAACGGCGAGCATGCCACCATCCACAACAAGGTCGATACCCGTTACCCAACGGCTTTCATCGCTTCCCAGGTACACACACGCATACGCGATATCGCTTGCTTCGCCTCCAGGTCCGGTCAACGGCATTAACCCGCCGCTAACGTTGCGGACGAATCGCGCCAAGCGGTTTTTCTTATGTTCCGCCGTGATTTGTTGACCGTGTGTGTGACCTCCCCAGAAGATCGGCGTGGCGATCGCACCGGGACTGACTGCATTCACACGTATACCCAGAGGTCCCAGTTGCATAGCAGCGGCTTTCGTGTAGTTCGACAGACCTGCTTTAGCGGCCGAATAGAGTGGATCTGCGGCAACTTCCGCTTGGTGCGCACCTTTCGACGAGTTATTGATGATCGAACCTGATTGTTGTCTGCGCATGATGGGAGACACAAGCTTCGTTGCGACCATACAGGTACCCAATAAGTACCACTGGGAGTACTTGAAACTCTCCTCATCAACGTCTTCTATGTTGAAAGCGTGAGGGCGACCTGGGATCGCCGATGAACCACCCGCATTATTGAACAGTACATCAATACGACCCCACTTTTCGACAGCAGTATTGATGACCTTTGCGATCTCTTCCTCGTGTAACACATCCGCCTTCACAAATACAGCGGTGCCGTCAGGTTGTCTAGCTTCAACTTCCGCCCCGAACTCTTCGTTTCGACCGCAAAACACGACCTTTGCGCCTTCTGCACAGTATGCGTCAACGGTAGCCTCGCCAATACCACTGGTTGCGCCGGTAATGACCGCAATCTTTCCGTCTAGTCTCCCCATCGCTATCGTTCCTTTCGTTACCGTCGCAATATCTAACTCTGATTGAAATTAGGATCGCGTTTCGCAAGAAACGCTGATACCGCTTCAGCGTGGTCCGGAAGGCGTCGGGCGATTTGGTCTCGAATACTTTCTCGTTCCATAACAGCTTCCAGATCGGCATCCATTGGATTCCGGCTAAGTAACTCCTTGATCATCATGACCGCTTGAGTGGGGTTGTTCGCGATTTCTTGCGCCTTCGCCATAGCAACATCCATCAGCTCATCGGGTTCTGCCACCGCACTTACCAATCCGAGACTCAAAGCTTCATCGCCAGGCACCATCCGCCCTGTGAGGCACATGTCCGTCGCTGGTCCAAGTCCAATCAGATTAGCTAACAGGCGCGTAGAACCTAGTTCCGGCATTAGCCCCATCTTGATAAAGCGAATGCTCAAATTTGCTGCAGTGGATGCGATTCGGATGTCAAACGGTAGGATCATCGTCAATCCGACACCAACTGAGTAACCATTGATGGCCGCGACGGTTGGCTTTGAATTGCGAATAAAGTGTGTGTAATTCGCACCCCCGAGACTAAATGATTCACCTTCGCCGGATTTGTTGGTTTCGACCCGCTCGGCGAATACGTTTAAGTCAGCACCTGCACAAAATGCTCGACCGGCCCCGGTTACCAGAATCGCGCCGATGGAATCATCCTCATTCCATTCGCCAATCTGTTGTCCCAGTTCGGAAGCCATCGTATCTGTCCATGCGTTAAGGCGTTCAGGTCGGTTCAATGTGATGACACCGACTCGTCCGTCTGTGTCGACGATGATTTGTTCATACGCCACGATGTAAGGATCCTCTCAATTAATAACGGTGCGAAGCATAGAGGATAGCCCGCGCCGATTTACGTCGGCGGTGGAGTAGCTTTGACAGCAGACACTCGCGACCCTCCGGACGGAACTGAGAGACAATGAAACGCCGTAGTCTCAGACGTTGTCTTGTTCAACGCGCATGAATATCGACTAACAGGTGTCGTGACTCCATCGTAACTAATTGATTTACTTAATTTAAATCGTCGTAATCTAAGAAAATCTATCAATTTACACGACATCGCCAAAGCCTATCAACGCCTTATAAACTGTGAAATATCGAAGTGATAGTTCCATATTTCACACTAAACTGATCGCAATGATCCGCCGAAATGCACACCTTCAGAATGTGACCGAGCTACTTAACAACTACCCGGTCGTTGGGTTGATCGGCGCACGTCAAGTCGGCAAGACTACACTCGCACGGGAGATACTTGGATCATTTCCAGGGTCAAGCCACGTTTTTGATCTAGAAGCGTCTCCGGACAGAGCGAGTCTAGCGACCCAAGAATCGCTACCTCTGGCGCGTTGATAATTGGCGTGAAGCCTGTCCCGCCAATCCGTCCTAAACTCGAGACCGTGAAACTAGCTCCGCTGATCTGATCAGGTGTGAGCTTCTTCTCACGTGCTGCGGTACTGAGTGTTTCGAGTTCAGACGCGATATCACGCAATCCTTTGTCGAGGCCATCTCGTATGACCGGCACGACTAATCCTTCAGGCGTATCGACCGCAACACCGATGTGAATGTACTTTTTCAGTATGAGTGTCTTCAGCGAAGGATTGATCTACGTGTTAAATCGCAGCCGGTCCCGAGTTGACAGCTCCAGCTCGATCCCGCCTGTGCCATCTTGGATCGGTGCATGATCGACCGTGACCCGCGATAGAGAATGTCTCTGGACTAGCCGTCGGTATATTCACCGTGCCATAGCTTCTCAAGAAAAACCTGATAAGGCAGAATCTCTATGCCGTCCCACTTTCGCGGTCGCGACTCCTGACAGACACATAGATAGTGCTTAAATCGCTGTTCGTCCATCAAGGCTCTCAACGAACGCAAATCGTTCTTACCGACCGTTCTTTTTGCCTTGACTTCAACTGCGGTGTGATCGCTAATCAGGAAATCCACTTCAAATCCCGATTGCGACTGCCAAAAGTGGAGTGTCTCCTCTAAGTCGTTGTAGTCCACCCACGCGCGTATTTCGTGGAATAACCAAGATTCAAATGCGAAGCCGTATTCGGGTGTCCTTTCCATTACGCGACCACGTCGTTGTAGAAAGTTAACAACGCCAGTATCGAAAAAGTAAAACTTGGATTTCGCGACTGCTTTACGTCGAACACTCTTTCTCCACGCAGGGAGTTCAGTAACTAAGAGGGTGTCGACTAACACCTCGTAATAACCTCGAACCGTCTTTCGCGGTACCTGAATATCGCTTGATAGCTTTTCGAAATTGACAATATTTGCATTAGAAACCGCGGCAGATGTCAGCAAATTCGCGAATGCAGGTAGATTCCGAGTCAGACCCTCCGCAAGTATTTCCTGTTGCAGATATTCCTCCACGTATCGGCGTAACGCTCGTCTCGGCACTTCTGCAAAATGAACGAACGGCAAGGTGCCGTAAGTTAACACGTTTTGCAAGTCGAATGAACCTACGATTTCTCGATAGATAAATGGGTGAAAGCGGATTGTGTGCGCTCGACCGCCTAGAAGATTAACGCCGCCACGTCTTAGCTTTCTTGCGCTTGAACCAGTCAGTAGAAAACGTACGCCACGAGACTCAATCAAACGATGAACCTCATCGAGTAAGTGAGGCGCCTTTTGAATTTCATCGATTACAACAAGCTCCGTACCGGGTGCCTGACTTATCGATTCTTCAATTAGACGCGGATTCTTCAGCAGAGCGTCGAAATCATTGAAATCCAGCAAATCGAAGACCATTGCATCAGAGAGGGTCTCCCGGACGAGGGTGGACTTCCCTGTCATGCGCGGTCCAATTAAGAATGCTGATGAGTCCGCAAGAGCTTTTCGCAGGTCAAGTGCTCTGGGAATCGTCTCAGATTTCATACCTGCAACACTAGATTTGGCATAATTCGGCAATTCTAATGCCTATTTTAGCCTAAAACGGCGATTCAATTGCCGCTTTCAGCCAAATTTGTTGATACGGTCTACCAAGAGTCTGTTTTGGGAGTTTAGACAGCTAAACGCCAAGAAGGTACTTCGTCGTACCCGCACGTACAAAAAATGAATATTTGAGGCGAATCGATTCTGGCACACACTGGCGCATGCGCATGCCTTCACCCTTTACGAAACGTCGAATCGTGTGCACCGATCTTCTAGAAAAGTACCTTCGGTACTCGACCTCTCCCCTTTAATCGCTATAGGATTAGGCGCCGAACATCACCGAGCTTCTCAACCAGCGATTGCATGAAGCGACCACCTTCCGCACCGTTGATCGCGCGGTGGTCATACGATAGCGATAACGGCAGGATCTTCCTTGGTTCGAATGCTGAGCCGTCCCAAACCGGCTTCGTTGCCAGTCTCGCTACCCCAAGAATCGCTACCTCCGGCGCATTAATAATCGGCGTGAAACCTGTCCCGCCAATCCGTCCTAAACTCGAAACCGTGAAACTAGCTCCGCTGATCTGATCAGGTGTGAGTTTCTTCTCGCGTGCTGCGGTACTGAGAGCTTCGAGTTCAGACGCGATATCACGCAGGCCTTTATCGAGGACATCTCGTATGACCGGCACGACTAATCCGTCAGGCGTATCAACCGCAACACCGACGTGAATGTACTTTTTCAGTATGAGTGTCTTCAGCGAGGGATTGATCGACGCGTTAAATCGCGGGTGTTCACGAAGCGTCGACGCACATGCTTTGAGAATGAAAGGAAGTGCCGTTAACCGTTGCTCACCGAGTTGACCTTGATCATTCAACTCGACACGGAATTCTTCAAGCTCAGTTACGTCAGCTTCGTCGTGTTGGGTTACGTGTACGACGTTTAACCAACTACGCACCAGGTTCTCCGCGCCTCGCGACTGCATGCGCGTTAGTGGTACTTCCTCCGTTTCACCGAATCTTGAGAAATCTGGATATTCGACTTCTGGTAGTCCAGCCGTCGAAACCTCAACGGCAGGTTTGAGCATCTCGGATTTGACGTAGAGCTTTACATCGTCTTTGACGATCCGACCACGAACGCCCGAACCATTAACCACGGATAGGTCAACCCCTAGTTCTCGAGCCAATCGTCTTACTGCAGGTCCGGCGTAGACAACAGCAGTTCGATCCCGTGTCGTTCCGTCTTGTGTCGAAACGTGATCGACTTCAACCGGCGCGGCAGGTTCGGTTCCCACCGTAGCTTCGGAGACCGTTGAAGTTTCAACCGGAACCGACGGCTGGTTCGTCGCAGGTTCAGGCTGTGCGCCTACGACTCTGATGATCGCGACGAGGGTATGGTCGGTGACCTTATCGCCAACTGCGACTTCGAGACTCTCTAGTACACCTTCTACAGAGGACGGGATCTCCATCGTGGCTTTATCAGACTCAAGCACGATGAGCGCTTGATCAGAAGACACTGACTGGCCGACCTCGACAAGTACTTCAATGACCTCCACATCTTCGACATCACCTAATTCCGGCAAGCGGATTTCGAACAGGTCTCCGTGACCGTCCGCAGTTGTCGATTGAGGAATCGCTTCGTCAGCGTCGTCGGCGCTTTTGGAATCTGCCGCTTCATTGGCGTCACGAGTTGGTTCGACCGACGGCGTATCCGGGGCTGGAGGGGGCTCTTCCTCGGTCGCCGCTACTTCCAGTACCGCAACCAGGTCCCCCGTATCGATGATGTCTCCGAGTTTGACATCAATCGACTTCACAGTACCAGCTTTCGGTGATGGGACCTCCATTGATGCTTTGTCGGATTCGATGACCAGTAGTGCATCATCGATTTCGACCTGCTGACCGATCTCCACGCAAATTTCGATAACCTCGACATCCTGCGCTTCTCCGACATCAGGAATGACGACTTTGAAGTCGCTCATGCGTGACGCGGCTCTGGCTTCGAGGGATCGATATCCAAATCGACAATCGCCTTCGCAACGTCTGCGTCTGACAGCACTTGGGCATCAGCAAGTTCCTTCAGCGCAGCCAAAGTGATGTAGCGTTCATCCACTTCAAAATGGCTTCGCAGGGCTTTGCGACTATCACTCCGGCCAAAACCATCGGTACCAAGCACACGATATGGCGCTTCAAACGACGATCGAATCGACTCAGCATGGAGTTTCATGTAATCGCTCGCCGCGATCACGGGCGTCTCGCCACTAAGTTTCTGCGCAACGAATGACTCGCGCTGCGGTTGATCAGGATGGAGCATGTTCCAACGCTCGGCTTCAAGTCCATCGCGTGCGAGTTCAGTGAAACTGGTCACACTCCAAACTCGACAGGTCACATCGTATTCCGTCGACAACCGCTCCGCTGCGTTGATAACTTCCCTCAAAATCGTGCCGCCACCGAGTAGATTCACCACACGACCGGTCTGGCGTTCAGCATCGCCGTGAGTTGATAAGAGGTACATCCCTCTGAGGATGTCGTCTTCGATACCGTTTGGCATCGATGGTTGCACGTAGTTCTCATTCATCAACGTGATATAGAAAAACACATGCTCGTCGTTGGCGAACATTCGTTGAAGACCGTTGTGAACGATGACTGCCAGTTCGTACGCATAGCAGGGGTCATACGAAACGCAGTTCGGGATCGTCGCGGACAACACGTGACTATGACCGTCAGCGTGCTGTAGTCCTTCACCGTTAAGCGTTGTACGACCTGCGGTAGCCCCGAGTAGAAAACCTCGTGCCTGCATATCACCCGCAGCCCAAGCGAAATCACCAACACGCTGGAACCCAAACATCGAGTAAAAGATGTAGAACGGGATCAGCGTGAATCCGTGCGTGCTGTACGAAGTAGCAGCCGCTATCCAGGCGGCAAACGCACCCGCCTCGTTGATGCCTTCTTCTAGGACTTGGCCGTCCTTGGTCTCTCGATACGCGGCGAGTTCACCAGCGTCAACAGGTTCGTAGAGCTGACCTTCAGAGGAATAAATCCCTAGCTGCCGGAATAGACCTTCCATTCCGAACGTTCGTGCTTCGTCCGGGATGATCGGCACGATTCGGTCTTTGATTTCCTTGTCGCGTAGTAACGAACCTAAGATGCGAACAAATGCCATCGTCGTGGAAATCTCACGATTGCGAGATCCCTCGAGCTGTGCCTTCATGATCGAAAGGTCCGGCACTTCAAAGCGCGCTTTCACTTCGATTCGGTGCGGGATCGGACCACCTAGCTTTTCTCGCTGGTGTCGCAGATACACCATCTCAGCATGGTCTTTCGGCGGCCGGTAGTAAGGAACCGACTCAACTTCCACATCCGTCAGCGGAATATCAAATCGGTCACGGAAATGTTTGAGTTCGTCGAACGTCAGTTTCTTCACCTGATGCGTGGTGTTTTCGGACTCACCTGCATCGCCCATCCCATAGCCTTTGACGGTCTTCGCCATGATGACCGTCGGCTGACCTTGATGGTGAACGGCTGCGTGATACGCAGCGTAGACTTTTTGCGGATCGTGACCCCCTCGATTGAGGCGCATGATTTGATCGTCGCTTAGATCTTTGACCAGATCCAGAGTTTCAGGGTATTTACCGAAGAACTCCGCGCGTGTGTATCCCCCGCCTTTCGCTTTGTAGTTTTGATACTCCCCGTCGACGGTTTCATCCATCCGCTGCTGCAGTAACCCTTTTGCGTCATTCGCGAGCAGTGAATCCCAAAGACGACCCCAAACAACCTTAATGACGTTCCAGCCAGCACCGCGAAACGCACCTTCAAGTTCTTGAATGATCTTGCCGTTACCGCGCACCGGACCGTCGAGTCGCTGCAGATTGCAGTTGATGACAAAGATGAGGTTATCGAGTCGCTCACGTCCGGCCAACGCCAGCGCGCCCATCGTCTCAGGTTCGTCGCATTCGCCGTCGCCTAGAAAAGCCCAGACTTTTCGATCCCGCATAGGAATTAACCCGCGCGCATCAAGATACTTCATGATGTGCGCTTGGTACACCGCCTGCATCGGACCGAGACCCATGGATACGGTCGGGAATTGCCAGTAGTTAGGCATCAATTTCGGATGAGGGTACGACGAGAGACCTTTGCCGTTGGTCTCTTGACGGAAACTGTCTAGATCTTCTTCGTCTAACCGTCCTTCCAAGTAAGAGCGCGCATAAATTCCCGGTGCGCTGTGCCCCTGGAAATAAATCAGGTCACCCGCCGTCTCGTCTTCAGGTCCACGAAAAAAGTGGTTGAACCCAACGTCATAAAGCGTCGCGGAAGAGGCGAACGTCGATATGTGTCCGCCTAAATCGCCGTCTTTACGGTTTGCACGCACGACCATCGCGAGCGCATTCCAACGCATCATGCTGCGAATACGGCGTTCGATGTGGTGATCTCCCGGAATATTCGCTTCTAGATGAGCCGGGATCGTATTGCGGTATGGTGTGTGGAGCGTAAACGGGAGCTGCGAGCCGTTTCGGGTTAGTTGGGACGAAAGTTGCCGAAGTAAATAGGCGGCGCGATCCGCACCTTCATGCTTCAGTACGTAATCAAGCGATTCGATCCATTCAGCGGTTTCGTCTGGATTGGTATCTTGATTCGCCCGATTAGAAGGCATCTCGCACGTATTTAGGTGTTTCAAAACGATTATAGAAGCGGTTTTCCGACGTTAATGTGGTGGACAATGCTCTGTCGAAGTCGTTTCTTACCGTCAAATGCGGTCCAAAAACCCGTACATTTTTCATGCAGGCTGCGAAACCAACGCGACTTCGCAAGTTCTGCCCAGTCATCGCTAATCGCAGCGAATAAATCACTGCTTTCGTAGCCTATCAGCACCCGTTTCCGACTTATTTCAACCTTTACCGACACATTGAAAGTCAGACAAGGTCTTCGACTCACTCTCGGAAAAACCCGCGACTAAGAAAGCACGAGCACTCATTTCCATGGCGTTTCTGTACGAAGCGAATTCCTGAATGTCTTCGAGGTATCGAAAATTCGTCGTGAAATTCATCTTCTTGATCTTCACACCCGGAATAACACGAACAGGCTTCAGCAATTCAACGTACATCTCCTTTGGACCGCGATTCTGGGTGTCAACGGTGAAGCGGACTCGCAGATTGTCCATGAGTTTCTTCATGAAGTTCTTCATGAACCTGCTCTCTTCGTCCTCGGGCGCGACGCCATCCTCGAGTAACTCACTCGGCACAGGCAGTTGATAAACCACGGTTAGATCGGACGTGTCAACAACCTTTGCAGCTGACAAATCGTCTCGCATACCACCGAACTCGTCAAATGCAGTCAGAAAGCCCTCGGATTCGCCGTCTTCCGCATCGTCATCAAAATCCGCGTGCGACTCTTCTTCCTCTTCGATCAACTGATCAAGTGCGTCGGGATCGAACTCAAAGCTGTGATGTCGAATGCGCGCTTCTTCCTCGTCAGGTACGATCGACTCTTCGGTGTATGAACACAAGGGCGTCCAATTCACCCGGCTTAATGCATCCGCCAGCAACGCACGATGCTCGTCAGACAACTGAGCATCGCTTGTGCCCGCCATGGCCTCGGCGCGCCATTTGTTGCTCAATTGGTTAACAAACTCGATTGGGACCACATCGCGACCACGCATTTCCTGCTGTCCGCTATTGAGTGCGATGTCGCGTGAGGATTCGGTATTAACGTCGGCTTGGACTTGGCTATTCGCAAACGTTAAGAACGAAACCGAACCGAGTACCAAACAACCAACGAGCAAACGTCCACCACTCAAACGTTGGTTTCCGCGACCAGCGCCATCCATGACGACTCGCCCGCGCGCTGCTCCTCTCGTACGATCAGTCTGCTGGTGTTTCGTTCCTTCCAGTCGCTGCGCTGAGACGTTGCAGTAGACGCTTGTCCTTTCCAAAAATCCGAACAACGTGAACCCAAAGATCATCATCTGGTCGTGCACCCAACTCAACAAGCGTCTCAAGCGACTTCGCTCGACCAGTGTGCACGGCGTAGTACAAAGGATCGAACGAGGCGTCTGACGCCAGAACATCTGGATGCTCTTGTGTAAATGAACGAATGAATTCAAGGTTTTCTCCAACTACGGCGGCTTCAATCGTCTGGATCGCGCCAGCCTCAAGAAGCAACTTGATGATGTCTGGGTCACACTCTTGCGACAACGAGTGTAAACAAGCGGTCGCTAACGGTGTGTCACCCGAAGCGGTCGCGAGATTAGGGTCTGCACCCGCATCGAGTATCAACCGCACAATTTCTGGTTGGTTGTTATGACACGCATGGAAAAGAGGTGTTTCACCCGCTTCGTCGGGTTCGTCGATATTTACCGATCGTTGACTCAATATCGATCGTACGCTTTCAATATCGCCTCGACCAGCGGCAAACCAAAGCTGCTGGTCCAACCCACACAATGGCGCTAAGAAATCTACAACCTCGGTAGCGCTTGAAGCTTTCCATGGTCCGGCATGCATTGCTCGCACGATCGGGAGCTCTCCATCTGCTGCCTGTCGACGAGGATCAGCCCCTACTTCACACAACCACGTTACCATCGCGAGGTCGCCTCTTTCCGCAGCCGCATGCAGTGGCGAACGACCTTCGAAGTTTTGTGAATTTACAACTGTTGCATCCTGGGCAATAAGAGATTTCGCTTGTTCAATCAACCCAAGGTACGCGCACGACGCGAGATCAGGCTGCAGTCCTTTCTCGAGAAGTGTTTTAACGATACGCTTATATCGACTCGTGCGTCCGGAGTATCCAAATTTTCCGAGTGCTACCAGTGTTTCGTTCTCGTTCACATCCGGCGTCGCGTCGTTTACTGGTTCATACCCATCGACGAGTTCGTCTAGCTGCTGAGTGTTGTCTGCATACAACGCTTCGAGAACTCGATCTCTAAATTCTTGCGGAGTCAACGTTGACGATTTGAGCTGATCTTAGCTCTCCGCGGGAAAGAGCCAAGCAGCGCCGCGACGTCCGCTTGAGTCACCGTATTTCGCCGATACTACGAGCGTCTCACCTTCCGACGAAAACGCATATTGCTTGAGTAGCGCTGGCAGTTTCTCGTAGATCCGCGTGATGTTGGATAGACCCCCACCGATAACGATGACATCTGGATCAATGACGTTTACGATAACGACCAAAGCGATCGCCAGCTGCTTTATGTATTCATCGAGCGTACGCGAAGCGCTCTCCGATTCGCCACGACCAATTTCCGGCGCGGTCATTCGTTCGTCGTGAAGTTCAACATGCGTAGTTTCTAATCCGCGACCCGATAAAAAGGTCTCAACGCAGTTCGTACGACCGCAATAGCAAGTCCGTGGTCGATCTTTCGGGTCCAACGCTAACCCAGCATCGTCCGGGACATTGGGGAATGTGTTGTGCCCCCACTCGCCTGCCAGCAGATTAGGGCCTGCTAATACACTGCCGTTGACGACACAACCACCGCCGACGCCCGTACCGAGGATCACACCGAACACGCAGTTCGCTTCCGCTCCCGCACCGTCAACCGCTTCTGAAAGCGCCATGCAGTTCGCGTCATTTGCAATTCGAATTGGCCGATTGAGCAGTTTCTGCAGGTCGTGCAGGAATGGCTTGCCGTTCAAGACCGTACTGTTGCAGTTCTTCATAGCACTGCTCTTTTCGACCCAAGCACCAGGCGTACCAAGACCAACAGGACATACAGCTTCGGCAATCTCGTCGAATTGCAACGTCATGTCATGGATCGCCTTAACTGTGCCGAAATAGCTGTCGGGCGTTGGTACACGAACGGTCTCTACGATCCCGCCGTTTACGTCCATCAAGATGCCTTCAATCTTGGTACCACCTAGATCAATGCCAATACGGTGCATGAATTTAGCTTTCTCTACGCCTTATGCTCGCTGTTCAATTGAGCGGTTACCGCTGTGAGCAACCGCTTCCAATCAAAACCAACGCCAGGATCCGTCTTACGCCCCGCCGCTATTTCGTTATGTCCAACGATATTTCCCAACGATAGCGTTGGGTACCGATTTAACAGCGCAAACAGTGTATCGACCAGGACCGTGTACTGAGAATCCTCGAACGGCGAGTCGTCGCTGCCTTCAAGCTCGATTCCAATCGAAAAATCATTACAGTCCTCACGCCCTTGCCACTCCGACTCACCCGCGTGCCATGCTCGTTTGTCAAAAGGTACGAATTGAGTCAAAGTGCCTGTTCGTTCAATCAGCAAGTGTGCTGATACGCGGTAATCCCTGAGTTCGACCAGTTCAGGATGTTCATTGAAATCGATCGTGTTCAAGAAAAGTTGCGCTGGTAATCCCGTACCAAATTCTCCTCTCGGTAACGAAATACAGTGGATCACCACGGTCGAGATGTCGATACCGGTTGATCGTAAGTCGAAATTCGGACTCCTGATGAAAACAGCAGAATCGATCAGATGATTCTCCGTAACGTTCATGTTGACCAAGTCGTAGCGCGGATCAAACTTCGAGAGGATGATTGAGATTTAACGACCGCGACGCAGTAACGAAGCGATTCATATTTGGCAGGATCGTCAATCGAAACCCTACCCGAACTGATTCGTGTTAATTTTGCTTTAGCGTGTGATTGCAAGTGAAGCGCGATTAATCTCAACCGCGAGGCAAATAAATAGCCTCTTTGACAGTTGTACATGGCCATATTGAGAACAGCTAGGAATTACGTCTCACGACATTAATTATTGATTTGTGTTTTCACATCTAGAATCTTTCGCCGAACTCGTTAATAAGCAAATTTATGTGTTGAAATCACTCAATTTGACCGGATTTCGCGCCTTTAAATCCTACTCAGTGGATTCACTAGCTAGAGTCAATCTCGTCGTCGGCAAGAACCAAAGTGGCAAAACTTCATTGCTTGAGGCAGTAGACCTGCATGTATCGGCCGGAAGTCCCTCTAAGATCTCCGAATCCGCAGAACGACGTAACGAAATAGAAGCTGTCGAAGCGCTAACCTCAGTTTATCGAGTTCCTAGTATCGCCTCTCTCTTCTACGAACACAAGTGCGAACCTGGCGCCTGGTTTGAGATTCAAGGCTCACGAAGTACAGAAACGATAGTCGTCAAACTGCACTCCTTGGATGAGCTTGACGATAACGCGCTTTCGCAAATGTTCAATGAGCAACTGCCATCGGAATTCGTACCGACTATGGCATTAACTATCTCTCGCGGATCACGCAAGAAACCAGAACTCACTTTGCCGGTCTCTGAAGAAGGATTGCTTCTCTATAACCCACATCGCCAATCAAGATACCGCTCCCCTGCTCTCTTCCTTTCCCCAACATCAATGGAACCGACCTTTATGTACGACGCGTGGAATTCACTTGTCAGAGAAGGTCGCGAGCATGAAGTCGTCGAAGACATGAAGTTACTCAAGCCTAACATTGACTCCATTCATTTATTGAGCGGGAGTCATAATGTCCACGGGGCATTCGTGGTCGGTCTGTGCGATGCTCGTCCTCGTTATCACTTGGGTAATTTAGGCGATGGCTTCCGTCGCCTATTGGAACTAAGGTTAGCGCTCGCGAACAGCACACACGAATGCGTACTTGTCGACGAAATCGCTACCGGGTTAGATCGGACGGTCGTCGCAGCCATGTGGCGTCTAGTGGTTGAAGTTGCTCGTAAAAAGCACATTCAGGTATTTGCGACCACGCATAGTTACGACTGCATTTACGGTCTTGCTTCTATGATCAGATCGTATGCAGAACTTGCCGACGAGGTCTGTATTCATAAGGTTGAGAAATCATTACCGAGAACGGTCAGTATTCAAGGAGCGGACATACCCGCTGCTCTTGAGAGTGGAATCGACTTTCGCTAGGAGTCTCTCATTCCGCAACAAACATGCCTTTCGGCATTGCTTTCACAGTCAGATGCTAAAGAGCAGACACACCAATAGCAGGGTCGTTCACGTGCTAGTGCAACGACCTCTATCGAATCAACTCGCTGAGCACGCTACCATAAACTTGCGTGGTAGCCGTTGCTTGATTCAATCTCGTGAATTCCCCTCGGATACGACTGATTTGCTTGGGTAAGTGAGGTATACACTTGAATCGCGAAACTGACCGCACCCAAACTAGCAACAACCTGATTGTCTCAAGTATTTAAACAAGAGCATGATTGAAACTCATCAACTCGAAAAGAAATTTGGCACGACGTTAGCTATACGGTCCTTGGACTTGCGGATACAACCCGGTGAGATCGTCGGCCTCTTAGGTCCGAATGGTGCAGGGAAGACGACGACACTTCGACTATTGACAGGTATGCTCCAACCGTCCTCAGGATCCGCCCGGGTCGCTGGTTACGATGTCGTTGCGGATCCCATTGAGGTTAAGAAACGTGTTGGTTTCGTGCCTGAAACAGGAGCCTTGTTCGAATATCTCTCAGCAGAGGAATATTTGGAACTGGTCGCCACACTCCACAAAATCGAAGACGAGGAGGCAAGCGCACGAATCGAGAAATTTCTCCGATTATTCGGCTTGTACCAAGAGCGCGAAAAACGGATGCATACGTTCTCGAAAGGATTAAGACAACGAGTCGTCATCTGTTCAGCCCTAATCAGTAATCCCGAAGTCCTGTTACTTGATGAACCTCTCGAAGGTCTTGATGCAACGACTGCACTGATCGTTAAAGAACTCCTTAGCGAACTTGCAACGCAAGGTCGAACGATTCTCTTGTGCTCCCACGTTCTTGAAATGGTCGAGCGATTGTGTACCCGCCTAATCATCATTAACGAAGGACGACTGATCGCTGACGGAAGCGTTGACGAAATCGTCGCTCGTGCAGACACTGATTCATTGGAGTCGGCTTTCGCTAAATTGACTGGCACGCGGAATGCCACACGTGTTGCCGACAGCATTTTGAACGCTCTCAAATGACTGTTAAGCACGCTGACGACGCTCGTACTAATTCATGATCGACATCGACCAAGACCAATGGCGAGTGATGCACACACTTTGCCTCAAGAACATTATTCGTTCGTTCGGTGTGCGCATGGATCGAAGGTCCGAAGCCACTTCACGCAGGGGCGAATTTATCAGAACGTTATGGTCGATCGTGGGCTTCGTCCTCATGAGTCTCATGCTCGCAGCCTTAATCAATGTCACAATGTATCCCGTTGGTGAATTTATCGCGATTACATGCCTGGCGTTTGTGGTGTTTAGTGGCGTAAGCACACAATGTGAAGGTCATCTGTTCGCGAAAAAAGAACTACAGGTGTATGGCACGTTACCTATTAATGCAGCTACTCACCTAGCGTCAAAGATCTCTGGCTCAATCGCACACTATCTACTCGTTTGCAGTGCACTCGCAGCTCCTACCTTCTTCGTGCTTCTCCTCGAACACGGTTTATTTGCTGGGATCCGCTGGTACGTCAGTATTGCGTTTTGTGTCGTGTTTTCTACCTTCGCGTCTATTTGGTGGCACTTAAATTCGTTACGCGTGGCTCTTCCGTCGAAGCTGCGTTTTCTTCGGTCTATTGCCGGATTCGCATACTACTTCAGCGTTTTGGCCATTTGCATAGTAATCGTTCGAAGTGAGTTAGAGTTTGGAGAGATTGGCTCTTCGTGGAACTTGGAAGGAAACGCGCTCTTTCTTCTCCTTCCGCCGTATTGGTTTCTCGCTCTTATGCTATTGCTCGATGGACACTTCACCGCGATAACGCTCACGGGTGCGTTACTTGCGATTTTTGGAAGCGTCCCTATAGGTCTCTACTTGTTTTCAAGAATCAATGCCTTGTACTTAGGAACACTGAGTCATGCTCATGCTGACAGCGACGCGAAGTTCAGATTGCCGAAAGTGCTAGGTCTGGTTTTGTCTCGGAAAATTGGCTCACTCAGGTGGGAGAGGGTCGCAGTATGGACGTTAGCGTTTTCTCGCCTCAAGTATGACTCGACATATAGACGTGCATGCTTGACCTATTTACCGTTTGTTTTTATTGTCGCCGCGATCTCGTTCGGACGTGGAACACCAATGTTGAGTGATCCATTTGTATCAGCCGAGCCTGAATGGCTCCTTGTCTTTACGTGCTCCTATTTGTTCATGTACGTGTGTCTTCTTTTCGAAACGATTCGCGCTAGTGAACACGCACCTGCATCTTGGGTGCTTTTAGTTGCGCCTTCCAATCTAACTCGCCTAACCACAATGTTCGTCGACTGGTCGTTCGCAGTATTTGTTTTACCGGTTCTCGTTCTGATATTCGTCGCATATTGTTTTTTCTGGGAGTCACCAATAAACGCCTTCTTGCATACCGTTACGTTGGGATGGCTCAGCTACGCTGCTATCAATCTGAAGTCAATCGTTATCCCAGTATTACCATTTGCACCAAGCTCTAGCTCACCCGCCTCAAGTCCGCGATTCTGCCTAAACTTCCTCTTAGCGTTCACGGGTGGGGTTGTTGTGTTTCACTCCTTAGCTCCGTGGATGTACGCAAGCTACTGGACATACGGCGGTTCAATCCTTCTAGGTATGGTAATTTGCCTCGCAGTGCGTATCCTCGCCAGAATGAGGTACGACAGGAAATTTCAAAACGCGGATCTCGTGATTTAGTTCACCGGACTTAATCCGCGCGCTTCTTTTGCTTGGTCCGTGAAAACAACGGAACGAATGAAGGACTAATTCGTACGATAGATCTATCTAGCTTCGTCAGGTTGAAGTCAAGAAAGTCTCACCAAACGAACCAGAGAAGGATCCATTCGATTTCAATTAACCCAATAATTCTGTTCTGACTCAATCCACTCCTGTCGTGAGCATGAGACACGATCAGATACAGCCTGCCGTCGAGCAAAACGTCTCTCAAGCAATCCATGAGGACGTTGGGAACGGGGACGTTAATGCATCGTTAATCGACCATAAAAACCAGTCTAACGCTGAATTAGTTACGCGTTCGCCTGGTGTTTTTTGCGGCAAGATGTGGGCGGACGAAGTCGCGCAGCAAGTCGGCGGCTTTTCGATTGAGTGGCACGTCGATGATGGAGACTCGATTGAACCAAATCAAAAGTTAGCGGGGTTTCACGGCGCAAGTCGCTCGATCCTAACTGCGGAGCGTGTCATGCTGAACTTCCTCCAACTGCTTTCTGGCACAGCAACGGTCACGCGGTCATATTGCGACCGTATTCGTCACACGCAGACCAAGCTTCTCGATACACGTAAAACTCTTCCTGGACTCCGCATCGCGCAAAAGTACGCAGTATCAGTTGGCGGCGGTCAAAACCATCGAATGGGACTTTTTGATGCGTTTCTCATCAAGGAGAACCACATCGAAGCAGCAGGTTCGATTTCTGCTGCTGTATATGCAGCACGCGATGCACATCCTAAGTTACCCATTGAAGTTGAGGTAGAAACACTGGAGCAACTGTCTGAATGTGTCAAATTGGGAGTACCGCGGGTGTTGTTAGACAACTTTCCTACAGAAACACTACGCGAAGCCGTTACTCGCTATAGCGATACGATCGAACTGGAAGCTTCTGGGGGTGTGACGCTGGAGAATATACGAGAAATTGCGGAGACAGGCGTCGATTTCATCTCCGTCGGCGCAATCACCAAGGACGTCATAGCGATTGATTTGTCACTACGTTTTATAGGAACATATGTCCAGTGATTTATTAAAATATTCACCAATGAAGAATGGTGCCGAGACGCAGACTCGAACTGCGGACCTACTGTTTACGAAACAGTTGCTCTACCGGCTGAGCTATCCCGGCGCGCGCGGGATTATAGGAAGATCCTCCCTTTTAAACGTCCGTTCCAGTAGGGAATTGTTCCCATGGTTTGTAGACATCACTACGCATGAATCCACGAAAATGAATGGGATATGTCGTAAGTTGGTAACCAAGTACATTGCGAAGTCGCGTACGCGGCAACGCACACACTAAAGAGAAAAACTCTATGGTAAACCCTCAACGCGGTTCTCGATTCAGTCGGGTTGTTTCGTTCGTTATTGACGAATCCCCACTGTGGGCTTGGATCGTAGGATTCTTCTCAATCATTGTGATCTTTGGACTGATTTTTGCATGGTTAACACCCTTCGGACACGGGGTGGCGAATCCTAGCTCGACGGACAAATCCTTTGATTTTTGGCAAGGTCTCTATTTCAGTGTCGTGACGGTTTCGTCGCTTGGCTACGGCGACCTTCAACCAAGAGGCGCCGGAAAGGTAATGGCTGGCATAGAGGTTGTGCTGGGACTTGGATTGATCGGTATTGTGATCGCAAAGCTCACCTCAAAACGGGTATCGCACTTCGTCTCGCGTCTGTTCGCGTCCGAGACGAAACGCCAGTTGCAGAATTTCGTCACGATGTTTGTTGTCGCTCAATCGGAGTTGAAGGGACTG
The DNA here is from genome assembly GCA_022822135.1 of Pseudomonadales bacterium. Classification (GTDB taxonomy): domain Bacteria; phylum Pseudomonadota; class Gammaproteobacteria; order Pseudomonadales; family Azotimanducaceae; genus Bin55. The sequence goes on from JAJECH010000004.1 coordinate 52,388, forward strand.
CTTGACGAATTGAGTCGTGAATATCAACCGACGCCCGAGCAAACTGAATCTGACCAAAAGACACCCCGGACTATCGAACATTCCTTGAGAAAGGAGCTCGATCGCCTACTCGATTCAACCACTGAACTCCATGAGTACATTCGGGTAGAAGGCTTAGACAGAAGCTATTTCACGCTTGCGCCAGTCGCAAGTTTCATCCGACTCGCCGAAGCAGTGGAAGAAGCGCTGTTTCTATTGGGACAGAGCATCGTCATGTTTCCCATCAAGTCTAATCCGAGCATCCTGAACGACGTACTCTCGTACATAAACAGGAGGACACTTGATAGCATTCTGACATTGCAGACGGAAACATGCGACTTGATCATCTCGGGTAGAAAGATTGATGCGACCGTTCGCAAGTCGTTTGAACGGATACCCTCTCTTTGCTCACGAATCAATCAATCGCTTCTGGCCGTCGACGAACAGCCAGATCAAGCATTTGGCTAACTGAAACGATCATGGAAACTGCCTCTAAAAAGGAATCAATCAGCAGAACACTGAATTGGATGAAGTGTCTAGGGAACGTTTGGTGCAAACTCAGCGCAGTCAATCTAGATCACAGACATTTCAACGATTTGACTGGCGTCTATATAGTGTGGCACGCTGGACCAAATCCACATGTCGTCTATATCGGTCATGGCATCATTAGGGACCGCTTGTTGAAGCATCGAACGGATGAACGAATCCAACAATATGCCGACCTTGATCTCTTCGTGACTTGGGCTCGGGTCGACGAGCCCGATCACGAGGGAGTCGAAGCCTATCTAGCCGAAAAGTGGCAGCCAAAGGTCGGAGAAAGACATCCGCAAAGTTCACCCATTCAAACCAACTCGCCCTGGTAAAAAGCACGATCGCATTGGCGCTTTTCCGAGGGTGTATCCGACATCGCCATTTCTTACGCCAAGTCGGACAATCGGGTAGATCATCTGAAATCAAGATACTAGTGTAGACTGTACGCTGCAGAGAGATGGCAATTACGGATTTAGCCAACGAAGCTGAGCCTTCAAAGATCCTCCTTGATCTTAGAGCCCATACCCGATACGGTCACATTGACATGCATTTGGGGCCTTGCAACAACATAAATTTCACAGTGTCACGTGAACGGACTCACCGAAAACAACGAGAATTGCGGTTCGCATTTTCTGTGGACAATTCAAATCGTTTGAGGAACGTAGGTCTAAGCCAGTAGGTATCAGGACCGTTCGTCGAGTTTACCGGCTGGCACGACATTCACTAACCTCGCAAGAGTTATGGCCCAAATCCGCATAACCGAACCATTAGCGATTCTTGGCTTAATCGTCGTCGTCTCTTTCGCGTTCACGAATGTGTATCGAGATTACGAAGCCGCAGAATACGCTTCTTGGCAGCAAGTCACTTTCCGTGTCATGGATTCCATGTTGCCCTTCCAAGAACGCTTTCACCTAGTGCACGAACGTTTCGCTGTCGGAGCATTCGATCGTGCGAACGGGGAACTAACACTCGCTTCCACGATTGATTGGCGTTCGAGCGTGACCGACCCTAATCGATATGTCGCACATGTGATTGGAAACAACGCGTACAAGGTCATCGCCACATCCGAAGACGGTCGCTCGCTCTGTCGGTTGTACCCGTCAAAACAACCTTGTTTAGATCTCGAAGACTATCTACATCGTGGTCTCTGAACTCACATATTGGCTGACAACGCCAATCGGGAATATCTTCGTGGTCGTCCTTGGGCTTGTACTCGGTAGCTTCTTGAATGTAGTGATCACTCGATTGCCGATGAAGGTCGAACGAGACGAACGACACTTAAGTCTTCAGCAGCTAAACATCGAACCACCAGATGTCACACCACTCAATCTTGCGTGGCCACCTTCTTTCTGTCCGAATTGCCGTGCACCGATACGTTGGCGACACAATATTCCGCTGCTGAGTTGGTTCATCTTGCGCGGACGGTGCGCCAGTTGTGATTCGCCGATTTCGATCCGTTACCCGTTAGTAGAAGCAACTTCCGCACTCCTACTGTTCGTACTGTTCATCAGCTACGGACCGTCACTTGAGTTCTGCTTTAAGGCGTTCTTCTGTCTGAGTCTCATCGCGGTTGCATATATCGATTGGGAGACGGGTTGGCTGCCAGATGTCGCGACGATCCCCCTAATCGGTGCAGGACTCCTCTACAGCGTTTTCGCTATGACTACGAGCGTAGCACTGGGACCTTCCGACGCGATCATCGGAGCGGTCGCCGGCTATGGATTGTTCTGGCTCTTGAATTTCGCCTATCGGAGTCTAACCGGGCGTAATGGTTTGGGATTCGGAGATTTCAAATTGGTCGCGGCACTCGGTGCGTGGCTCGGCTGGGTGCTCCTACCGTTGAATCTCCTTATCGCTGCGCTGCTTGCGTTTGCATTCGGTATGTACATGGTGGTGGTAGGCACTTATCAACGCGACATCGGCATTCGCTTTGCCCCGTTCTTGAGCGTCGTTGGTATTGGATTGTTGCTGACGCGCGACCTTGATCTATTGCCGATGTACTTGGGCGGCTAAGCGTCCACGACGATTCACTATAAATCGCACGTCCAAATTGCAGTTCTAGCGCTTACTTTATGTCGAATTGGTTCGTCGTTTTAACCGGCGGCATTGGAAGTGGCAAGAGTCTAGCCGCTTCATGTTTTGAGAAGCGCGGTATTACGATCGTGGAACAAGACGACGTTTCACGCGAAGTTGTCGAACCCGGAGAGCCTGCGCTTGCACAAATTGCTGAACGCTTCGGGGAGAACATCCTCAACGACGAAGGTTCATTGAACCGTTCGAAACTACGTCACCAAATCTTCAACAACAGCGAAGACAAGATCTGGCTCGAACGACTGCTGCATCCATTAATCGGGCAGCGCACCATGCACCATATGACGACTGCGCCGTCTCGATACGTGATCGTCGTTAATCCTTTATTGCACACACGTCAACCACAATACGATCGCTTCGCGGTTGTCGATACACCCATACCGGTCCAGATCGAACGTGCGATGCAGCGAGATGGCATGAATCGTGAGTTAGCAGAGAAAATGGTCGCCTCACAAACAGCACGTGAGGTTCGTCTTCGACTCGCGGACGATGTAATCTTGAACGATGGAGCAGTTGAGTTTGTCGACGAGCAAGTTGACCGACTCCACAGACGCTATCTTGTTATGGCGACTTAAGTGCACCTTAAGTCGCGAGCCGCTTTAGATATGATGCCGAATCCGCATTAGGCACGAACCCATCGGTCGTATGTGAAATGGCTAAACCAGAGCGGCTAGTCCCTTGTCCTCGATGCCGTAAAGCGGTAATTTGGGATACCAACAACCCAGCGCGTCCCTTCTGTTCAAAACGATGTCAAATGATCGACCTCGGAAAATGGCTTGACGAAGAGCATCGTATACCAGGCGAGGCTGGCATGGACGAAGAAGCGTCGGACAGTTATCGCGAGGACTAGCTAGTTACCGCTATCGAGGAGATTAGGTTCGGTATTCAGCGTTGATTTTGACGTACTCGTATGACAGATCGCTTGTCCAAACTTGCGCCGACGCAGCACCTCGACCTAAGTGGATTCGGACCGTGAACTCATCTAATGCCATTACCTCGGCCGCGTTTTTCTCTTCGTAACTAGGATCGATTTTTCCATCCGTTGCGACAATCACGTCATCCAAGTGCAGCGACACTCGATACGGATCAAGGTCCCCGATCCCTGCTCGACCGATCGCCATGCAGAACCGGCCCCAATTAGGATCGCCGGCAAATATCGCGGTTTTCACTAAAGGAGAGTGAGCAACCGTATACGCGACATCTAAACACTCGTGTTCTGTCCGCCCACCTTCAACGAGGACGGTCACGAATTTCGTCGCACCTTCGCCATCGCGTACGGTTCGAATCGCTAATTCCTGTACAAGTGGTTGTAACCCTTCGAGGAGATTCGAGTAAGCACTCGAGTTGCTATCTGTAACCGTGGGAAGCGTCGCTTGACCGGTACCTACCACGACGAACGCGTCGTTAGTCGAGGTGTCACCATCAATGGTGAGTCGGTTAAAACTACGCTCGGCAAGGTCCAACGCGAGACGCTTCGCGACATCTGTCGAAAGCGTAGCGTCGGTACCGAGAAATGCAAGCATCGTTGCCATGTCAGGTCGGATCATGCCTGATCCTTTCACGATGCCCGTCGCAGCGATCTTGTGACCGTTTACGTCGAATTCAACTGACACGCCTTTAGGTGCAGTGTCTGTCGTCATGATCGCTTCCGCAGCTGTGTTCCATCCGTCTGGACGACATGCGGCGAACGCGCTCGTTATTCCGTCAGCCATGCGGTCCATCGGCAGCGTCTCACCAATCACACCGGTTGAAAAAGGCAGAACTTCCTCGGCGTGACAACCGATCTGTTCCCCTAGCAAACTGCACATTCGCCGTGCGTCACACAAACCTACATCGCCAGTCGCAGCATTCGCGTTCCCACTGTTTACGACTAAGCCACGAACTGCACCACAGTTTTCCTCCGCGACGGTTACTGGCGCTGCTCTGTAGCTGTTCTGCGTGAATACGCCACCCGCTACCGAACCCGGAGCACATATCAGGACCGCGAGATCGAGTCGACCTTCGTATCGGATATTCGCAGCTGCAACACCAAGTTCGATCCCGTTAACAGGGGCGAGTGTGCCGATGTCCGGTAAGTTAACCGCCATGTTCAGGTATTTAGCTTTGTCCAAAAACGCACGTCACCAAGGGAATAACCTCTGGAGGATGCGGGCGGGGATTTTAGCGGCGAAATGGATACTCACACAACGAGAATCTCTCACAGTTTCGTACGCTACGACGGATCCTCTCGATCGCTCCGCTAACGAGACACACATATCAGGTCTAGTCTCTCTTCGTGCACGATAAAACCGAGTTTTTCGTAGAGGTGCCGCGCGGGATTTTCATCCATGAGGACAAGCGAGATCGTTCGGTCTTCCAGACTATCAATCGCTAAATTTACGAGTGCTTCAGCGATCCCCTTCCTACGGTGCATCGGATAGACCGCAACTTCGTCGATCACACCTAGTTCAGGTGTCCTGTCCAAAAGGATGTACCCTGCTACATCACCGATATCGGAAAGAACGAGACGGAGGTCGTCAGCATGCGCTTGCTTAAAAATATCGGTGATTTCGTCTTCTTCTTCACCGAGGTAGTAATCCTTCGGCCATGCCGCGTAATAGGTATCCATCAAGGAAGTGAGTAGCGTCTCGTCGAACGGCACCATTCGAAATGACGTCGGCATGTCGCGTTTTTCTAGTCTATTTTTCGGCAAAAAACGCATGATCCGAGTCGTCGAAACCGGAACAAACCCCCTCTCTGCAAGCAATGGGTACAACGGATGGTCGGAAATGCGGCTATACAAGGTTCGCCCTTCGTCCTTGGCGGAAAGACCGGTCTGTACGTTCATACCTTGACTCACAGCCTTAGTGCACGTCCAGTCGATCAATGCATGAGCCACCTCCAAATCGGTCGCGATACCGTGAAATCGAACGAGTTTCGGTGAGACCTGGTAGACGTCGGAATATCCGTGAAGACCGTTCTTTGACTCAGCAATTCGGATGAAAGCTCTAAGAAACTGCAGTTCCCGCCACCGGTCGGTAAGCAGTTCTTCCGTAAGACGCGTCAATCCACCCCATCGAACACACGCGTCGTTTGCTGTAAGTTCCGCGATACCTGCTACATCGTCTGGCCCGACTGCACGAAGTGTTGCGAACGCATTCATTTCAGTGGTCTAATGACTCGTACGACACATTTTGACCCCAATTCTCAAAGATCTGCGTCTAGTTCGAGGCGCCGCGATGAGCGCAGGTAATGAAGTCTGATTATTGAGGTTTAAAACGTGAAGAGTCGCACCTGAAACGAGAGAAGAACACCGAGGCAATTCGTCGCTCCACTTTCAGTTCAGGCAGCTTTCCCGCAGCAGTGCTTGTATTTCTTGCCGCTTCCGCACGGACAGGGTGCGTTACGACCAACTTTAGGTTCCTCGCGTCGAACCGTCTGGACTCGTTGCGGTTCAGCCTGTTGCTCACCGTTCGCGCCTTGATGTTGATACCGTAGCCGTCGGTTGATTTCTTCCCGTCGGCGACGTTCTCGTTCCTGCGCCCGAGCCTGCTCTTCACTTTCAATCTGCATACGGCACAATGTGCTCGTCGCGGTTAGCTGCACGTCAGCGAGCATGTCCTGAAACAGCTCGAACGATTCTCGCTTGTATTCCTGCTTCGGTTGTTTCTGTGCATATGCGCGAAGATGAATTCCCTGCCGAAGATGGTCCATCGACAGTAGATGTTCCTTCCACCGACTATCGAGGATTTGAAGTAGCACTTGGTGCTCAATCGCTTCGACGTCGAATCCCGCCGTTTGCCAACTCTCACGTTTCGTTTGATAAGCCGACACGACCTCTTCGAGAATCCGGTCGCTTAACGAATCGGAATCCTCAATTGCGTTTTCGCCTTCAAGCCACGCTTCAATCGGCAGCTGAATTCCAATATCCCGACGTAGCGCAGCTTCAAGTCCTTCGAGGTCCCATTGCTCCGGAATCGATTGCGGCGGCAGATGATCCGCGATGATGTCCAGCACGACCGTCCTGCGCATCTCCTGAATCATCTCGGTGATGTCGCCGGAAGACATCAGCTCGTTGCGTTGTTGATAGATGACCTGCCGCTGGTCATTTGCCACATCGTCGTATTCGAGTAGATTCTTGCGAATATCGAAGTTGCGCCCTTCGATTTTCTTCTGCGCGCGTTCGATGGAGGTATTAACCATCTTGGCTTCGATGGCTTCACCGCGTTCTAAGCCGATGGACTTCATCGTAGACTGCCAACGAGGCGTCGCAAACAAGCGCAATAGATCGTCTTCTAAAGATAGATAAAAACGGGACGAGCCCGGATCCCCTTGCCGTCCCGAGCGTCCTCGTAACTGATTGTCGATGCGACGCGACTCATGCCGTTCCGTCCCGATGATGTGAAGTCCACCTGCATCCAGAACCAGGTCGTGCCGTTTCTGCCACTCTGTACGTACTTTCTCGACGATATCCGGGGTGGCAGCATCCCCTAGCGCATCAATCTCAGCCTGCCAGTTGCCACCAAGCATGATGTCCGTACCGCGCCCCGCCATGTTGGTAGCAATCGTGACCATGCCTGGACTGCCAGCTTGCGCGATGACGTCTGCTTCCCGTTCATGTTGTTTAGCGTTGAGTACGTTATGCGCGATCTTGTGCTTCACCAGTTCTTTAGAGATCAGCTCCGACGCTTCGATCGAAGCCGTACCGATCAGGATCGGTTGCTGTCGCTCTTGGCAATCCCGAATATCCTCAATGATCGCTTCGTATTTCTCTTCCAACGACATGTATACCAAGTCATTGTGGTCTTCACGAATCATTGGCAAATGCGTCGGCACAACGACGACGGTCAAGCCATAGGTCTGCCTGAATTCAAACGCCTCTGTGTCAGCGGTACCTGTCATTCCTGCTAGACGAGGATAGAGGCGGAAATAATTCTGGTAGGTCGTCGACGCCATGGTCTGAGTTTCCTGGCGAATCGACATTCCTTCTTTCGCTTCAACGGCTTGGTGGATGCCTTCCGACCAGCGTCTACCTTCCATCGCGCGGCCGGTGTGCTCGTCGATGATGACGACCTCGCCGTCTCGCAACATGTAGTCAACGTCGCGTTTGTAAATGCAATGAGCTTTCAGCGCTGCCAGCACATGATGAAGTAGCGCTAGATTCGACGCCGCATAGAGACTATCGTCTTCTTCAAGCAGTTTTATCTTTTGTAGTTCGGATTCGACGGTCGCGTGACCACGCTCGGTCAATTCCACTTGGCGGTTCTGCTCGTCGATGTAGTAGTCCCCGGTATCTTCGGGTTCCTCACCACCCAAGACTGCGGGTAACGAGGTCTCGACTTTCTCTTGTTGAACGAGTTTCGGAGGTATGCGGTTGATCTTCGTGTAAAGATCGACCGTCTCGGACGCTGGTCCCGCGATCAATAATGGCGTTCGGGCTTCGTCGATGAGAATCGAATCCACCTCGTCCACGATGGCATAGTGAAGTTCCCGCTGCACCTTATCTTCGAGACGGTACGCCATGTTGTCGCGCAGATAGTCGAAGCCAAACTCGTGGTTCGTACCGTAGGTTACGTCAGCCTGATAAGCCGTGTGCTTTTCGCTGTGTTCTTGACCTGACTGAATCACGCCTACCGTTAAGCCAAGCGCTTCGTAGGCCGGACCCATCCATTCCGCGTCCCGACGGGCGAGATAGTCATTCACCGTAACGATGTGCACACCCCTGCCAGCTAGTGCGTTTAGATACGCAGCAAGGATTGCAACAAGCGTCTTGCCCTCGCCGGTTCGCATCTCCGCGATGCAACCTTCATGAAGGACCATGCCACCAATCAACTGCACATCGAATGGTCGCATGTCAAGCGCTCTAGAGGCAGCTTCTCGAGCAAGCGCGAACGCTTCGGGTAAAAGAGCGTCTAGGTCCTGTGATTCCCTGTAACGCTCTTTGAGCTCGTCAGTGCGCGCTTTAATGTCCGTGTCAGAGAGTTCACTAACTTCGGACTCAAGTCCATTAATCTGATCGACGATCTTCGACATCCGCTTAAGTTCGCGGGCGTTATGGTTTCCGAAGATCTTCTGAATGAAATTTGCAGGCATAGGCATACGCGTCGGCTTAAGCCGATCAGGCAATTATCGGTTTTTACTTGGGATCAGACCACAACTTGCTTCATGTTGTTCGCTATTCTCAATAAAACCGACGACGAATCCATCGCGTTGGGTAGCATTTCGCATATCAATCGGAGCTTTCCACATCTCACGGATCATGAGGGAATACTCGCTCAAGGACGCACTCGATCCTAACCATCCGACTTCTGCTTACGTCGGTCTGCGTCCCTTGATGCTCAAGATTGAAGCCAATCGTCAGCATCTGCAGGTTGTGCGTTCGATGCTCCCGATAGACTGCGGCGAGCACTGTCTCTACGTCAGCCGTACGCCGAACGTCATGACACTAATTGTGGACTCCTCGACTTGGGCAACGCATATTCGACTAGATTCCAAGAGAATACTCCATGAACTGCAACAGCTCTCAGATTACGTCGAGCTAACCCAAGTGCGCGTTCGCGTTGGCAAGAGCTGAGCTGCTCAGTCAATCACGCCGAGCTTTGATAACCGGGTTATCAGCCTCCGCATATTCCAAATTAGAAATTCCCGGTCAGCTTAGTGATCTAAACCCGCGCGTCTCTCGAAAACCATTTCGCCACTCGACATGGTTTTTTCGAAATCATCTACACCGACTTTACTAATACGCGGTAGCACCGTATTTCGCGTCGGCCGCATAGCGCATTCGAGCGAAGTCTGCGCCGTGATAGCCGCTCTTGCCGAACGGGTCGTCAAGACCGCACAAGGTCGAGAATACCGGTGGGTTTCGATCGACAATCGCTTGGTCGATGTCATCGTATCGTTCAAGTGGACGCATGAAAAACCGTGCGTACGCATTGTGCAGTGACGTCCGTTTTCCTTCACGTTGTCGCGGCATTGCGCCGTGCCACGAAGCGCCGTGCCAGAAAGCAATCGAACCTCTCGGCATTTCGATCAGTACACCGCCTTCCCGTGTGGTACCAGGCGGAACCTGTCGACGATTCCGAAAGCTACCTGGGACGATAACTGTTGGTCCTGCCGGCTCATCAAAATCGTCGATTGCCCAAACCGCCGTTGCCTCGACGCAGTATTCGGGAAACGGCTCTGCCACCCTTGACGCGCCGTAGTCCGCGTGCAATCCCGGATGCGTGTCGAGACCGGGTCCCTTTATGATCGAGTCGGATTGGTAGATCAGGCATCCTCGACCGAGTAAGTACTCTGCAAGTGTGATAACCCACGGGTGGATGACGGCTTCCTCCCACAGCGCACCGCGTTTAAGCAACATCGTCGCACGAAATCCGACGTCAGGCGGCGCAGCATCATGGTTACGATGAGCCTCCTCTCTAAGTTCGTCCGCGAATTCCTCCGAAAACGCGTCGTGCACAACGGTATAGCCTTTTTCGTCAAGCTCCGTTAGATTCTGCGCCAACCCAAGTGCTTGTGCGCGCTGCACAACATCAGGATTCGCGATCGTGCGCAATGCCATGTGGTCATGCGCGTCGCGCAATACGTTTTTTAACTCTGCGCTAAGACCAGGCGTATCAAACGGGATCGGTAGCTCTGATTGTGCGAGACGACGTGCATCGTTCAATTTGCGCGTAGCGATTGTCGGATTCGATCCGAGGACCGCCGTCGCTAGCAGTTGCGCACGGTTGTAGTCCAAGATGATTGCGCCATCGCACGGATCACAGTCGCACGCTTGCGCCTTCACACGACCTTCGGCGATATCGATGAGGTACCCAAACGCAGAGTCCTGGTCCTCGTTAAGGTGCTTGGGCGCGTCCTTTAAGAGCACGCAGTGTCTGAACCGAGTATCGGTCGGTAGATCTGCTCCGTTTAAATACGTTTCTAGTGCTTTAGCCCACGCTGCCGTGCCAAACTCAACACGCTCTTCCAATGCGACAGTTGGGACCGTAGCCATAGCACTTTTTCCTGAGTGAACCCAAACATAATAACCGCGACATCTATGTGCTTGTCACCTACGGCTAGTAACGAATTAAGAGACTCAATCGACACGTATGCAACCCGACTATAGGGCAGTCGATGCAGCGCAGCCACATGCGTTTTATCCCGTCTTCAACGAGTCTCCGAAAACACTCTCGACGGCTCAAATTTCGCATTTCAATGAGTATGGCTTCATCGAAAAACTGCGTCTTTTCGACAAGAACGAAGCCGACCAACACCGTCATCGCTTCGACACGCTATTGGCAGAATTTCAACGTCAGGAAAGGGACTCCTACGCGATCAATGGGTATCAAACAAGAATTGACTTCATCTGGGATATCGCAACCAATCCTCTGCTTCTAGATCACGTCGAGGATTTGATCGGACCCAATATCGTGCTCTGGGGTAGCCATTATTTTTGCAAGATGCCTTCCGATCAACGCGAAGTACCGTTCCACCAAGACGCCACGTATTGGCCTTTTCGTCCGTTTAAAACCGTTACGGTGTGGCTTGCCGTCGACGACGTCCACCGTCATATGGGACCCATGTGTTTTCTGCCTGGGTCTCATCTACACGGCAAACTTGCCTGGCACCAACGGACTGACAACACGGTGCTAGACCTTGAGGTCGAGGATCCCACGAGATTCGGCACGCCTCATGCTTTATTGCTAAACGCAGGAGAGTTTTCGCTGCACACTGATCTATTGGTGCATGGGTCAAGGCGGAATCGATCTAATGCGAGACGATGCGGATTGACACTACGCTATGTGCCGCCTGACGTTCGCCTGATCGACGAACGCTACGCGAACTGGACTAGGCGTGCGATGATCTGTCGCGGTGAAGATCCATCGAGGTATTGGCGCGAACAGGTACGTCCATCTTCGCCCGCAATCGATTAAAACCACACGCTTGATCGGTTTAAGACCCGCGCTGCGAGAATTCCTTTATCTTCGCCACGATCTCTGAATAGTCGCACGGTACACTAACCCCGCCCTTCAACCAATCCAAGATTTCCGGATCTTCACACTCGAGTAATTCACCGTACTGCCGCTGCAGTTCTCTCGACAGGTCCTCAAAACATGCTTCCGCGAACGGCGTGAGATAGAGATCTAGTTCAAGCAGCCCGCGCCGCGAACGCCAAATCGCTTGATTCCGATTGAAAGTTTCAGTGCTCATTACGGCTAAATTTGCTTAAAACGGTCCGGTTCATGTGAATCAGCGGGTTATTCACGTTCATCTCCCAACCTAAAATTCCTGAAAACACACCCCGCATCGGGGCAGATTAAGTACTTCCTACGCCACATGCTCAATAACCATCTCTCGTATGTGACTGTGATGGGTCCGAACCTTCGGACTTTCCTTCAAGGATACATCACGTGTGACCTAGACGCGATACAACCCGACACCGCGATGCCCATGGCGATCACTGAAATCAAAGGTCGTGTCGTTGCAAACGGTTGGGTGATTGAGAAAACCGACCACTTCGTTCTTCTAGTGCATGCATCAGTGGTAGATATCGTCCAGCAACATTTACTTCCTTATATGCGGTTTGCACGATGCGAGCTATCCATTGATTCCCAACCTTTCTATATCACGCAAAATCCTGCTGCCGAGTCAGCGAAAGTCTCCTTAAAGGAACAGGAATACGGTTTCACAGACCAGAAATCTCTCGCTTACGACATCGATGTATTTCAGATTGAAACGGGGTACGCACTCGTGACGGAAGCGACGAGTGGTAAGTTCCTCCCGCAGATGCTAAACCTAACCGACTTCGATGCGGTCAGCTTTAGCAAGGGGTGCTATTTAGGTCAAGAAGTCGTCGCTCGGGCTGAACATCGAGGTGCAGTAAAACGACGTCTCTTCGTCGCCTCACATGACAACGGCAATCTTTCACTAGGTGATCAAGTCCGAACACAGACCGGGGATAAAGCAGTGATCGTTGCGCAGAATGCGGAGTCCGCGCTCGTCGTCGCCTCGACTTCCTCGGACGGTAACGACATGAAATTGGTCAGTGAGCAAGTCACGTGAGCGAACCAAAACAAGCATTTCACAATCCCGATCTGCCCGATACAACCGCCAAACGTCGCCTAAAGACACTCGCCGACCTATTGCCAGCCATAGGTTTCTTCGGGGTATTTCTTGTATTCGGACGGGACATGATCCTCGCGACAACCGGGCTTCTCGCTGGATTACTTGCTCAACTTTTGATTTACAAGCTGATCCATCAGGCCATACCGACGTGGATGAAGATTCTGACCGTCATCGCGTTGGTGTTCGCTGCTATGACGCTCGTGTTTCGAGACCCTGATTTCATAAAAATTCGATCGAGTGTATCGGGATTTCTGGTCGGCTGCTTCTTTGTGGGTTCCGTCTTAATCAAGAAAAACGTACTGCAACTCATCCTTGGAAAGATGATCGTGTTCCCAACTCGAACATGGAACATCATTACGTTGCTCTGGAGCGTACCGATATTTTTGAACGCAGGACTGAACCTCTTCCTGGCGAATCTGGTTCCAGGGTTTGACTGGAATATCTCCGACGATGCTTGGATGGGTTACCGCGCAATCAGCGGCTTTGTCGTGATCGGAGTGAGTTTTGGATTGGTGATCCTTTACTTGGTTTTGACCAAACAACGCCCACAGTTTGGTGATGCTGTCAGTACTTCAGACGAATCGTGACAAAGTCTTCGCGGCACTGGCCAGTTTTTGCGATCGGGGTGCTAGTGCTAACCATGTCCGTCCGTTTTGCGGCTCAAGAAGTTAGAGAGCTACCAATAACGGAGGAGCTGTCTACGGTCGATGATGTCGAAGTGATTAGAACCCCGTCGGCTCCCGCGGTAACGAATTTGCCATCGTCAATCCAAAGACAACCGATGACTCAGGACGAACTAGAAGCTGTATACGGACCTGAAGCACTCGCGATTATGAATGAGCAGCTACGTAACGAAATCCAGCTACTTGCGAGCGAATATCGAGAATCCGAGCGTCGCAACGAGATTCAGTTGTTTGGTCTTGGTGCGATCGTCGCTTTGATCTTCTTGGGTATCGGCTTCCTGATCGGTAAGCGATTTGGCGGTCGTCGACTGCTATGACACGTCTCTCCGTGAACGTCAACAAAATCGCCTGGTTACGTAACGCTCGCGGAGGTTCGAGACCCGATCTGATCGCTAGCTGCGCAACCATATTGAGCGCTGGAGCCCACGGCATTACGGTACACCCACGGCCGGACCAGCGTCACATCGTGCCCGACGATGTAACCCGAATCCATGCATTTCTTGCCGACCATCCTGCCATCGAATTCAATATCGAAGGAAATCCCAACTCAGCCAAAGCAGCTAACGGCTATCCGGGTTTCACGACGCTCATTGAAACGACACGACCCCATCAGTGCACGTTGGTCCCTGACAGTGAAGACCAATTGACGTCTGATCACGGATGGGATCTTAAAGATGATCGAACGTTCAAGTCCGCAGAGGCGCACGTGAAACGCTACAAGGACATTGGTGTCCGAATAAGCCTCTTTCTTGACCCGGATCTCGAGCAAGTTGAACGAGCGAACGAAGTTGGTGCGGACCGCATCGAGCTCTATACCGGACCGTGGGTCGAAGCGACCCAGGATTTCGGACTTGACTCAGATGTGGCGAACGAGCATCTCGCAGAATACAAAGCGGCGGCAGAACGGGCGCTTGAACTAGGACTCGGTGTAAATGCCGGTCATGATTTGAACCAGACCAATGTTGGGAAGTTCTGTGGCATCGCTGACATTGCGGAAGTGTCGATCGGCCACGCACTGATTGCAGACGCTCTTGAAGAAGGCTTGAGTACGACCGTTAGCAAGTATCTTGCGGCTCTACAACGTTGATCTGACATCGAGCGAAGAACGGACTAAATGGTGTACACGGCAACAACCACTCTCTTCGCATAATTCCCGCCTTAATCACACCTTGGGAAGCGCTCCATTGAGACACACGATGAGAACCGTTATTCGATACGGTGTAGTTACTTTCTTACTCGTTTTCGGAGCGATATCCATGTCAGAGGAATCCAATCCTACGGTCATCATTGATACCAGTCGCGGTGCCATTGAGCTTGAGATTTATGTTGATAAATCTCCGATCACTGCGGCCAATTTCCTTGAGCTCGTTGAATCAGATCACTACGACGGTTTGATTTTTCATCGCGTGATCGAAGGTTTCATGATTCAGGGTGGCGGATTCGACCGTAACATGAACCAACGTATGGCTGCGAAGACGATCAAAAATGAATCGTTCAACCAGGTCAGCAACGTCACCGGCACGATCGCTATGGCAAGAACCCCAGACCCAGACTCGGCGAGTGCCCAGTTCTTTATCAACGTCGCGGACAACGACTTTCTGAATGCGAATGGCGATCAGGCGGGTTACGCGGTATTTGGCAAAGTAACGGGCGGCATGGAAGTCGTTCGCGATATCGAACAATCCGAAACCGCCAACGAAGCAGGGCATGGCGACGTACCTGTCGAAAAAACCGTGATCCACAGCGTAGAAATTCAATAAGCTAGAAACCATGGCACGTGTGCGACAACTAGCACTAATAGTCGGTCTTGCGTTGCTCGGAACCTTCATTACGGTAATGACCGTCCATTACATGCTGCCATTCGATCCGCTAGAGCCAGAGCCTCTCATCAATCATCGCGTGTTATTCGCTATCGTGTTCGTAGTCATCTGCGGTGCGTTAGGTATCACGTACGTAATCGCACGTCGCGAGTCTTAACAACCGAACACAACACCATCAATCTTCAACGCACGCTCAACGATCGTGTTGAGTCAACGCTCCACCGACTCGTGGAGGGAGAGCCTCCTGCAGTCGTCGTTCCGGCTGGACGTCCTGAGTACGGCGATTACCAAGTCAACGGGATCATGGGGGCGGCGAAGCGTGCGCGGACAAATCCACGGGAGCTCGCCGCTAATGTCGTGGACGAGCTTGAACTGGGTGATGTCGCCGAGTCAATCGAGATCGCCGGTCCCGGATTTCTCAACATTCGACTAAAACCCGCGTTTCTCAGCGCACAAATTACGACCACAGCGCTCATCGAAAAAACAACGCAACCTCAACGTGTCGTCGTTGACTATTCCTCGCCGAATCTAGCCAAGGAAATGCATGTAGGTCACCTACGAAGCACAGTCATCGGCGATGCAGTCGCTCGTACATTGGAACTTGCTGGTCATACGGTTATCCGACAAAACCATATTGGTGACTGGGGTACTGCATTCGGTCGTCTTCTCGCTTTTCTTGACGAAGTCGGCGATGAAGCGGCGCAAGATGCGGAGTTGCGCGATATCGAAGCCCTCTATGTAGAGGCGAGTGAGAGGTTCGAAAAAGATCCAGCGTTTGCTGAACGCGCACGTCAGATGGTGTTGGCACTGCAAGCTCACGAACCGTCTGCCATCGCGAAGTGGGAACATTTCATGGCACTTGCTCAACAACACATGAGCGAGATTTATGCCAGATTGGACGTGTCACTTCGATCTGAGGACATTCGTGGCGAGAGCGCCTACAACGAGGCGATTGGTCCCATGATCGCAGATCTGCAGAAGCAGGATGATGTGCTCGTGGAATCAGACGGTGCGCTATGCATCTTCATGCCTCAGTTCAAGAACAAGGACGGCGAGATTCAACCGATGATCGTGCAGAAGTCCGACGGCGGATACCTCTATCACACCACCGATCTCGCCGCGCTACGCTATCGCCGAGATATGCTGCACGCCGATCGTGTGCTCTATTTCACTGACGCTCGACAGATCTTGCATTTCGACATGCTGTTCGCTGCGAGTCGACTCGCGAAGATCACGGATGTCGACGTGTTACTCGAACACCATCCGTTCGGGAAGATCCTCGATAAGGACGGCAGACCTTTCAAGACGCGTTCAGGCGATAACGTGCTGTTACGTGATCTTCTCGACCAAGCGATTGAACGCGCCACCACGCTCATACACGACAAGAATCCGGAGCTCGATAGTGATCAACGCGAAGTAGTAGCTCGGGCGGTCGCAATCGGCGCAGTGAAGTACGCCGACTTATCGAAGAATCGGTTACACGACTATACGTTCGATTGGGATGAAATGCTCGCGTTCGATGGTAATACGGCGCCTTATCTTCAATACGCATACGCACGAATTTCCAGCGTATTCGAAAAAGGCAATATCGACCGCACTCAATGCTCTGAACCTCCTCGGTTAGAAACCGAGGTCGAACGCCAGTTGGCGGTGCATCTACTGCGATTTCAGGAAGTCATTGAGCAGGTTGTTGCCGACGCAAGACCGCATTACCTATGCAGCTTCCTCTATGAGTTGACCGTTCGGTTCATGCGCTTCTATGAACAGTGCCCAATACTCAGTGAGGAACCACCCATCCGAGATGGTCGGCTGACGTTGTGTAGTCGAACAGCCGCTACGCTAGAGACAGGATTAAAAGCGCTCGGGATACGCGTACTCGCTCGGATGTAACGCGAGTTTCGTTCGCGGTCGAACTGGTATGAGTTGCCGACGCGCGTCGACTTAGCGACTTAGGCGGTTGACGGCTGCGGCGTCGCGTAATACTTTAGTTCGCTTATAAAGGACTGGAGCTCTTGGACGTGTCCAAGGTCACGCAATTTGCTTTCGGCTTGTTGGCACCATTCGCGTAGCTCTTCATAGACATCCACTTTATTGCCGGTCCGTTTCGACCAAACTTCCGACAAGCGAACGCGAAGAGCGTAAACCGTTTCAAGCGTTGGGAACAGCGTTCTGATTTCTTCCAAGCGTCGTAGTTCAGAAGCGCTAAGTGCTTGCTCATTCCGGCAGATCACCGACTTCGCGCGACGAAGTAAACGTCGCGACCGATTGGCAAGATTTGCTTGATATTGCGCACGTACTAACGGTGACACTACCTTCGAACCAAATTTCGCCATGACATTGAATCGGTCATTCGCCAAAGCGATCACTGAGTCAAGGTCAAGTTCCTGCTTTGATAAGTCTTTCGTAGCGACGGGTCCAACACGATTCGGCTTCGCAAGACCAAACATCTCGAACATGCGAATCCACGCCCAGCCGAAATCGATTTCCCATGGTTTCACGGACAGCTTTGGTGAGTTCGGATACGTGTGGTGGTTGTTATGCAGTTCTTCGCCACAAATGAGGAGACCTAATGGGACGATGTTCTTCGCATGGTCGGGACACTCGAAATTCCGATATCCCCATGCGTGACCGATACCGTTTATGACACCGGCTGCCCAGAACGGAACCCACAGCATTTGTACGAGCCAAACGAGTATGCCGGTAACGCCAAACAGGATCAAATCGAGAACTAAAAAAGCGCCGATCCCAGTAAACTCTTTAGTAAGGTATACGTTACGTTCAAGCCAGTCATCTGGCGTACCTTTACCGTAAATGCGCATCGTTTCCGGGGTGATGCCTTTACGATAGTGCTTAACGCCCTTGAACACAATCTCCGCCAGTCCTTCGATCGCAGGACTATGTGGGTCCTGTGCGGTTTCAGTAAATGCGTGGTGCTTTCGATGGACGGCAACCCACTCCTTCGTGGACATCCCCGTCGTTACCCACAACCAGAATCTAAAAACGTGCTTTAGCGCAGGATGGAGCTCCAGCGCTCGATGCGCAGAGTGTCGATGCAGGTAGACCGTAATGGCAACAAACGTCAGGTGGGTCATCACCAACGTAAAAACGATGGGCACCCATAACGAGAGACCAACGACTCCGAATAACCAATCCATCACGTTTGGCAATGCAAAACCTCTACCGGCAACCTAGGGAAATTTGAACGCACGCACCGTGCGGAATAAATGACGATCGCGTCATGAACGGGACCGTAGAACGGGTTGTTATTTTAGAGGGAATTGCTCAAATTCCGAATAATGAAACAGCGTTCTCGCCGAGCACTTTCGCGCGGCGCGAAGGCGCTAAATCAGCGACTGAAGCGTCGATCAGTTGCCGGGCGTCTAACCGCGAATCAATATGCGGATAGTCGCTACCCCAGAGAATGTGGTCTTCACCAACAAGATCACACATTGCATCGATCGTCCGTTCCTCCGGTTCTGCCACAAAGTAGCAATTCCGCTTGAAGTAATCACTCGGTTTCATCTCCAGACCGCTAGCGAAACCGAAGAAATGAAACTTCTCGTCCAGTCTGTCCATCAGATACGCTGCGTAGCCACAGCCCGCTTCAACGCTGACGATTTTCAAAGAAGGAAATCGATCGAATAAACCATCGAGCACGACGGTTGCCATCGCGGGCACCAACTGACCCGTCGCCCCCATGCCAAACGTAAACACGCCGCCCAAATTACGACCACCGCTAGACCACGCGCCGAATGGTGACGCCGTTCCAGAAAAGCGCACGATCACGTGAAAACAACCCGGAATGTTCGCTTCACTACATACTTGCCAAATCGGATCGAAATGTGCCTCTCCAGGTCGATGACCTCCGCACACTTCAGGCGGTACGAATAGCCCCCGAAAACCGGCATCGATACACCGTTTGAGTTCATTGACCGCTTCGTCCACATCGAGCCAGTTCAACGCGGCGATGGGGACGACACGATCAGGCACTTCGTTGAAGAAGTCAGTTTGCCACCGGTTGTATGCACGGCAGTACGCTGAAGCCAAATCAACATCATCCGTTGGGAACGGCAAGATGCCGATCGTTGGGAACAGAACGCCTCGATCGACACCCCATTCATCCAACATGGTTGCGCGTTCTTGCGGATCGTAACTCGCAGGGGGACAACCATCCACGTATTTCGCGCCTTGCGTGAAAAGTTCGGCGGGCTTTAGGTTCGCGCCGCCGAGGCCGGCAAGGACGCCTTGCAATACGACCTGCTCACCGATAATCAATTGTTCGACACCGTCATTCTCTTCGATTCGGATCGCGCGATCTTGATACTTTGACTCTAGATAGTTCTGCCAGAGATCAGCTGGCTCCATGACATGGGAATCACAATCGATGACGATGGACATGCGGTTTTGACTTCGTGGACTTCACAACTATTCTAGAGTGAGCAGTTTTCTCGCACCGATGCCCGATCCAGACATCGACTGGATCGAGGACCGATTACATTCGAATCGGTTTCACGACATTTATTTCGCGCAGGATGGTCCGGCCGAAACGCGACGTGTGTTCATTGAACCAGCTAATCTGATCGAACGCATCCGCAATGAATCTGTGTTTTCCATCATGGAATTCGGGTTTGGTACGGGACTGAACTTCCTGACGTTAGCGCAGCTTCTGAGCGATCATCGAGTTACCACGCGCGTGCGCTACATTAGCGTCGATAAATTCCCGCTCAACACCGCAGATATTGCGCGCGCACTAACGCCATTTAGAACCGAGCTAAGGTTAGTCGACGGGTTTCTCAACAAGATTCCTCCACGCATTCCCGGCTGGCATCGACGCTATTTCTCCAACAACCGACTTGAGCTCATACTCTGTTACAACGACGTGGTGCCCGCGCTCGACGAGTTTTTGGCATGCGATGACGTCGGCATCGATGCATGGTTTCTCGACGGATTCGCGCCTAATCGCAATCCGGAAATGTGGCGACCTGAACTCTTCGAAAAGTTGCACACGATCACCAAGCGCGGAGGCACGGTCACGACGTTTTCTGCTGCGGGTCACGTTCGAAATTCGTTGCAAGCAGCAGGATTTCAAGTGCAACGGATTGAAGGTCGAGCATCTCAAAAACGTCATACCACGTTAGCAAGAGTCGAAGGTCATGGGTTCCAGCCTACGTCCCCACCGACTCGTGCTCGCGTGGTTGGTGGCGGGTTAGCAGGCGCGACGGTTGCACAATCGCTTGCACGAAAAGGCGTAAGCGTTGAACTGCATGAACGTGAAGCAAGCGTAGGCGCATCAACGTCGGCGATCCCAGCTGCGATTCAACACC
Source organism: Pseudomonadales bacterium (assembly GCA_022822135.1). GTDB lineage: Bacteria > Pseudomonadota > Gammaproteobacteria > Pseudomonadales > Azotimanducaceae > Bin55. Next base: position 72,944 of record JAJECH010000004.1, read on the forward strand.
CACGACTATCTGCAGCCGATACGTTACTCGCTCTGTTTCGAGTCCATGCGTACGCTCACGCGCAGTCTTTATTGAAGGCGTACGACGCGGTGTCATCTATTGGGGCTGTGCACCTCCCAGATGACGGCATGCCCATGGAGCGCTTAACGGGTGTCGCCGAGCTTCTAGGCGACGACTGGATCGCCCTTTTGGATATCGATGCGACCCGTGAGTTGACCAGACAGGCAACCGAGAGCGCATGGTTCCCAAGATCAGCGGTTGTGAACGGTGCGCAGCTTTGCGACGAACTCTTGAAACACGAGCTCATCCATGTGTCTACAGGACATGAAGGCGATTTGAACGCGCTTGATGACGAGGTTCCGACCATCTACGCAACAGGTTGTGACATTCCGGGTCAAATCGACGAAATGCCGATCGAGGCGATCGTGATTCCAGGCCAAGTGGATGCCTTCGCTGTGTCGGGAACAGACAATCCAATTCACCATGTTGTCGCACACAACGGATACATCGCACCCCGACGCGACGTGCTGTTTGCCGGATCAACGTACGAGTACCGTCCTTGGGCAAAAGGAGAAGCGACACGGACGAATAAGGCACGAATTGAGTACCTTTTACGCGGTGTGGATCTTGAACTTCAAGCCGTATTCCGCGCAGATCGCGTCGTATCCTCCGATCGCCTTCCGATCGTGGGTGAAGTTGCGAGCCACCGCTGGGTTAGTTGGGCTCACGGAAGCGGAGGCACGATTACGGCGCCGTTTGCCGCCGAGCTCATCGCGAGCTCTATCCTGAAAGAAATACCAGCCGGTTCACCCGAGATTCCGCGACTGCTTTATCCAGACCGATTCCGGATTCGGCAGCAGCGCCGACCCAATCCATTGACACGAGGATTTCGAACCGGTCCGAAAACCGGTTGATCACGCATGGGTTCTATTCGTGATTGTGTAAAGACGACGAGCAATGCAACTCGCGCCGTGGTTAACGTCGCGCTACCCGCGCAAGCTCCTCATAAATCAAATTAGCGCTATCTCTGACTTCAAACGTCTGCAGATTGGTTAACCAATAGTCCCTGTCACGCTCGACAAATTCCACAGCCCCAACGAGCGAGTCCGAATCCAAGGATTCCTCAGGAATCACAAAACTCCATCCACGACGCTCGGCCATCGCGGCGTTCTCGATCTGATCGCCTCTGCTTGCACGACGCGACAGTGGGATCAGGATGTTGACTTTCTTTAACGCGAGTAATTCATACAGCGCATTCGCACCTGACCTCGAGATCACGACCTCCGCCGTCGCGAGGACATCGCCCCACTCTTCGTCGATATACTCAAACTGAGCATATCCAGCCCGATCGTAAGACTTGTCAATCTGATCCTTACCGCAAACGTGTACGACGAAATACGTTTCGCAAAGTCGAGCGAGTGATTCTCGAACGACGTCGTTGATCGTCGTGGCGCCTAGACTACCGCCGACCACGACTAGCACACGAGAATCTGGAGGCACGCTTAGCCACTCGCGTCCCCGTGTCGGATCGCCACCTAATAAATCTTCCCGCACGGCAGTTCCGGTCACGAGCACGTTGCGTGCTCGCACCGAAGTTTCTGGGAAGTTCAAACATATCGATTTAATGAATGGCAAACACAGTCGATTCGCCAAGCCCGGTGTCAGATCTGATTCGTGTGCGACGACCGGAACTCGACTCAGCCACGCCGCGAATACGACCGGGAACGCCACATAACCACCTTTGGAAAAGACGACGACCGGTTTGATGCGCCTTATCAATGCGAATGCCTGCCAAATCCCGACAAACACTCGAAACATATCCAGGAGATTTTCCGTCGAAAGATAACGTCGCAGCTTGCCGGTCGTGATACCGTAGAAGTTCAGTTCGAGGTGTGCTACTAAGCGTTCCTCCAAGCCGCTCGTCGAACCGATGAACGAAACCTGCAAACCATCTGCCAGCAGTCGCCGAATGATCGGTATCGACGGAATAACGTGACCCGCGGTGCCACCGCCCGTGACCACGACGTGTTTAACGTCTTTCAAAACCCATGACTTCCCGCACAAACGGAATCGTTAACGTTCGATTTTCAAGCATTGAGGTTCGATCGAGCTTCTGCAACGTGTCCCAGAGACTCTCCTGCGTTCGTGGAATGCGATCTAAAAGAAACTGAATCACCTCGTCGGAGATTCCAATCGCCCGATCGTTCGCCCAGAATTTGAGCAAGCTCGCCCGTGCAGACTCCGGCACTGGTTGAAGTTCTACCCTTTCGAAAAGACTCATTCTTGAAGCAAGATCTCGATAAAGAAACGAGACTTCATTCGGGGCTCTTTGCGCGCTTACCACCCATCGAGTCGTCTCGAAATTCGTCGCTTCGAACGCTGCGAAGAGCGCATATTCGTTCTCTTCATTTCCGCACAACCCATCAATATCGTCAATCAGCAGCAGCGACGACAGCAAGTCCTCGTTGAGATTCGGTGGATGTTCGTTGAAGTATCGTGCATCCGCCGTTTCTTTCTCCATGGAACGTAATACGTGAGTCTTACCGGTTGCCACTTCACCGAAGAGCCATACACGTTCGCCTTGGCGTACACGCGCCAGACCCTCCTCGTTTGCGCCAACGAAAAACGTGTCGAATGAAGCTTCGGACGCAGTCGTCAGACCCAGACCGACTCTATCGTTCAAGGGTTCGTGGGTTTGGCTTGTTTCTCGGGCAACTCAAGATGCTCCTTGAGCCGAACCGACCACGCGTACACGTAAGCGATACCAGAAACTACGGTGAACACGACCATCAAGTAGATACCTATGGGATCTACGAATCGTGCAGTGAGAGTCGACAATTGCGGTATATCCGTCTGCGCAGCGATGATCGCGCACAGTACGACGATGAGAATCGAAGTATTGATTCGGCTGATCATCAGCGGTTCGATGTCTAAACGTCTAACGATCGATCTGAAAGCGATCGCGCCGCCGAGGATGACGACTTCACGTCCGATGATGATCGAGGAAGCCCAAAGCGGCAGTAAGCCAGTCAATAGCATCACTGACACAACCACCAACGCCAGCAGCTTATCGGCGATCGGGTCCGCCACTTCGCCGAATCGTGATGTGGAATTGAATCGACGCGCAAGAAAGCCGTCCAGAGTATCTGATACGCCAGCGATGATCAAGAGCACGAGACACGTCCCGAATTGACCGGTCCAGAGCGTCCAACCGATGGGAATCACCATGAGGATTCGAATAACGGTTAGTGTGTTCGGTAAAAGACTCATCGTTTTGCTGGTAGGGGATGGGTCCGCGCCCGTCGTATGTACTTCCTTCGTCCGTAGCGGGAATGTAGGTCGGTCGTATTGCTAGATTTTAGGTTAGTCCTGCCAAACGTATTCGGGGATTTGTTCGATCGACGGACTTTCCGAAGGACTTGGCGTGAGTACACCGTCCTCTTCGAAATAAACAGCGAGCTGCTCCCAGGTCGATGCTGTACGAAGTTCAAATTGCAAGCGATCCTGCGTCACTGAACTGAGCAATACTCGATCAATGAACTCCCATTTAGAAAGGTAATCAAGTACGTTTTTGTATTCAACGATATCCGATATACCCTTTACCGCCAAGCGAATTGCCGTAGCTTCACCACCAGTGACTGCGTATCGCTCAGCTAGGTAATCCGCCGTACGGTGCACGATTTCCGCCGCCGTATGTGTCAAATCCCCCGTGTCGAATACCTGAATTCGTCGACCTGTTGCGTCATGAATGGAAAGCCAAACACGATGCTGGTCGAAGACGAGCGGGTCGATCCTCACGGTAGCAACTAAATCCGCCTGAACTCGGCGTCTTAGCGATTTGAATGACGTAACGAATCCAAAGGCTAATGCTCCCTCTCTCAGCACGGCTAGATCGGAAAAGTCCATGATCGGCTGACTGTAAGCAATGCCTCGTCGTAAAGCAGCACTCTGGATGACCTTCTGCACTTCATTCTCAATGGTCTCGTTAAGAATCGTTCGGCGATCATGGTCAATCAAAGAAATCAGAAACAGGACACGCGGTCTCTGTGCTGACCAAACCGGTAGCTGGGCTTCCCGTATCAGCGCGTGTATCGCATTCTGATCGTAATTGATGATCAGGCGATTGAGTACCTCTAGGTCGATGCCGGTATGAATCTGTTCGTAACGGAATTGCATCTGATAGGCGTCTAAGTCGTTAAACGCCGCGTCAATGAGAGGCGAATCCGGTAAATCCCGAAGACCTGTGACACGAAGCAACACGATTTCCAGTCCGTCGCGCAGTGCGGTTAACCGTTCTTGCTCTGATTGGTCGTTTACTGAAAACTCAACATCGTAAAGCCAGCCTAAATCTGCTGCTTGAGTCAAAGTGCTTGCTATCACTAACAGTGCGGCAGCGAATCGTTGCAATCGAACGTACTTGAACTTCACGATTAATTGAATTCGAAAGTATTGTGTGGTTCCCAGTTGAACCGCGCCGAACGAACGACGCGATTCAAGGGCTCACTGTAAACAACCGACACGTTGATGAAACCGAACTCATTGTAGAAGTGTGCAACTTAACTGCTATCGTTTTGTTGCAAGTACTCGCCACATCAGACGACGCATCGCAGCTCGCAATTGCGACCGAGCCTCTATGCATGTTTGATCAACACGCGATCACAAATGCGGAACTCGATAATCCGCAATACACTCGTGTTATCTTCACACTTCGACTAGCTTCTCATTCGACATGGCAGATGCATACAAACGCTCCGGTGTCAACATCGATGCTGGAAACGAGCTCGTCGACCGTATCAAACCAGCCTTAGGAAGCAATCGAACCGCGGACATGCTGAGCGGTTTAGGTGGCTTTGCAGCGTTGTGTAGGGTGCCTGAAAAGTTCAAGAATCCCGTGATGGCGTTAGGTACCGACGGGGTCGGAACGAAACTCGATCTACTCCTAAAACACAACCACTTACATACGGTTGGACAGGACTTGGTAGCGATGTGCGCCAACGACGTACTCGTCTACGGCGCTGAACCCACCGTGTTCTTGGATTACTACGCAACCGGCAAACTTGATGTTGACGACGCAGAAACCGTCATCAAGAGCATCGGTGAGGCTTGCGATGTCGCAGGCTGTGCGTTAGTCGGTGGCGAAACCGCAGAAATGCCTGGGTTTTATCCTGATGGCAAATTCGATTTAGCCGGATTCTGCATTGGCTGGGTAGAAGAAGCATCAATCCTCCGACCAGAGCATGTCAAGGCAGGAGATGCGATCGTGGGTATTTCGTCATCGGGTCCGCATAGCAACGGGTTCTCACTTATCCGCAAGCTGCTGAGCGAGCTCGAAGTTTCCCCCGAGCCGTCGTTATTGTCAGCACTACTTGCGCCGACTCGAATTTATGCGAAATCGTTGCTCAAACTCGTCCCACGTATCCGTGCCATGGCGCACATTACGGGCGGCGGCTTCAAAGACAACATACCGCGTGCATTTTCGGGATCGTTAGAAGCACACATCCATCCGACATCTTGGCCGAAACTGGACGTATTCAACTGGCTCCAGGATCAACTGTCCATATCCGATATTGAAATGCTCGAGACTTTCAATTGCGGCATCGGTATGGTGCTTTTCGTTGATCAGGAAGATGTAACCGCAGTACGAGAAGGTCTTGCGGCAGTGGGTGAAGTCACTTCGTTAATCGGGAAGATGCAACCGAAGGACAGTGAGGTGGCGGAAGGCAATCTGGTCGTGAGTCAAGACCGCTTCGAGTTCGCGTGAACTAGGCTTTGGGTAGCGTTACGCCGCTCTGATTCTGGTACTTCCCGTCGCGATCTTTGTACGTAGTCTCGCACGGTTGGTCAGACTGAAAGAACAACAGCTGTGCGACGCCTTCGCCAGCATAGATCTTCGCCGGTAAGCTAGTGGTATTGGAAAACTCAAGCGTGACCTGACCCACCCATTCCGGCTCAAGAGGCGTCACGTTCACGATGATGCCGCAGCGTGCGTAGGTTGATTTTCCAACGCACAGCACCAACACATCAGACGGGATACTAAACGTCTCCACGGTACTCGCCAATGCGAACGAATTTGGTGGAATGACGCATTCGTCGACATCCTTGAGATCGTGAAACCCTTTAGGGTCAAAGTTCTTCGGATCCACGATCGTCGAGTTTATATTCGTGAACACCTTGAAATCACGATCGCAACGAACGTCGTATCCGTACGACGATGTTCCATAGCTAATGAGACGTTCTCCAGCCTCGGTACGTCGTATTTGTCCCGCTTCGAAAGGCGAGATCATGCCGTGATTGAGTGCCATTTCACGGATCCAAGTATCTGGTTTGATGCTCATTCGTTGTCGATCGCAATCGTAGGCGCTGCCGCCTGTTGATTTGCGCGTTCCCACAGTGATGCCGCAGTTAATCGTGCGGCTTGGCGAAATAGATTGGCAATTTCACTATCGGGTTCTGAAACGACTGGGGGGTGACCTGCATCCGTGTTCGCACGAATCGAAGGATGAAGCGGAAACTCACCGAGTAGACGCGTCGAATAGTCGTTAGCCACTGTTGTCCCACCCGCGCTATCGAAGATCTCGTGACGCTTCCCGCACCCGTCACATTCAAAAAAGCTCATGTTTTCAAGAACGCCCAAAATCGGGATATTGACCTTCTGGAACATCTCGATTCCTTTTACCGCATCCGCAAGCGCGATGTTCTGCGGGGTTGTCACAATGACCGCACCACTGACTGCGACCTGCTGGGACAATGTCAACTGAATATCGCCGGTTCCCGGTGGCATATCAACGATCAAATAGTCCACGTCTGACCACAGGGTCTGCTTGAGCAGTTGTTGGAGTGCACCTGATGCCATCGGTCCGCGCCACACCATTGGCGTGCGATCGGTCACGAGCATGCTCATGGATATCGTCTCAATACCATGCACTCGAATGGGTACAAAGAACTTGCCGTCTCTAACCTCCGGTCTTCGATTAACGGGTACACCTAGCATCAATCCTAGGCTTGGACCGTAAATATCTGCATCCAGAATCCCAACCTTCGCGCCAATATCAGCCAACGCTAACGCAAGGTTTACCGCAGTCGTTGATTTACCAACGCCACCTTTTCCCGATGCAACCGCGATGACATTGTTTGCGCCCGCTAGCGCGTTACGCTGGGGTGGCTTGAAAAGAAGGTCCAGCACAATGTCGGGCTCGCCCAACCACGCCGCTGTCTGCTTACGGTATTCGTCCTGTAATCCTTCGACGGGGTAACCAAGCGCTATGTCAGCATGCCAAACGTTGTCTAGCTTGGCTGCATGGCGGACTGCGCCAAGCTCTCCCCAACTAACGTCAAGGATCGGGTCGGGAAACTCTTCGAGTGGGCGCGCCAAGGAAATATGTCGCATTCGAACAATTTCTTATTGTATAGTTGCAATTCTCTGGCGTCTGCCAGACGAAGTCCTACATCTAAAAACCCGGGTTTTTCATGCGACGAATCCTCGTCACAAGTGCATTACCGTATGCAAACGGTTCGGTTCACTTGGGTCATCTGCTAGAGCATATCCAGACTGATATATGGGTGCGCTTCCAACGTATGCGAGGTCACCAGTGCATCTACGTCTGCGCCGATGACACGCATGGAACCGCGACGATGTTGCTCGCAGAACAAGAAGGTATCGGCGAAGAAGAACTCATCGATCGCCTCAACGCTGAGCATGTTGCTGACTTTGAACGATTTGGTATCAGCTACGACAACTACTACACCACCCATTCGGACGAGAATCAGTATTTCTCGAACCTGATCTACACCCGACTTCGTGATCGTGGCTTCATATACACGGATGATGTCGAACAGCTGTTCGATCCTGAACGAAACATGTTTCTCGCCGACCGGAATGTGCGTGGCGACTGTCCGCGATGCGGCGCACCAAACCAACCCGGCGACAACTGCGATGCCTGCGGTGCGACGTATGACGCACGAGAATTGAAAAATCCTGTCTCCGCAATCTCCAATTCAACACCGATTCTCCGTAAGTCAGAGCATTACTTTGTTGACCTGCCGAAATTCACCGATTTTCTCCGTGAGTACATTCATAACGGCTCGCAGCAACCTGAAATCGCCAACAAGCTGACCGAGTGGATCGATGGTGGACTACGAGGCTGGGACATCAGTCGAGATACTCCCTATTTCGGCTTCCCGATTCCCGATACCGTCGACAAATTCTTCTACGTTTGGATGGACGCTCCGATCGGTTACCTTGCCAGCTTCAAGAACTGGTGTACCAAAAACGATGTCGACTTCGATGCGTTCTGGCGACCTGACAGTGAATGTGAAGTTCACCATTTCATCGGCAAGGACATCATCAATTTCCATTGCCTCTTTTGGCCATCCGTCCTACACCACTCTGACTTTCGAACACCATTGAAGGTTCACGTACATGGGATGCTCACCATGGACGGCGAGAAGATGTCAAAATCTCGCGGCACCTTTGTACTTGCGCGAACCTATCTGGACTTTTTCGATCCTGACTATCTGCGTTACTACTTGGGCGCACGTCTTGGACCTAATTCCGGCGATATCGATTTTGGGCGCGAGGACTTCGTATCTCGTGTGAACAGCGATCTAGTCGGCAAGCTCGTTAACATCGCCGCGCGTAGCGAAGGATTTCTTGCGAAGCACTTCGATAACACGTTATCAAGCGAACTCGCCGAGCCGGAACTGTGGCAGGAGTTTGTCCAAGAAGCGGACCGCATTGCTGCGTGGTATGAAGAAGGCGACACACGAAGGGTCGTTCGCAGTGTGATGGAACTAGCAGACAAGTGCAACCAGTACTTGGCAAGCAAGGCACCGTGGCAGCTCATCAAAGACGAAGAACGTCGTGATGAGGTCCAAGGCATCTGTTCGATGGGTATCAATTTCTATCGAACGCTCATCGGATTTCTTAAGCCGATCGTGCCAAGTTTGACTGAACGGTCTGAGGAATTCCTGAACGCGGGTTCTCTGACTTGGGAGAACATAACGCAGCCATTGCTTTCGCATCGATTGAGTAAATTCGGCCGTCTGCTGAACCGTATCGAGCTAAAAACCTTTAACAAGATGATCGAAGCGGGCGCAGAAGAGACAACGACTGTGAAAGATGAGGAGCCTGACAGCGAGACATCCCATATTCAAATCGACGAGTTCATGAAAGTCGATATGCGAATTGCTCGAATCGTTCAAGCGGAGGTCGTGGATGGCGCAGACAAGCTACTTCGCCTCAAACTTGATGTCGGCGACCACGAGCGAACCGTACTCTCAGGTATACGTTCTGCGTATGCACCTGACGAGTTAGTCGGGCGAAGCACCGTCGTCGTTGCTAACCTACAGCCGCGCAAAATGAAGTTTGGCGTGAGTGAAGGGATGGTCCTCGCGGCAGGTCCGGGCGGTTCGGAGATATTCCTTCTCGCACCCGATGACGGCGCACAACCCGGAATGCGCGTCACCTAGACACGTCGCACACCATGTCTGAGTTACTTGCGTTGTTCATTGGGATTGCGCTCGTAAACAACTTTGTCCTTGTGCAATTTCTCGGTTTGTGTCCTTACGTCGGCACATCCCAACGGTTAGAGACCGCAGTTCCCATGACGTTAGCAACCGCTTTCGTCATGATCTTGACGACGTTACTGACACACACGCTGTACAACTTTTTACTCGTGCCGTTGGGTCTCGAGTATCTGCGCATCATTGCGTTTATCTTTGCGATCGCCTCAGTCGTACAAATGACGGAGCTCTACATTCGTCAGATCAGTCCGGTACTGCATCAACTTTTGGGGATTTATCTTCCTTTGATCACAAGCAACTGCGCCATTCTTGGACTTGCGCTGACCATAGCCGAATTGCCATTGCACCAAGCCATGGTCTATGCAATCGGCGGCGCCGTTGGTTTTGGGGTGGTGTTGGTCGCGTTCGCAAGTCTTCGTGAGCGACTGCAGTCTGAAGCGATACCCCGCGCATTCCGAGGAACCCCGGTAGCGCTTCTCGCTGCGGGATTCATGGCATTGGCATTCGCGGGTTTCCGCGGTATGGGCTAATGTCACTTGTACTGCAGGAAGCGTTGCGGGTCGGGCTAACACTCGCCCTACTCGCGACGGTATTTGGTGGCGGGATTCTGCTGCTGGCAAGTTGGGCGGCGCCCAAGCGACCGGTAAACCGCTTAGCCGATCGCGTCAACGATCTTCTCCCGCAAATCCAATGCGCGAAGTGCGGTTATCCAGGTTGTCTTCCTTACGCAGAGGCGGTCGTCTCTGGGGAACGTACAGATCTTTGCCCACCTGGCGGTCGCGAAACTGCGGTTGCGCTCGCAAATCTACTGGACCGTCCGATCGTCGAACCGTCCGAGACGATGGCTATTGACACGGTAGCTTTCATTGATGAATCCAAATGCGTAGGTTGCGCCCTCTGCATCAACGAATGTCCAGTGGATGCAATCGTAGGAGCAGAGCAGTTCGCACATACGGTCATCATCGAGCAATGCACCGGATGCGAACTTTGCGTACCGGTGTGTCCGGTTGACTGCATCGACTTGAATGCAAGAGTTGCCCATGCTTGAAAGGACGACGAGACCACCGCCCGAGTATGAGCCTCTCGATTGGTCAAGTGCGGCGCCGACGAGCATCCTCGCGCGTATTGACGAAGCAGGCATTGTTGGTATGGGCGGCGCAGGCTACCCCACCGTGTCGAAACTAGCGTCCGGTCTCCATTACGGCACAGAACACGTAGTCGCAAACGGTGTGGAGTGTGAACCAGGAGTCCATGCCGACCGTTCGCTTATGCGGCAACACTTGAGTCAGGTGATCGAAGGTCTACACATTGTCGGACACTGTCTTGGGTGCGATCAGTTAACCCTAGCTGTCGCAGACCGCGAAACCTATCGGATCTTTCAATCATCAGACATCGCTGATGTGAAATGCGAGATCGTTAGCGATCATCCTGCGAACGGCGAAGAACGCACGCTGATTAAATCGTTGTTCGATCAAACGATTCCGCCATCGGCCTATCCCTCTCAGCACGGCATCGTGGTACTCAATGTGGCAACGTTATTCGCAATTTGCGAAGCGGTGCGTGATGGCTATCGACCTACCGATCGCGTAGTAACGGTCCTTGACGAAGATCGTTGGGTTGATGTAAATACGTCGCTCAGCGCGTTCTGTTCGGATGAATCCCAAATGCGGCTTGGTAGTGTCGCAACGGGAACGATCGATCGTGGGGATGCGACGATCGACCTGACAACCAACGCAGTCGCGCACGACCGCGGCAAGCTAACTCGAGCGTGCATTCATTGTGGCTGGTGCGACGACGTATGCCCGCGGTCTCTCCCGGTCGAAGCGATGTTGCGTTCGCAACAAAGCACCAGTCCACAAGACGATCTTGAACCTCACTTTGATGCGTGTTTCGAATGCGGTGCGTGCGTCGTTGTATGCCCGAGCGAAATTCCACTATTGGATTGGATTCGACAAGGAAAACTCGAAGCCAGTGCAAGACGCCTTAAGCAACGCGCGCTCAAACGCTTCGAACGTCGTAATCAACGACTCACACAACACCTGTCTGAAGAAACCGACGCTCGGGAAGCACGCATTCGAACACGCCACGAATGGTGATTGATCGGCGACAGCGAACGACCACGAGCGTCATGGTGCATGTCATGGTCGCTCTATTGCCCGGCATCGCGGTGCATGTCGCTCTCGCGGGTTGGCAAACGTTGGTGGTCATCGGCGCGACCACGATTGCCGCACTCGTTACGGAAATTGCTTGTACCCGCTCCGCACGTGACTTAGCCGATGGCAGTGCTACCGTTACAGGATTGCTGATCGGACTGTGTCTCCCTGCATCCACACTCTGGTTCGTTTGTTTGGTCGCCGCCATCATCGCCGTTGCCATCGCGAAGCATGCTTTCGGTGGTCTCGGCAATAACGTGTTCAATCCTGCGATGGCTGGGTACGCAGCCGTTCTGCTAGCCTATCCTGCATTAGTCGTCGAGTTCGATACCGTCAGCGGGGCGACCGCACTCGAGCAATTAGCGCATCGTGGGTCTACGACGATCGAGGAAGTCTCAACCACCCAAGCGTTCGGTGCTTTCGGCGCTGCAAATCACGAATGGGTCAACCTAGCGTTCCTCATCGGCGGCCTCTATCTCATCGCGGTTCGCGTGATCTCGCCACTGCTACCACTCTGTGTGATTGCGGGGATTGGCATTACCGCATTCTTGCTCGACGATGGTGGGAGCTCGACCAGTCATGGATCGCCGCTATTCAATTGGTTCGCTGGCGGCACGATGTTGAGTGCGTTTTTTATCGCTACCGATCCGGTCACTTCACCGTCGAATCGTGTTGGTATCGTGGTCTATGCACTCGGCATCGGCGCACTCGCGATGCTCATTCGAAAATACTCCAGCTGGCCTGACGGATTTGCTTTTGCTGTCTTATTGGCGAATTGCTTCGTACCACTTCTGGAACGAATCGGGCGAACTCGTACCTCGACGTCATGAAAGCGCTTGTTCCGATTCTTGTTCTCACCGTGGCTGCAGCGCTATTGGGGAGCCTGCTCGCCATTACGGCTCACTTTACGACACCAAAAATCGAGGAAAACCGGATGCGCGCTCAAGAGATTGAGCTTGAGGGTTTGCGTGTCCTTCTAAACTCGCGCATCGAGGAGCTCGATCTGACCGAAATTCAACTTACAGAATGTCACTATCGCGCCGAGATTTCAAAAACTACATCCCGTGGCTACGGCGGCGATATGGAGATCGCGACGGCATTTCTTGGTTCGTCGCTCGTCGGCGTTCGCGTGATCTCACATCGGGAAACACCCGGGTTTGCCGATGCACTCGATCCGAAGGATTGGATCAGCTCATTCGGCGTGCGACCACTTGACGAAATAGACGTTGTCAGTCGGGCAACCATCACGACACGAACCGTTCTTGAAGCCGTGAGACGACAAGAAGCACAGCAAATCGAAGCGATGGCGGGTTGTTCCGATGCAGAGTAGCGCAAAATCACACGTCTCTCGTTCTACCAAATTCGTTTTTGGTTCAATTTCAGACGACCTCACCCTCACACAAATCCAAATCAAAACTTAGATCATCAGGAAAATTCAATTGGACTTTGGTCTCGTTCTTCAACCCGACCCACCTGCCCGACGTTTGGTGGAGCTCGCCCAACGCGCCGAGGCGAACGGCTTCACGCATCTTTGGGTCTATGACTCGCCGGTCCTTTGGCAAGAACCCTTCATCGTTCTGTCAAGTGTGCTGGCCGCAACCGAAAAGATCATCGTCGGTCCGATGGTCACGAATCCAGGCACACGCGATTGGTCGGTGCTTGCGTCGCTCTTCGCTACGCTAAATGACATGTACGGTCCGCGCACGGTCTGCGGCATGGGGCGCGGCGATTCAGCACTTCGATACATTGGACTAAAACCAAGAACGCTCAAAGAAATGACAGAATCCATGCATGTCATCAAAGGCTTGGTCGCTGGCGACACCGTTTCGATAAACGGTACTGAGGTGCATTTCGAATGGGTTAAGGACGGCTGGGACTTACCCATGTGGGGCAGTGGCTATGGACCGCGCGCACTAGACTGCATCGGACGTCATTGCGACGGCTTTATTCTGCAACTGGCGGATCCGCAAATCCTCGAATGGACTCTCGGAAGCGTGCAACAAGCGGCTGTTGCGGCTGACCGAAATCACGAAGCCATCACGACGTGCGTCGCGGCGCCTGCGTACGTCGGTGATAACCTAAAACATCAACGCGAGCAACTTCGATGGTTTGGCGGCATGGTCGGTAACCATGTGGCCGACATTGTCAATCGTTATGGGACAGGAGGCGGCGGGGACGTTCCAAGAGAACTCACCGACTACATCTGGGATCGAGGCACATACGACTACTCCCATCACGGTCGCGCTGGTAATCCATCCACCGAATTTGTACCGGATGAGATCGTGGATCGATTCTGTGTTGTAGGACCCGTTGAAGATCACATCGCGAAACTCAGAATTCTCCAAGAAGCAGGCGTCCACCAATTCGCGATCTATCTAATGCACGATGCACAGGAAGAAACACTTGAGGCGTATGAAAATCATGTATTGCCTACCCTTGCGGACTAACCTTTGAGTCTACGCATTGTGTGCTTGACGACATTTCAGTCTGCCTTTCATGAACATCCGCCAATGACACGCGACAACACCTATAGTGAGATTTTTCGATGAAACAGATCAACCATCTGATCAACGGCATAAGCGAAATTGCCACTTCGAACCGCACAAGTCCCGTATTCAATCCCGCCACGGGTGAACAGACCGCTAACGTCGGTCTGGCATCAAAAGAGGATGTCGACGCGTCGGTAGCAGCCGCAAGTCAGGCTTTCGAGGAGTGGCGTCACGAATCCATTGCGACCCGAACCAAACTTATGTTCCAGTTTCGCAATCTCGTGGAAGACCGCACAGAGGACCTCGCCCGCGCCATCACACTGGAACACGGGAAAGTCCTCAGCGACGCAGCCGGTGAGGTGGCTCGAGGCTTGGAGAACGTCGAGTTCGCTTGCGGCATCGCCCAACATTTGCAAGGTTCGTATAACCAAGCCGCAGCGACCGGTGTTAACGTGTACACGCTGCGTCAGCCGCTCGGTGTAGTCGCTGCGATCACGCCGTTTAACTTTCCCGTGATGGTGCCTCTTTGGACGATACCCAACGCCATCGCCGCTGGCAATACCTATGTGCTCAAGCCGTCGGAACGCGATCCGTCAGCAGCACTGTTGTTGGCTGAGCTATTTCATGAAGCCGGTTTTCCGGACGGTGTGCTAAACGTTGTCCAAGGCGATAAAGTCGCCGTTGATTGTTTGCTTGAGCACCCGACGGTTCAAGCCATTTCCTTTGTAGGTTCTACGCCCGTCGCGAAGCACGTTTACGAAACCGGCACCAGAAATGGAAAACGCGTCCAAGCGCTCGCCGGCGCTAAAAACCATATGGTCGTTCTACCCGATGCTGATCTGGACGTCGCCGCTGATGCTGCTGTCTCAGCCGCATACGGATCAGCTGGCGAACGCTGTATGGCGATATCGGTCCTCGTCGCAGTCGGAGCGATTGGTGACGATCTGATTGAAGCAATCCGCGAGCGCATCGCCAAGCTTATCGTCGGAGATGGCACGGATGCTTCGTCTGAAATGGGTCCCCTCGTGACAGATGATCATCGCTCACGGGTAGCCAGCTACATCGCACAAGGCGCTGACGACGGCGCGTCTGTCGTGGTTGATGGTCGCGAGCAAAACTTCGACGGCAACGGCTACTTCCTGGCGCCGACTTTGATCGACCATGTCAAAACCGACATGTCGGTTTACACGGACGAGATCTTTGGACCCGTCCTCAGTGTTGTACGGACCGATACGTACGAAGAAGCACTTCAGCTCATTCAAGACAATCGATGGGGTAACGGAGC
This sequence comes from Pseudomonadales bacterium, assembly GCA_022822135.1. GTDB lineage: Bacteria > Pseudomonadota > Gammaproteobacteria > Pseudomonadales > Azotimanducaceae > Bin55. Next base: position 88,393 of record JAJECH010000004.1, read on the forward strand.
CGCGATCTTCACCAGACACGGCGGTGCGGCCCGCGCGTTTCAGGACGAAGTTGAAGCTGGGATGGTCGGCATCAACGTACCGATCCCAGTTCCAGTGGGGTATCACAGTTTCGGTGGTTGGAACGACTCGCTGTTCGGAGATACCAGCACCTACGGTCCAGACGGTGTTAGGTTTTTCACCCGTCCCAAGGTTGTGACTTCGCGATGGTCAACATTAGAAGAGAGTTCAGTTGATCTCGGTTTCCCACGAAACCGTTGAGCGAGATTCGGTTTGCTCGATACGGTCGTGCGGAATACATTTGGTTTGGAAGCCGGATTAGCGATGTTCCCTATTACGTGTAGCAGCGATCGGAACCACCCGTGCTAAAAAAGCTCCTACGACGAAATCTCTGGTCGCAGAACGTCGCCGCGGTGCAGCTGCTAGGTCTCTGTCCGTTGCTTGCGGTTAGTAACTCGGTAGCCAACGCCAGCGGCTTGGCAATCGCGAGTGCGTTTGTACTCATCGGGTCAGCTACGCTGGTTTCATTAATGCGAAGGTTTATTCCGGACGTTGTTCGTCTCCCGATGTTCGTGCTCGTCATCGCGACGTTCACGACGATCGCGGTACTCATCATGGAAGCGTTCGCGTTCACACTATATATGCAAATTGCGTTATTCATGCAGATCATCGTGACGAATTGCATGATTCTTGGTCGGATCACCCAAGTTGCTAGCCAGGAGAAATTTACGATCGCGATACTTGATGCTGTAACGACAAGCATTGGTTTCGCCATCGTTTTAGTCGGTTTCGGTGCGATTCGTGAACTGACATCCCAGGTGGTCCCGCTTGCTCTTGACCCGACCGGAGCTTTTCTGATCTTCGGGTTGTTGCTTGCCGCGTATCAACTTGTGGATAGGCACGTCGAAGGGGTCGCCCAATCTGATTCCCCATCCCAGGCGGAAGCACGGTGAATCGAACCAAGCGTACGGAGATTTTTGAACGCCTCCAGGCAGCTGACCCAAATCCGACCACTGAACTTGATTTTGGTTCACCGTTCGAGCTGCTAGTTTCCGTGATTCTGTCCGCACAAGCGACGGATGTATCGGTGAATGCCGCGACCGTTGAACTCTTCAAGGTCGCGAACACGCCGGACAAGATGCTCGACCTAGGTGAAGATCAACTCCAAGACTACATTCGAACCATTGGTCTCTTTCGGGCAAAAGCCAAGAACATCATCGCGACGAGTCGGATTCTCATTGAGCAGTTCAACGGTGAGATTCCAAGAGACCGAGAGCAACTGGAGACGTTACCGGGTGTAGGACGCAAAACCGCGAACGTCGTTCTAAATACGGCTTTCGGCATGCCGACCATCGCCGTAGACACACACATTTTTCGTGTTGGCAATCGCACCAAGATCGCGCACGGTAAGACGCCGAGGGAAGTCGAAGACCGTCTAGTTCGCCTCGTACCAGAGGAATTCCAACAAGGTGCTCACCACTGGCTCATCCTGCACGGACGATATGTGTGTAAAGCACGACGGCCTCTCTGTGGTCGCTGTGTTATTAACGATCTATGCGAGTTTCGGCAGAAGAACGAGGATGTCGAGTAGCTCGTGTTCGTCTAGATTTGAGCTCATCCGAAGATAGCGATGGACACTTTCCTCAGTCTACTGCGCCGGTTTCGTTGCTCCTGCCACGACGCGCGGCGGTCTTCAGACGTAACGCGTTCAACTTGATGAATCCGGTCGCATCCGCTTGGTCGTATGCGCCTTCATCCTCATCGAACGTCACGGTCGCTTCGTCGTAGAGACTTGACTGATCTGACCAGCGACCCACGGTCGTTATGTTGCCTTTGTGCAATTTCATACGTACACGCCCGGTCACGGGTTTCTGCGTCTCGTCGATAAATGTTTGGAGCGCCAAGCGTTCCGGGGACCACCAGTAACCGTTGTAGATGATCCGAGCATACTTCGGCATCAGTTCATCACGGAGATGGGTCACTTCGCGATCAAGCGTGATGGATTCCATGGCACGATGTGATGCCAAGAGGATCGTTCCACCGGGTGTTTCATAACAACCCCTGGATTTCATACCTACGAACCGGTTTTCGACCATATCAAGGCGGCCGACCCCGTGCGCGCCGCCAAGTTCATTTAATCGCGTAAGTAAAGCTGCTGCGGTTAACGTCTCGCCGTTTACCGCGACTGGGTCGCCGCGTTCAAAATCAATCTCAACGTATTCTGGGGCGTTCGGCGCGTCGTTCACGGCTACGGTTCTTCGCCACATCGACTCAGACGGCTCGACGCCAGGATCTTCAAGTTCTCCTCCTTCATATGAGATGTGCAATAGGTTTGCATCCATCGAGTACGGTGACTCGAATCCACGGGTGAACTCAACAGGGATCTGATGTTTCTCACAATACGCCATCATTGAAACGCGCGTGTTCAACTCCCATTCACGGTGTGGGGCAATGACTTCAATATCCGGCGCCAATGCCATCGCACCTAACTCAAACCGAACTTGATCGTTCCCTTTCCCGGTCGCTCCGTGTGCGATGCCCGACGCTCCGCTAGCTTTCGCGATCTCAACCAAGCGCTTTGAGATTAAAGGACGCGCAATACTTGTGCCGAGGAGGTATTCACCTTCATACACGGTATTCGCTCGAAACATCGGAAATACGTAATCGCGAACGAAGTCCTCTTGAAGGTCCTCGATATGGATTTCTGAGACACCCATCGCTTCGGCTTTGGCGCGAGCGGGTTCAAGCTCTTCACCTTGTCCGATGTCAGCTGTAAACGTGATCACCTCAGCTTGTCGCTCTTCCTGCAACCAGCGACAAATCACAGATGTATCCAACCCGCCCGAATAGGCGAGAACTACCTTTTCCATTGATGGAATTTCTAACGCGAACCGCCAATTATCGAACTGCAGCGAATTACATGAAGGATCCCGCTCCACTCATTTGGTGTTCAATGAGTCTCAAAACTATGTATGCTTCGAGAGTGCGCGCGGTCACGACGCGCTGCGAGTCATATATGGCACGTATCGAGGTGAGATCGCCAAACAATCTGTTGATTGTCTAAAGCACACCTTTTTTGACAAACAGTTCGCATCTTGAACTTAAACGATCGATTCCGCGCTTTTCTACCGGTCGTCGTAGATGTAGAAACCGGCGGGGTCGATCCGACTCAACACGCACTACTTGAACTGGCTGTGGTGCTGTTAAAGTGGGAGGACGATCGTCTATCCCCAGACGAGATTCATACCTGGAATATCGAGCCGCATCCAGCCACCATTGTTACCGAGAAATCCATTGAGCTCACTCAGATCGATCCTGACGATTCCGATCGAGGCAATGTTGAGGAGGAAACGGCATTACGGGAGAGTTTTCGCGTCATCCGACGAGCGGTAAAGGACGCCGAATGTAAAAGAGCTGTATTAACTGGCCATAACGCACACTTCGACCATCGATTCATCGTAGAAGCGGCTGCAAGAAATAACGTAGGCCGAAATCCGTTTCACCCCTTTACCGTGCTTGACACGGCGTCACTCAGCGCTGTCGCGCTAGGTCACACTGTTTTGCACGAAGCTGCGAAACGGATTGGGATGGATTTTGACACGGAAGCGGCTCATGCCGCGAGCTACGACGCAGAAATTACCGCGAGAGTGTTCTGTGAGATCGTGAACCGGTCGAATTACTCGGCGGACGTCTGAGCTTTTTCTGCCGCGTCTTCAAGTAACGGTTTCAGTTCGCCGTTCTCGTGCATCTCCGAGACGATATCGCAACCACCAACGAGTTCTCCTTCCACGTACAACTGAGGAAACGTCGGCCAGTCAGCAATCTGAGGTAACGTCGCTCGAATATCGGGATTACTGAGAACATCAACGTAAGCGAAACGCTGACCACAGTCGACTAGACACTGTACAGTACGTAACGAAAAGCCACATTGTGGAGCAGACGGTGATCCTTTCATATACAGAAGAATAGGATTGTCACTTATCTGACCACGGATCGTATCTTCGACGCTCGTTTCGCTCATGGGTTCCTCGTTTGGATCTGCTTGATTCAGCATGGGAAGTTTAGCGATTGTGGTCGGTATTCGGCCGAGTTGCGTACAAAATGCGCGTCAAATCGAGCTTAGATGTGTGCGAAACAACCTCGCAGACTAGAAATGAAGGTCCTCACTGGTTCAGATGCCGAACGACCGCGTTGAATTCGACGAATCATCCCGTTCAACGCAATAGATTCTGCCTACGTCAACGAGTGTATGGCTCTGAGTCCAGCGGTTGCAGTTAAATATCTAATGTAGAAAGGACTAACGAAATGACAGAAATAGAACCGTCAAACGACCGGCCCGTGAGTTGGCAACCGTGGGGATTCTGGGCAACGAGTGGACTGGGGCTGCTTGTCGTGGTGCTGTACCTTCTTATAGGCCTTCTCGTCGCCATCGCATTGGTTTTCTTAGCTCTTGATACAGACGTAAATCAAGGAGCTGACGCATTCGACTTGGTAAATTCAAATCCAAACTTCGTGATTGGAGGAAGCCTTGTGTCGGCCGTGATCGCATTCCTGTTGGTACTGCTGATCGCGGGAAGGCGTCGGGGAGCTTCGTGGATTGAATACTTGGCCGTACGTCGACCCGCGGCGAAGGAATTGTTGGTATGGCTCGGAATTTCCCTGGTGACCGTGATAGTGTTAGGTGTGATCGGCGAGTTGTTGGATCGACCCGCGGTCCCGAAGCTTTGGGAAGAGTTGTATCTTTCGTCTTCTATTCTGCCACTCCTTCTACTTGCGGTCATTGCAGCACCGCTCTTCGAGGAATCACTCTTCCGTGGGTTTCTGTTCACTGGCTGGTCGAGTTCGAAATTAGGAGTAACGGGAACCATCCTCCTCACTGCCGTATTCTTCACTGTATTGCACGCCGGATACGATGCCTTTGATCTAGGACAGGTCTTCGTGCTTGGCGTATTGTTAGGTATCGCGAGGTATCGGAGTGGCTCGCTTGTCGTGCCTGTTGTAATGCATGCCTTCACCAACGCTCTAGCGTTTCTGCAGATGGCATACATACTCGGATGATGGCGCTCGATTGCACAGCCAATTGAACTAACGTCTCTCATACGATCGCAAGACAAACTAATCTAGCACGGAGATTGGTGAAACGTACTGAACCTAGGTATGGAACACTCTTGGTTTTGATCGGACGAGTTGACGACCTATTTCATCGTCCGCAGTCTTAATTCGGTCGCTTGCGAACGACAGCTAAATCAAACCGTCGCTAACGAGTTCTCGATGACGAACGATCTAAACGCGATACCGCTTTTCTGTCCGCGCGTTGCGAAGTAACTCATCCAGTTCAAGTCGATATTTAGACGGATTGTGTTTCAAGTTCTCGTCCTCGTCGTATACAACGTGAGAACCGCCGGGGAACGCGAACCAATCTTTTACGTCTTTAGACTCTCTCATACTTCGATTGTAGGATTTGATCGGTCAATTCGTCAGCGTCGCGTTCTTAGCCCCTACGTCAGGCTTACCGGACAGAGGTGGTGTATTCTCCTTGCGATTTCAATGGAAATTTGCGATACTTGTATTACAACAACAGGAGAAACAGTCGATGGGAGCCATGTCGCTTCGTCTGTCGGACGAAGTATTGGAACGATTGAATAGGTTGGCTGATGCAACGGGAAGAACGAAAACCTACTATGCAACTGAAGCTATCAACCGTTATTTGGACGACATGGAAGATCTCTATCTCGCGGAGACCCGCTGGCGCGAACTTCAACAGGGACGTTCTACGACGATCTCGTTGGAGGAGATAGCAGATCAGTACATCTTGGACGATTGAGATCAGTACGTCCGCAGAAAGGGAACTAAAGAGACTAGATCCTGGGACTTCGTCTCGACTGGTGACGTTCCTTCGTGATCGTCTAAGTTCACTCGAACGTCCCAGAGAATTGGGTAGCGCGCTTAGACATTCAGACGGATATTGGCGATATCGAGTCGGTGACTACCGCATTATCTGTCGCATCGTAGATGCTGAACGCCGTATTGTGGTGCTTGCTTTCGGTCACAGGCGCGAGGTATATCGTTCGCTCTAGGCTAATGCGTTGACGTTATCGAGCGTCATGGATCGTCTCGGTATGGACCAAGATTGATTCCTTCCTGATTTTGTTTTAGAGTGATTTGATTAGAGATACCCCAGAACCATCGTGAAATTATGGATGGCGAGACCTCATCTGCACCTGCCGAGCATGTCTCGTCACTTAGCTATCAGTCTGACGCGACTTCAATTCGAAACTTCATGCAGAGCAATCTAGAAACGATTAATCGCTTCGAATTTCCCTAAATGACTTTGGTCGATGACTATGTCCTAAGGTGCATTACCGTCCAGATTTCTAATGCTTGGGTGCGCACCGATATCCAACATGGCTGAAATGATTGCCGTGTCGTATTCGTGCAAAAATTCCGCGTTTGCCGCAAGAGATAACGCGCCTTCTCTGTTTTTTAATTCTGCTAGCACCCAATCCCGCGACAACGATTTGCGTTATCGGTACTATGGTCGGAATTTCCCTTACAGTTCGTGAAATGACGAGTTCAGTTTTACCTTTCTTGATGTTCCAAGGCAACAATGCTGAAGAAGCGATCAACTTCTACGTGGATTTGATACCCAATAGTCGCATCGAGACGATTCAGCGCTACGGCGATTCTAATCCAGATTTCGCCGAGTTGATTATGGCCGCGACGGTTTCCATCGGTGGTCAGAGTGTTCGTGTCTTCGATAGCCCGATCAAACACAACTTCGATTTCACGCCTTCCTTCTCGTTGTTTGTGGAGTGTGAATCAGAAGAAGAAATAAAGACCATTACTTCTGCTCTTGAAGAAGGTGGCAAGGTGCTTATGCCATTGGATTCTTACGACTTCAGCACACAGTTCGCGTGGGTCGAAGATCGCTTTGGCGTGTCGTGGCAGTTGAACCGCGCATAGCATCCAAGATATCGGTAACACATCGATCGAATCATTCCGACTAAACGCAGTTAGGCAGGTTTCTGCTTCGCTGCAGTGAAACGTACAGAAGCAGCTCGTATGCTGTACTTTTCGCGAGTCGCGTTCATCAATATCTAGACGCGCTAAGGAGTCGCCTGCATACGCGAGACGGAACGCTAACGAAGAATTGCCCCATTCAGGATATTCCGATAGACATGGTGCGTGAGTCCTCGATGTGCACCGACTCTTGAAAATAGTAGAGATCAAACAATCCTAATAAACGCTATAATAGTAATGTTTATTCACGTTTTATGCCATTAAGAGCTATGGATGTATACACTATATTATCCGCTCCTGAGATTGCCGAGGACCTGTCTAATCGCCTGAAGCAGCGTCGACTGGCACGAAACCTGACTCAGGCAGGACTTGCTGCTCGATCCGGCGTGCCACTAGGAACGCTTAGGAAATTCGAACACTCAGGATCGATCTCCCTTCTCTCGTTCGTTCGCCTTTTGGTCGCTCTCGACGAGCAGGCTGGCCTTGAAAGGTTACTAGAGTCGAACGACGAAGCCGCGACGTTAGATGAGCTACTATCTAAACCTAAAGTACGAAAGCGTGGTCGACTAGCTTGACAGCACCCTTGCTTCGAAGCGAGCTACTGAACGTTTCACTACGGTGGGATGAAAACGATGTTCAGTCTGTCGGTCGACTCGGATACGTCAACAGAGTTGCTCACCTTGAGTACGACAGCGACTTTCGGTCATCCGGCGTGGAACTCTCGCCTATCCGTGATCGAATCTCTCTTGGCTCGCCAACAATCCGCCCATATGACCTTGCGTTATTTGAAGGTCTACATGGCGTATTTCACGACAGCTTGCCAGACAGTTGGGGTCGTTTACTCACGGACCGACGCGCACGAGAACTCGGCATTGATCCCGCATCATTGACGCCCCTTGAGCGCTTAGCGTGGGTCGGCGATCAAGGGATCGGCGCTCTCTGCTACGAACCAGCAGAGAGTGTCTGGACCGATTTCGATTCTCCATTGGATTTGCGCGTCTTGGAAGACGATGCGCGCGATGTGCTGGAAGGAAGGGCATCTGACGTCGTCGCCGAACTTGGACACCTAGGTGGATCCCCAGGAGGCGCTCGACCCAAAGCTACGGTCGCTATTGATGCAAATGACGGTGCGATCTACGGACCAACCGTGATCGATACGAAATATCAACACTGCATCGTGAAATTCAGAGGCGTAGACGACCCACCTGATGCCGCGAATATCGAGCAGGCTTACGCAAATATGGCGCAAACGGCTGGCGTTCGAGTCCCTGTGACTCAACTGATCATTGATGACCGTGGTAAGCCATATTTCGTCTCGCATCGATTCGATCGAATTGGAACGAAACGACTACATACTCACTCCGCGAGCGGGTTGCTCTACGCAGACTATCGATTGCCTGCTCTGGATTACCGCGATTTGATCTCACTTACGCGCGCGCTTACGCACGATCGAAGGGAAGTCTTGGCCATGTTTGCATTGGCTGTTTTTAACGTCCTAGCGCACAATCGAGACGATCACGCTCGACAATTCACTTTTCTGATGTCGCGCGACGGTCAATGGAAGCTCGCACCTGCATATGACCTCACTTATTCCATAGGTCCTGGTGGCGAACATTCGACGTCGGTGTTAGGGCTCGGGAAGCAAATCTCTCACTCACAACTCTTGGCACTCGGTCGGAGCGCGGATTTGGATGACACCGAGTCCGAAGAAATCATCGAACGTACAGTCGCCACTGTGGCGGACTGGGACCGATTCGCACGAGAATGGGATGTCGGATCAAACTCGCGCATACAGGTCGGTGCTGCGGTTGCTTCAGTGCGAGAATCTTTGATTTAAGTCAAAGCGCAATCGGAAAAAGCGATGAACACATTCAGTCTACACTGAACAGAACTCCGCATTGAAACAGCTGGATGATCACTCTCTCATTGGCTGATCGTGTCCATCCTGGTCTTTATGTAGATCCCGGCTTTTTCTTGCTTTCCGTTCCTGTCTCTCCAATGCCATTCGACGATGTTCCCAACCTGCATACCAGTCGCTAAACCATTTGGGACGTAACTCGTGACTAATCAGGTTTATTACGCGACCCGACTGAAAAAATGCTAGTCTCGGTGGATCCTGGCATCCTAAGTCATACTCTTCGCTGTTGTCGTAGATCGTCAATTCGTCGAACAATTCCACTGTCCTTCGAAGATTTGAAAGCGAATAACGCCACCGAGTTGGAATTAACTCTGGATCGACCTGATGCCCTGTCCGATCGCGCGTACGTTGAGCGATTCGATGGATATTGACCTCGGGGGCGTATGTTCCCAGATAGTGCCCATGGATGCGATAACCATGCGATCGCGCTTCATTGACCTGTCCCACACCACGCTCTCCAGAATAGGTGCTCTCGACTCCATAAGGTTTGTGATCTTTGATAGCTCTTCGTATCCGCTCCTCACCTATTTCGAGCGCTTCTATACGACTCGCTTCGCTATCCCAATTTCCGATCCCATCGGCTATTGAATCAAGGTCTATGTGAACCTCGGCTAGCGCATCCCTATTCGCTCTCTTCCAAGTGGTTTTGCCACAACCGTTACATCCCATCACGATGGTAAACGGAGTTTTATTGTCCAATATATCAGCCAAAGGACCGACCATGGGGTGATTAAGGAATGAGAGCAAGTTTAACGAATGGAATGCGATTCGCGTACCTTCGTTATTTTTTATTCCTGCTCATCCCATGGTCCCGGATCAAGAAACGTACGTTACCTCGTTAAAGCGAAAATGCCGCACTTGAGCACGAATCCTCGTGCGATAATCAAATAGTCACCTACTATTGAGAGACGGGTTAGTCTTGATGCAACCGAAACCATTCGAAGGACTACGTGTAGTTGACTTATCGACAAGGTTTTCGGGGGCATTTGCGGCGCGTTTGTTTGGCGATTTCGGTGCAGATGTCGTTCTCGCGGAGCCACCGGAAGGGCACCCATGTCGAAGTGAGCCGCCCTTTGCCGAAAGCTCAATTCAAGCTGAAAGTAGCGTTATCCACGCGTTTGTTAACTGGAACAAACGGTCAGTCGTTGTAACTACAGACGAAGAACGCGACGAATTAATCCGTACAGCCGACGTTGTCATAACGACATCGTTTGAGCTGGACTATCTCAAAGACATCGAAGCCTCGCTCTCAAACGACGCGGTACATCTTTGCGTCACGGCTTACGGACTACATGGTCCGTTACAGGGAAGAGAGGGAAATAACTTAACGCTCAGCTCCCACTGCGGCTGGGCATCGATCAATGGATTTCGCGACGAGCCTCCGCTCGCGATGCCGCGCAATCAAAACGGGATCGTCGGTGGTGTCATGGGTTACATCGCAGCTGCATCCGCGCTGAGGTGTAGGGATTCACAGTCCGCACCGGAACGGGTCGATGTCAGTGAACTGGAGGCATACGCACTAACGGTACACCCGTGGGGCGTCGCGGGGGTCTATCACGGTCGGACAGCGAATCGCGGTCCGGGTGGCGGAAGACTTCGTGGTTCACCAGGACCGTTGTGGAATCTTGCAGATGGCCGCATGAATCTGGGCCTCGCAGATTTTCACAACTGGACCGAGGCAATGAACGTGTGCGGTCTTCCTGAGCAAGGTGCGAGACCTGAACTCGTTCCCGATATCGGTCGTCATTCACAAGACCTTCGCGATGTCGTTCATGGTCTTGCCGAGTCCCTACCCAACTTGCAGCGATGGCCCGTGTTTCATGCACTCGCAGAGCTTCGCTGCGTGATTGGTGTCGTGCAAGACATCGGCGATCTAGTTGAAAACGAACATCTGCTCGCACGTGATTACTTCGCTGAAACCCAAATAGCAGGTCAAAGAGTTCGAGTCGCTGGTGCGCCAGCCAAACTCCATCCTTCACCTTGGGCGGTTCATGCATCCGCCCCCAAGCTCGGCGAGCATTCACTAAAAGATGTCTCACACAATACTCTCCCATCTCGCGATCCAAAAACTGATCGTTCATTTGATGAAGGACCACTAGCCGGAGTTCGTGTGCTGAGTTTCGGTCAAGCGTGGTCTGGTACGTTTGCGACGGAACTATTGGCACTCCTCGGCGCGGACGTCGTGCAAATTGCTTCTGTAAAGCATCCGGATGCATTTCGCCGTATTAGTAATGTCGTACCCGCAGGTGTACGAGACGAAACACTTCAGCAGCACGTTCCGAACACGCAAGGACACTACAACTCCGTGAACTTGCATAAACGAGAAATCGATCTCGACTTGACCCATCCGAAAGGTCAGGAGATCCTCTGGCAGCTCATACCGAAATTTGACATGCTCATCGACAACTTCCGTCCGTCTGTGCTGCCACGCTGGGGCGTCACGCTTGAGCGACTCCACAGTGCAAAACCGGGAATGATCTGGGCGTCAATCTCTGGTTACGGCGAATCTGGTCCGTACAGCCACTACCCCGCGAACGGTGCAACGACAGAACCTATGGCAGGATTGGCATCCATCCATGGTTATGACGGCGACCTAGGTATGAACACGGGTGGTCTATATCCGGATCCGATCAGTGGTTACTTCCTCGTCGCAACGATCATGGCGGCCTTAGAGCATCGAGATCGTACCGGTGAACCGCAGCGAGTTGATTTATCCATGATGGAAGCTGTTTCCTCGGTCATTGGCGACGCTGTCATCGAATATGACGCATGTGGCGACGTTCCGACGCCCGGAGGAAACCGGCATTTGAAACACGCGCCTCACAACATGTATGCGGCTGCAGAGCACGAATGGGTGGCGGTCGCGGTCGAGACGGACGAAATGTGGTCTGCCTTAGTCCGGGTTACTGGAGATAGTCGCCTCGCCGATCCGGTATTTCAAGACGAAGCCATGAGGAAAGCGAAGGAAATCGAGCTTGACGAGATCCTATCTGAGTGGGTAGCTGACAAAGATGCGGAAGAAGTCGCGACGCACTTGCGCAATGCTGGTATCTGTGCTTCGCGGGTCGTTCCGCTCATCGAGCTGTATAGCAAACCCGATAAAGAACTTAAAGATGCTGGGTTTATTCAACAGGTAGAGCACCCCGAAGCGGGTAGCAACTGGATGCCTGGCCGACCTTTTCGGTTTTCAACATTAGGGACACCGCGAATTCAACCCGCGCCTTGCGTCGGTCAACACAGCGAGGAAGTCTTTGGGGACGAGCTCGGTATGGACGCGGCTACCTATCGGGTTCTAGTGGAGGAAGACCTCACCGGTACGCTCGACGAGCGACTGGCTAACTGAGATCTTCAGAAGATACAGTTTTTCGATCGAGCCGCGAAGTCGGCGTCACGGACCCCACTATACGCAACGAATTGGTTTCGCAATTGTCAGAACATGCCGAGAGCTCATCTACATTCAATAGATTAAGTCACTCGATATGAACACTAGGTTATTGGATTAGCGAATGCCTGCATTCGATTTTGACACGGTACACGATCGTCGAGTCACGTCAAGTTCCAAGTGGATTAAGTACGGGGAGCGGGATGTCCTGCCTTTCTGGGTTGCAGATATGGACTTCGCGACCCCGGAGTTCATTCTTGACGCGATTCGCGCTCGCCTGGAACACCCCGTTGTTGGCTACACAGACCTTCCTGACGAATTAGTTGGCGCGTTCGTAGACTGGGCTGACAGGCACTATAGCTGGTGCGTCCATCCTGACTGGCTAGTCCCCCTCACATCGCTCGTACCTGGCTTAAACGCCGCAGTTCTTAGTGTCGGTGACGATGGCGATGCGTCCCTTGTCATGACACCGATCTACCCGCCTTTTCTCCAAACGGCACCTACCAATCACCGTCGACAGATCACATCATCGCTGGTCTTGCACGATGACCAATGGGTCATGGATTTCGACGATATCGAGCGTAAGGTAAACGACGAAGCGTCTCGCACGATCCTGCTTTGCAATCCACAAAATCCAACGGGTCGTATCTATACACGCGATGAACTTCAATCACTCGCGGAGATTTGCCTCAGAACTAATACGGTCCTTGTGAGTGATGAAATACATTGGGGGATCTGTCTCGAACCTGGTTTGAGTCACATACCCGTGGCCACGCTCGGGGACGAGATTGAAGAAAACACGATCACGCTGATTTCTCATACGAAGAGTTACAACATCGCTGGATTAAAGAGCGCATTTGCTGTGATTCGAAATCCAGACCTTCGTCGTCGCTTCGAAGTTGCGAAGAGCGGATGGATCAGCTCCGTTTCGCCGCTTGCCTATGCGGCAGCAACAGCCGCCTACAGCGACAGTTCGAGCTGGATTAGCGATTTACAGTCATATCTTCGCTCAAATCGAGATCTGTTGACTCACTCCATCAACCAACTGCCCAATCTCGCCATGGCAGCCGTAGAAGGAACGCATCTAGGTTGGATTGACGCACGCGAAGTTCCAGTCGAAGATCACGCGGCGTACTTCGAGGCACATGGCCTGGGATTCTCCGACGGCGTCGAATTCGGTGCACCTGGATTTGTCCGGTTTAACTTCGCGACGCCTCGATCGGTGCTCACGCGCGGGATTAAACGGCTTGAAGTCGCATCCGCCTGTGCGCCTACGAACTAACGGTGGTTTGAACTTTCGGCTAATCTGCTTAAACTATTCCGCTTCATGAAGTAGCCGCCTGGCTACTTTTTTGTTTTAGTTTGCTAAAGAACATCGAGGGCTCGTGCCATGACTAGCATCATGCCAACCTACAACCGTTATCCTGTCACATTCGTGAGTGGCGAAGGTACCTACCTCACCACGGACGACGGTCGACGGTTCCTCGATGGCTTATCGGGTATTGCCGTATGTGTACTCGGCCACGCGCACCCGAAAGTTGCGGACGCACTCGCGACGCAAGCACGAACACTGATTCACACGTCCAATCTCTACGGGATTCCAGAACAGGAAAAACTCGCCACGACGTTGTGCGAAATCAGCGGGATGGATAACGTGTTTTTCTGCAATTCTGGAGCCGAGTCGAACGAAGCAGCATTAAAGCTCGCACGCAAGTACGGCAACGACCGTGGCGTCTCGGTACCGACAACCCTAGTTATCGAAGGTAGCTTCCATGGTCGCACACTTGCGACTCTGACAGCGACAGGTCAAGAAAAGGTCCGTGCAGGTTTTGACCCGCTACCCCAAGGTTTTGAGCACATTCCCTTTAACGACGTAGCAGCTGTTGAAGCACGGGCGAAAGACCCCGACGTCGTTGCCATTCTCGTTGAACCGATTCTGGGTGAAGGCGGGGTCCACGTACCTGCAGATAACTATCTCGAAGAACTACGCCGTGTCTGTGACGAGAACGACATGCTGCTCATGTTGGATGAAGTACAAACGGGTAATGGACGTACCGGCAAGTACTTCGCGTTCCAACACAGCACCATACTCCCCGATGTCGTAACGCTAGCGAAAGGACTGGCCAATGGCGTCCCGATCGGAGCTTGTCTCGCACGTGGTATCGCTGCTGAGACACTCGTCGCTGGTACGCACGCGAGCACGTTCGGCGGAAACCCGTTGGCATGTGCTGCAGCGAACGCCACGATCGCCGAACTTCAAAACGGTGTGATTGAGCAAGGAGCTCAAACCGGTCAAGCGATGCGAGATGCGTTCGCGAAAAACCTCGCGGATTCCAACAATGTAAAAGAAATCCGTGGCAAAGGCATGATGATTGGGATCGAGCTCAATGAGCCGTGTGCCGAATTGGTGCTGCAAGCCATGGATAAAGGCTTGCTGATGAACGTCACGACTGACACTGTCGTCCGTTTGTTGCCGCCGCTCAACATTTCCGCCGAGGAAGCCGATCAGATGGTCGAGATTGTGACGGATCTGATAAAGAATCACGTGTGATGGCACGTCATTTCCTACGACTTGGCGATTTTTCCGTAAGTGAGTTACGCGATCTCATCAGTCGCGCAATCGAGCTCAAACGACTTCAACAAGAAGGCGCACCCCACCCTACGTGCGCACATAAAACGCTCGCGATGATCTTTGAACTAAGTTCAACACGTACGCGTGTGTCGTTCGAAGCCGGGATGGCTCAACTCGGAGGTCAATCCCTCTTCTTAAGCCCGCGAGATACACAGCTCGGTCGCGGCGAACCGATCAAAGATACCGCTCGTGTACTCGCGAAAATGGTCGATATCGTCATGATTCGCGCGAAGGATCAATCGACGATCGACGAATACGCACAGTACTCAGATATACCTGTCATGAACGGTATGAGCAACGAACTGCACCCGTGCCAGTTGTTGGCCGACATCATGACGATCGTCGAAGCACAAGGTGAGATTGAAGGTCGACAGATTGCCTTTATTGGGGACGGCTACAACATGTGTCAGTCGTTTATCGAAGCTTCAGGGATCTTCGAATTTGAGTTGAAGGTCGCTACGCCACCAGACTATCGACCAAGTGCGAAATACCTCGGACACAACCAACACGTCGAGTTCGTGGATTCGCCGTCAGCTGCGGTAAACGGTGCGAACGTCGTGGTTACCGATGTGTGGTCATCCATGGGACATGAAGATGACACTGATCGCATCAACGCGTTCGACGGCTTCCAAGTTAATTCGGCGTTGCTCGATCAGGCGCAATCGGATGCCATATTCCTACACTGTTTGCCAGCACATCGAGGCGAAGAAGTGGATGATCTCGTACTTGACGACCCCCGATCCGTCGTTTGGGAGGAGTCAGGCAACCGCCTTCATTCCCAAAAAGCGCTGATGGAGTTTCTCCTAAGCAACTCTTAAGACTTACTGTCGATCAAGCGGCCCAATCGCTTCGCGAGTTCGGTGTGTCCTCCAGCGTCTGCCCATCCCGCACTGTTGCCGTCGAACTGAAGTTCTCGCAACGTCGGGTCAGCTCCATGTTCAAGCAACCAATCGACGAACGCTTCGTCGCCATTGAGTGCCGCGTAGTGAAGGGCTGTCTGTTTTAGCTCGTTGGTCGAGTTCACATCAAATCCGGCCGCAATCAGTTCTTCCATCAGCGCATGTTCGTGATTAGAACCTAAAGCGAAAAACGCTTCCCGAACCGCAGAGTCATTGATGTCGATCGAGCTGACGACGTTTGAAACAGAATCGGTGTCTTTCGCATCGAGTAGTTTGAACAGCATTTGATAGCCTTTGCTGATCGTAGCGCCGCCTTTGACTAACGCTCGGGTCATCGCTAACTGCTGAGCTGGTGAAGACACGACGCCGCTGGACAGCAATAACCCTAGCGTGTTTTCTCCCGGACCACCTCGATACGTGTAGCACAGGACGTTTGGATCGCACCCATGCTCGAGGAGCACTTTGATGATCTCAACTGCGTTCTCAGGGGATTTCTGTCGTTCGCCTTCGAATCCATTGGCTCCGATGTAGTTCATCAGTGCACATTTATGCGGTCGCACTGATCTCGCTTTATTGAAATAGGGATTAGCAGTGAGTAGATTCTTGAGTTGCTCGACGTCGCCATTCGCGATCGCATCTGCGGCGAGTTCGAACGACTCTTCGTCTTGAGGTCGAAGACGCGAACCGCGAGCGTCGAATTCTTCTTCGGAAAGTGAACGCGCGAGCACATCAACGATATGTGCATTGCCGTGAACAGTCCGTCGAATCGCTAAATCAACGACCGTATCGCCGTCAAAGTTAAGAATGGATGTCGAAGCGCCTCGTTCTATCAGTTTTGTAACCCCATGTTCGTCTTCTGCCATAACGGCGCGATGCAAGGCGGTCTGACCTTGATAGTCAATGGTGTTGAGATCAAAGTCAACCGTGAGCAACAGATCAAGCGCTTCGTGAGATCCTCGCTTAATGGCTTCATGCAGCCATAGTTGATCGTGATAGGTCTTTGCACCTGAAATCCCAAGTTTTTCTTTGAAATCGAGTGCGCCCGCCTCGTCCCCTTCAAGACATATACCGACAAATCGTTCGAATTCGCTCGGACCTGGAATGTCCATGTCGGGAGACCAGGTAAAGAGCAATCCTTTGACCTCTTGAGGACAGAGCACCGTGGCGACCGCGATCGGAGTTCTTCCACCATTGTCCATCGCATCGACGCTTGCACCGTGTTGCAGGAGCATTTCGATGGTGTCGAGCGGCGCATCGCATTGAATCGCTTCGTGCAGGACGTTACCACCCATCCCATACACCGTCTTATTCCAGTTGGGGTCAGCGTCGTAGTCAAGAAGTAAAAGCGCGAGGTATTCGTCGTTCAGTTGCAAGCAATGCGTGAGTGCATGACAGAGGTGCCATTCGGGTGGTTCTGCTTCGACGAGAAGATCGAGCGCCGCATGATCTCTTAAACGCACAGCTTCCCACATTGCGCTTCCTTCGTAAAGAGTTGGGCCGTCGTTGATATCAGCGCCAGCGTCAAGTAGCTGTTTAGCCAGCTCAACGTCCTGAGCACATCCAATCGCACCACCTAAGCATGTCCGGAATCCACGAATCGAATCACATTCGGCCATACCTACATTCGGATCCGCATCGTTGCTCAGCAATTGCTCAGCGAAATCGCGTCGTCTCGCGCGCATAGTCTCATTTGTCGCACCGTACTTTGAACAACAAACGTACACGAGCGCTGGTACGTCCAGTGGTGGAAGAGGTTTATCCACCCCATCGGCAACGATCTGCTCAACTGACACCGAACCGTCAAGCATTGCGAGTCGTGCACCTACCGTGTCCATAGCACTCTCGGACTCAATTAGTCGGACGATTTCAATGCGATCGTCGTTGCCGTTGAGTAAATGACCTACAAGCCAACGCGTAGCGTCCTGCGGTTCAGCGGGTGGCTCCGCTACATGTCGACACATCGATTCCCAATCGTCGTAACCCCGCTCAATTGCTACGCAATCGCACGCACTCTCTAAGGTTAGCGACGCTTCGCTAGACACACCTAAACTGCGTCGCAGTCGAGCCACTGCTCCAATTCGCTGCCGTTTTGCTTGCGCATGTAACGCTACGGCGGATTGATACAGTGGTTCCAACACTGCTGGGCGAGCGCTCAAATCAGGCATCTTTTCTATCCATGGACTTATCCATCACGATTTTCGTCGTCACAACCACACATTTTTTCGATGCTGAAACACATTCTCCATTTCCACTTCGCGTTGTCATATTACGTTCACAAACAGGAATTTGAGAGCTTAATTACGACACCTCATTCAGCGATTTACTACAGAAAAATCAAGGCGAAGAACTGGAACCAGCGAAGAGTATTTAACGGTTGCACTTACGAAACCCTAGTTTTTATCTAGTAACTTGATCGACGAGCGACACAAGCGACTGATTTTTTCCTAGTTTTAGCTAAATCGCAAGGTAGCGGAAAAATCGTAGCGAAAATCTCGTTTAGCTCTCGTAATTACTGCTCATTCAAATCGTTCTTGAAAAAGCAACGCTAGTTGTTAGAATGAACTTCGTCACGGAAGACGCGAATGTGAATGGTTCATGACAAGAAAGTCCGAACCCAATCAAATATTCAATCAAAGTGTCCCGTATAGATCGGACCGGATTACTGGATATATAATCAGTAGTTCACAATCGGAGCTGCGATGCCAGAGGAACTTCAAACGCCATCTGTCCTTAATTTACGATCTGAACAAACCAACGGCAGCGCGATGACTAGCAACGGTAGCGCGAAGCAACCGGAGATTTCACCTCCCGGCGTATGGAACGTTATCAAACGTAATCACCAAACCATACCGTTCGACCGAAAGCGTATTTTTAATGCGATTGAGAAGGCGTACGTTAGCGAGTTAGGCTCGGAAACCACGAACTCTCCGAGTATCCAAGAACTCGTTGACCGCATCACTAGCAACGTACACGAAAGCCTCATTTCGCGCTACCCGCAAGGCGGGCATATTCATATTGAAGAGATCCAAGATAACGTCATCGCTCGCCTGATCGACTCGGAACAGCGAGCGGTAGCAGAGTGCTACTCAAAGTATCGCCAGCAGCGCAAAGAGGACCGAGACAGTCAGTCCTTGATGCAAACCGAGAGCGAACCCCTTGTTCACGTTATCACTAATGACGGTGAACGCGTCCCGGTGGATTGGGTACGTTTGCATCAACATGTTGACGAAGCGTGTGACGGCGTCCTTGACATTGACGACCACCTGATGGTCGAGAACATACGACGCAATATTCGTGAAGGCATGCCAGAGCACGAGCTCAGACAGGCAATGGTTGATACCGCGACCGACATGATCAAGGTTGATCCAAACTACGACACGATTGCTGCTCGATTCATGTTGATTCAGCTGCGTGAAGAGTGTCTGAAGTTGCTCGACATACCGATCGGTGGTCGCTCGTTTGTACCAGAAAATCATTCCGACTTAGACGATGCGTATGCCGTTATTCTGCAACACACGCTCGAATTCGGTGTAAAGAAAGAACTCATCGATCCACGTTTGCTGGATTACGACCTAACGAAATTGGGGCATGCGCTCGTCGCTGATCGAGATAGACAGTTCGACTTCCACGGCTTACAGGTGATCTACGATCGCTATGTGCTTCAATCGGACGGTATTCGCTTCGAAATGCCGCAAGTCTTTTGGATGCGCGTGGCCATGTTCTTGGCAATCGATGAACAAGATCGCGAAGAGCGAGCAATCGAGTTCTATGACGTGCTCTCTTCGTTCCGGTTCATCTCATCAACGCCGACCTTGTTCAACGCAGGGACGTGCCACCCTCAGCTGTCCTCTTGTTACATTTCAACCGTCGAGGACGATCTCGATTCGATCTTCGGTGCCCAGATTTACGGCAATGCAATGCTGCAGAAATGGGCAGGCGGCATGGGGAATGACTGGACACCTGTCCGAGCGATGGGCTCCGAAATCAAAGGTACCAACGGAAAATCCGATGGGGTCGTACCATTCATTAAAGTCGTTGATGCGACCGCAAAAGCCGTAAATCAAGGCGGCAAGCGAGCCGGCGCCGTATGCAGTTACTTAGAAACCTGGCATCTTGACATCGAAGAGTTCCTCGACCTTCGCAAGAACACCGGCGATCCGATGCGGCGAACGCCGAACATGAACACCGCGAATTGGATTCCTGATTTGTTCATGAAGCGTGTAGAAGAGGACGGGTATTGGACGTTGTTCTCCCCGAGCGACGTACCAGACTTGCACGATTTGTACGGCAGTGCGTTTGAAGAACGTTATGAAAGCTACGAAAACGACGCAGAAACCGGAGTGATCAGCCTGTCGAAGCGCGTCAAAGCAAACGACCTTTGGAAGTCGATGTTGCGAGCGCTCGCGGAAACTGGTCATCCTTGGATCACGTTTAAAGACCCCTGTAACATCCGTTCGCCGCAACGCCATGTTGGTCGCGTTCATTCATCAAATCTCTGTACGGAAATCACGTTAAACACCTCGCGCGATGAGATCGCTGTATGCAATCTTGGTTCAATCAATCTCATCAAGCACGTCGACGACACTGGTGAAATCGATCAGGATGCCCTTCGCAGAACCGTACGTACCGGTATTCGCATGCTGGACAACGTTATCGACATCAATTTCTATGCAGTCGACAAGGCGGCCAATTCCAATGAGCGTCATCGACCTATTGGACTGGGGTTAATGGGCTTCCAGGACGTCCTTTATCGTCGTCGAGCGCCCTACGATTCCGATGAAGCGATCGAATTCGCCGATCACTCGATGGAGTCGATTTCTTACTATGCCATCGAAGCCTCTAGCGACTTAGCACTTGAGCGTGGCTCCTACCCATCATTTGAAGGCTCACTGTGGCACCAGGGGATCTTGCCGATTGATTCTCTCAAGCTTCTTGAAGAGGAGCGAGGCACAGAACACTCCCTGCTCGATTACTCTCAAACCATGTCATGGGATGACTTGCGCGATAAACTGAAGCAACAAGGCATGCGCAATTCCAACGTGATGGCCATTGCGCCGACCGCCACGATCGCAAATATCGTAGGCTCAGTCGCTTCGATCGAACCATTCTTCATGAATACGTTCGTAAAACAGAACATGTCTGGGGAATTCCAGGTCATTAACCCGTACCTGACGACCGATCTAAAAGCGTTAGGACTGTGGTCTGCTGAGTTGTACGACCAAATCATGGATCTTGATGGCGATTTAAACGCGATCGAATCCATTCCGCAGGAGTTAAAGGACCTTTACAAATCCGCGTTCGAAGTTGGTAATCCGGCTTTAATCGAATGCGCCGCTCGCCGGCAAAAATGGATCGATCAGAGTCAGTCCCTGAATCTGTATGTTGACCCCAGTCGCGGTGTTTCGCCTCGCGAGGTGAAGCTCTGGTACCTAAATGCGTGGAAACTTGGGCTTAAAACGACCTATTACCTCCATTCGCGTAGCGCTACGAGCGTCGAAAAGACATCTTCTGTCGATGCGCGATTGCGATTTGTCGACGCCGAAAATAACGCGTCAACCGAAGAAAATCAAGCCACCGCAACGCGATCAAAGCCACAGTCAACGGCCGCAGTCAACGATGATGAAGCCGACTATGAGTTTTGCGATGTCAACGACCCGACCTGCGAGTCTTGCGCTGGTTGAAGCGCTAGCTTCACGACTAGGTACTGCACTAAACGGCAATTGAAGTCGCGCGACTAACTAGTCTTTGCGCGTTTCCGCTTTTTTAGAATATAAATAGCATGTTAGCTTAGTACTAACAACGGCGGAGCTGTATCTAACGCAAGAATCCCCGCCAGTCAGTACGGCTACATATGGCCAGAAGGAGATCGAGACTTATGCGGTTGGCAAAGTGGGACACGGACGAAGAAACAGTCCCGAACGTAGAAACACGACAAGAATCAGTCGTCAAACCAACACCGATCTTAAGGAAGACACCACCCGCTCCCTCGCTCACCCCCGCTGAGCCTGCGCCAATCAAGGTTGGCGACTTGGCGAATGGCGAACGCTCAAATCTTGGTATGGGCGACGATCTTGTAAATGCGTTCGCAACAACACAGCGAGTTGAGGTCGACGAAAAGGCGATGATCAACTGTCGCGCGGACCTGAACCAGTTGATTCCATTCAAATACGTTTGGGCTTGGGAGAAATACCTACTTGCACGTAAGAACCACTGGATGCCAGATGAAATACCGATGCAAGATGACATCACGCAGTGGAAGAGTGAAGGGATACTGTCCGAAGAAGAACGTCAAGTCGTAAAACGTAGCCTAGGCTTCTTCGCAACGGCTGATTCTCTCGTTGCGAATAACATCGTTCTAGGCGTTTACCGCCTCATCACCAACCCGGAATGTCGAAACTACCTGCTGTTACAGGCAAGTGAAGAGGCACTCCATACGCATGCGTATCAATATTGCATTGAGTCGCTCGGGATGGACGAAAGTGAACTCTTCAACATGTACCGAGAAATTAAGTCGGTGGGCGATAAATCAGCTTGGGCGCTCAAACAGACCAGCTTGCTCACGGATCCAAACTTCAATACAGGTACGTTAGCGTCCGATCGACGACTTCTCGAAAATCTGATTGCGTATTACTGCGTTGTTGAAGGCATATTTTTCTATTGCGGCTTTGCCCTCATCTTGTCAATGGCACGCGAGGGCAAGATGATCAATACAGCGAAGCAGTTCGAAATGATCATGCGTGACGAATCGATGCACATCAATTTCGGGCTCGACATGATCAATCAAATCAAACAAGAGAACCCACATCTTTGGGATGCTGAAATGCAAGACACGGCGATTCGCATGATCAAAGAGGGGCTTGAGCTTGAAGTCGCGTTCGCGCATGACTCGATGCCAAGCGGTATTCAAGGTATGAACGTTGAACTGATGACGACGTATCTGCAATACATCGCAAATCGTCGTTTCGCTTCGTTGCAGCTACCCGAGCAGTACGACGCGCCTTCGAATCCGTTCCCATGGATGACACGAACCATCGATCAGCAAAAGCAAGTCGCGTTCTTCGAACAGAACGTTGCTGACTACCAGATCGGCGGTGGGATTCAGTGGGATAAAGGCGACTGGTGAACCCGTTCCATTCGTCGGGGCGAGGAACCTACGAGTAAATTCACTCGTGCGCAACACCCACTAGGTACGTTCTCGTTCTAAGGCGCGGACGCTAGGTTTTAACCTAAGTTCGCTACGCGTGAACTCCAGTATTAATCAGTGAGAGTCGTAAGCACTCGACGTAGTGCTTCGACGAACGCCAACGGTTGATCAAGAAACACATGGTGTTGTGCGTCCTCTACACATTCCGTAGCGACAAGATTTGGCACAAGCGAAGTAACGTAACTTCGCGTCTGTTCCGTAAATGACATGCTGTTAGCACCGTAGATGAGCGCCACCGGTAGCTGTAATCCTGTGAAATCCTCGGGGGTCGCTTCTGCGTCTTTGAGGACTAGCGGTAGCTCCTCATCAAATTTCCATCCCCAACCGCCATCAAGGTACAGCAGAGACTTTCGCGCGATGTATGTCAGTAGATACTCATTGGCACACGGTTGAGGCGGAAACAAACGAAATCTTGCTTCAGCGGCCTCTCGACTCGGATAGACCTTCGCGCGCCCGCCGCCCATCGTCGGATAGTCGGGTTCCGGTTCGTCAGGATGCCTTATCCCAGAATCGACAAGAACGAGTGAGCCAAAGCGTTCGGTCTCAACACTTGCGGCTTTGGTTGCCATACGACCACCAAAACTATGTCCAACCAAAATTACCCCGTCGTCTAATCCGGCTGCATCACAGACACCAACAATCTCCGCGGCATAGGTTTCAGCGTCGTACTCGTAACGAAAATCCGAGTCGCCCATGCCCGTCAGGTCCATCGCCACAACATAGTGCTCGGGTAAGAGTTGAGGTGCAATGAAGTCCCACCAGTGTTTGTGCGCGTTCATCCCATGGATCAGTAAGACGCCCGGTCCGTCACTCGGACTCCCCCAAGTCTGATACGCGACATCACAATCCTCGATCTCTACGGTCGATGGTTCCGCTTTCGTCTCAACGCTCGTCCAAAACCAATCCGGAATGTTGCCTGATGTGGGTTTATCCCATCGCGCCATACTCAGAACCTCGTTTCATGATGACATTCCCGATCCGATTTGGACGATGATAGTGACTGTCTTGTTTCGTCACGGGGTTTCGTCGGTACCTTTTTAAAAATATGATTATGTCCTTGTCTAAGCCTAACGTGCGCTAGGGTCATCGTTACCGGGACTCTCAGCGTCGTTGTGAATTTGTAACAATAAGTATCGTGCTCGATCGTATCTTCAATCGAAAACCAAGGTTAGATCACCCTAACGCAGAAAAGCGATTAGAAGCCTTGGAAACGCTGACCAGTTCAGATCAAGACACCATACTTTCGCTCGCTCAAGACGACGAGAACGTCAAAGTCAGAACAGCCGCACTTAACCGTCTAACGTCAATTGACGATGTGTCCAAGTTCTTAGACGATCAAGATCTCGCGAACGAAGCGGTACAGCTTGTCTGTGCACAGATCGACACCAAACACCCGCTATTGAGTCGTGAAATCGTTCGTAACTACATGCTCGAACACATCAAGAGCGGTGCGGAACTTGCGGAGATCGCACAGCAGCAGTCTTCAACTCAAGCAATCGCCGAAACGATTTTCCTCGCTAGCTCGGCGACCGTACGGCACGATGCGGTAGCACTCGTTGCAAATGTGGACGTCTTAAGCCATTGCGAGAGAATCTCTCGAAATAAAGATAAGTCCGTCAATCGTTTCATTCGCGATCGTCTGAGCGAAGTCAAACGCCTCCAAGCCAGTCGGGATGAAACGCTTTCGCGAGCCGAGCAGCTCATTGAATCAGCAACTCGTACCACCGCGACGGATGCCCATTACGCTTCGCTGCGCGACGCGCAGGAAAACAGTTGGTCTGAACTACTCGATGAGTTGACAGGTCTGAACAGCCGACTGCACGAATTCGGCGTTGAGAACCTCGATCTCGATATGCTGAGAACACGCTTTCCGCGTCGTGCCAAGTCGAATGAGGAAATCGCGGAAGATCCCGAACGCTTCACCGCCATCATCGCGGAACTAAACGCGGCCGAGAATCAAACCGAAGCCCTGGAAGATGCAGAAAAAGCATGGCTTGAAGCGTTACGAGTTCAGAAAGTTCCCTTAGAACTTTCCAATCAGTTCTTCGAACTAACGGCTCAGATTCGCTCGGAACAGCAACACGGTGTCGCTCGAGATCGACTCACGGAACGATTCGACAAACTCACCACGGTCGAATTGGCGATACCTGATCTCAAAGTGAAGGAAAACTGGGCGAAAGTTTGGCGGGTAAGCAAACTTGCCAAGGATCAACGGCAAAACGTCGAGCGATTCATGGAACATCGCGACTTTGTTTCACTCGATACCGAAACTCAAGAAAGGTGGCGTCAACAGCTCACCGAGATCAGTGCTCATTGCCAAGACATCACGCAACGTGTCGATCAGCTTTTCGAGGAGACACTGAAGGATATCGACGAAACACTACCGACACTCAAAGACAAGATTCAAGAAGGTGCGTTACAACAAGCCATCAATACCGAACGTCATGCGCGCAACTTAATTCTCCGCTTGCCAGAAGGGGCTCGTAAACGCCAGTACGACCTCCTTGCGCCATTCGCTGCAGAACTCAAACAGTTGCTGAACTGGAAAGCATTCGCCACGCTGCCGAAACGCGAGGAGCTTTGCGGCAAGATTGAAACGTTGCGAGACTCGCCGTTACCACCGCAACAGCAGTTTGACCAAGTACGTGCCTTGCGAGCTGATTGGAACGCGCTCGGACCACCTAGCAATCGTGACGAGATCACGCTACAAAAGCGCTACGACGACGCTGCTGAAGGCGCATGGAAGGTTTGCGCCGAATGGTTTGAAGAGCAGAAACAAGAACGTATCGCGAACACGAATCGAAAGGAAGTGTTGGCAAGAGAACTCGAAAACGTCATCGAAGACACCGATTGGGACGATCCGGATTGGCGAGAGGTACAACACGTACTCAGTCAGCACCTTAAACAATTTAAGGATGTCGGTGACACCGACCGATCTCGCAGTCGAGCGGTTAACAAACGGTTCTTCAATGCGTATCAGACCGTTCGCGATCGCTTAATCAAGCATCGTCAGGAAACAAGCAAAGCAAAGGAAGCGCTCATCGAGAAAGCCAAAGAGGTTTGTAACGAAGAAGGGCTTGACGATCAAGAACGTATCGACGCGATTAAAGGACTACAGGCTGAGTGGAAAGCCGTCGGTCCAACCTTCCATAAGGCAGAGGAGAGACTTTGGAACGAATTCCGAACTCTCTGTAATTCGGTGTTTGAGTCGCGTCGCGTACAGCGCGAAGAGCGTAAAGAAACGATTTCGAAGAATATCGACCAAGCGAAAGACATGGTCGATAAGCTGCTGCGTCGCGCGAGTGGTGGCAAACAACAGTTCGATGCCAATGCAGTGCACGAAGTTGAGGAACAACTGGCTGAACTCGTCTTACCCGCGCGAATCAAAAAGGACTTAGATCGCAAGCTCGCACAAGTCGACGACATTCTTGCAGATCGCAAGTTGGCTGCAATGCAGATGCAAGCTAGCGAACGACTGAAGCTACTTCTCGAAAAAGATGCAGAACTCGCAGGTTACGAAACGAGCGACTCACCGATTCCAGTTGAATGGTATGACGCGGTCCAGAACGACATGGTCCTGTTCGAATCTCGCACGCCACTCACTGACGACTCGAAGTTACGAGACATCGTACTTCGAACTGAGATTCAAGCCGAGATTGAACCGGCAACCACCGAGGACGAAGAACGTCGTCTCGAACTACGCGTAGGCGACCTAGCCACTACCATGGGGCGAAGCGAAGCCTCACAGAAGGATATCGCGGAGGGGTTAATTCGGGACTGGGTTGCGGTCGCGCATGGTGAACAGCCTCTGCGGGACCGATTTACGCGTGCGATGGACGTGCTATTGAAGCGACTCGGCGATTAGCGCAAACTCATTCCAGAGACGCGGTGGTTCGTGTCCAATTCAATCAATACATCCGCTCGATTAGCCACATCTGTGTACATCCATTCCGTAATACGCTGATAGTGTTGCACGAATCGAGAAATCCAGACGATATCTCTTCGCTGCTCCGGCGCACGGTCTGCTTCTTGCTGAAGTCGCCACCGCTTCACGCTGTCGAGATCTGGAACACGTAAATAGACCAGAGAATCTAATCGGTCGCGTAGTTGTGCGTATCCACCGGTAAGGTATTCATTCACAGCTCGTCGCCAAGTGCATCTTGGATCGCGGTCGCGTTCCAACGCGTTTATTGGTCTAGTCAAGTCCGATTCGGGTTGTGGGCTTGCGCCGACGCACCAACCCTCAATAAGCACCCGATGACACAGCGGATCGATCCTGCGAGTACCCGAGCGTTCGTCCGCGCCTTTATCGAATTGTGGAACCTCCACCGAACGCCCAGCCACCAAATCCTCGATCGTGTCGAGAAGCCTCGAAATATCGTGTGTACCGGGTGGACCTCGAGTAGCGAACAATTCATGCTTTTCCGTCGCGAGACGATTGCGCTCACTCTGGGTGAGATAAAAGTCATCGATCCCGAGAACAACGAGTTGCTCCCCTGAATTCTGCGAAGCAGCTCGAATTAGGTCACTCAATGTGCTCTTTCCTGCACCTTGACCACCACTTAACCCGACGATCTTGTCGTCGCGTTGACGCCAGTACTCGACCAAGATGACTGCGAGTTCACGGTAGTCTTTCGGCGCGCTGGATTCCAATTTCTTGAAACTAGCTAGAGCAACATCGGTCTTATATCTCTCACCCGCTAGCTCAAATACCGACGGCATCACTCATTCCCGTACAAAGCACGCTGGATATGCTAGCTGCTACGAAACCTAGTTGTTGAAACATTCGATGTTCGAACTTACCCCATTTAAAGTTGAAATTGCTGACAGTGATCTCGCTTCACTTAAGTCAAAGTTAGAGCTTACGCGGTTACCTGAGGCGGAAACAGTCGACGATTGGACGCAAGGCGTCCCGCTCGATTACGTGCGCGACGTCAAGAACTATTGGCATAACGAATACGACTGGCGACGATGCGAGTCACGAATTAATCAGTACGAACAATTTACCACAGAGGTCTTCGGCCTCACCATTCACTTTCTGCACATTCAAAGTGCCGCTTCTGATGCGCAGGCTCTCGTCTTGACGCACGGATGGCCGGGTTCAATCGTCGAGTTCCTTGATGTGATCGAACCCTTAAGCAAGTCATTTCATTTAGTCATTCCTTGTTTACCCGGATATGGATTCTCTGGTAAACCCACTCACCATGGATGGAACGTCGAAAAAACCGCAAATGCTTGGAACACGATCATGCTTCGTCTCGGCTACGATGAATATCTAGCGCAAGGTGGCGATTGGGGAGCCGCGGTCACCACCTCCCTCGCCACCAATCATGACGACCATTGTGTCGGCATGCACACCAACATGCCTACCGTTGGACCAGATCGAGATACCATGGAAGACCTAACCGAATTTGAGCAAGAAGCGTTAAAAGGAAGTCAGTTTTATCAGGACTGGGATTCCGGCTATTCAAAACAGCAGAGTACCCGACCTCAAACTCTTGGTTACGGACTTGTAGATTCGCCGATTGGCCAAGCCGCGTGGATCCTTGAGAAGTTCTTCCAGTGGACTGACTGTCAAGGTCACCCAGAAAATGTCCTCACGCGCGACCAACTACTCGACAATGTGATGATGTATTGGCTATCCGGCAGCGGTGCTTCAAGCGCACGTCTGTACTGGGAGAGCTTTGGCCGCGGCGGTCGAGCGAAGGATGTCACGATTCCATCCGGGGTAACGATTTACCCTAAGGAGATCTTCAAGGCATCTGAGCGTTGGGTTCGAAGACGTTACAAGAATCTAAAACACTATCGAATTCAAGATCGCGGTGGTCACTTTGCCGCGTTTGAACAACCTAAACTCTTTGCTGAAGATCTGCTGGAATGCTTCAATAGTTTCTGAAGAAATTTCATCGACTTTCCTCATCACTGAATGCTACAACCGCCCTATTCAATCCCGATGGCTCACTCAGGAGCACCGCAATGAATCCCTCTCGTTCTCTCAAGCTACTATTAACAGCCAGCGCGCTCACTGCGTGGTTGCTCGGATGCGCCACCACCGAAGCGCCCGAGCCTGAGCCAATTGCGGTTGAACCGGAATCGGATGAGATCACCATCATTAAAAGTCCAAATGACGATCATTCCTACCGCTATCTCAAGCTCGAGAATGACCTTACCGTCATCCTGGTACACCGGCCCGAGGAAGGAAAAGCCGGTGCGGCGCTCGCCGTAAGTCGAGGTTCGAACGATGATCTTCCTGAGTACGAAGGCATCGCACATTTTCTGGAACACATGCTGTTCTTGGGAACTGAAAAGTACCCTGACCCCGACGGCTACTCAGATTTCATTTCTAAATACGGTGGAAACCGCAACGCCTATACAGCAACCGAGCTGACGAACTATTACTTCGATATCGACGAAGAGTATTTCGCGGAAGCACTCGATCGATTTGCTCAGTTTTTCACTGCGCCTCTATTGGATGAAACTTATGTCGATCGAGAGAAGAACGCAGTTCATTCCGAGTACCAAATGCAAATGCGTAGCGACGTCTGGCGCGGCATGTCGGTCATGAAAACCATCATGAACCCAGATCATCCGATGTCTAAATTCAATATCGGCAGCAATGAGACGCTCGCAGATGTCGATCGGGCTATCGTGAAGGATTTCTATGAGAACAACTACTCTGCGGATCAGATGGTGCTCGTCACGGTAAGTGAGCGCAGCCTAGATGATCAGGAAGCACTCGTGCGCGAACGTTTTAGTGACGTACCAAATCGCGAATTAGGGGAAGCGCCAGTTCCGCCGAGCTCGTACGACATGGATTCATTGCCGTTCGCGTACGGGTACCAGACCATCATGTCGAATCGTTCGCTCTCGATTGGATTTCCGGTACCGGATGTCATGCCTCACAATCGAACAAAACCGTTGAACTATCTAAGCAATTTGCTCGGTCACGAAGGTGAAGGAAGTTTGCACCAACTACTGCAAGATCGTGGTTGGATCAACTCACTATCCGCAGGAGGGGGTCGATCAGACCGTGGTAATTCTGAATTCGGCGTATCCGTCGGTGTAACAGAGAGTGGATGGCAGCATCTCGATGAAATACATGGACTCATTTTTGCGTACATCGATAGCATCCGTGCGCATCCAATTGAAAAATGGCGATACGACGAACAAACAGCCGTCCGGAGATTGAACTTTCGCTTTTTGGAACAAGGATCAACAATCGGTACGGCGAATCAACTCGTAAATAACGCGCAGATCTTCGAACCTGAAGATCTAATCCAAGGCCCTTACGTGATGGAAGAATTCAACGAGGAGCTAATCGGCGATTACTTAAGTTATCTAACGCGCGAAAACTCGGTTACACGTATTTCTGCCCCTGACATTGAAACGGACAAGACGGAAAAATGGTTCAACGTCCCCTATACGTTAACTCCGGACATCGACACAACCCATGTTGTCGATCATGAGTTTACCCTCCCAGAACCCAACGTATACATTCCGGAGGACACCTCAGTTATCGCCGGCATAAACGAATCCATACCTTCCCTCCTCCACGACGCCGACGGACTTCAGATCTGGCACGCGACCGATACAGCGTTTAGCGTCCCCAAGGCATACATTACCGTGCGATTCCAATACGCCGAACCCCTTTCAGGTCCTGGCGATGTGGTTAAAAACGCATTACTTTCGAGACTACTGAATATCAAACTCAATGTTCGCTCATACCCCGCTGTCGTTGCGGGACTTTACGGAGGGTTCGGATCACATTCAGAAGGGTTGTCCATCACGGTAAACGGCTACGATGACAAACAGACACTCTTGCTGAATGACATGTTGAAGTTGCTCAACGAATTCGAGATTGACGAGAAGCAACTAGAAAATCAAAAAGTTGAACTCGCGAAACAATACAACAATTTCAAGGACGTGCGACCGTATCAGCAAGCCTTCAGCACGATTTCGCACACGTTGATGAGTTCATCTTGGGCGCCGAGCGTACTAAAAACGAATGTAGACGACGTAACGAGCGAAATGCTCGCCGACTGGATGGACGCACGACTAGCCCAGGTCGCTGCGACTGTACTCATCGTTGGAAATGTGACAGCAGAAGATAGCAAGGCGATCGGCGACACGATATCGAACGCGATGAACCTTGAAGCCAGCGAGCGACGAGTGCCGTCTATTCATCTCTTAAGCGAGCTCCACACGAGAAACCTAAACATCGAGCATAACGACGCGGTCTACCTTGTCAGTTTCTTTGGTGAGAATGACAGCATTGAAGAGAGAGCCATGATCCGGCTCCTATCCCAAGTCGTGTCTTCAGCGTACTTCAATGAGCTACGCACTGAACAACAGCTCGGTTACGCTACGATCTCTCAGTCGATGCAGCTATTCAAGCACCCTTCAATGGTGTTCCTTGTTCAGTCGCCTGTAGCAGATGTCGGGCACATACAAACGGCTACTAACCAATTTATCGCGCAACGTCGGCACGAACTTGAATCGATGACCCAAGAAGAATTCGACGGATACAAACAGGGGCTGGTGACAAGCTTGCTGGAGAAAGACAAAAACCTAGGTGAAAGGTCTTCCAGGTATCAGGGCGACGTTGTGTATCAGAATCCATCTTTCAACACGCGTGAACAATTGGCGGCGGTGATCCGTGAAGCCAGCCTGGATGATTTGAGAGCAACGTATGACCGTATTCTCGATTTGGATAGTCCTCGGCGACTTGAGGTCTACAGTCCTGGACAAAAAGGTGGAACGCTTACCCAAGGTGTTGCGATTACCGATCCGACGATTTTCAAACAACACGATTGACGGGGTTCTTTAGGTCGACGATCTCAAACTCTGGCAAGGGTCGAACGAGCTCATCACAGTATTGCTTTCGTTCGATGATTCGTCGATCTAAAACCGTAATCCAGCCGCGATCCGTTTCGCTTCGGAGGAGCCTTCCACATGCCTGGAACAACCGCAACGAGGCTTGAGGTACATCGTATTGCATGAAGGCGTTCTCCAATCCCAGCACCTCTTTTTGGGATTTAATGACCGGATCGTCTGGAACGTTGAACGGGATACGCATGATCACCACGTGCTGACAGTAGTCGCCAGGCAGGTCTACGCCTTCTCGATACGAGACTAGCCCGAAGATGTAGCTTTGACCGCCCTTATCGATCGTCTCTCGATGCTTCCTGAGCGTTTCAGCCATCGAGAGATCGTCTTGCATCAGACAAAGCTCACGGAAACTGCTCGGCAGTTGCTTGAATACAGCTACCATATCGAAGCGCGAGGTGAACAAGACCAAGCCGCTTCGGTTCTTCGTTAGTACCTGTGGCAAATATGCCGCCGCCGCACGATTGAAGGCTTCGCCTCCGGGCTGACTGAAGCCGATATTTGCGACTTGAAACTTCACATTTCGCCGAAAGTCGAAGGGGCTCGCAATGCGCTTGAAGTGGTCGTCTGGCAGGTTTAAACCGACCTCCTGCTTGAACTGGTCGAAAGCCTGACTCGAGTATATGGTCGCTGAAGTGCAAATGACACCATGTGCCTGAGACCAAACGGTCTCATTAAGGATTTCTTCAACCGCGATGGGTACGGTATGCATCCGCCAATCCTCATCGTCTGGCGACAACCAGCGAGCTGACGCGATCGGGGAGTCAGAACCCCAGTCCTCGAACAACGAGGTCAGATCCCGAGTAGTCATCAGCAATTCGGTTAACGAACGCACTGCTCGACCGAGTACGTCGGTGTTTATCCACATAGGCAGATTTGCACGCGCCTCATCAAGCGTTGTGAACATCTCGTTTAACACCACGTGCAGACCACCCAAAGTACTCGCTAACACGCCGGCATGCTCGCGCGTCGTTTCATCCACACGACCTGCAACGAACCGAAAAACCTTATGTTGCGAATCTGATTCCACGGCGTTCGTTCGAATCAAGTCCGCAAGGTGGTGGCGGAAACGGTCGATGAGTGGCGGTACGCGCGGCACTATATCGAGTATGTCCTGCTGTGAACTAGAAAGAGGATGGCCTTCCTCAACCTGATTCATCAAACGACTAACAAAATCCTCAACCTTTTCGACGGCATCCGTTACAGCAGAAGTGCTTGCCCTGATCGCGCCCGAATTCATGACAATATCAGCCAGACGGTGTACCTCGTCAAACACGTAAATACAGTCCTCGGGCGCGGGAAGCATGTCGATTCCCTCTCGACCCGACGCCATGAGCAGACTGTAGTTGGTTACGACGACGTCTAATGCGGAGACTTTATTGCGAGCACGAAAATACGGACACGGCTTCGCGTACTCGCATGAGTTGCGATGGCACCCCAATGCGTCAGTGGTGAAGGAGCTTCGGTGTCGACCTGCTAGTGGGATGGGAGCTGCATCCATATCGCCGTCCCACTGACGAGTATTGAATCGATCTAGTAAGTCACTCGCAATTCGACGGTCAGTTCGCGAAGGGTTTTCGTTACCGAATAAATCGATTGATGTATCACCCTGTGAGTGCGCGTTCTTATCGAGTCGATCGATGCACGCATAACGACGTCGACCCTTCATAATGCCAAACGTCAAACCGGGCGAGAACAGGTTTGCGAGTTGCTGTAACTCTGCGTGCAGTAGTTGCTGCTGCAGCAGTACGGTTGACGTCACGATGACTAACGTCTTCCCTTTTCGCCGGGCTTCGATCGCCGCAGGAATGCAATATGCGACAGTTTTGCCAGTGCCAGTTCCGGCTTCGACAACGCCAATTCGGGCTTGTGTCCGCGTCAAGGAATCGGCGATGAACCGCATCATGTCCAGCTGACCTTGACGCGCTGTGTAACCTTGATCACTTAACCAAGCTTGGTAAAAGCGTTTGGCGTCTTCAAAAAGCAATTCGGATTCAGACATGCAATTGAGGTTTAAGACCTGCCAGTCCGTCCTTCTCAGCGTGGCGGTAAGTTTAGGGTCTAGCTGGGCGTGGGCGTTACCCGATGGTTTCGACCTAAGGGTCCTTTCAGATGAAGTGCCGAACGCACGACAAATGGTCGAATCCGAATCGGGCAATATCTATGTTGGTTCACGGCGACTTGGAAATGTCTATGCCGTTATACCAAACGACGAAAAGACAGACGCAGACGTCTTTGTGATTGCATCGGATTTGCCGATGCCGTCTGGCGTGACCATGATCGGCGATGACCTCATCATTGGTGCGCTCAATCAGGTGTTACGGATTCGTGACATCGACAAGGTATTCGCCGATGAACCGGTTCTTGAAACAATCACGGATGACCTCCCAGACAAGACTCACCATGGCTGGAAGTATCTCGACCGTGACGCTGAAGGATTCCTGTATCTCAATGTCGGTGCCCCGTGCAATATCTGTCTATCTGATGACGAACGATTTGCGAGCATTCTGCGGATGGACCCAAGCACCGGCGAGACCACAATCTATGCTCGCGGCGTGCGAAACAGCGTTGGCTTTGCTTGGCATCCGATTACCAGACTCATGTGGTTTTCGGATAACGGCCGCGATTGGATGGGACCTGAAGTGCCATTAGAAGAGATAAACGTCGTAACGACACCGGGTGAACATTTCGGTTATCCATTCATCCACGCCGGTGTCGTCAAGGACACGGTATACGGAGCAGACAAGAATCCGGATGACTACACAAAACCTGTGTTTTACATTCGGGCGCACTCCGCTGCGCTAGGCGTGGCCTTCTATACCAGTGATCAGTTTCCAGCAGAATACAAGAATGCACTGTTCGTCGCAGAGCATGGCTCATGGAATCATGCTCCCGGAGCACCTCGTGGTTTTCAAGTTTCCGTTATTCGTGAGACCGAAAATGGTCTGCGCTACGACCCGTTTGCGGATCACTGGCTTGTCGACGGCCAAGTGAAAGGGCGCCCTAATGACGTGCTACCTCTTCGTGACGGTAGTCTGCTAATCAGCGATGACCAAAATGGCGCAATTTACAGAGTCACGTATTCAAGCGAAGAGGACTAGCCAAACCAGCCGCGATTCCTAACGGTGCACGTCCGTAACTGACGCTCATATTGCTGCACTTGGCGTTGGAATCTCGCCACAGAGTTCCTAATCCCAGGGGAGTTTCTCCACGCGCCAGACTGATATCCAGTAAGTCCTGCGTGATAGCTGGCGTATAGCGCTTCCGTATTCGTCGTCGCGACACCGAGATGTTTGACGGTTCGGTTCAAATACCAACCTACAAAATCGATACTGTCCGCGAAATTCGTTCGACTTGCAGTACGGTTTTTGGTGGCTTTAACGTAATCATCCCACGTCTCTTCTTTCGCCTGGGAATAACCCAGCGAAGTCGATAAACGCCTCCCAGGAATAAAGCCGAGAATCTTCTTGCGCGGGGGTCGCGCCGTTGCTCGAAAACTAGATTCTTTGTAAATAACAGCCATCATGGTCGGAATCGGGATACCCCATTTCTTTTCACTACGAGCCGCGGATCGATACCAAGATCGCTTTTCGTCAAATATCCGACAAATATCGTCTGAGTTACTCGGGGGCGAGGTAGATACACACGCGACTAACGTTCCGACTGCAACTACGACCATAGACGCTATTACGAAGAGCGACGGAATTCGCAATTTCAAACTTCCCACGATTGAATTTCGGTTTTACAATACATTGATATTATCAATCTAACAGTTAGTCTCGTCCGCAATTTTCAAACCTACCAAAAGCACTCGCATATACTAAACACTGATGACCACACGGTAAAAACCATGGCGATTGAAGAAGGAAAAAAGGCACCGCTCTTCACACTACCCGATCACTTGGGTAACAAGATTGCGTTACGCGAGCTGAAAGGAAAGGACGTCATCCTATTCTTCTACCCCAAAGATCACACGCCTGGTTGCACAAAAGAAGCTTGCGGTTTTGCTGATAACTACAAGGCGATTCGCAAAACTGGTGCTGTCGTATTTGGCGTCTCGATGGACGATGCTGCGTCGCACAAGAAATTTCGCAAGGACTACAAGTTGCCATACAAACTCCTGACTGATGCCAATCACAAGGTTATGGAGAAGTACGAGGCGTATGGCGAAAAGATCATGTACGGCAAAACGCGGATGGGTGTGATACGTTCGACGGTCTGGATCGGAAAAGACGGCAAGGTCGTTAGACACTGGCGTCGAGTTCCCAAGGCCGCCGATCATCCTCAGAAGGTGCTTGAAGCCTTAACTGCCTAATACATCCCGATCGCAAGATCGGGAGCGATCAAAATTCGCGTTTCTGCACTGTCGTCAACCGACGACGATATTGTTTCGCAATGTACCCACTGGATCGACAGTGATCTCAATCACGTCGCCTTCGTCCATGAAAACGGGTGGGTTCCGCGCAGAGCCAACACCGCCGGGCGTTCCCGTCACGATGACGTCTCCAGGGACTAGATCAGTAAACGTAGAACAGTAAGCGAGCAGATCAGCAAATCCGAACACTAGCTGCTTGGACTTCGCGTTCTGCATCACGTTGCCGTTGAGTCGTGTAGTGATCTCCATTTCGTCGAGATCACCGACTTCGTCTGGTGTCATCATCCACGGACCAAACCCACCGGTTCCGGTGAAGTTCTTGCCAGGAGTGAACTGACTGGTGTGACGTTGGTAGTCGCGCACACTTCCATCGTTGTAACAACTGAACCCGGCGACGTAACCAAGCCAGTCCGCCGCAGCGACACGTCGAGCATGACGGCCGATGATCATCGCGATTTCACCCTCATAGTCCAACGCCTTCGACTCGAAGGGTCGTACCATATTCTCCAAGTGTCCAACTTGCGCAGCAGCGAAACGCACGAAGATGGTTGGGTTGTCCTCACCCCCTCGACCGGTTTCAGCCTGATGGTCGCGGTAGTTCAGACCAACACAAAGGATTTTGTCGGGATTTGTAAGCGTCGGAAGATACTCAATACTGTCTAGCGATAAAGGTGCCGCTTCAACGTTCTGTGCGGCCAATCCTTCAAGTGCACCTGCCGTAAGCGCATCCTTCAAGGTGGAATACGGGCATTCTGCACCAACACAGACAATCTGATCGTCCGCGTTGAGATAGCCAAATGTTTCCTCGCCATCGTGACGAAATGAGAGCCAGCGCATTAGTGAATTCCTTAATCAAATACGATCACGTTTCGAGCGACTTCGCCAGTCTCTAACTGCGCCATCGCATCGTTGATATCTTCCAGTCCAATCCGACTCGAAATCATGTCGTCCAGATGCAATTTCCCTTGAAGGTAGAAATCGACAAATCGAGGCATGTCGAGTCTGAAGCGATTCGATCCCATCATGGAGCCTTGAATGGTCTTTTCTTGTAAGAAATCCGGTCCGTGTAGGGTCACCATTTCCCCGGGTGGGATCATCCCAATCACGGTCGCCGTACCTCCACGACGGAGCATTCGGAACGCTTGTTCGGCCGTTATCTTCAAACCGATTGCCTCAAAGGCGTAATGTACGCCGCCATCTGTTATCGCTCTTACACTATCCACCGCATCACTTGCCGAAGCGTCAACGGTGTCCGTCGCACCGAACTTTCGTGCTAGTTCGAGCTTCGATGCGACCTGATCAACTGCGATTACTTTTGCAGCACCCGCAAGCGCCGCTCCGTTGATACATGACAGGCCAACGCCACCACACCCAATAACCGCAACGGTTGAACCGGGTTCCACAGCGGCGGTGTGAATAACCGCACCCACGCCAGTTGTTACGCCGCAGCCTATCAAGGCTGCCCGATCCATTGGCATATCGTCTCGGATTTTCGCCACTGCGTGTTCGTGAACCAGCATTCGTTCCGCGAATGAACTCAGACTTGCAAATTGATGTACGACACCACCGTTTTGACTCAGACGAGGAATGTCGTCATGCCCGCGTCGGGTCTCCGAAGAACCACAAAGAGACATATGCCCCGTCAAACAGTGTTCGCAATGCCCACAGAAAACCGATAGACACGTGATGACATGGTCGCCAGGCTTGACGTACGTCACGTCCCGACCGACTTCCTCCACGACCCCAGCGGATTCGTGTCCTAAGACAACCGGCGTCTGGCCAGGATAAGTCCCGTTATAGAAGTGAAGATCCGAATGGCACACGCCTGCGGCTTTCGTTCGGACAACCACCTCATGTGGACCAGGTTCGGCAAGCTCGATTTCTTCAATTTCCATCGGTTGATTGACTTCACGGAATACAGCTGCTTTCATCTGAACGGTCTCCTTATAAACCAATTGAAGAGACAGGAATCGTCTATCTTAATCGTGAATTAAATCGGATTTTCTAGCTACTGTAGTTCGCCTTTCACCAGCGTGATTGCGGCATCGACCGCAGCGATCGTGCTGCGCGCGTTGGCTACCCCTCTCCCCGCGATATCGTACGCGGTACCGTGGTCTACAGAGGTTCTGATGAACGGTAATCCAAGCGTTGCAGAGACACTTTCGTGAAGATTGTGGACCTTAATCGCGATATGCCCTTGGTCATGGTAAAGGGCTATTACAACGTCGAACTCCCCATCGATCGCGCGATTAAAAATCGAATCGGCAGGTAACGGCCCGTACGCATCGATACCCTTCTCTCGGGCCTCCGCCACGGCCGGCGTTAACTCGTCAATTTCTTCGCGCCCGAGCAATCCTCCTTCTCCGCCATGTGGATTGAGGGCCGCTACCGCAATGCGGGGAGCTTTCAATCCCCATGCACTAAACGAACTATGCGTCAGCTCAAGCTTTGCCAGAACATTGGCTTTCGTTACGAATTCGACCGCGTTCCCTAGCGACTTGTGCGTTGACAAGTGAACGACGCGTAATCCAGGCGTCATGAGCATAGTCGCAGCACTTGGGATATCTGCAATCGAAGCAAGCATTTCCTGATGACCAATATGTGATGATCCTGCAGCATGAATGGCTTCTTTGTTCAATGGGCACGTCATCATCGCGTCGACGGTCCCATCAAGGCACGCATGTGCCGCAGCGTGTACCGCTTGGATTGCCACTTCCCCATTCCCTGCGGAGATTTGCCCGTATACGAAATCGTTGGGGCGCCTTATGTCAAGTTCCGCCAATTCTGGATCACATTTGAATTCCTCACCCGCTACCTCTACGCCGTCATCAAATGCCCAGCGCGGTCCGAACACGACCGGCTCGCATCGTTCTGTAATGACGGGCAACGCTTTAATGAGGATTTCCGGTCCGATCCCTGCTGGATCACCTAGCGTGATTCCAATGCGTGGTTTACTACGACTCACAGGATTTCGCTGGACACCACACGAAGACCAAATCCTTCGATACCGACCAAATCTACCTCACGTCCAGACACGATGCGAATGTCGCGAACACCGAGATCTCGCAGAATTTGTGCGCCAATCCCCACCTCAAGCCACTGGTCCGCTCGTTTACTAGCGCTTGAATGTTGTGTATCCAGCAAGTCAAGTGGAACACCAGCAAAGCCGCTACGAAGATAGATGAACACACCGCCATCTAGGACCTCTAGCTTGTCGAGTGCCACGTCGATGAGGCGACTTGGATGCTTTGATTGCGAACCGAAAATGTCCTCGATGAGTTTTTCACGGTGGATGCGTACCGGTACGCCATCCAAATCAGACAGGTCTCCAAACACAATCGCGAGATGTTCTGCTTGTTCGAATTTTGTACGGTACGAATAAGCCTTCGCTGGACCAATACGCGTTCGCACTTGGAACTCACTCACACGATAAACCAGCTTTTCGCGTCGTTGGCGCCACGCAATCAGGTCTTCGATCGAGATGATGCGGAGGTCGTGTTCCTTCGCAAACGCTAATAGCTCTGGCAGTCGCTTTACAGAACCTTGATCGTTGACGATCTCCGCCAACAATCCAACCGGCGGGCAACCTGCCGCCTCTGCAAGATCGATTGCAGCTTCCGTGTGTCCGGAACGAACCAGCACACCTCCTTGGCGCCCTATCAGCGGAAAGATATGACCCGGGCGTACGAAATCATCTGCCTGCGTGTTGTTGTTCGCAAGAGCCTGTGCTGTATTTGCGCGCTCCTCAGCTGATATGCCCGTCGACATCCCCTGCGTGTAGTCAACGCTAACTGTAAACGCGGTCGATAGTGGTGCGTTGTTCTTCGGCACCATCGGATCAAGATTGAGCCGTGCCGCAATATCCTCGGTGATCGGCGTGCACAAGATGCCGCTTGTAAACCGCACCATAAACGCGACATCTTCCGGCGATGCCTTGGACGCCGCCATGATGAGGTCCCCTTCGTTTTCACGGTCTTCATCATCAACGACCACGATTAACTCACCACGAGCGATCGCATCAATGGCGTCTTCGACATCGTCGAAGATCTTCTCGGTATTCACAGTTCTAAGTCGTTCGAGCTTTTTAGCTGACAATCTCTACCTGTTGAGGCGCATGCGACCAAGAAAGTCGCCTTTACCAATTGTCGTACCTTTCATACGAATCATGTCATACGTCGTCGTGGCATGAAAGTAGAAATTCGGCAACGAGAACGTAAGCAGGAAATCTTCGGCGATGAAAGGCATGGTCATCGAACCCATCTTGAAGGCCATCTCCTTGCCTAGGAACCCGTTTACCTTGTCTTCCGAGTAATCGTCCAGTCCTGCCAGGGCTTCTCCGACCAAGGACTGTAGCGCACCGTAATCCTGATCTCCCATACTTGGTGGACCAAATACTCCAGCATCGACGCCTTTCATCGCGCCTAATGAGTGGTGAGCTACCGAAATGACCTGAAATCGAAACGGCAACATATCGTCGATCAACCTCGTCTCTACGACGTCATTCAGATCGATTCCGTTGGCTTCGCAGTGTTCCCGACCTTTACTTAGGACACCTTCAATCGAACCCAAAATCTGTTTGTAAGTCCCAACGGTAGCGTCGTATAGCGTAAGAGCCATGCTTAGTTCCTCTTGTGATTGGACGTGGTAAGCGGTCAGCAGACCACCATCGCTGCCGCCGCATGGATTGTAACGACGCCTTGACGTCAAGCGATCTGCATCCATCAGCGTAAAGCCGCGGAATAGTACGTGACGAGAGATGCGTCCGCTGCTTACTTCCGGTTCTCAGCGCCAATTGTTCCGAACAACAATAACCGCGTTTAAACTATATTGAAGACGCTCGCTTCGCTCGCAGATCCAACATAGGTTCCACCTCTCTCCGCGTCTTTGACTGGCATTCACCTCTTTACTCCCTATCCACCGACCCATCCCAACCTACCTCCTCAATAGCACTTACCTACCAACTCACACAGCCTCGCCCAACACCAACGCACCTGCCGATCGATTGTCGCTGATCACCGAAACATGGATCTACGAATGCGAAGAGTTTCGATCCTTGCAAAATCTATTACGTGGTTAGCTGATTCGCCTTGATCACCGAACCAGTACCAGAAGTGCTTAGTCTTCTTCATCCGTGGTGTGCTTATGCCGTGCTAAGGCGCGGCTGATCGTTCCCACCGAGACGTTGTATATGCGAGCGATCTCCCGTGTGCTCTCGCCTTCCTGTCGCAGTCGCGAGATCATCCTTTCCTGCTCCTCAGTTAGACGCCGCGGACGTCCCCCCACGCGACCGCGTGCACGCGCCGCCTCTAACCCTTCCAGAGTCCGTTCCCGGATCCTCGCTCGCTCATATTCCGCCATCATCCCCGTGAACTGAAAAAACAGCTTCCCACCGATCGTCGAGGTATCGAAGTTCTCCTTCAGCGAACGAAACTCCACTCCTTCCTTGCCAAGCCGGTCGACCAGGTTCAACAAATCCGTCAGCGAACGAGATAGGCGATCCAGCCGCGTGACCACCACGACGTCTCCTTTACGCATGTGTTCCAGTAGCCTTCCGAGGTCTGTTCGGTTACGTGTGTCTTTTCCCGATGCATGGTCGACAAAGAGCTTTTCGCAACCAGCTTCCCTCAGTTGGTCCAGCTGAGATTGAGTGTTTTGGTCGTGTGTGCTAACCCGTGCGTATCCGAGTACTTGATTCATGTGTTCTATAAACCTCTCTTGAGTTTTGGAGTGTTTTACCCTGTTAATTGGAACATTGCGCCGTGATACCTAGGTACGCGTTCGTAAGCGGATCCTGGAGGGTGACTTGCAATGCGTTTATCATTTTGTACAATAACTATGGTTATTGGTACAGTTGATACGCAATAATAATACATATACTGTTATAAATACTAGCACTTTGGTCACATAAACTTCTCACTTCTCGTAGACAAAAGCGACTGAAAGTAGCAAAAACTTCTAATACAGTTTTTAGCCTAATTTTTGCAACCTATCGTGTTGCACCGTTCGATTTACCTCTAAACCCTTACCTAGCCTACGATCCAGCGGGGTTCATGCGACCCCCTCTCTCGTAAACCGCTCCGGTGTTTCAAAACCATCGTTTTTATCAGACGTGGGTCATCGGAATGACGAGTTGGGTGCTTTGGCTCTCTTCTCTGTTTCTCGAAGTTGACGAAGCCTCGTTCGGGAGCTTCCTGCTGCCGAACGAAGGTCCAGTCAGCCCCTGCCCGTCTGATGCGATCTGTTGCTACCCCTCGATGAGTCGGGGCAGCGGATCGTCGTAACCGATTGTTTTAGACGAAAAGGATTTAGGTCATGCTACGAGTAGCTTGTGAAATCATTGCATCTGGTCTGAAGGTTTTGCTAATACTGGCAGCGTTTGGTTTCACCTCTAACGCTTTCGGAGTTGACTGTAAAGACCCTGAAGCTGATGTGTGTGCTAAAGGTCAAAGACCAGACCCCGATCATCAGCCCTACGAGTTTTGCATGGTGCAGCACAATGACCACGAGTATTGCGCTCAGCTCACTGGTAATTCAGGTGGTGGCGGTGAAACTTCAACGGGTGCTGGTAACGGCAGCTCATACGCGCCTCAAGAACCTCAAGAAGGCGATTGGTGTATGCTCGGTGGCGACAATGGCAGATTTGTTAAAAATGCTTGGGATGGTGGTCTTACGTGCGAAACCAATCTAACGGGGAGTTGCCCAAGTAGTTCAGCACTTGGTGGCAGATGGGAAGGTTCTAACTCGGCTGGCTACCACTGTACGCCGAACGAGGATAGTGATGACGACGGGATTTTTGACCACGTAGATGATTGCCCTAACGATCCTACCAATAGTGACCCGTATTGTTTGGATGATCTGACGGACTGTAACATTCTAGGTGCTGCTGCAATTGATTACATCGGCATGAGAGGTCTGACGGCGTTAGCACTTAAAGGCGGATCTACCAAATTGGGAACGCTCACTTTTGGATCTATTTCAGCTGTTATAACTGTTAAAATGGCTGTTGCCGCAGGTTCTGCGGTATTAACATTTGGAACGCTTTATTGCGTAGTCGCAGAGCTGGAGAATTAGGACATCATGTTTGATTCGACAACATCCTTGTACATATTCCTTTTCATGTTTCTCGCAAATGTGTCTCTGCTCATCTACATACTGAGCGAGGACAGGATTAGGAAGTGGATTAAAACCCTCAAGCAAGAGAGGAACAAACCGCACGGTAGCTCTGATTCGATCACCGCGTAATCCTCCGAGACCCACAATCACCCAGCAGCGAAACCACCGCGTCGATCATTCGGCGTGGTGTGTTTCACCCGTTCGATGTTCGAGTCGATCACAAGGTTAGCACCTTGCACGATCCGATCTTGCCGTCGCGAACCAATGTGTCAAGTGGACTTGTGCTATTTGGAGCCGCAGGTTATTGCGTAGCTGCAGGACTGGAAGGGTAATTTGATATGGAACTCTATTATTTGGGTTGGGGTACGTGTTTTGTGGCAGGTATTCTGATGTTCGCCTGGGGCATACGACATGTGATAGTGTCAAGAAGCCCGCGTAGAGAGGACGAAGAAAAACCTTCCTAAGCATGAGCTTTTGTGTTAAAGAGGCACAAACCGTACAGTAGCTCGGTTTTCAACGACCGCGTAATCCTCCGCGACCTTCCTAGCA
Organism: Pseudomonadales bacterium; assembly: GCA_022822135.1. Taxonomy (GTDB): domain Bacteria; phylum Pseudomonadota; class Gammaproteobacteria; order Pseudomonadales; family Azotimanducaceae; genus Bin55. The sequence continues at coordinate 132,369 of JAJECH010000004.1, forward strand.
CCAAGCAGCGAAACCACCGCGCCGATCATTCGGTGCGGTGTGTTTTCTTTCCTTGAGTTCCCTTTTTTTTCTGTTCCTCGTCTCGCTAGTATTGATGCATCCATCAGTACTGGAAGAAGGATCTAGTGAGCGTCCTTCAATCCAGCCACGTGTGGTTGAAGCATCAAAACCACCGACAGGAAATGAGAGGGAATGTAGGAACGGCACGTGGCTTCTCGATCTACATACTGTGATGTCTGAGGACTCAACTCCATCGTGCTTAAGGTCTGTCCGCGAGCCCAACTTTGACTGGTTTGCATGCGGCTTGTCGGTTGGCGAAATGATGGATGGCTTTCAAGGACCTAGTGATTTCGGCCCTGCCGTAGAAGCTGAACCTCCCTCGATCAATGTCCTCTTTGAGCCCTATGCGCCAGCTGATGGTATTTTGGATTTTGGTTTAGACGCGCCACTTTCACCCTTTGGTCCTTGTACGAACAATCACGGGCAAACGATTACCTGTCCCCCATTGCCTGATCTGGAGCCGGAACCGCATCCCGATCCAGAGCCCGAAAGTGGCGAGGGTCAGTAGAGTTCGGCACGTTATCTGTCGTAGCGTTCGTAATTGATCACCCTCGATCGCGTCAGCGAATGCGAGCATCACTTCCCGAAGTAGATTGAGCTTGGATCGCCTTGTTGGTCTGTCCTTGCCAATCTCAGTTTTAAGAACTGCGAGGCAGCTGTTGTGCAAATTAGGTGCGAAGAGCCGTGCGACCGTTAAGCCACCCACCCATGGCGACTTGGTGCGGTGCGGATGTCTGTCCCGATCCTGGCCCCCAGGATACGAACCTATTGAGCCCCCCGAAGAATTGGATGAGGAATGTGACGAAACTGCACGCCCGGTACCAACAGGACCACCAATACCCATGTGTAATGTCATTGAGGACTCAGAAGATTTGTTGTGTAATGCCGCGATTGAAATGGCGAAGCAAGCGGCGGCCGCGGGAGGCTGCACTGCATTGTGCGAAAAGAAAATAAAAGGAACATCCAAAAGCGCAACCGTTAAACGCGCTGCGTGTATAACTGGATGTGTGCTATTTGTAGAAACAGCATTTCTTTGTGAGTAAGAAGAAGGAAAACAATACTTTTTCACTAGTGAGTGGAATTGTCCTCACATGTGTCATGTGCAGTGGTTTTTGGTTCGCATGGCGGGCCATTAACACGAATGAGAGCTATGTGATGGCAGTAATTTTCATTGCTTTAGCCCTTGGAGGCTTGTGGAGTATTGGCACCTTCGATCGGTTCTTTTCACGTTTATTTAAACGTGAAAAGAACCGATCACCTGCAAGCGATAATGTAAGACGATAGAGTATTGATATTGAGGATATGAATACCAGCATCGTATTGCCCCCAGGATCCAGTGGCAACGATATTTATAGACGCGCTTTCGTGTCCAGTGCTTAAAAACGGCTTAGAGACCGAAATACTCGAGGATCTTTAGCCCTGTGATGGCGATACCTACGCCAGTAAGGGCGTACACCTTGAGGCTGTCGATATAGCTTTTCGACACGATATTTCTGGTAATCACTCCGATGACCTGCTGGGCGAGGGCTTCTTTCCGCTTGCTCTCGCAAGAGCCGTGCTACCGTTAAGCCACATGAGGATCTCAGCAACGAACTTATCGAGTGTCAATCAGAGCTTAATATGGGAAATCCTTACCCGCCATACACAAATTTATCAACCCTCCAACAATATATGGCACAGGTACATGTAAGGATATGACGCAAGAAGATGATTCCCTGATTCCCGCTTAACTTTTATATAGATGGGATTCAAGTCATAGAAAACGCGCACCGGGTCAACGTTTCGGGCAAAATACCCGTTTAGCTAACAATTCACCCACAGGGTGCGCGTATGACAAGCATACTCAACCGGCTC
>JAJECH010000050.1 GCA_022822135.1 Pseudomonadales bacterium
GCATGATGTTCATGATGCCGATGCCGCCGACCAACAACGAGATACCCGCCACGGCGGACATCACGATCGTGAATATGCGTTGGGTTTGTGGTTGCTGGGCGAGCAACCTCGCCGGCACTACGATACGGGTATCGTCCTGTCCACCATGGCGGCGATCTAATAAATGTTGCACCGCTCTCGCCGCCTCAGCAGGGGGCACCTCAGCAGCGATCTGTAGTTTCAAAGAAGAAAGTTCCGAGGACCACGGTCCTAACTGCAAACGCTTCAAGCCTGTCTGCAACGGGAGGTAAACGCGTTCGCTCTCACCACCCACCTCTTCGCCTTGGAATTCCTCGCCGTCGATCTGACTGTCGCGGAGCACGCCAACAACTTCTACCCATAAATAATTGATCTTTATGCGTTTTCCTAAGGCATCTCCGTTTGGGAACAGCTGCCTTGAAGCCACGCTGCCAAGTACGGCCTTCTGCGCGAATCGCACATCGTCATTCTCCTCTAACAGACCGCCCTGGACCGGTTCTAGACCCGATAACTCGAAGTAAGAAGGGCTAACGGCAAAAACCTCAGCCTGACTCTGTCCTTCATGCGAGATGAGATTCCAAACGTCGATCTGACGCACGCCAGCCCACGCTTCAACGAACGGCATCGTCGCCTTAATGGCGATCGCGTCTCTGGTCGACAAGCCGTCGGAATGGACGCGAAGTTCACGTAATTCGTCACCATCCCCTTCGTCTGCTTCAACGATCAGGTTGCGAACTCCCATGCCTTCAACCAGTTTCATCGCTTCACGGCGTCCGCCTTCGCTGACAGCCAACATAGCGATCACTGCCGCCACCCCAAACACCATGCCTAGCAAAGTCAACGACGAACGCAACTTGTGGTGTGCAAGTTGACTGAAAGCTTGACGAAAATCTGGTACGATCGATTTCGCGACGGCTCCTAGATCCATTGAGTTCTCAAGCGAATACGAATGCAGTTCATGTCGTTCGGTTCACGCATACAACCAAAAGCGTCGTTTATCGAGTTTTGTTCGATCATCGATTAGGTTAGACGGAGCGAAATTCCCGCAACTAGGCATCAACAACCGCGGGCGCGATCAAGCTGACAAATTCACCTGGAGCCAACCCTTTGGCAACCTCAATGAGCGTCGGACTCTTCCGTCCTAACTCCACCGTGCGTGCGTCAAGTCGACCACCACTCATAACGTAGACGACCGATTCGTTCTTTTCGTTGAACACTGCTTGTTGCGGCAGGACAATCGCTTTCTTGAGGTTCGCCGTCACGATGGTGGCCGTAAGGGCACTACCGATTCTCACTCCCTCACGCGAACCGTCGTTCAATGACGCTGACACAAGGACATACTGACGTGGGTCTCGTGAATTTTTAGAAATCGCCATCGGAGAAACACTCTCGACCTTCCCTTCTAACTCACGATCGACATCTGCGTCCACGAGTAACTTCACCAATTGACCGGCTTCGATGCCAATCGCATCGATCTTCGGAACATAGATGCGAGCCTCTAGTTTTCCGTCAACCGGCAACATACCAACGGCCATACCTGGGTAGGCGGGACGACCGCGACCAATTTTTTGACCCCAAGGTGTCCTCGCGTGGAGGAAGATGCCATCCGCTGGGCTTCGTAGTTCGGTCGCTTCTAGTGCGCTTTCCTGTCTGTTCAGCTGTAGCTCGACCGAGGATCGCTCTGCCTGAATACGTGCCGTTTCAGCTGTGGTCCTCTGGTCATGGGTTCCGGATTGCCAATCGTAGAACGAAGCCTCAACCCCCAGAAAGTCCAAATCACCGATTGCGTCAATAATCTCAATTCGACTAAAGTAGCGGGGATCAAAGTCAGCAAACGTCTGCGCGATGACGGTTTCGCCCGCAACTCTTGCGCTTTCGTGTTCAATCTTGGTATGAGCAGTTGCACTGTCCATCATGTGGTTTCGAATAGCCAACGACTGGTTGGCAATGGATACCAGTGACTGTCCTCGTTGTGTAGAAAGCTCATCGGCTTCAAAACGTACGACCAGGTCACCTTTGGTAACTGCGGTGTACTCTGGCAGCAACCATTCGATGTTGAGTTGCATTGAAACCGTATGAGGGACATTGATCGGGATTGATTCTGACGAGACAATTTCGCCACGGGCTTGGAGCAGAAACGTGTGATCCTCCGATACAGTTTTCACCGTCATTTGCGGATTGACGCTCTTGCCGCAAGACCCGACAAGAAATACTGCTGTAAAAACCAGAAATACGCCCTTCATATCTGAACTTCATCCCCCGAGCTGAGACCATCAGTCACAATGACTTTGCCGTTGCTTCTAGCTCCCACGCGGATTCGCTGCCACCCGTTGCGAGTTATGACGCCTGGCAGGTTGTCACGATATTGGATTGCGTCTCGAGGAACTGCAATCGCATTTTCCATTCGCCGTACTTCGATGATCATTTGCACCGAGACACCTAATTTCACCTCATCGGGGTGTTGGTCTAATGCAACACGGATATCCCGAATCATTTCTTGCGTGTAACGCGACAAACGACGGACGGTGTCACCAATCGACTCGATCGTGCCCGTGAATTCGAATCCCCCTGCAGAATCAGCAGTCATTCTTACGTTCTGACCAATGGCAATTTGGGCGGCTTGCCCCTCCCGCACAGCGCCATGAACCTCTAGCATCTCGGGATTCACCAGTTCAACTACGACCTGATTCGCTTGCGCCGTTGAACCGACGTCGAGTTTTTCGCCGCTGAAGTTCGTACCTATTACAGCAATACCGGCACGCGATGCACGAACCGTGTGACGATCTTTGTTCGCCTGCGCAGCCGCGAGCGCACGACTCGAGCGCATGGTAGCGAGCTCTAATTTACGTTTGCGACTCTCTCGTTCTTTTGCGCTTATCTCTGCCCGTCGAACGAGCTGATTGACGCGTCGGTCCGCGAGTTCACGCTGTTTTACGAGCTTCTGATACTCAACACTTGGTATCAAATCGGCCGGTTGCGTTGCTTTTCGATGTGCTTTTTCGGCTTCGCTCTGAGCTTGAGCAAGGTTTAGTTTTTCAGTTTCGATCTGTTGATTGTGTTTCTCTTCAAGTGACGCAAGTTCACCTTGTGACACGCGCAACCGTTGCGTTACTTCCATCAACCGTTGGTCTTCGCGAGTACCTTCGAAACGGACAACCACATCCCCAGGGTTCACATGCGTACCTTCTTGCACAAGCTCGCCGATCGTCATATTCCAGAAGAAACTTGGTGGGGGCGTGATTCGAATGCTGTCCTTAGAAGCAACGGTGCCGGATGTCTCGATCGTCACCGGATGTGTTCCCCGCTCTACGACTAGCCAATTCGCAACTAGGTTTGTCGAGACCAAACACATGAAGACGGATAGAGTTAGATGTCGCAACATCAGAGCGCTTCGGCGGAGACAGCCATGCCAGGAATAAAACTGCTCGGAGTCGGTGAAATTGGCTTAGCTATCAGTTTGAAGTATCCTCCTTGACTCCAAGTCTCACGCTCGCTTGCGTAATTCGCGATCCAATCGACTTCCGCTTCAATGACTTTGTCAGGAAGTGCGTCGGCGACGACTGAAAGCCGCTGCTCTTCTTTCAAATAATTGATGTCCGCATCATGCACCCAGAAAACGAATTGTGGCTGTTCACCCGAAGCAATCGTTGCGATTGTTTGACCTGGCATGAGCGATTCGCCCGCAAAGATCTTCATACCGCCAAATTCATTCTCTGCGTATATCACGATGCCCGCGCGTTCTGCTCGAATCGTTAATCGATTTAATGCCTCGCGTACCTGCAACTGTGACGCTTCAGCTTGTCTAACTCGAACCTCTAACACCGGTTTGAGTTCATCAAACTTGCGTTCAGCATTAGCAAGCGCTTCTTCGGCGAGGCGTAACGCGTTTTCTGCGTTCTCAAGTGCTAGTTGAGCTCTGTCGTGGATCAATTCCGTCACGGCGGACGCGGGAACTTGTGCATCTAACCACGCGATATCTCGGTTGGTCTTTGCAACTTCGAGCGCTGTTTCCGCATCAATAATCCACAATGTGTGTTCTGCTTGGGAAGTTTCCGCCGATACCAGTTGCTCTTCGTTCGCTGTTTCAAGCACTTCTGCCTGCTCGATGAGACCTCCTGGATGAATGCGTACCACGACATCCCCTTTGTCAACGTGACTACCCTCAGGAGCGAGCCATTCAACTTGGCTTCTAAAGGTATACGGAAGGTTGGGCATTTCGATGGTCTGAGAATCGCCGTCTTCAATAACGCCCGTTAAGTAAGGAGCGCCGGCATATGTACTTACCGGATACATCAAATATGCTGTGACGAAGAAAACCGTAGCACGAAATCCTTGGATTTGTGCGCTAAGGTAAGGCAAATTCATGAGTTAATTTCTTCGCCTTCGATTTTCCCGTCTCGCATATGCACGATACGATTCGCTAACGACGCAATCGATCGTTCGTGGGTGACCAGCAAGATCGTTTGTCCTTCACGATTGAACGACAACATTAATTCCAATATCTCCCCCGCCGTCTTGGAATCAAGATTTCCAGTCGGTTCGTCCGCAAGCAAGAGCGTTGGTTTTGCCATGAGCGCTCGCGCTATGGCAACTCGTTGTCGTTGTCCGCCAGATAGTTGATTCGGTCGATGGTCAAGTCGATCATCCAACCCTAAACGTGAAAGCAGCTCCAGCGCATGAGTGCGCGACGCTCCGACGTTGCTCGTAGCAAAGCGCAACGGTAAAAGAACATTGTCTAGCGCAGTAAGCCTTGGTAATAAATGAAAACTCTGAAACACGAAACCGAGATGTTGATTTCGAATTTCCGAGAGGCGTTGGTCGTCCATGTCAGCGACCTGATGGTTTAGCAAACGATAGGAGCCACTATTCGGGCGATCTAAACACCCCAAAATATTCATGAGTGTTGACTTCCCACTGCCTGATGGACCCATCACTGCGACGAAGTCCCCAGACGCCATCGTTATATCAACATGATCGAGTGCACGCACTCGCGTATCGCCGACTTCGAATGTGCGGCATAGATCCACGCCTTCGACAATGGCTTTGTTTGTTGTATCTGACGGCACTGCAGTCACAGGGCACTAAGACGGTGAATTTCGAACAGCGTAATTTACATAGCACTCCCACGACGAACGCGAGAAGTGCTTACTTTGACGAATCGTGTGAATGATTGTAGGTTAGACCGTGTACCTTCTTCGTACTTAGTATCGTTACAACCAAGATCGAGAACGGTACGTTCTTATGGTGTGGAACTGCGATCGAGAGGTCGGGTCGCTGCTGTTTGCGAACGTTTGCCCGCGACGCAGAGTCTTGGACCAAGCGTAAATCCGAGAGAATCGATCGTCTCGGTGCCGCCATCTACGAATGTAAAACAGACGCTTTATCGAGGGTTTCCTTATTGAGTGCTATAGAGTCATCAGGCATAACAAATGCAAAAAGCGGCAACTCCGAACTTTGTGTGCCTAGGTGAGTCAAACAACATCGTACTTTCCGATCATCGAGGACGCTATGCGCAAGACCATTGGATTTTCTCTATTTTCGTTATCTATCCTATTGTCAGGCTACGTTACCGCTGATACAAGCTTCACCAATCAGAAACGTGTGTCTGGGTTCGATCCCCACTTCTTCGCCACACTTGGCAGGGTGTCTCGGAGTAAATACACCGAACGTGTATCAGCATCCATAGTCGTTGATGCATTGCAACATGGTGTGCCGTCTACAGTTTCCTTCAATCCGGGTCGAGAGTCGAAACTTGTAAGCGGTGTTGGCATGCGACCAACTGAGCGATGGTCGTTCGAGTTCAAGTTGAACGATCTACCTCACGCGGACTACATCGTGGGATCTCCGTTTTCTGAGAGAACTCCAGACATCATCACTGAAGGTAGTACTCGAGGGTGGAATGCCGAGTTATCAGCGGAGTACGCTTTTCCTCTAGGTAGTTGGGGATTGAAGGCAGCGACGCGGGCTGGTTTCTCACAATCCAAGGTGAAAGTGGTCGAAACAAGGAAATCTACCGATCCTAACAGTACCCTTGAGCCTATCGAAGCACGAACCTCAGAAACTTGGCGAGATCCATTCTTAGGCATCGGCTTGCGACTTCCATTTCCCGGTAGATTCGACAACTGGGAAGTGTCAGTAATGTTCACTCGCATATTCACCGATGAAGAAAGCTTGAACCAATCAGTAAGCGCACAGCTAGTTCATAACTTCAGATGAACTAACCATAGACACGCTCGATTAGACGGAGATCGTGTCGTAGCAACCTCATAACAAGCTACTCATACAGGCGTTAATTCGATTCCGCGTTTGCTCGAGATCGTCTTAAAGTTGGCTCATGTCGAGTTTAACGTTGATAGCAATTGGTTTCCTGATTTTTGCGATCTTTCTGAGACTCGCCACCTCGAGCATCAGAAACAGCGTGACGGACAGTTGGCTTTTTGTCACCTTAGCCGTGATCGTTTATTCAATTTCGATGGTCGTGATCACCGTCGCCATTCTCGTTCAATGTGACCGTGAACACGAAACGTCCAATATCGCACCAGACGTCCAATTTGAACTGAGATCGCAGAACGAACAACATTTGGAGAAGCGAACTGCGTAGTGACACTCCTACTGAACTTAACGGCGTTTTGTTTCACGTCGCAGTCGTTGGTGGACGATTAGGGAACATTTGTAACAAAGATTAGTTTTGGCGGTTCAAGCAAGTCCTAGATGACTCAAAACAATGTATATTTCAATATGGAAGAGATTTCTCGACCCACTACTGGACTTCCGGCATTTCATCGCTACTTCCGGTGTAATGTCACGCGAAAAGTTCCGCCAACTGCAGATTCGTATCCAGCACACATTTACGTCGCTGGTATCGTCAAGAAAGAAAGCAGTCATGTAAACTTAAACCTACGCCGTGAATTACTACCCATGAAGACCGCCCCGAAAGTTCGACCTGATAAGCAGAAAATCATCGACGAAGTTTGGACGGACGGTCGTGTCAAAGAATTCCTCGGTACGATCACGCCATCACAAACTGGTCAGGAATTCAAAGGCGACCACGACTTCTACGTGCTATTACGAGCGTATCACGCGATGCGAGTAGAAGACTTCGAGAAATTTCTTGTGTATTTCAAAGAAGAGGGTGGGAATCTTCGTGCAACCAACGATCGCGACCAAACCGTCAGAGAATTTATCGGATCCCACCGCAAAGCGGGTCCGTTTATCACTGCGATCGATGCCGCACTAACTACACCACCATGATGCAGCGCACGAAACACCGACTCATCGTGCTCGGCTCTGGACCGGCGGGATGCACGGCTGCGTTGTACGCCGCTCGAGCGAACCTTCGACCCGTATTGATAACGGGTGTGGAAGTGGGCGGCCAGCTTACCACAACAACGGACGTCGACAATTGGCCTGGCGACGGCGATGGCCTACAAGGACCTGACTTGATGGTCCGAATGCTCGACCATGTTCAGAAATACGGCACTGAGGTTATCAACGAGCAGATTCATTCAGTCGATTTTTCCAACGAGGAACTCGTGCTTTCCGGCGACGACACCGAATTCGAGGCTGACGCGGTCATCATTGCGACTGGTGCGTCTGCCAAGTATCTAGGTCTGCCAAGTGAACAGCACTATATGGGGCGCGGCGTAAGTGCATGTGCAACGTGTGATGGTTTCTTTTTTAAAGATCAGGAAGTAGCGGTAATAGGGGGCGGTAACACCGCCGTTGAAGAAGCCCTCTACCTCTCCAATATTTGTTCCAAGGTCTGGCTTGTACACCGACGCAATGAACTACGCGCCGAAAAGATGCTTCAAGACCGACTATTCACAAAAGTCGAAGCTGGAAAAATCGAACCGATTTGGTTCCATGTCCTAGATGAAGTTCTCGGTGATGACACCGGAGTCACGGGCATGAGAATTCAAAATGTCCAATCGGACGCCATTCGTGACATCGAACTCTCCGGCGTCTTTATCGCAATCGGTCATACGCCAAATACTGGCATTTTTGATGGTGTTCTCGATATGCGCGACGGTTATATCACCATCGTAAGCGGTCAAAATGGAAACGCCACGGCTACCAGCGTCCCAGGTGTATTCGCCGCAGGCGACGTCGCGGATCACGTCTATCGGCAAGCTGTTACATCGGCTGGGTTTGGCTGCATGGCAGCGCTCGATGCCGAGAAGTACCTTGAGGCCCGCAACGCATGAGCGAGTCCGAATCCCTAGGTCGTTCTACATCACTAGCGAAGACGCTTGATCAGTTAGTGGATGACGACTTCTGGCGTTCGTTTACAGCACTTGAACTCGACGTACCCGTGACCGTTGATTTCTATCTACACGCTCTGAAACACGGATTATTTCCCTGGAACGACATCGGCGCGCCTCGCATGTGGTGGTCCCCCGATCCTCGAGCAATACTCGATCTCGACGAATTTCATGTTTCACGTTCACTAGCAAAGCACCTGCGTCAGCAACGATTTGTAGTTACATTTGATCGAGACTTCGAGAATGTCGTAAAAGGGTGTGCAGACCGAACTCAAACTTGGTTAGACCTAGAACTGCAAGCAGCACTACAGCAGTTACACGAGTTAGGAGTTGCCCACTCTGCCGAAGCGTGGTACGACGGCGAACTGGTTGGTGGCGTTTATGGCATGGACGTAGAAGGTATCTTCATTGGAGATTCGATGTTTCACCAGAAAGACAACGCGTCTAAAGTAGCTCTTGCGCATTTGGTGACACACCTCAAGAAGTGCGGATTTCAATTCATGGACTGTCAGGTGCTAAACGACCATACAGAGTCGCTTGGCGCACGAGACATTCCGCGAAACGACTTCTTTTCCCTGATGGATGAGATTCGCGACGCCAAAGTAATGCCTAGCTGGCAACCTGTGAGGTAACTCGTGAACTCCGTCGGACCGAAACTGCTTGCTTCTCAACAGCCATGTCCTTACATCGAAGGAAAGACGGAGACGCTCTTCCACGTGGTTTTTCCCGAGCATGGCTCAGAACAGCTATCGCTTAGGGATTCGCTCATCGAGACGTTCTGGCAGGATTTTGGATCACATGGATACCGTCGACAAGGCCGACTCGTTTACAAACCCTACTGCGCAAATTGTGAAGCCTGCATCGCAACACGAGTTCTCGTGAACGAGTTTGAGATGAAACGTCGGTTTCGACGGATCCTTCGAGCGAACGAGGACATTCGACTGGAAGTCAGTCGGGAAAAACTCGTAAGTGACCACGAGGCATTCCAACTCTACGAAAGATACATTAAAACGAGGCATACAAACGGTTCGATGTATCCTCCTGACTTCAATACGCTACGAACAATGTTGCACCTTGAGCCGGACCGGTTCGATTTTCATCTCTACGGCTTTATCGACGAGCGACTTGTATTTATTGCGCAGACAGACCGCTTACTCGACGGACTCTCCGCCAACTACACCATCTTTGACCCAGATCTAAGCGAAAGGAGCCTCGGAACATTCGCCATCTTGACACAAATCGAAATCGCTCGACGTGAAGGGCTCACCCACCTTTATCTCGGCTTTTCACTCGACGCTGTCAAGAATATGAGATACAAAATGGACTTTCAGCCACAGGAACGACTTATCGACGACGAGTGGATTCGCTTCGACAATAGAGAGGACTAAATCCGCTGAATCCTAATCGAAGCATGTAAATTACGAATAGGGTCTTACAATACCGTCGCTGTCAGATTTGGGTATTAGATGCCAAAACAAGAACCTATGGAAATGGATGGGCAGGTGGAAGACGTATTGCCAAATACGATGTTCCGTGTCCGTCTCGATAACGACCATGTGGTTACCGCTCACATTTCGGGCAAGATGCGACGAAACTATATTCGCATTTTGAAAGGAGACCGCGTTAAGGTCGAACTTACGCCCTATGACTTAACAAAAGGTCGAATCACGTTCCGGAAATAGCCAACGTGCGCCATGAGCTGACGGATTAACTCGTCGGCTCTTTCTCCGGTTCTTTTTCCTGCGGTTGCTGTCGACTCTTGTGCGGGCGAGTTGTGATCTTGATTTTGTCGTCTTCGATGTTGACTTCCGCGATTCCACCGTTGTCCGCGAGTTCGCCAAATAGGATGAAGTCTGCCAAATTCCGCTTTATCTCTTCTTGAATAAGGCGTTGCATCGGGCGTGCACCCATCTTTTCATCGAATCCATTAACCGCAAGCCACTCTTTCGCTTCGTTTGACACCTCCAACTCGACATTCTTGTGGTCGAGTTGCGCTTGAAGCTCATCTAAGAACTTGTCAACTACCGTTCGAATGACTTCCATCGGTAAAGCGTTGAAGTAAACGATCGCATCCATCCGATTTCGGAATTCCGGCGTGAACATCTTCTTGATGACTTCACTAGCATCGGTCGTGTGATCCTGCTCAGTGAAACCCATTGAGGATCGACTGGCTTCCTGTGCACCGGCATTCGTCGTCATGATCAATACGACATTTCGAAAGTCCGCGCTTCGTCCATTGTTGTCGGTAAGCGTACCGTGATCCATCACCTGTAAAAGAAGGTTGAACACATCAGGATGTGCTTTCTCGATCTCGTCGAGCAGTACGACGCAGTGCGGATTCTTAGTCACTGCTTCCGTCAGCAATCCACCTTGATCGTAGCCAACATAACCCGGAGGCGCGCCGATCAAGCGTGAAACGGTGTGACGCTCCATGTACTCCGACATGTCGTAGCGAAGAAGCTCGACACCCATGATCCGAGCGAGCTGGCGACAGACCTCAGTCTTCCCTACCCCCGTAGGACCCGCGAATAAAAACGAACCTATCGGTTTTTCGTCAACTTGCAAACCAGCGCGTGCAAGCCGGATCGCCGATGCCAAGGTCTTTATCGCGTCGTCTTGTCCAAAAACTGCCATACGCAGCTTTTCTTCCAAGTCATGAAGATTTTCCTTGTCAGTGGACGTAACCTGTGCAGATGGAATTCGGGCGATTTTCGCGACGATTTGTTCGACATCGACTACGCCAATCGATTTCTTCCGGCGGCTGGGAGACTGAAGTTTTTGATAGGCTCCTGCTTCATCAACGACATCGATCGCCTTGTCGGGGAGAAAACGTTCGTTGATGTATTTCGCCGAAAGCTCCGCAGCAGCGCGCAGCGCTCGATCAGTGAACCTCAACGAGTAGTGGTCTTCGTACCGGCTCTTCAGACCCTTCAAGATCTTGTAGGTGTCGTCAACGCTTGGTTCGCCGATATCGACTTTTTGGAACCGACGTGACAACGCCCGATCTTTGTCGAAGATGCCCCGAAACTCCTTGAAAGTCGTCGACCCCATGCATCGAATATCGCCGTTTGCGAGCGCTGGTTTCAGCATGTTGGAGGCGTCGGAGACTGAACCGGACGCTGAGCCAGCGCCTATCACCGTGTGTATCTCATCGATGAACAGAATCGCTCGTTTTTCCTCGGTCAGTTCTTTTAAAACAGCCTTAAATCTCTCCTCAAAGTCGCCGCGATAACGCGTGCCTGCAAGCAATGCACCAAGATCCAGTGCATAGATCACAGCGTCTTTCACGATCTCCGGTACTTGACCGTCGGTAATTCGCTTTGCTAATCCTTCCGCAATCGCGGTTTTACCAACACCCGATTCACCGACCAGCAAGGGGTTGTTCTTGCGGCGTCGACACAATATCTGCAACACGCGTTCGAGCTCAATGTCACGTCCGATCAACGGATCGATCTTGCCTTCGCGCGCTTGTTCATTCAGATTGAGAGTAAACCTGGATAGTGCAGATTCGGTTTCCTTTTCCTGTTCTTCATCTCGGTTTGCGGTCGAGGAACCTTGACCTTCTGCCATCGCGTCTTCACGCCGTTTTGACGCGCCGTGCGTGACATAACGAATAACGTCGGTGCGGTCTACCCCTTGGGCTTGAAGCATTTTGTACGCTTCAGTTTCCCGTTCAGTGAACAGTGCGATAAGTACATGTCGCCCCTGAACGACCGCGTTCTTTTGGCTCTGCGTAACGGAGAAAAGGGCTCGCTGCATCACTCGCATAAACGCTAAAGAATGATCAGGACGCTTATCCGGGTCGCCTTGCGAACGCATCGTAATGTGCGTATCGAGGTACTTTTCCAGGTTTTTCTTAAGTAAATCGATATCCACCAGTACGTTTTCCAGTATGTCAATGACATCCGGGATGTTCAGAAGCGCGTATAGAAGATGCTCCGTCGTGAGAAGGTCATGCCGCTTTTGCATGGCGTGCATAGAAACTTCGTTAATAGCTTCCGTTAGTTCTTTATCGATCATTAGTGTGGCGCTTCTTGCCTATCAGAATACAGTGGCTAAAGGTGGGTGAACTTCGCATCGCGTTAGCCGTGCGCAATGATCAGTTGCTTGAGCGCTCATAGCAAATATGGTGATTTTGCCCCCATTTTCAAGTAGACACGTCATAAGTCAATCAGTTTTCTCGATTTTAGACAGTAATGGATGGTTGTTTTGCTGTGCATATGCGTTGACGCGTTCGCTCTTGGTTTCCGCGATCTCACGCGGGTAGATAGCAATCGTCGCCTTACCTAGCGTATGTACCGCGAGCATCAACTGAACTGCACGTTCGGTGTCAATACCGAAGATCGATTCTAGAACGTGAACTACAAACTCCATGGGGGTGTAATCGTCATTCAAGAGAATGACCTTGTACATGGGTGGTTTTTCGAGTTTCGGCTTAGCCGGTTCAACCTTTATGCCGCGTTCAATGACTAGATCGTCGTCGGAATCTGCGGGCATAGCGTCGTTAAGTGCTTTGTTTTTTATTGGCTAACAATAAATAGTTTACACAAATCCAAAAAACTCAATCAATCTGCAGAATGCGAATTGGCTAATAACGTCATATTCCTGAAACGCGTAATGGGCAATGTTTCGAGCGAATGTTCCGCGTTCGTTTAAATCCTAACTGGGTTTTCTACATTTTGGCGATCATTGCGTCGCCGAACTCCGAACACTTCAAAAGTGTCGCACCTGTCATCAATCGTTCGAAATCGTAAGTAACCGTTTTCTCACCAATTGCACCTTCCATTCCTTGAATAATCAAGTCGGCCGCTTCGCGCCAACCTAAATGACGCAACATCATTTCTGCAGATAGGATTAAGGAGCCTGGATTCACTTTATCTTGACCCGCATATTTCGGCGCGGTGCCGTGGGTCGCTTCAAAGAGTGCGATACGATCACCTATGTTTGCACCAGGCGCAATACCGATACCGCCTACTTGGGCAGCTAATGCATCTGATATGTAGTCACCGTTCAGATTCATTGTCGCAAGTACGTCATATTCATCTGGTCGTGTCAGGATCTGTTGCAGCATCGCGTCAGCGATCATGTCTTTGATAACAATCTGCTTGCCCGTGTTCGGGTT
This sequence comes from Pseudomonadales bacterium, assembly GCA_022822135.1. Lineage (GTDB taxonomy): Bacteria > Pseudomonadota > Gammaproteobacteria > Pseudomonadales > Azotimanducaceae > Bin55. Next base: position 13,402 of record JAJECH010000050.1, read on the forward strand.
GGTGAGTTCATGCCAAGGACCACCGTCGAGTGGAGTCGCACCAAATTCACTTGCCGCTAATTCATAACCCCAGTCTTTAAACGCACCTTCGGTGAACTTCATGATGTTCCCCTTGTGCACGAATGTGACTGAATCACGATCTTCCTGGATTGCGTACTGGATCGCTTTACGAATTAACCGCTGCGAACCTTCAACCGATACCGGCTTTACTCCAATTCCGCAATGTTGCGGGAATCGGATCTTCTGGATACCCATTTCGTCGCGAAGAAATGCGATTACTCGATCGGCCTCGGCACTATCGGCTTCCCATTCCACTCCTGCATAGATATCCTCCGTGTTCTCACGGAAGATCACCATATCGGTTTTTTGTGGCGCGACTACAGGGCTTGGAACTCCTTGAAACCAGCGCACGGGACGTTGGCAAACGTAGAGATCAAGGTGTTGTCGCAAAGCAACATTGAGTGATCGTATGCCGCCACCGACCGGCGTCGTCATGGGACCTTTGATACCGACGCTAAATTCCCGCATCGCTTCAAGCGTTTCTTCGGGTAACCATTCATCGGTACCGTAAATCTCGAGAGACTTCTCACCCGAGTAGATCTCCATCCAAACGATCCGACGCTCGTCGTTGTATGCCTTGCTGACCGCAACATCAACGACTTTTTTCATCACGGGCGTGATATCAACACCAATACCGTCCCCTTCTATGAACGGGATGATCGGGTTGTCGGGAACTATGAGACTACCATCTTCCGCCACAGCAATGTGCTGACCATCAGACGGAACAACAATGTGTTGGTAGCCCATTTAGAGTCACCCGTGCGTTGAAAGGGGGCGGATTATAGAAAGGGCTCGGCGTGCGAATTAACGGCCGTAGCGTCATTCACCGACCGAAGAAACTCCGTCGTCCCAACCATCACGACGCTCGTAGTCGCCACTGGTCGACCTAATCCAGAGTTCGCCGTCTGAACGAATCTCTTTCTTCCAGAATACCGCTTCGGTCTTGAGAAAATCCATGATGAATTCGCAGGCTGCAAATGCATCTGGTCGATGTGAACTTGCGACAACGACAAGGACAATCTGTGAACCCGCTGGTAGAGTGCCAATCCGATGAACGACGCGTACATGCTGCAACGACCAACGGTTTCGTGCATCCTCGATGATGTTCTTAATCGACGCTTCAGTCATCCCTGGGTAATGCTCTAGGTGCAGACCCTCTACCTTTGAATCGCCGTCGGCATGGCGTACCAAGCCGATAAACGTTGCAATCGCGCCGCAGTCCAGACCCGCGGCTGCACCACACGCTTCGTATTCGTCGGCGACCGAAAAATCATCCGTCTGAACGCGGATTTCGTCCACGTTCAACCCCCTGTGATGGGCGGTAGAAACGCGATTTCGTCTCCAGACTTCAAAACAAACTCACCCTTCTCGATGCTCCGATTAACTGCAATAGAGACGTTCTCAGCCATTAGAGGTGAGACACAGTCGCTTCCTAGCTCACTCGTCAGTGAATCAAGCAAGTCGGATCGACCTGCACGATCTGATACGTCAAGTTCGATTTCACTTACACCCAGATCTTCTTTCAATGACGCGAAAAAGAGTACGTTGACTTTCACGTTGATTGCCACGTACCAGACTTGCCGCCCGTTTTTGACAAGAGTCGGATATCCGCGATGGCAATGTCCTTCTGTACCGCCTTGCACATGTCATAGACCGTGAGCGCAGCAACCGTCGCGGCGGTTAGGGCTTCCATCTCAACTCCCGTTTGACCATTCACGCTAGCGCTCGCACGCACATGTAGTTCGTCGTCGTTGTGTGATTCAAAATCGACTGCAACATTCGTAAGCGCTAATGGATGGCATAAGGGAATAAGCTCGCTTGTTCGTTTGGCCGCTTGAATACCTGCAATCCGAGCGACCGCAAAAACGTCGCCTTTCGGCATTTCGCCATCGAGAATCATCGCGAGCGTCGACGGCGCCATCTTGACGACCGCCGCTGCCGTCGCAGCTCGTTGTGTCACGGATTTGGTCGAAATATCAACCATTTGCGCTTCGCCGTCGGCATTTATATGACTGAGCTTGGCCATGGATCCTAATTAAAATGCTCGTTCTATCGACTCGTCTCAGAATTCGACACGAGTCATACGTTTTCCGAGCCATTTTAAGAAAGTGGAGCCCAATCGAGTCGCCGTCGGGCTATCCGGTGGTGTTGATTCAGCCGTTACCGCGTTACTCCTTAAGCAGGAAGGGTACGAGGTAGAAGGCATCTTTATGAAAAATTGGGATGAAGACGATGACACCGAATACTGTACAGCTATCCAAGATTATGAGGACGCACAGCGAGTCGCAGACCAGATCGACATCCCGTTACACGCGATAAATTTCGCTGCGGAGTACTGGGACAGCGTGTTTGAAGATTTCCTGAGTGAATACGCAGCGGGTAGAACACCTAATCCCGACGTTTTATGTAACCGCAATATCAAATTTGCCGTCTTTCAAGACTATGCTGAGATGCAAGGAGCGGATTGGATTGCCACTGGACACTACGCGAGACTCGAACGCAACTCGAAATCGATCGAACTGCATCGTTCTGATGATCTAGATAAAGATCAAACGTATTTTTTGCAGGCAGTTCCCGTCGAACGATTCGATCGCTGCTTTTTTCCACTTGCACGTCTTACCAAGGCTGAGGTGCGGAATACGGCAAAACGCCACGCGTTGCATGTACATTCAAAGAAAGATAGCACTGGGATATGTTTCATCGGTGAACGTCGTTTCAGTGACTTTCTCAATCGTTATCTTCCTAAAGAACCAGGTCCGATCGTGGATACGCATGGGACTGTAATTGGCGAGCACATCGGACTCCCCTACTACACGCTCGGGCAACGACAAGGGCTAGGGGTCGGGGGTATGCGCAACGCCGAGGAAGCACCTTGGTACGTCATGAGTAAACGCTCAAAAACGAATGAACTCGTTGTAACACAAAATCAATCAGACCTAGAGGCTACAAACTTGGTTGCCGACGAACCGAATTGGTTCATTGAGGACCCCTCAACCATCGACCGGTGCGACGCTACGGTTCGTTATCGTTCAACCCCCAAACCCTGTGCGATCAAGATTGACGGCACGGACGTGAAGGTTTCATTCGATGAACCTCAACGCGCGATTACGCCGGGTCAGTATGTTGCGTTCTACGATGGGAGTCGTGTCCTTGGTGGTGCTAAGATCAAGCGAGTTGACGCGAAATGACGAAGGACGGACAAACAGCTCCTAAGAACCTCGTTTCAAACGAAGCGACCAACGAGCTACTCGCCGTATCGCCACTCGATGGTAGGTATCGGCGACATGTTGCTGAACTCGCAACAATCTGTAGTGAATTCGGATTGATTCAACGTCGTGTCGTCGTCGAAGTCGAGTGGTTGAAATTCTTGGTCGCGGATCTCAGATTGCTCGGCGACACCTCTCTTGATCCAGAGCAGTTAAGCGCGCTACAAACCGTGCGGACCGAATTCACGGGTGCGGATGCCGAACGAATTCGAGAGATTGAACAGACGACGAATCACGACGTTAAGGCGGTTGAGTATTTCGTCAAAGAGAAACTTGAGAGCATCGATTTACACGCAGTGAAGGAGTACGTGCACTTTGCATGTACGTCTGAGGACGTCAACAATCTCGCCTACGCGATGATGCTCCGCGACGCCCGCCGTGATGTCCTTCTCCCGCTGATGGTCGACGTTACACGCGAAATCCTCTCCCTAGCGTCCGCACATCTCACGACTCCGATGTTGTCTCGTACGCACGGTCAAACAGCATCGCCTACAACGTTAGGAAAGGAGCTAGTAAACGTTGCTGCTCGGCTAACGCAATGGGCAGAGCGCTTCAGTAACGTCGCAATACAAGCCAAAATCAACGGCGCAGTCGGAAATTTCAATGCACACGTTGCCGCTGCTCCGGAAATCGACTGGCCTACGGCGTCTGCAACCTTTGTCGGGACGTTAGGGTTTACGCCAAATTCGTACACGACACAAATCGAGCCGCACGACTGGATAGCGGAATTCCTTAATGCACTCGTCGGCTTTAATCAGGTCATATTGGATTTCGACAGGGATGTATGGGGGTACATCGCGCTAGGTTACTTCAATCAGAAGCAAGTAGAAGGCGAAGTTGGTAGCTCAACGATGCCACATAAAGTAAATCCAATTGATTTCGAAAACTCAGAAGGTAATGTCGGTATCGGCAACGCGCTCGCCAGACACCTCGCCGACAAATTACTCATTTCCCGATGGCAGCGAGACCTGACGGATTCAACGGCGTTGCGCAACATCGGCTCGGTATTCGGGCATTCGGTGATCGCTCTTCGAAGCACAAGCCGAGGTCTAAAGAAACTTGAGGTGAATCAAGCGCTTCTCGCCAAAGATCTGGACGAAGCTTGGGAAGTACTGAGTGAAGCCGTGCAGACCGTTATGCGTCGGCACGGCCTGCCAGATCCCTACGAAACTGTTAAAGAAATCACTCGAGGTAAGCGATTAACTGAAACACTTTACGCGGAGATGCTTGAGAAACTACCCCTCGACGATGAATTACGCTCGCAATTGCGCGCGATGCATCCATCATCGTACATTGGCCTCGCGCAAGAGCTCGCGGACAATGGCATACATGAACTTTCAGTAAGGCTACAGAACCTGTGAAACCTGATATTCGCCGCGTCACTTGGAAAAGCGCAAGCGAAACACTGAAAGACATTCGATTCAAGGTCTTCGTAGAAGAGCAAGCCGTGCCGGTCGAAGAAGAACTGGATGGCATGGATGAAGTTTCCACGCATTTCATCGCAACACTTGACGGCAATCCCGTCGGTGTAGCCAGGTTGATGCCGTCTGGACAGATAGGTCGTATGGCAGTCCTGATGCCTTACAGAAAACACGGCATCGGTGCACTATTACTACGCGCCGCCGTGAAGGAAGCGCTCCAAAACGGTCACACAGAGCCTTTTCTGCACGCACAAACCCACGCACTTAGCTTCTATGCCGCGAATGGTTTCGTGGCATTTGGCGATATTTTTCTCGACGCAGGGATCGAACATCGCGCAATGCGCTACAACGGAGGTGTCTAAATTAGCAATTCCATTTAAGAAAGTAATTCATGCTATCTATTCTCTTTTCTACACGAATATGAGTCCTAGAATTCGCGCCTTTCGAAGCTGCACGACGAATTGACCAATGGCTCTACACTACCAACCACGAAAACCACGTTCCGCTCAAATCGCGGAATTAGAAGAAGAATGGCGCACCAATCCACGCTGGCGTGATGTCAAGCGTGGTTACTCAGCCGAAGACGTCGTTCATCTCCGAGGCACGATTCCGCACCGTAGCATGTTGGCCGCTCATGGCGCCGACAAACTTTGGGATTTGCTTGAGTCCGAGGATTATGTGAACTGTCTTGGCGCGTTGACTGGTGGCCAGGCTGTGCAACAGGTGAAGGCAGGAATCAAGGCGATATACCTATCCGGATGGCAAGTCGCAGCGGATGCAAATTCTTCTGAAACGATGTACCCGGACCAATCACTATACGCCGTAAACTCTGTTCCCACCGTCGTCAATCGCATCAACAATGCGTTCCGACGTGCCGACGAGATCCAATGGTCGAAAGGAATCGATGATGGTATCGATTACTACGCACCGATCGTCGCGGATGCGGAAGCCGGATTCGGCGGGATTCTCAACGCTTTCGAACTGATGAAGGCGATGATCAATGCCGGTGCTGCAGGCGTCCACTTTGAAGATCAGCTTGCAAGCGTGAAGAAATGTGGACATATGGGCGGCAAAGTGCTTGTCCCCACCGTCGAAGCGGTCCAGAAACTCATTGCTGCCCGACTAGCTGCGGATGTTTGCGATGTTCCCACGTTGCTCATGGCGCGAACGGACGCCAATGCTGCAGAAATGTTGACCAGTGACATTGACGAGCACGACAAACCCTTCATAACGGGCGAACGTACACCGGAGGGTTTCTATCGAACTCGCGCTGGATTGCCACAAGCCATCGCTCGTGGTAAAGCGTACGCTCCTTACGCGGATTTAATCTGGTGTGAAACCGCGGTTCCTGACCTTAACGAAGCGAAAGAGTTTGCCGACGCGATCCACGAAGACTATCCGGATCAAATGCTCGCGTACAACTGTTCACCAAGCTTCAACTGGCGAAAGAACCTAGACGACGCGACGATAGCGAAATTCCAACGAGAACTCGCAGCCATGGGTTATCGCTTCCAGTTCATCACGCTCGCTGGCATCCACAGCATGTGGTACAGCATGTTCGACTTAGCGCAAAAGTACGTAAAGAATCAGATGTCCGCATACGTTGAGCTACAGGAACAGGAATTTGCAGCAGAATCTCGTGGCTACTCCTTTGTCAGTCACCAGCAGGAAGTTGGGACAGGTTACTTCGATGAGGTCGCCAATGTGATTCAAGGCGGTGAGTCTTCAGTCACTGCATTGACAGGCTCAACCGAAGAAGAGCAATTTGCTCAAGATGCAGAAGCGGAAGAAACGCCCGAATCGCATATTGAGGAACTCATTCGCGGCGCAGTGAAGAGCTAATTACGAGCTAGCTTGTTCTTTGTCATCGAGCGCGAATTCAGCGCTCGGTGACATCCCAATATTCAATTCAAAAGACAGCGACTAGGTCATCTGTCATTGAGCGGTTGAAATCGGGACAACATCGGGAAAAGTTCTGGAAACTGTCTGGATAGCTTGTGAATAACTTAGTCGACGCTTGACGTTCTAATTAGAGTTTTGCTGCTTTTCTTCGATAAAACTATTGATAAGCCATCGGGAAATCGCAGTTGCGCCGGGAACATTCGGCAAGTCGTCAAATCGAAACCAACGTGCTTCAGCGATTTCCTCATCATGGAATGTCAGTTCCCCGGAATCGTAGTCACAGTGAAAACCCAACATCAAAGAGTTTGGGAATGGCCAGGATTGACTACCAAGATACCGTAGATTTTTCACGCAAAGACCGACTTCCTCCTTGATTTCGCGGTGGACCGTCTGCTCAATGGACTCTCCAGGCTCGACAAATCCCGCTAATGTACTGAACATCCCCTGAGGCCAGTTGAAGTTTCGCGCTAGTAGCATGTCGTCGCCTCTCCGGACCAGGACGATGATGCTCGGACTCAAACGGGGGTACGCGACAAAGCCGCACGCAGGACAAGAACGTGCTCGATCTGATCGGTGATCTTCCATCTTCGCGCCACAACGACCGCAGAATTGATTTGTACGAACCATCTCGACAATCTGCTTCGCGCGACCAGCGAGATAGAACATGCCAGGTTCAACACGACCTAACCAACCGCGCAAATCCGACACTGCGTAACCCGGTGGAACATCGCCATCAATATCCAATGCGAAACAAGGTTGATTCCGCCACGCCCCCAAGTAATTCTTACTGCGGGTTTCCACGTCGAGCCACCGAAATTCGTCAGCTTCAATTGCGCGCGGAATGCCGCCTTCACTGATGGACAACATCTGATCCCCCATCATGCAGAAATAGAGCGCATCTGGATCGCTCCGGTTTTCGTGATTGACAGGGTGAGACAGGAAATCGTCGGGATCAAACGGCCACATATGTAGTTCAGTCGGTATGGAAGGCGTGATTTTAGGAGGCACTACACAACACGTGATTCGTCAAGCTATCGATTTGCTCATAGGCAAAATACTCGACTTTAACGCTGTGCTAATGCACGGCGCGTTAGCTACTTTTTAAGGAACAGTGTGAGCTCTCGATCCGCACCAACCATCGAAGCAAAGTCCTTGCCTCATGCTTTTTGGCAAGGCTTTCTTGGCTCTTCGCCCGATTGGTACAAGTACACGATCATCACGTTTTTGATCATCAACCCGATCCTACTGTTCATACCGGGTATCGGGGTCACAGTCGTCGGTTGGTTGCTCGTCCTTGAGTTCATTTTTACGCTTGCAATGGCGCTCACCTGCTACCCATTACTCCCAGGTGGTTTGCTCGCCTTAGAGGCTGTGGTGCTAGGACTTACCACGCCAGCTGACATTTATTTTGAGTTACAACAGAACCTAAAGGTGATTCTGTTGCTCGTCTTCATGGTCGCGGGCATCTACTTCATGAAGGATTTGCTGCTGTTTATCTTCAGCAAACTCCTGATCCATGTGCGGTCAAAAATATTGCTGTCGTTGTTGCTTTCATTTGTTGCAGCATTCCTCTCCGCGTTCCTTGATGCGCTTACGGTCATGGCGGTCATCATCGCGGTGTCGTTAGGTTTTTATGCGGTATACAACTCAGTCGCTGCTGGCTTGGCTGAGGTACCAGAAGACGTTCACGATATCCCTGAACTCTCAGAAGAACATCAAACCGACCTGCAGGAGTTTCGTGCCTTCCTGCGGAATCTTGTCATGCATGGAGCTGTCGGTACTGCACTCGGAGGCGTGATGACTCAAGTTGGCGAACCGCAGAACTTACTCATCGCCGATCGCCTCGGATGGGAATTCATGGAGTTCGTTTTCCAAATGGCACCAGTGACAGTTCCTGTGCTATTCGCGGGATTGGCCACCTGCGTGCTTCTTGAAGTCACGCGGATTTTCGGATTCGGCGCACGGATTCCACATTCTGTTCACAAGATTCTGCTCGAAGAACACGTAAAAGAGATGGATCAGATGAAACATAGCGATCGAAGTGCATTGATCGTTCAGGGAATCGCAGCACTAACGTTAATCTTTGCGCTCGCATTTCACGTGGCTGAAGTGGGATTGATTGGACTGCTCGTCATCGTCCTACAAACTGCATTCAACGGCGAAACCGAAGAGCACAATATCGGCAAAGCGTTTCAAGAAGCACTGCCGTTCACAGCGTTGCTCGTCGTGTTCTTCGCTATCGTCGCGGTGATCCACGGAGCACATCTCTTTACGCCGATTTCTGATTGGGTTTTGAGCCTTCCCGTCGATTCACAGCCAGGTTTCTACTACATCGCAAATGGATTACTTTCAGCGATCAGCGACAACGTGTTTGTTGCCACGGTTTACATCCAAGATGTGGCAGACGCATATGCAAACGGCGAAATTACGCGTCAGCAGTTCGATGCATTGGGGATTGCGATCAATACCGGCACGAATATTCCAAGCATCTTGACGCCAAACGGCCAAGCTGCGTTTCTATTCCTCCTGACCTCATCGCTCGCGCCACTGATTCGCTTGTCGTACGGGCGAATGGTCTATATGGCGATTCCGTATTTCATCGTTATGGGAACGGTCGGCTGGGTCTGCGTGAACTGGTTCCTGTTTTAGGTCAGTTAGCATCCCTTAGCTTACGCATATAGTCTTCGTGTTCGGCGAGTTCATCATTCGTTGCACGAATCACGAGAGGATTTTCTCGTTGCAGCTCCAGGAATCGCGGTTGCTCGTAAACCTCGACCGATTCCTCTAACTCGCCCAAAAGACTGTTCTTCGATTCGAGCATCCGAAGGTAGACCTCGGCGAGCAGCTGAGAATCCAGCAACGCGCCGTGTTTATCACGATCGGTACGGTCGACTGCGTACTTGCTGCACAACGCATCTAGACTCACTTGACCGCTCTTGTGAATCTCTTTTGCTAAATCCATCGTATCCGTTACATGGCACAAACTTGCCATCCGCTCCTTTCGACCCGCGCGCTCAAATTCTGAATCGATGAACCGTACATCGAATGCCGCGTTGTGCATAAATACTTCACGACCTCGAATGAAGTCAATGAATACGTCTGCTATCTCGTGGAACCGCGGTTGATTTACAAGATCCTCGAGCCTGAACCCGTGGATCAATGACGCTTCTGGATCAACCTCGCGTTCGGGATTGAGGAGCTGATGAAACTCCTCATTGGTGTGCATCCCATCTTTTACAACAGTCGCTCCAAGTTCAATGATGCGATGTCCGGTCGAGACGTCGATGCCGGTAGTCTCGGTATCAAGAAATACCTGAATCAGCAATTAACCACCCCTCATTGTCATTGTCTGAATAGTTCCAATGCGTCTCGTGCGGCGTCGGTTGCGATTCGAACGAGAGAATGTGAATGATGTTTATCGGAGCGCCGATCAAGATGCCATTCGATCGGAGCGCGATTACGTAAGGCTTCTATTTCAATCCAGAGATCCTTATTCGCAACCGGTTTAGAGTCAGATTTGCGCCAGCCACGATTGCGCCAACCATCTAACCATTGCGTAATACCTTTGAACAAATATTCGGAATCAGTCGTCACTCGCGTGGGAGCATTCGGATCCAGCGAACGCATCAATACTACAACACCAGTTAGCAAAGCACGATTGACACTTGTGCCCTCCTCGACTCCATTTTCAATGTCCGTGCTACCATCAAACTCGCGAACAATTGCCCATGCAGCGCGACGCTCACCATTATTAACGGCGGCGATAAAGTAACCCTCGGTTAAAGGAATATCGGAAGTTAGCGTGCGTCCATCGTGTGCAGCGGAAGTTGCCTCTTCGCCGGGATCACCAGCAGCAATTGCGGCTGCGCGGGCGGCTTCATCGACCATTTCATTGAAGGTGTTGCCTGCATGAGCCTTCACCCAGTTCCACTCAACACGTAGCCTTGAGTTCTGCGCGTGCAATTCGACCCACAAATCCTTGTTGAGGACTGGTTTACCTCTACCTCGCGTCCAATTCTTTCGACGCCACGAATCTATCCACCCTGTAATACCGTTTTTCACATACTGAGAATCAGTGAATAACTCGACTGTCTCGCCATCCTTTCGTGACTTCAGAGCTTCAAGCGCAGCCGTAAGCTCCATACGATTATTTGTTGAATGTGCTTCGCTTCCTCGCATAAGCTCATCGGGTTCGCCGTTAATGACCGGCAGGTACGCCCACCCGCCTGGACCGGGATTCGTTGGCGCACAGGAACCGTCCGTGTAAAGAACAACCTTGTACTTCGATTCGGGCTTGTTACTCGAACGCAATGAGTTCAGTCTTTATCGAAGCCTCTGATCTCAAACTAACAAAGAACGCCGCGGTTGCTCGCGTCTTAGCGTCGTTACCCGCGCTCTCTGTTAACGTGTCTTGTTCGGACGAGTCAAGCAATGCGTAATCGGCAAGATTCTGACGGGAGGTCGTAACAATGTACTTTGTCGGTGTGAATTCTGATTCGGCGGAAACGATCACGCGCTCACCGTCTGATGGAAGCGCTTCTGCAAATGCTGCGTCGAGAATGGCAGGATCAACGGTGAAATCGTCCCGTTTTTGCCTTTCGTATACAACCCAATCCGACCCCGCAGCACGAGACGCCGCGTCGTAGTCGCGATCTTCCAATAGTTGGTTTAGCACGCTATCAAGTTTGGAATCTCTTGCGGCAACCGCCGATTCCTCTGCAAGTTTCTGACGAATTCCGTCTGAGACTTCCTCAAACGGCCGCAACGTTGGCTCGGTTCGATTGATCAATCGACCGACAACGATGGCAGAGTCTCCGATCTCAACTACACGGCTGTTAAAACCATTGTCGATCACATCGCTATCCAAAAACGCGCTTCGAACACTCTGGTTGGCGAGTAGACCATCTCGACTAAACTGGTCTACCCCTACGATCTCACTGATTTCGATATCAAATTCAGCCACAATCGGCTGTAACGAATCTGACTGTTCGAATGCGAGTCGGTCTACTTCCGTGAGTGCTTCCTTAAGAGATTCGGACGCCAGTGCTAACCGATGTTCTTCGACCAGCGCTTCGCGGCGATCTTCCAGTGAAGGAAGATCGAGATCTTCGACTTCGAGCAACTCAATCAGGTGATATCCGTACGATGTCTTGACCGGCTGTGAGACTTCGTTAAGTTCGAGCGACCATAGTGAGTCGGAAAATTCTGTTACCCACTGTTCACGGTCTGAGAACCCGAGATCACCCCCATCTCGCTTCGAGCCTTCATCCTCGGACAATTCACTTGCCAAGTCTCCTAACGATTCTCCGCCTTCAACTCGAGCCCGAAGCTCTGAGATAAGCACTAGCGCTTCTTCATCCGAACGGTTGTCGTCAACCTTAATCAATAAATGACGACCTCGACGTTGGGCATTTGATTCACGTGCAGCGATATCAGCTTCATACAGGTCCTGAATTTCCTCGTCAGAGAGATTCGCTTCCGTAACAAATTGCTCGCGCTTCAACTCGACGTATTCGAAGTCGAAGGTACCTTCGGTCATATACAAGTCGGTATTGAGTTCGTAATAAGACGCGATGTCTTCGCCGGTAACGCTATTCGGGTCTTCGAATTGATCAAGATTGAATTCCAGAACCGAAATGTCACGAACTTGCTTTTCGAATTTCGCTGCAAGGCGGGTTGCAGATTCTGTGCTAAACGCCGTATCTTCTAATGCACGCAAAAGCTGAGTACGAACGGTCGATTCTTCCTGTATCCCGCGAAGCGTCTGCACGGAAAGACCACCTCGCTCAAGCGTCGCTCGGAGTAGCTCCTCATCGAACTCACCGCTTTCTGATTGAAACTGCGGGTCGGTTCGAAGCACCCTCTCGAACGCCAAATCCGATAAAGTAAGATCTAAGTCACGACTCGCTTGCATTAGCAGTTCCATATCAATCAGGCGTCGAAGCGCGAATTCTTCGTTCACGAATTGATCGAGTTGAGCCTCTGTCACCGAGTCACCATAGCTAGCTCGAAACTGTTGCTTTGTGCGTTCAACTTCTGATGCCAAGCGACGCTCGGTGATATCCTCACCATTTACGGTGGCTATGGCGGGTTTATTTACAGCGAAAAGATTGAACGCCCCAAAGCCGAAGATCGTCAAGACAACGATGATCACGCCTGCTACGAACTTTGCGATCCACGATTGGGACGCATTGCGCATTCTGACCAACATGATGAATATTCGCCTGTGAGTTAGGTCTATAGAGAAGTCGCGGATGCCCGACGGGTGAGTCCGCGACTTCGTTTTTTAGTGTGGCACGGGTGACACGCGCGATCGCACGGTGCCACTGCCACCTGGAAGGTTAGCTGTTTATTCGTTGCTTCAGTCTACTACCTGCCTTGAAGGCAGCGTTCGACGACGCAGCAACTTGAATAGGTTCGCCAGTTTGCGGGTTGCGTGCAGTCCTTGCAGCGCGGTGGCGAACTTCAAAGGTTCCGAACCCTATAAGCATCACCGGATCCCCATTACACAGCGATTCAGCAATTGATTCAAGAATCGCGTCAAGTGATTTTGCGACGTCGCCCTGTGTCAGCGACTCATCCTTTCCGGCAGCCGCACGGATCAAATCAGCTTTGTTCACTTACATATCTCCATGAACGTATGTGAGAAAAGAGCACCCGCGAAAGACATCGTGAATGCGACAATCCTGACGCATCCGCGTGCTGCAACGCAACTACTCCATAAAAACCCGAACTTCCGATGTTCGGGCGATCAGATCGCGTTGGATCCAACTCTATTCGTACCATCATAGTATCGTCGAGACTTGCTCTAAACCGTATCTCCGCCGCTGACCTTCTTTTCCATCGGCTTGTACTTCAGCATAGGTTTATGTGCTTCGCAGTCACGAACCATTTTGGCATCTACGACAACACCAACGACGTCCGATTTAGAAGGTATCTCGTACATGACATCAAGAAGCACCTCTTCCAAGATCGAGCGAAGGCCACGAGCACCAGTCTTGCGTTCAACCGCCCGTTCTGCGATAGCTTCCAGTGCATCGTCATTGAATACTAAATCGACTTCTTCCATACCTAAGATCGCTTGATATTGTTTAATCAGCGAGTTCTTGGGTTCCGTCAGGATCTTGACGAGTGCATCTGTGTCAAGTTCCTGCAACGTTGTAACGACTGGCAGACGTCCGACCAGCTCAGGGATCAAACCATACTTGATTAAATCCTCTGGTTCAACCGTTTTCAGAATCTCACCAATCTGCTCTGCGTCTTCTTCGCCTTGAACGGTCGCGTTGAAGCCGATTCCACTTTCTGATGTCCGGTTTTGGATTACTTTCTCCAATCCCGAAAATGCGCCACCTACGATGAACAAGATATCTGAAGTATCCACCTGGATGAATTCTTGCTGGGGGTGCTTACGTCCTCCTTGAGGAGGAATAGCCGCCGTGGTGCCTTCGATCAACTTCAAGAGCGCTTGTTGTACACCTTCACCAGACACGTCTCGCGTGATCGACGGGTGATCGGTTTTACGCGAGATTTTGTCGATTTCATCGATGTAGACGATCCCGCGTTGAGCTTTCTTGACATCGTAGTCGCACGTCTGAAGCAGCTTCTGAATGATGTTCTCGACGTCTTCGCCCACGTAGCCGGCTTCGGTCAAGGTTGTCGCATCTGCTATTACAAACGGGACCTTGAGCATACGAGCGAGCGTTTCTGCCAATAGGGTCTTGCCTGAACCGGTAGGACCGATGAGCAGGATATTCGACTTCGCGAGTTCGACATCTGACTCTTTACCGCCGTTGCGCAGTCGCTTGTAATGGTTGTACACGGCCACTGACAAGATGCGCTTCGCATAGTCCTGACCAATGACGTAGCCGTCTAGGAACTCATTGATCTTCTTCGGGACCGGCAGCTCATCAGCTTCGGTGCGCTCTTGCTCCACCGGCTTTTTCGGCTGCTTGATGATGCCGGCACAGATGGCAACACACTCATCGCATATGTAAACGTCATCCTGACCTGCGATGAGCTTGTCGACTTCTTGACCGTTCTTAAAACAAAAGGAACATTCGGCGACGTCGTCCGAGCCGCCTTCTCGATCACTCATGTTGTTGATTCCATATCGTTTCTTGGTGCGCTTACGTGCGCCTTATGATGCCATCACAAATCGCGACACACTCTTTGCAAATCTGTGCTTCGCTTTCGTTTGGAATTGGGAACTCGTTCTTACGAAACTTCTTAGAACAGAAGGAACATTCAACGACCTCATTTGAGCGAATCGCGACACATTCATCGCAAATATAAACGTTGTTGTGACCAGCTATGAGCTTGTCAACTTCCTGACTGTTCTTTGAACAGAAAGAACACTCTACGATGACCTCTGAGACGCCTTCTTGATCGCTCATGTTGCTGATTTTCTACACCTCGCTCGTGCACTTTCGTGTGCGCCGTGTTCTAAGAATAGCACGTTAGCGGCATTTTCCGCGATTTGCAGCGTTGCATGCCTAACTAGCGACCAGAACGACGCATCCGAATTTGATTCGATTCTGCTCGAATTTCGTTACTCATTGACCGCTTTGGGCAACTTGACACGAGGTTCTTGAACCTTGTCGATCAGCCCGTATTCCGCCGCCTCTGCGGGTGTCATCCAGTAATCGCGATCAGTGTCCTTCGCGATCTGTTCGACCGATTTGCCAGTATGTACCGCCAACAGTTCATTCAACTGCTGACGGATCGCCAAAATCTCGCGAGCCGCGATTTCGATATCGGCGGCTACGCCTCTCGAACCACCGGATGGTTGATGGAGCATGATTCGCGAGTTCGGCAATGCGAAACGCTTGTTTTCAGCACCCGAGGCTAGTAAGAACGCTCCCATACTTGCTGCCTGGCCGATACATGTCGTCTCAACGTCGCATCGCACGAACTGCATGGTGTCATAGATTGACAATCCAGCGGTCACAGAGCCGCCAGGCGAATTGATATACAAGTGCGTGTCTTTATCCGGGTTCTCGGATTCACACCACAATAGTTGTGCAACAACCACACTCGCGACCGCATCGTCGATCGCGCCATTGATAAAAATGATGCGTTCCTTTAGTAGACGCGAGAACAAGTCGTAAGAGCGTTCGCCCCTTGCCGTCTGTTCTAGCACCATAGGCACAAGCGCCATATGTCATTTACTCCTGTAGTTAACCGTTCTTCTTAAACAGTTTTTTGAAAATACCTGGCTTAGTTTCCGTGTCCGCGTCGTGTCCTTCCGCATCGGGAACCGCCTCGTCCGCTGTCTTTGATTCCTCGTCATTCTCATTCACCGACTCGGCGTGCGCTTCGGCTGTCTCGTCATCTTTTGGCTTAGACACGCTAGAGACAAATCCTTCCGGGTCCGGGAGGCTTGGAGCTACTTTGAAAATAGCTAGCGCCTCTTCCGCGTCCTCTCCTCCAGATTGAGACAAAAATGAATCGAATTCGACATCTTCATCTTCAATCGTAGCCTCATCGAGCAGGAGTTTCGCAGATTGCTCCAAGAGACTCTGAGTGACGAGGTCCTTGTAGTGCTGTTCTCCATAGACGTAATCTAGATACTCCTGCGCACGAGACTGATCTTCCACCATACTGACGCTGTCAGCCTTTGTCTGAATCTGTGAAGCAACCCAATCTTGATCCGCTTCAATGCTACGTTGTTCGATCAGAGCTTGCTGTGTCAGCGTGAATGCCACACGCTGCACCGCGCGATTTACTTCGCTCGTCCAAAAAACGCGAAGACTCTCGGGAAGCAACCCATCTTCACCGTTGGTTTTGGAGGCCGATTCAGTTTCAGCTTCGGAACTCGAGTCCGAGTCTCCATCCGCACTATCATCGTTCGCACTAGGTTGAGCCATTAGTAGTCGCTGATCTAAAGTCTCACCATCAACGATGGGATCAAAGAGTCGAAACGCCATAAACGCCGTTTGAAGATTCTCTTCTCCGATCTGGGTGCCTTCTAAAAATCGCTGTCGTAGCACCTCACGCGGTAAGGACCCAATGTGCTGCTTTGCTAGTGCCCACATCGCACGATTCTCAACTATTTGCTCGATTGTTCGTTCGACGTTTTGCTCAATCGAAGCTCGAGCGATTGGCATTAATTCCTCGATACTCTCGATTTTGGTGTCTGGCATTGAATCCAGGAGATGACGGAATTCCGGCCGTGCGAATAGTGGTTCTCCAAGATGAGGAAGATCACCTGTATCGATGCGAACAACGGTCGCCGCCGTTGAACTTGGCGTCGAGTCTTCGCTCATGCCAAGTTCATTACTCAGTTCTTCGTCTGATATCTCAAGTTGCTCACCTACCTTCAGTCCGATGAGCTTTTCTTGAAATGATTCCGATAGCTCGTTCTTTGGCAAACGAAGCACGATAGGAAATCGTTCAGTTTTTCTCTCGGTTACGTCATCGGAACTCGGGTCCGCTTCCGACGCCTCAGGTTCTTCAGATTCAAATTGGCATTCAATCCAGATGCGATCGCCATTCTTTGATTGGATCTCATCACCTTTCAGCTCGTACCACTCAATACAACGCGTACGCGCGTTATCGATTTGTTCTCTTACATTTGCGTCGCTAAGGATCACGTTCGGACGTTTAATCGTTAGTTCCGCGAGATCGCCGATCTCGATCTTCGGCATCGTCTCCACGCGTACTTTGTAGGTGTACGGCGCATCTGTCGGCGCGCTTAGGTAAGGTCTACCTATCCAACCCGCCTGCAGTCCTTCGTCGGAGAGGATGGTGGTACAGTTTTCATTGACGATTTTTTCGAGTACATCGTTCTCGATCGCGGAACCGTAGCGCTGCGAAATCACTTTGCGAGGCGCTCTTCCTTTACGAAATCCCTTCAGGTGCGCGTTGGAAGCAACTTCATTTGTGAGTTCGTGAATCCGCTGATCCAATGCTTCCTGGCTGATAGGTACGGTGTACTCACGCGTGAATTCACCGATCTGCTCGTATTCGTAGGTCATACTTGAATCTAAGTTGAGATAGTGGGGTGGATGAAGGGATTTGAACCCTCGACAGCCGGAACCACAATCCGGGGCTCTACCACTGAGCTACATCCACCACGCAATTCGATTTTACGAACGGTTTTCACAGGTGGCACGCCTGGAAGGATTCGAACCTTCAACCGTTGGCTTAGAAGGCCAATGCTCTATCCATTGAGCTACAGGCGCTGACTGGACCGCTGTCACACGCCGATATCGTCACCCGCAGAATTCCTTCGAATAACGGCCAAAACCGAAACTTCGCCCTGCTGGCAACTGTGCACACCTATGGCGCAATCTTCATTCGCGAGAACTTCGCTGCGCCGCGTTCATTCACTGGTCGGGGTAGAGAGATTTGAACTCCCGACAACCTGCTCCCAAAGCAGGTGCGCTACCAGACTGCGCTATACCCCGGTGCGAAAATTATCCAAATCTGGCAAGATGATGCTCGTTTATCCGAACTTTCTACGCAACCTATGAGTATTCGAATTCAGAGCATGCGGTCTTTCAATTTAGTTAGTCGCCGTTCTTGTCGCCGATGTGCAAGCCACGCGGTAAAGCCACAGCACGAAATATGCTCAAGCACATGAATATACCTACGGTCGCCCAAAAACCGGGTGACTGAAGCGCAGCGGGTAGAAATCCGAACATTTCACCGACACCTAAAAACGACCAAATGAACCAAAAAGGAATGGCAAGAAACGTCGCAAGTACGAAGCTTAAAAGCCACCCGATAATCGGAATTGCATTGACCATAGCGATCACCTAAAGCACTCAATAAACACTTCGGCAATGTTAGTGTTCTATCAGAATTTTGCTGGTTCAAAGCACAGTCGCATGTCCTTCAGCAATCTAAAATTCCAACCTTCGCCCGCTACGCACTGCGAAGCTACCTTTGACCGCCAAGATACTCAATGGTGAGCGGATCGCCAAAAACATCCGCAAAGAGGTCAAGGAGAAACTTGAACAACGACAGCAGCGCGGTCTTCGTCTACCCAATCTCTCCGTTGTGCTTGTCGGGGACGACCCCTCTTCCGAGCTATACGTCCGGCTAAAAAAGCGTGATTGCGAAGATGCCGGTATCGACTGCCATGTCTACCATCTACCCGCAAGTGCACTAGAAACCGAGGTTTGCGCGCTCGTAAAACGAATCAACGCAGATCCACTAGTTGACGGCATTCTGGTTCAGTTACCCCTACCCGCACACCTGAACGACTTCAACGTCATTGGGGAGATTGACCCCCGCAAGGACATCGATGGTGTATCGCCGCACAACATGGGATTGCTTACGTTAAGACATCCGGCCCACCGCAGCTGTACACCAAAAGGCGTCATGACGTTACTCCAACACACCGGGGTTTCGCTTCTAGGAACTCACAGTGTCGTCGTCGGTGCGTCCAACCACGTTGGGCGTCCAATGGGGTTGGAACTATTGCTAGTTGGGAGCACTGTGACCACGGCACATAAATTCACCCGGAACACAAAAGAACTCGTGCGCGAAGCTGACGTTCTCGTATCCGCAACCGGTAAAGCCGGTCTGATTCAAGGCGACTGGGTCAAACCTGGAGCAATTGTGATTGACGTCGGAATTGATCGCCAGCCAGACGGTTCGTTGAAGGGTGATGTTGACTTCGAGAGTGTTTCAGAGGTAGCGAGCTGGATCACTCCTGTACCAGGTGGTGTAGGTCCGATGACCCGCGTATCACTCTTAGAAAACCTTCTCGATTCGGTCAATCGGGCTACTAATTGAGTCAAGTTTTTATTTCAGACCTACACCTTGAGTCTGATCAGGATCCGAAATACAGTTCGTTTCAGCAAGTACTTCGAAACGCGTGTACCCAGAACCTTGAGGTCTTCATCCTCGGGGATTTAGTTGAAGTGTGGGTTGGCGACGATGACGATTCGACATTCGCAAATACACTAATCCACGACTTACGTTTAACCACAAAACACATCCCAGTGCACGTAATGCACGGTAACAGGGACTTTCTGTACCGCGAGGAGTTTGCTTCCCTGACCGGTGTGAGGCTAATTCCCGACCCTTTTGTGCTGGAAAGCATGGAGCTTTCAGAGAGGGTTCTTCTGGCGCACGGTGACGCGTATTGCACGAGCGATGTCGCGTACATGAACATGAGGAAACTACTCCGTTCACCCGAATGGCAGAATCAGATTCTCAGTTCATCGCTTGAGGAAAGACGTGCGCTCGCTCGATCACTTCGCGAGCAAAGCAAGAACTCAAACGAGTTAAAAGCTGAGAACATAACGGATGTGGTCGAAGTCGAGATAGAGAACGATCTAGAGGCTCATGATTGCAAAACCATGATTCACGGTCATACTCATAGACCCGGCGTTCACCTGTTACACAACGGCGCCAAACGGATGGTTTTAGGCGACTGGGGGACTTGTGGATGGCTTTTACGCCAGCAAGATTCAGTATTCAATCTCGAACGATTTGCGATTCAATCCAGTTAACGATCTGGCGTGCCGCTGTGAAATCTAAATTCTTGGTCAGGTTGCGATATCAAGTGAGCGTCTAATCTGCTCAGGCTTGCGAGTCTTTCCTCGCAGTAATTAGGGTCAAGCGTATAGGCTCTCGCGACATAGAACTCAAAATGACGATCTTCTGCATCGTGCAGTTTTTCGTACAAGGTTCTTAAATCACCTTTGAGGATCGCAAGTAACGCTCCGATTCGCTCGCAAGACCTTGCCTCGATCATCGCACACACCAGCAATTGATCCACGAGACGCGCTGGTTCACGCTTGCTCGTCCACTCATTCAAAGCTCTCGCATATCGCCCGGCAGATAAATGCCGAGTGCTCATGCCGTGACGCTTTATGACTCTTAGTACGAGCTCAAGATGCTTGAGTTCTTCTCGTGCGATGCGGGATAGCTCCAACGAAAATCGTTCGTCTGAACCGCTTCGATGCAGCAAAGAGACCGCAGTTGCTGCTGCCTTTTTCTCGCAGTTCGCTTGATCGATCAGCAAGTTAGGGAGTTGCTGTGATGCCTCCTCAAGCCATGTCGAAGGTGTTTCGCACAGCAACAGACTTTGTATCGCAGCAGAAACCACCGCTAGTTTGTGCGGATCTTGTAAAACTGTTCGAATGCGCCGCGAGAGGTCTCGTAGTAGAAATCTTCAATATGTTTGAGCACCTTCAACGGGTCTTCCCATCCTTTCAGGTCCTTAGGCGGCTGTAATCCCCAATCGGCGTAGACACCTTCACAGCGACCCAACGCCTCATATACTCGAAGCGCTAGGTCATCGGAAGCCCTGCCAACAAACTCGTCTGTCTTTGACCGCAGTTGATCCTCGTTGGCGATCGTTACCAACGCCAAAATACTATCCCGCTTTAGTTGCGCAAGTCGATTGAAGACCATTTCCCGCTGGTCTGGTGCAAAGTTCTGCCAATCACGAACTTCGTTAAAAAAACGCTTGCAACCGCGACAGACAAAATCGCCATGCGATGTTGAGCAAATACCCACACACGGCGTTGACCGCGGTCGTGGTTTGAGGAAATGCTCGGTGCGCGCAGGTCGGTCGCGCTTATCCTGCGGTACTTTAGGCATTCACGCGCGAATTGGCGGTGTGTTGATCGTCCGACTCGATTTCGAACACATCCTCGATAGATCGGGTGTAGTCGTTGCGCTCAAGCGATAGCTGGCTGAGGTAGGACTCATCTACCCCCACGCAGTTGTACCTGCCATCAAAAATAGAGCAATCAAATTCTTCGATGTCTTCGTTCCAACTGCGGACCACTCGCTTGAGATCTTCCAACTTCTGGTACACGAGTAGCTCAACACCAAGACTCTGTTGGATTTCCTCTTCGGTGCGTCCTGTTGCAACAAACTCGTCCGTACTTGGCATATCAATGCCAAACACGTTCGGGAATCGCACCGGCGGTGCTGCACTTGCGAGATATACCTTCTTCGCACCCGCTTGACGACACTGTTCGATAACCTCGCGGATCGTCGTGCCTCGAACGATCGAGTCTTCAACGAGTAGTACGACTTTGTCGCGGACCTCGAGCTCAATGACGTTTAGTTTTTGTCGAACCGACTTTTTCCGAATCGACTGACCCGGCATGATGAAGGTTCGACCGATGTATCGATTCTTTACGAATCCTTCCCGGTAATCCACGCCTAATCGGTGTGCTAGTGGGAGCGCGGCAGTTCTGCTAGTCTCTGGAATGGGTATGACTACATCAACGTCGTGCTTCCTATTTGGAAAGCGTTCGAGGAACGTATCTGCTAGTGCTTCGCCCATACTAAGGCGAGCTTTATAGACGGAAATCTTGTCGAGCACGGAGTCGGGTCGAGCGAGGTAGACATACTCGAAAATGCACGGCGTGTGTGTATGTTGTTCCGCGCATTGCTGAATATGTAGCTCACCGCTCTCAGTTATGTAGCACGCTTCACCTGGTTCAATATCTCGTATCGGTTTGAACCCCATGATGTCGAGAACTGCCGTTTCGCTCGCGATCATGTAATCAGGAGTGCTCTTCTTGTTGCTGTTTCGTGCCCCAACGACCAAAGGTCGAATACCTCGAGGATCACGGAAACCCACGATCCCGCCGCCGATGACCAACGCAACAGCCGCATACGCACCGATGCACTGCTGATGTACCGCTGCAACCGCGTTGAAGACACTGGCAGGTTCACTAACTGCTTGTTCGCTGTTTTGTAGCTCATGCGCGAATACATTGAGCAAGATTTCGGAGTCGGAGCGGGTGTTCAGATGCCGGTTGTACTTAGTTGTGATGTCCTCACGCAGTGATTTTGAATTTGTGATATTGCCGTTATGAGCGATACAGATTCCGCACGGTGAGTTCACGTACATGGGTTGGGCTTCTGCGGAAGTAGCGGTCCCAGCCGTCGGATAACGCACATGTCCAACACCAAGTTTTCCCCGTGCACGCAACATATGACGTTCTTGGAACACTTCGCTAACAAGCCCATTCGCTTTTCGAAGCGCAAGTCGATCACCATCAGAAATCGCCATTCCCGCAGCGTCTTGACCGCGATGCTGTAGGATGAGCATTGCATCGTAGAGCTCTTGATTGATCTCTGTGCTACCAACGATGCCTACTACGCCGCACACGTTTATATCTCTATTCTGCTAGGCATGCTCGGACTAAATTGTGCTACCCGACTAACAAGTCTACAAACTTGCTCATGTCGTCATTGAATGGTTCGAGCAATCGAAACGAAAATGAGCTCAACAACTCAGGCGAATCGGGATACCACCGTAGCATGCAGGCGATGATGAGCATGATGATCAAGAACCCCCGTACGACGCCGAGCACTAGTCCAATCGTTCGATCAGCAGGGCGCATCGCGGATTCAGTTATGGCAGAATCGATCGCCTTCCGAATGAGTGCACCAACCAGCGTAACGACGACGAACACGATCACGAATCCGAGTGGTAATACCCAAGGGTTTTGACCTTCTTGGGACACACCCAGGATAAGAGTGCCAACTTCTGTTCCGAACAGAAGACCGCCGAATATCGCAATCAATAAAACAACGGTTGCAATCGTGTCGATCACAGCACCTTTGGACCATCCGCGAAATGTCGAGACCAACAAGAGCGCCGCAAAACCAATGTCCCAAAAGTTAAAACCACTCATGGTTTGTAACCAACGACCAGACCGTCGATGTCGTACCGTTCAGCGGCTTCGTTCCGATATGACTCTGCAGCCTCGCGCTCATTGAATGGTCCAACAGCAACTCGGGTCATGATCTCGTCGTTGATTTTCGCCTGCGAAATCCAGGTACGCTGCCCATCTTCTTTAAGGCGCAACCTCAAGGCATCGGCCTTATCTGATTCTCGGAAACTCCCGAGCTGGACAGCCCAATAGCCGGAGTCATTGACTTTCTCGTCAATCGTCACATCACCGACTCGAGTGCCGTAATCGACTAAAAAGCCATCCTCATCAACTATCTGCCTCAGTTCTTCGCGTTTAGACGCTGCGGTACTTGCGTTTGGGAGGGGTATTTCCGGAACTCGCTCAATATCGAGCTCCGACATCGGTTCGATTTCTAGCGCCGGACCAGGCGACTCATCGAAGAGCATGGGCACCAGAATGACAGCGAGTGCAGCCAGAAATACCCCGCCGACAATCCGGTCGCGTGTTTTGATTTCCATTACTGGTTACGGTTTCCCGAACCGTACATATTCAAAGCGCATCGAGCGCGCGAGACGACATCAAATGATCCGAGAACAACGACCGGCGTGTCCAGGGGCGCTAAATTCGCAGCGACAGTCAGTGCATCGTTTAGGTTTGATTCAATCTGCAACCTGCAATCCAGACCCGTAGCCTTAGCTACGAGATCGTCTGCGTCAAGTCCGCGAACACCGTAAGAATCCGTAAGTACGACATCTAGCACCTCAGCCGCACCCCATTCGTTCGGTTCTAAAAGACTCTCCAGCATGCCTCTTACATCTTTGTCAGCGAAACACGTAAATACGACAACGCATTGAGTGATATTTTGGCGAGCGAGATGTTGACGCAGAAAGCGAATTGCAGCTGGATTGTGCGCCACGTCTAAGATCCAGTGACGGTCACGCGTAAATACGCTCTCCATACGCCCCTCTGGCGTCGAGAAACGTAATGTACCGAGCGCTAGGTCGTCCCGTAGATGGTCTAACAACATGGCGGCTTGTAGTGCCGAGCTAAAACTCTCGATAACGTAATTGGTCAACGTCCGAGAAATAAAAAAACGACGATGGTCACTGCCGGTTACGAATATCGACTCTATGTTTGAGGAACCAAATTCACGATCGATTTTGTAAAGAGGATTGTCGTGAGCGTGAGCGTACTCATCAACAACCAAATTGGCGCGTCTGTCACCGAATACCAACGGCTTGTTCGGTCGCGCGATCGGCAATTTCTCACGACTGATCTCCTCGATGGTACTTCCAAGTACCGCGCTATGATCTAAGTCAACGTTTGTGATCACAGCGACATCGCTGTCCACCACATTTGCACAGTCGAGTCTACCGCCTAACCCGACCTCGACCACCGCCACGTCCACTTCCCATTGTTTGAACAAATGTAAGGCTGCCAACGTTGTGAGATCAAAGTAAGTCAGCGCAAGATCACCTGTGATCTCTGCAACGGTACGGATTGCGTCGAAGCACTGACTCGCCGTGACCATTTCGCGATCCAGCATGATCCGTTCAAGGTAACTATGCATATGAGGCGACGTGGTTGTTCCGACGCGAAGACCTTGGTGCGTCAAGATTTGCTGTAAATATCGGACCGTGCTGCCTTTACCGTTAGTTCCCCCAACGACAACCTGCTTCGGAGCGACGCGGTGTAAACCTAAGTCACACGCAACTTCACGTATCGCTGCGAATGAACGGCTTTGAACCAGTTTGGCGCGCTGTCTCGCGATCTCGGTGACAAATGCTTCGACGCTTTCGCTTGTCGGGTTTGTCAATGAATCAGCATTCACGAATTGAGCGTTTAAGTGCGGAGGTAAGTTCGTATAGGTCAGACAACGCCTCTTCGAGCTCCTTTTCTCCGCCGAGAATATCAACGAGTGCACTCCCGACAACGACGGCGTCAGCTACCTTCGCTATCGCAGCTGCGGCTTCAGGGGTCTTGATACCGAATCCGACCGAGACGGGTAGATCAGTCGTTAGTTTTATTGAAGCCACCTTGTGCTCGACGTCTTTCACGTCAAGGTGGTCAGCGCCAGTGATACCTTTAATCGAAACGTAATAGAGAAATCCTGAACAGCTCTGCGCAAGCCCCTCTATCCGCTCGATCGGTGTGGTAGGCGCTACTAAGAGAATGAGGTCAATCCCACGCGGTTTGAGAGCTGCACTCAGTTCACCCGCCTCTTCCGGAGGAAGATTTACGACGATTAAACCATCTACACCTGATTCATGCGCGAGCTTTGCGAATTGTTCTATGCCGAGTGCGAGAATTGGATTTAAGTAGCCCATGAGGACAACCGGTGTGTCTTCATTGTGCTGTCGGAACAACGCTACTTGCTCGCACGTCTTCCGCAAAGTAACTCGATTCAAAAGGGCGCGTTCAGACGATCGTTGAATCGCCGGACCGTCCGCTTCGGGATCCGTGAAAGGGACTCCCAGCTCCAAGACATCAGCGCCAGCATCGGCTAATTGAGTTAGCGCGGGGACAGTTGCTGACAATGAAGGATCACCGGCTGTAATAAACGTGATTAAGCCTTTCTCGCCGCGCTGGCGCAGACAATCGAAGGTCGACTTAAGACGGCTCAAAGCTCAACACCATCCATACGAGCAACCGTTTCCAGATCTTTGTCGCCTCGTCCAGAGAGATTTACTACGATCACGTCTTCGACATCACCCGCCGCGGACAGCTTCGATGCCTGTGCAAGCGCATGCGCCGATTCAAGCGCGGGCACAATACCCTCGCACGCTGAGAGAAGACGGAACGCTTGCAGAGCCTCTTCATCCGTTACAGTCTCATACGTGACTCGTCCTGTATCCTTAAGGTAGGCATGTTCTGGGCCAACGCCTGGATAGTCCAACCCTGCGGATATCGAATGCGTATCGAGGATCAGTCCGTCTTCGTCTGCCATAAGGTACGTATTTGCGCCATGCAGCACGCCTGGTGTTCCACCATTGAGCGGAGCCGCATGGCGGCCACTTTGCATGCCTTCCCCACCGGCTTCAACACCGATCATCTTGACATTAATGTCGTTTAGGAACGGGTAAAACAGTCCCATCGCGTTGGATCCGCCACCTACGCACGCGACCAATACGTCCGGTAGTTGTCCGACTAACTCAAGACACTGCTCACGACACTCTTCGCCAATCACAGACTGGAAATCACGCACCATAGCAGGATACGGATGAGGCCCGGCAACACTTCCGATGATGTAGTGAGTAGTGTCGATGTTCGTAACCCAATCACGCATCGCTTCGTTCATCGCGTCTTTTAGCGTCTTCGAACCCGAATCGACGGCTTGGACATGAGCACCGAGCATCTTCATCCGATACACGTTGGGCTTTTGACGTTCAATATCGGTTGAACCCATGTAAACCGTGCATTCAACGCCTAACCGAGCAGCGACTGTTGCAGTCGCCACACCATGCTGACCAGCACCAGTCTCCGCGATGATCCGCCGTTTACCCATTCGCGAAGCCAGTAACGCCTGTCCAATCGTGTTGTTGATCTTGTGCGCACCGGTGTGGTTCAAATCTTCACGTTTAAGGAAAATGCGCGCTTTGCCGATACTTGCGGCGAAACGTTTTGCTTCATAGAGCGGTGATGGCCGTCCGACGTAACGTGCAAGATCTGTTCTGAATTCCGCTTCAAATGTAGGATCATCTAGAGCGTCCTCATAAACGCGTGTTAGTTCATCTAACGCGCTCATCAAGGTTTCTGCGACGAACCGACCCCCATATGGACCGAAATGTCCAGAGCTATCAGGGAGTTCGTTATCCCCTTCCCTATGCCTCAACATTCCTCACGCCTTGCATAAATCGGACCATTAGTTCACGGTTTTTGGAGTGATCGTCGTTTTCGATTCCCGATGCGACATCGACACCCCAGGGGCGTGTCTTATGGATTGCGTCTGCAACATTATTCGGGTTCAAGCCGCCCGCAAGGACTACCTTCGCCTGTGCGCTTCTCGGGAATTGGTTCCAATCAAACGTCGTACCTGAGCCGCCGCCTAGCTCAGACACTGAGTCTAGAAGATAGGCAAACGCATTCGGAAACAGTGCGCACTCCCTTTCAAAATCAAACTTATCTGTGACGTGCATGCCTTTGATGTAAGGCCAACCGAAGGAATCACAGAAATCAGCAGGTTCATCCCCACTGAACTGTAGGAAATCTAACGCCAACGAGTCCAATGTGTCGCGTACCTCAGTCTCGCTTGGATCTTTGAAGACGCCGACGAAGAGCATTTTTGACCCATAGGACGTGACGATCTTCGAAGCCACTTCAGTGTCAACGAAGCGAGGGCTCTTAGGCACGAAATTGATGCCGACCAGGTCACAGCCGACGTGGACTGCCGCCTCAACATCAGATGCACTGCGTATTCCGCAGAACTTCACTGCCGTCACGGGTCGATCGACCTACGGTAGTAATC
The DNA here is from genome assembly GCA_022822135.1 of Pseudomonadales bacterium. Taxonomy (GTDB): domain Bacteria; phylum Pseudomonadota; class Gammaproteobacteria; order Pseudomonadales; family Azotimanducaceae; genus Bin55. Next base: position 41,138 of record JAJECH010000050.1, read on the forward strand.
ACAAGGCAGTGTCACTGCGCGGAAGCGATCCTGTATCTCGCCGAGTACTGCAGGTACTCGGATGGAACTATCAATATTGAATTCCGATTCATAACCGACCGCGGCTAGATATAAGCCCGTCGCACGCGCAGTCGGTGGACCTAGATTCCGGTCGCGAGAGTCGATCAACGCCATGACATCACTGCGGTTCAATTTGTTAATCCCTACATCATGGAGCACGGCGGCCAAATTTCGAACCATGTGAAGTAGGAACGCGTTCGCCGCAATATCGATTATCACAAATCCACCGATTCTTATGACGTCCAGATGGTAGACGTGACGAAAAGGCGTTCGAGATGTGCAATCAGCAGCGCGTAGACAACTGAAATCCTGTTCGCCGAGAAAAAGGTCCACGACCTGTTCCATGCGATCGACATCGAGAAACGAATCGGTCCAACTGACGAAATTACGAAGAAAAACCTGCATGTTCGAACGATGACCGTATATGTAGATATATCTTCGCCACAACGCGGAAAATCGCGCACTGAAATCGGCGCTAACCTCCTTCACCCAATTGACGGCGATCGTACTGGGCAGCAACGAATTCACACCAACCACCCATGCGCGGTCTGGACGCTCAACCGAGGTCTCGAAACTTACCACCTGCTGCGTCGCGTGAACGCCACGGTCCGTGCGACCGGCAGCGACAACGCATATCGGTTCCGCGGCTATCGAGCTCAATGCCTTCTCCAGTTCTGCCTGAACCGTCTGAGCTTCAGCTTGCCGTTGATAGCCACTATAGCTCGTGCCGTCATACTCGACACCAAGCGCGTAGTACCTCATGGTCGATCTGGCTGCACCAGAACAGCGGTTAATGAAGGATTGGAAGCAGCTCTTCCGCGATTTGGATGCTGTTCAACGCCGCGCCCTTTCGTACGTTGTCAGATACAACCCACATATTTAGACCGCGCGGGTGAGAAACATCCTTCCTTACACGACCAACAAAGACTGGATCTGTGCCAGCGGCGTGGTCAACGGCAGTTGGATAGCCACCTGGCTTGCGATCGTCGATGAGGACGACGTTTTCGGCCGTCTTTAGCAGATCACGTGCGAAATCCACGCTGATAGGCTCACGCGTTTCAATGTGTACCGCTTCGGAGTGACCGTAAAACACCGGTATTCGGACACAGGTCGGATTCACTTGAATGGAATCATCTTCGAAGATCTTCTTCGTCTCGAGCACCATCTTCCATTCTTCTTTCGTGTAACCGTTGTCTTCGAATTCAGCAATCTGAGGGATTGCGTTGAATGCGATTTGGACCGGATGCACGGTTGGGTCTGCACCGTTCCCGTTCAGGATGTTGGTCGTCTGCTCGGCTAATTCACGAATCGCCGAAGCACCAGCGCCCGACACCGCCTGATAGGTCGCGACATTGATTCGTTCAATACCCACTGCGTCGTAAATCGGCTTCAACGCTACCACCATCTGAATTGTCGAACAGTTCGGATTGGCGATGATGCCAGTATCCAGTCCATCCTTGATTCGATGCGGATTTACTTCCGGTACCACCAGTGGAATGTGAGACTCTTGACGAAACTGTGACGTGTTGTCCACGACGATAGCACCGGCTTTAGCTGCGCGTGGCGCGTGAACAGCAGAAACTGATCCACCAGCAGAAAAAAACGCGATTTGCGTATCCGAGAAGTCAAATTCGTCAAGAACTTGCACGTTTATCGTTCGATCTTCGAAGTCGAACGATTTACCTGTGGAACGTGAACTCGCCAATAGACTTATCTCACCAACAGGAAATTCGCGTTCGACGAGCATTTCACGCAGGACTTCACCGACGGCACCTGTCGCACCGGCGATTGCTACGTTAACTGCATTCATTGCCTAATCTAGCTCCTGCAACACGGCATCCGTCATTGCGTCTGTCCCTACTTGCTGAATCGCGTCATCTGGAGTCGAAGGCATGATGTCACCTGTTCGATAGCCATTGGATAGCACGGTGTCAACCGCTTGCTCGATTCGATCGGCCGAATCTCCAGCATCAAGTCCGTAACGAAGCATCATGGCAACTGAAAGGATCGTCGCTAGCGGATTCGCGAGGTTCTTGCCGGCGATATCAGGCGCGGTGCCATGTACCGGTTCATAGATGCCCCGATTGTCGGCGTTCAATGACGCCGAGGGGAGCATTCCGAGCGATCCAGTCAGCATCGCTGCGACGTCTGAGAGTATGTCGCCGAACATATTCCCAGTGACTATGACATCGAATTGCTTCGGTTCTCGTACCAACTGCATCGCAGCGTTATCCACTAATAAGTGTGTCAGTTCGACATCCTGATAGTCCGCATGGACTTCGGTGACAACATCTCGCCATAACTGAGTGACTTCAAGCACGTTTGCTTTATCGACCGAACAGAGCTTGCGATTTCGCTTACGAGCTAGTTCGAAAGCTGTGCGCGAGATTCGTTGGATTTCCGTCTCGTCGTAGACATAGGTGTTCACCCCACGACGCACGTTACCTTCGACCTGCACACCTCGAGGTTCCCCGAAGTAAATCCCACCTGTGAGTTCACGGACGATTAATAAATCTAGGTTACTTACAAATTGTGATTGGAGAGTCGAAGCCCCGGCTAACGGTTCAAATAGGATTGCAGGACGCAAGTTTGCGTAAGCATCCAAGCCAGAACGTAACCCAAGTAGCCCTTTCTCTGGTTTCTTGTCAACCGGAAGGTCATCCCATTTCGGACCGCCAACGGCACCAAGTAGCACAGCGTCTGCTTCCTGTGCAGCACGCAATGTCTCTGGTGTTAAGGGGACACCGTGCTTGTCAATGCTGATTCCACCAGCATCGGCTTCATCGATGTGAAGGTCGAGTAAACCATCCGTGGCTTTACGCAGAACTTGAACCGCGTGCGGCACGATCTCCGCGCCAATACCGTCCCCAGGCAAGACCACGATTTGCGCTGACTTCACGCTCGATCTCCATCGAACAACCATGGATTCGCTTTCACATGACGAGTTTCAAATGCCTTGATATCATCAGCATGTTCCAGCGTTAATCCAATTTCATCCAAGCCTTTGAGCATACGATTCTTGCGTACTGGATCGATCTCAAACCGATAGTCGAGATTGTCGCCTCCAGTTACTGCTTGTTCACCGAGATCAACCGATAACTCGATCGGCTGACGCTGCGTCGCTCGTGCAAAAAGCTCGTCCACTTCCGCGTGCGTTAGTTGAACCGGCAACAACCCATTGTTGAAGCTGTTGTTGTAGAAGATATCGGCAAACGAAGGTGCGATCACGCAACGAAAACCTGCCTGAAGAAGCGCCCAAACAGCATGTTCTCGACTCGAACCGCATGCAAAATTCTCGCGTGCGAGCAAGATCGATGCATCGGCATATCGTGAGTCGTTCAGCACGAAATCACGAACTGGTTGTCGTTCAGATAGTGGCTTTCCGATGGTTCCCTCGTCCTCAAAACGCCAAGCATCAAAGAGGTTCTCACCAAATCCAGTCCGTTTGATTGATTTCAAGAACTGCTTCGGGATGATCTGATCAGTATCAACGTTCGCCTTGTCCAACGGCGCTACGACTCCAGTATGTCGCTCGAACTGAAGCGGGTTTACACTCATTGCAGAAACTCCCTTACGTCGGCGATATGACCCGCGATTGCGCTTGCTGCTGCAGTTGCTGGACTGACGAGGTGCGTCCGACCAAGGTGTCCTTGTCGCCCTTCAAAATTTCTGTTTGACGTCGACGCACAACGTTCCCGAGGCATGAGGCGATCGTCGTTCATTGCGAGACACATCGAACAGCCAGGATCGCGCCACTCAAAACCAGCATCGATGAAGACCTGATCCAGACCTTCGTTCTCTGCTTGTTGTTTAACCAACCCGGAACCAGGTACGACAAGTGCTTCAAGGTTAGTAGAGACTCTTCGACCTTTCGCGACGGATGCCGCCGCACGTAGATCCTCGATTCTCGCGTTTGTACATGAGCCAATGAACACTTTGTCGAGTGGTACGTCCTTCAGCGATTCGCCTGGGCGTAAGTCCATGTACTTGAGCGCTCGTTCCGCAGTTTCGGCGGTCGCCTCGTCTTCAAACGTAGCCGGATCAGGAATCGACTCGTCGACCCCTACCACAAGCTGCGGATTAGTACCCCACGAGACCTGAGGAGCCAGTGCATTTGCATCAAGCACCACCGTGGAGTCAAATGTTGCATCTTTATCTGACTTGAGATCTTGCCATGCTTCGATCGCCTCTTGCCATCGTGCACCACTAGGCGCGAAAGGTCTTCCCTCAACATAACCTAGCGTCGTTTCATCAACCGCGACCAATCCTGCTCGCGCTCCTGCCTCGATCGACATATTGCAGACCGTCATGCGACCTTCCATGGTCAAGCTACGGACGGCCTCACCCGTATATTCAATCGTGTGCCCTGTTGCTCCAGCGGTTCCTATCGCACGAATGAGCGCCAAGATGATGTCCTTCGCATAAACGCCCTGATTGAGAGAACCGGTGATTTCGACACGCATGTTTCGACTTTTTTGCTGGACGAGGCATTGAGTAGCTAATACATGCTCAACTTCTGACGTACCAATCCCATGTGCAAGCGTGCCTAATGCCCCGTGTGTCGAGGTATGAGAGTCACCACACACTACCGTCATTCCGGGTAAGACTGCGCCTTGTTCCGGACCGATTACATGCACGATGCCTTGTCTGACATCCAGTAGCTCAAATTGCCTGATATCAAATTCTCGGCAGTTGTCGTCGAGCGTTACAACCTGCTCCTTCGCTATAGGATCCTCGATCCCAGCCATACCGAGACGACGGTTCCGCGTAGGAATGTTGTGGTCAGGCGTTGCTAAATTCGCATCTAGTCGCCAAGGATTGCGACCGGCGAGTCTAAGCCCTTCAAACGCTTGAGGCGACGTGACCTCGTGAATCAGGTGACGGTCAATGTAGAGCAGACTGAGACCATCATCGCGTTGACCAACGACGTGAGCATCCCAGATCTTGTCGTAAAGCGTTGCCAAGATGGATCGGTGTGGGTTTGGGGCGCGGGATTATAGAAATTCTATGAGCTTCTGTCACCCAGACTAACTGTACCGAGATCTTAATTTCCTTTCTAAATCAATAACTTTTCTTCGGAATCAACGAAATGTTCCACACACCATCAAAGTTTATTTAGAGCTACGATCCCCCCAACCTGCAATCATGAGACCAGAGTTTATATTCCCGTCGACAGTTTGGCGTATGTCGCAAGCTCCTCAACCTAAGATTTCAGAGTAATTACGTACGAACTGAGGCATGTGATAACGTCTCTCAATTAACTGCATATAGACACGCTGAGTGAGCTGTTTAGTGATTGAATACGATCTCAAATGTATCTATATCTACTGTTCTACCATGTTATTTGGAAGTCAGACTTCCATATTACATGGTAAAATTAACGTATGATCGATCGAAGACGACACCAAGACGCGATAATGAACCTCCTAAGTGAGGTCCCCGTTGTGGCCATGCTTGGCGCACGTCAAGTGGGGAAAACTACGCTAGCGCACGAAATAGGAAAACAGTTTCAAGGCGAAGTTCACTTTTTCGATCTCGAAGACTCCGAGCATCTCACACAGTTAACAGAACCGTTGTTGAGACTTCGTTCGCTTCGCGGCTTAATCGTGCTCGACGAAATACAACGATTACCACTTATTTTCGAAACACTACGTGTGCTTGCCGACCGAGCGGGCAACCCCGCGAGGTTTCTATTACTCGGTAGCGCATCTCCAGAGCTCTCGCAGCGTTCGTCCGAATCACTGGCCGGGCGCATCACGCTCTATGAACTACCCGGACTCACTCTCAATGAAGTTGGCGCAAATCACTTGGACAAACTCTGGCTTCGAGGAAACTTTCCTCGTGCTTTTACAGCCAACTCTGAACGTGCGAGCTGGGACTGGAGACGAGACTTCGTACGAACCTTTTTTGGACGCGATATAGCTGATTTCGGAACCCGAATCCCGTCAGCAAACCTAGAACGTTTCTATGCAATGCTTGCCCACTATCACGGTCAATCCTGGAACAGCGCTGAGTTTGCTCGAGCGTTCGGTGTTTCGAACCACACCGTCGCAAACTACCTGAGCTTCCTAGAGTCGACGTACGTCGTTCGCGTCCTGAAACCTTGGCATGCAAATATCTCAAAACGTCAGGTGAAAACCCCAAAGATTTACTTTCGGGACTCTGGTATTCTGCATTTCTTCCTTAATACGGGTTCATACGAGACACTACTTCAACATCCAAAGATTGGTGCTTCTTGGGAGGGTTTTATTGTTGAGAACATTATTGGAGAAATCGCGCAAGGGTCAGAAAATGCGTTCTATTGGCGTACTACCAACGGAGCGGAACTGGACCTTGTTATCCGTCTCGTCGGTAGGGGTGATGCATTGCGTGGCTTTGAAATCAAACACACCTTAAGCCCCAAGATTACCAGTGCAATGAGAATCTCAATGTCAGACCTAGGCCTCGACCGACTAGACGTGATTCATGCGGGTGATACGACATTCGATCTAGATGACAACATCCGCGCGGTTGCAGCGAATCGGTTACTTGAAGATTTGCACGATTGATTACAACTGCCTTAATCTAATTTAGACGAACCTACCAATCCCTTTCTCTAACTAAAAAGTCCCGGTGACCGCAACCCTTACTGATGGAAGGGGAGCAGTCACGTCGCAAGGAAGTTCATACGTTACGAAATTCTGTACGAGTCACTCGATTGGTCCAGTTGACGACAGTACTCTTTTAAAGTACACACTTAACCGGTCCCATGCGTCTTTAGGCTGTTCACGGTTAGTTTCTTGGTCGCGTTCAAAGTAAAGCCAAAACCCGTGTTGGTAAGGTTCGTAGATGCGTACGTCATACGGAATATCGGCTTCATTCAAGGAATGTACAAGCGAGGTCTGGACGGCAACGCCAGTTCAGAAATGGCATTTGAATACGCCAGGGGCGCGCGGAGGCGATCAGAACTCGCATGGCGACTCGTACCGGACCATGCATAACACCGTCTAAACACAATACGAAATCGTGCATTGCGCTAAGTGTAGCCAATGCGAGTAAATTCATGACAAAATTGCACAAACTCAGTCACTGATTTCGGACCGATGCGCATGTCGTATGTTGGACAAAGTTTGAGACAACGTATGCGAGTCCTCACACACAGACTGACGAGGTTCCAGCTATGCGCGCTGCTGCTGGTTACATGCATCGCGTCGTGGCACGCGTACGCCCAGGACTTCATCGCATTTGAGTCGGGACCCGTACGACCGATGGCGCTTTCCCCAGATGGTTCGTTTCTATACGTCGTTAATCCACCAGACAATCGTCTTGAGGTCTATGGCGTAAAGGACGACGGAACGCTCGCGTACGCGACTTCAATACCGGTGGGTATGGAACCGGTCTCAGTCGCCGCGAACGGCTATGAGGAAGTTTGGGTCGTCAACCATCTATCCGACTCTATCAGCGTTGTCGATGTCCGATCACTTCGGAGTTCAAGCACTTCAATTTCTTCGCCGCCGTTCGTGTCACGAACTCTCCTTGTCGGCGATGAACCACGCGACATCGTGTTCGCTAACAATCGCGCCTTCATCACAACCGCGCATCGCGGACAGCATCGAACTCACCCTTCAATCGCGCACATAGAAGGCGCTGGCGATCCGCAACTACATACGGCAGGTATTGCACGCGCAGACGTGTGGATATTCGACGCCGCCCATCCCGGTGAGGGGTTTGGTGGAACGCCACTCAAGATCGTGGAATTGTTTGGTGATACGCCTCGGGCGCTCACAGTGAGTCGCGATGGACGGACCGTATACGCAGCCGTCTTCAATTCCGGTAATCAAACCACCGTCGTGCATGAAGGCGTAATGTGTCGGGGCTTTGAGGATACACCTGCCGGATTTTTTGTGGGAGCGACATGGGATCGACGGAACGGAAATCAACCCTGCGTGGCGGGTCATATGCCCGCGCGACTTGCGTCACGATCACCCAATGGACCGGCGGATAAGACACTGCCCAAAGGTCGACCATTGCCAAGTCGCGGTGCAGACAACGAACACGCGCCCTTCACTGCCATGATTGTTAAATGGGATAGGGCAGCCGGAGAGTGGCAAGATTCAAGAGGATTGAACTATTCGAACGGCATTCGATTTTTCCTGCCCGATAAAGACGTCTTTGCAATCGACACAGAATCGTTAGAAGAAGTCAAGCACTTTTCGCACGTTGGCACCACACTGTTCAACATGGCAGTGAATCCAGCGAATGGAAATGTGTACGTATCCAACACAGACTCACAAAATCATGTGCGCTTTGAAGGGCCGGGCATCCGCGGCGGATCGACCGTACAAGGAAATCTTGCGCAAGCTCAAATCACGGTACTTGACCCGTTAACCGACACCGTGCGAGCCCGACATCTCAATCGACACATCAATTACGACATCTTGAAAACATCGCCCGAGACTCGCTCGCATAGTTTGGCGACGCCTTTAGAGATGCAGTTTAGTCCAGATGGTTCAAAGCTCTACGTAGCGGCGTTAGGATCTAGTCGCGTTGGCGTTATCAATACGGCAGAGCTCGAAGATGATGCCTTTTGGGACGGGAGTGGCGCGGAATTCGACCCCACCGCGGCGAGTGCCGAATACCTCAATGTCGGCGGAGGACCCGCGGGATTGGTTCACGGCACCGCTCGCGATGGTTCTGGCGCAAGACTCTACGTATTCCTCCACTTCGCACGCGGCATCAGCACCATAAATCCTGAGTCGGGCGAGTTCCTTCAATCTGTTCGCTTTCACAATCCCGAACCGACAACGGTCATATCAGGACGACCGATGCTCTACGACGCGAACGGATTCTCGTCAAACGGCGAGGCATCGTGCGCGAGCTGTCACATTTTTGGTGACACCGATCACATGAGCTGGGATCTAGGAAATCCCGACGACGTGAACGCTGCAAATCCACAACCTTTTCCGACATTTTCCGATTTTTGGTTGAACTGCGACATCTATGGACACTATCGAGGCTGCGAATCGGTGCCATACGTCAACGGCAATGGCGAGCAACGAGATTTCAGTTCGATGAAAGGTCCAATGGCCACGCAAACGATGCGCGGCATGTCGACACACGGTCATTTGCACTGGCGTGGCGACCGTGCGAATGGCTACTTTGGCGTTGATACCGAGCGGACCCTTGATGAGAAGTTCTCATTCATGAATTTCATCGTCGCAGTTGAAGGCTTACTTGGTCGAGACGTTGCGCTGTCCAGCGTCGACGAACAAGAGAAATCTAACGAAGTTCGCCGCCTTGAACGCGACATCGAAGCTTTCGCTGACTTCATTCTCGCCGTGCAACTACCGCCAAATCCGATTCGTTCGTTAAACCGTGAACTTTCGACTTCAGCGCAGAAAGGTCGCGATTTCTTCGACGGCGAAAGACGTGCAGATGGGTTAGGTCCCGACTATGACTTGCCGAATAACCTCAATGGTCTCGAACCCGACGGCCGCAACTGTGCGGGGTGTCATGCACTGGATCCGCTCAATGGTTTCTACGGCACTTCCGGCGACGCGGCGCATGGTGGTGAAGTTTTGATCCTCAAAGTTCCGCACCTGCGCAATCTGTATCAGAAGGTAGGCACGTTCGGTTTGCCCAATCGGGAGTTCTTCCTTCCGTCAACCACCGACCAGCACCAAGGAGATCAGATTCGCGGGTTTGGATTCCTCCACGACGGCGCGACCGACAAGTTATTCAACTTTCTGCAAGGCGCCGTTTTCGACGATGGCACGACTAGCTGCGAAGACCTTGACCTATCCTCCGGTCAGCTGCCGGTCTACAACATTTTTGGGTGCGACTTCAACGATGGCATGGATGTCGGCATACCAGGCGATGAAGTGCGACAAGGGTTGGTGGACTTCATGATGGAGTTCGATAGCGACCTTGCACCCGCCGTTGGACAACAGGTCACTCTCATAGATAGCAACGATTCAGAAACTGCAGCACGGATCGACTTGCTGATTGAACGCGCTGCTACTCCTTTCGAGTCTTTCGTGTTAGGCGGAATGACCACTGACTGCGATCTGATTGCGAAGGGACGAGTCGGAGGACAGACCAGAGGCTGGGTCCTGCAGGATGACGGCACGTTCCTTGACGATGTCGGCGGCACAGCATCCGACGCAGAGGTTCGCGCCTTCGCAATCTCTGACGGACCGATCACTTACACCTGTACGCCGCCAGGTTCCGGGTATCGCATGGGGATCGATCGCGATCGAGATTCCGTACTTGACGGTTTAGACAACTGTCCTCACGTGTCGAATCCGGATCAAGTGGACTCCGACGCTGATGGCATAGGAGATGTGTGCGAGCTGAGCGACGATTGACACTCGAAACTGCGTAGATTCCGTCTGTCTTCGTGTCGCCGTTATATAGTGAAGTTTGTAGTTCACTAAACAAATGAAAAATCCGATCATTTACCATGTAATTTGGAAGTCAAACTTCGAAATTACATGGTTAGTTAGCACTAATTTAGCCAATATGTTCTAAACTGAATCCTCGTGGCCAGATGACTCATTTCCTTGCGACAGGAGATTTTCAGCGATCGAGCCTCTTAATGAAATCAAATGGGAAGAGTGGTCGAATTTAGACTAATCAGTCTGCGTCTGCTTCCGGTTGTAAGGTCCTCTCAAAGTACGCGCTTAACCGGTCCCATGTGTCCTCGGCTGGTTCGCGATTCGTTTCTTGGTCACGCTCAACATAAAGCCAAAACCCGTGTTGGACCGGATCGTAGATGTGTATGTCATTCGGAATACCAGCTTCATTGAGGGCGGCAACGAAGGCATGTACTTGCTCGACAGGAATGCCTCGATCCTGACCAGCAAACGTACCGAAAATTTCATGATCTAGTTTCGCTAATTCTGCAGGATCCGTTAATAACTGCCCATAAAAAATCGCTGTACCGTCATGATGCTCACCACCTAATGCAAACGAAAGTGCAACGCCGCCGCCAAAACACCAACCAATCGTCGCGACATGCCCGTTCGAATCCGGTAGAGATTTCAGATACGCAACCGCAGCGTTGAGATTGGCGATGATCTCATCAGGATCCCCACGAGTCTCTCGAACGAGCGCCATATTCTCTTGTGGATTGGAACCCGTACGACCCGAATACAAGTCAGCGGCGAGTGCGATGTAACCCTGTGCTGCAAGCGCATCAGCAACCTGCTTCACACGCTCAACGAGACCATTCCATTCATGGATCAATATGACTGAACCGTGTGGACCTTCACCATGGGGTTCGGCGAGATATCCCTTCGCCGCTCCGTAATACTCTAGCGTGGTGCCCGACGGTTCGGCCCCGCCACCTTCTATCACTTGCAGGATATTCGAGTTACCTTGACCCACGCAATACGACGCTACGAATGCAGCTAGCAATGCCGCAATAGTCTTCCTAATGCTTGATCCATGCATATGAAATCCGTTCCGTAGATCTCGCTTGATTCACTATTCTAGGTTTGAAACTCCGACCTAGCTCGACAAGAGGCGAGATGACGTACTCCGTCTCCAGACCTGCCAAAATAAGCGTCTAGACCTGAATCTGAAAAACTAAACGCTTCAGTTATTGACGTGTTTAGCGCGTAACGTCCGCGTTCTGCGCACGGTCACGCAGACAGTGATCCATCAGCACCAGTGCTGCCATTGCTTCCACAATGGGCGTCGCACGAATCCCGACACATGGGTCATGACGCCCCGTTGTACTAACCGTCGTCACGTCGCCACTCTTGTTTTGGGTCTGACCCTCTTTCGTAATACTCGAAGTAGGTTTTAGCGCAACACTCAAGGTGATGTCCTGACCTGAGGCGATACCTCCAAGTACCCCACCCGCATTGTTGCTGACGAATCCAGACTCATCCATCTCGTCGCGGTTCTGGCTACCGCGTAGTTCAACAACTGCGAAACCCTCGCCAAACTCTACGCCCTTTACCGCATTGATACCTATCATGGCAGAAGCGAGCTCTGCGTCTAGTTTTCCGAAGACTGGCTCTCCTAATCCGACTGGCACGTTAGTCGCAACGAGACCGATTCGCGCACCGATTGAGTCTCCATCTGCACGCAACTCATCAATTAGTTGCTCGATCTCGGGAACAAGCGAGGCATCAGGACAAAAAAACGCGTTGTTCGCAATCTCGTCAACGTCAAACGTCTTCGCCTTCAAGGATCCAATCTGCGCCAGATATCCACGGATTTCAGTACCGAACTGTTCGCGTAGGTACTTTTTGGCAATTCCCGCGGCAGCCACACGCATGCTCGTTTCGCGAGCCGAAGCGCGTCCCCCACCTCGGTAATCGCGAATACCGTATTTCTTCGTGTACGTGAAGTCAGCATGGGCGGGTCGAAACACGTCCTTTATGGCCGTATAGTCGCGGGTGCGTTGGTCTTCGTTTTCGATCAACAATCCAATTGGGGTACCGGTCGTCTTACCTTCGAAAACCCCTGACAAAATTCGAACTCGATCGTCCTCTCGGCGTTGAGTTGTGTACTTGGATTGTCCCGGTTTTCGACGATCAAGATCGCCCTGCAAATCAGATTCGCTTAATTCCAGACCAGGTGGGCAGCCATCAACAACAGCGCCAAGCGCTACTCCGTGACTCTCGCCGAAAGTCGTTACGCGGAAGAGTTGCCCGAAAGTATTACCAGCCATGTTTTAGCCGATTGCGACACAGTCGATTAACGAGAAACCTGGCGCAGCAAGCTTGGAACTACGACTTCCACGCGAGTCAACTTTCGCCCTTCGACCGGTAGTAATGGTCCAACGCCCATCGCTTTTGGTTCAATTGAGGTTTCCTCCGCCAGTTGACCCGCAACTTCCTCAGCACAGCGTCCGCTAGCCTCAATCAACGGGTCCGCTGAACCTGATGCATGCATGTGGCATACGACATAAATGTCGCGAGAGATGAGGTTTGACATCTTCTGGGCAATCGCACTGATCACTTGCTTTGCCTCAGCATCAATCGATCCGTCGCGTCGTGGCGTCACATTACGGATGACAGCGACGCCCGTCGCATTGAGCGAATCCGCAAACCCTTGGTTTTCGTCGAATGTAACAGGAGCGCTGGGTTTGACTTCCTCAATATGTGCGTTGACTCGCTTGTTTCCTCGTTCAACAACGTAGACAGCAACAAGCGTTTGATCGGAAGCATCCCCCAGTACGTATGCGGCGTACGCCTGCTGGCGATCAGGTGCCGAAAGACTACGAACGCGGAAAATCTGGCTTGCCCAGATCGTGGCACGTCCACAGTCGGGTCCTTCGCACGTAAACAACATCGTTCCGCCTAATCGATCTAACTGGGACGTATACCAGAGAAGTGCGTCCTCTCTACTTACACCTCGCGGCATTTCATACGTGATTCGCTGTCCTGTCCCTGAAAATCGAACCGAACTCTCAAACGATACGTCTCGTTTTATCTTGTCAACGGAGGCATAGATAAAGTCGTACGCGCCGTCAATAACCCCGTACTCAATGATTGTTGATGCTGTATATCTGGTCAGTACATTACTGTCCGAAGAGCCAGGAACGTCGGCAAAAAGAGCGAACGATCCTAGCGCAAGCACACACGATATCAGGCGTTTCATACTCGTATTGGATTATAGGTAGCGATTGGAAATGGACAGGTGGAGAACAATCACACAGGAACGACCGATTCAACATCCGGTTGCTGTTGCGAGGTCATTAGCTCTCCAATCACAGCCAAGATGTTCTCATTACGAAATAACACACGGTACGCGCCATCTGCTAGCGGCATATAAACGTTGAGTTCTTCTTTCTTGCGATAAACGACCTCAAGTGTATTTACACCTTCTGCTAATTTGCCAAGTTTTTCTTGAGCCTCGTCTAAGGTCAAACCTTGAGCTAATTCTGAACCTAGCTGGAAGTTACGTGAATGTGGCGAGGTACATGTAGCGATCAGGTCTCCAACACCAGAAAGGCCTAGGAAAGTTATCGCATTAGCACCCATCGACTGAGCAAAACGGTTCATTTCAGCGAGACTTCGCGTCATGACCATCGCTAGTGCATTCTGCCCTACCTGAAGTGTGGTCGCCATACCACAGATGATTGCGTATATGTTCTTAAGCGCACCGCCTAATTCAACACCATAGACATCCGCGTTGCCATAGACCCGAAATCTCGAATTCTGTAAATGCTCCTGTACAGTCTTGACGAGTGTCTCATCTTCACTTGCGATCACTGTGCCTGCAAACTGTCCCGCTGCGATTTCTTCTGCCAGATTAGGACCACTCAACACACCCACCCTCGCATGGTTGATTTCGTCCTTAACAATTTGGCTCATCAAGCGAAACGATGTCGATTCAACGCCTTTAGTTCCGCTGACGACGAATGCTCCAGCTGCGACATATTCAGACATCGCCTTAGCGACTTCTCGAAACGACGCACTGGGTACCGTGACAAAAAGTAACTCGCTAGCAGAGGCAGCTAGGTCGAGATCTGAAGTGGGCTGTACACCGTCGGCTAGTTTGTGACCTGGGAGGTAACGCCGATTTTCGCCGTCTCGCAGCATATCGTGCAACTGCTGCTTGTCGCGTAACCAGAGGTATGTGTCGCAACCATTACGCGCCAGAATATTCGCTATCACTGTGCCGAAATTACCAGCACCGATCACAGCGACTCTCATGCACGATTCTCCAAGAGTTCCGCTAAGATGCCATTGACGCGTCGCACGTATTCAGCCGTATCAACATCCAACGAACCGTACGCCAAACGCGCCTGATCAAGCAACGTACGTGTGAGATCCTCAAACTTAGTCTCATCTTCAAGTTCTTTGAGTCGTTGCACCAGTGGGTGCGCCATGTTGAGTTCGAGCTTGAGTTTTTCCTCACCGAGAATCTGATGTGTGTCCTTCAGCATATTGCGAACCCCACGGCTGATCCAAGGGCGTTCGCGAACAAGACAGGAAGCAGATTCGTGCAAGCGCTGCGACGCAGTTACATCAGACAGCGATTCTTCATCGAGCAACTCCTTTACGCGTGATAGCAGCGCTGCGTCCTCCTTGTCTTCAGATTCATCGTCAATGACAGCCTCCTCGTCGGATTTCTCCGGTAGTTCGACATCCGCAAGCGAGATATCTTTAAACGAGTGATCGCCGAAGTCCTTGAATCGCTCAATGATGTACGAATCAAAATCGTCACTCAAGAGCAACACTTCGATACCCGCGTCGACATAGTGCTCAAGTAGAGGATTGTTGCGCAAACTTGAAGCTGACTCGCCGACAAGATAGTAAATCTCTTTTTGATCGTCTGAGGCTCTTTCGACGTAATCCTCTAGTCCTACCGTTTGTTCCGCACCTTCACTCTGCGTCGAAGTAAATCGCATGAGCTTGTAGTAGTTTTCGTCATATGCCTGATCCCAGTCATACGCTACCTTCATCTGATGGCCAAATTCACCCCAGAACGCGTTGTAGCTGTCCGCATCCTTCTTCGCGTGGCCTATCAAACTATCTACCACTCGTTTAACTACCGCAGTCCGTACTGTGCGGATCTGATCGTTTTCTTGGATTGTCTCGCGCGACATATTCAAAGGCAAGTCGCGTATGTCGACGACACCCTTAACGAAATTTAGGTTGTCAGGTAGAAAAAGATCCATCTGATCGGTGATGAAGACGCGCTGAGCGTATAGCTTGAGGCCATGCGCCTTCTCGGCCATCGCAAACATGAAGGGGGCTTTGCCAGGTACGAACAGCAAGCTCGTGTAGTCAACTTTACCTTCGATCTTGTTGTGAGCCCACAACAACGGATCTTGGAAATCATGTGAAACGCTCTTGTAAAACTCTTTGTACTCGTCGTCGCTAATTGCGTTCTTTGGTCGACTCCAGAGTGCCGTTGCAGTGTTAATCTGCTTCGGTTCAGAATCGTCGCCAGCTATATCGATGACCCAAACTGGTACATCAACATGGTCACTGTATTGCTTGACGATGTCGCGTAGTCTGAACTCATCGGTGAACTCACCCGCATCTTCTTTTAGGATCAATTCAATCGTGGTGCCACGAGCGTGCTCCTCGACATCCTCAACGGTGAAATCTGCTTCTCCGGAAGAGGTCCACTTTGCTGCATCCGTCGTACCGGCCTTCCGGCTTGTCACATTGATTTGATCAGCAACGAGAAACGCACTATAGAAACCGACGCCGAATTGACCAATTAGCTGCGAAGCTTCCTGCTGGTCATCGTTGAGCATCTCAAAAAACTGCTCAGTTCCCGATTTCGCAATCGTGCCAAGGTTCTCGATCAGTTCGTCGCGGGACATTCCGATCCCGTTGTCCTCGATCGTTAGCGCATTGCATTCAGTATCGAACTTGATTTGAATGCCCAACTCTCCAGCATCGTCGAGGAGCGTCGCATCGGAGAGCGACTCAAATCGCAATTTATCGATTGCATCGGCTGCGTTAGAGATTAACTCTCGTAAGAACACCTCCCGGTTCGAATACAGGGAGTTGATCATCAGCTTCAGGAGTTTCTGAGCTTCGGTTTGAAATGAATGTGTTTCGGTCGTCACGGTATTGAATAGATCAATTGAGGTATGAATGGGTGAATTCGGTAGATCAACTGCTTGTTGACCAGCCGCGAATTTTGTCTAGCTAGATGATAGGTTCAAGTCGTTAAGAAGCTCGCCAATCTCTGCGAGATTGTTCACGGTTTCTGCACCTGCTTCTCGTAGTGCCGCGAATTTTTCTGCAGCTGTACCTTTACCGCCAGCGATGATCGCACCGGCGTGCCCCATGCGCTTCCCTTTCGGTGCCGTTACACCGGCGATATAAGCAACCACAGGTTTGCTTACATGGTCTGCAATGAACGCAGCCGCTTCCTCCTCCGCCGTACCGCCGATCTCACCAACCATCACGATTGCTTCGGTCGCAGGATCATCCTGAAAGAGCCGTAAGACGTCGATGAAATGGGTGCCAGGAATCGGATCCCCACCAATGCCAACGCACGTTGACTGCCCAAGACCTATATCGGTGGTCTGTTTCACCGCTTCGTAGGTCAATGTACCAGAACGCGAGACCACACCTACCTTTCCGGGCAAGTGAATCTCGCCAGGCATGATGCCAATCTTGCACTCCCCTGGCGTAATGACGCCTGGGCAATTGGGTCCAACAAGGCGTGTGCCCGTACCGTCGAGATGGTGCTTTACACGCAACATATCCAACGTCGGAATACCTTCCGTGATGCAGACGATGAGTTCGATACCAGCGTCGACCGCCTCCAAGATCGAATCAAGACAGAATCGAGCCGGGACGTAGATCACTGAAGTCGTCGCACCTGTTGTCGCGACCGCTTCGGCGACTGTATCGAAGACAGGAAGACCTAAATGCTGTGTACCACCCTTACCGGGTGTTACACCACCTACCATCTCTGTGCCATAGGCGATCGCTTGTTCCGTATGAAGCGTTCCTTGCGAGCCAGTGATGCCCTGGCATATGACCTTCGTGTGTTGGTCGATCAGAATGCTCATGCTGCGACCGTTGAGGTTGTTGCCGCGACGGCTTTCTCGGCCGCTTCTGGCAATGTAGCGGCTGCGATGATGTTGAGACCGCTATCAGCAAGAATGCGAGAGCCTTCAGCGGCACTATTACCGTCAAAACGCACAATGACCGGTACCTCAACACCCACTTCCTGTACCGCGCGCACGATGCCATCCGCAATATCCGCACACGATACGATGCCGCCAAAAATGTTGATTAAAACGGCTTTAACCTCTGGATCTGCCAAGATAATCTTGAATGCTTGCGAGACGGATTCGACGGTGACGCCTCCGCCCACATCAAGGAAGTTGGCAGGCATGCCGCCGCGAAGTTTCACGAGATCCATCGTGCCCATCGCTAAACCAGCTCCGTTGACCATGCAGCCGATGTTGCCGTCAAGTGCAACGTAATTTAGGTCATACTCCGCGGCTTGAGCCTCTCTCTCGTCATCTTGACTGGGATCGTTGAGCGAGGCTAGATCGGCATGCCGGAATAGCGCGTTTCCGTCTATGTTGACTTTAGCGTCCAGACAGTGAATGTCTCCATCAGCGGTGATCACAAGCGGATTAATCTCAACGAGAGAGCAATCTAGTTCCATGAACATGCGGCAAAGGTTCATGAAAAGTTGCGTGAATTGAGCCACCTGCGACCCACTCATACCTAAACGAAAAGCGAGCTGGCGACCCTGAAATTCCTGCGGTCCCAACCCCGGGTCAATCGTTGCTCGGAAGATCTTCTCTGGCGTCTCGGCCGCGACTTGCTCGATTTCGACACCACCTTCCGCAGACGCCATAACGACGACGCGCGCGGTCGCACGATCGATCACCGCTCCTAAGTACAACTCTGTGTCAATGTCAGTGATCTCTTCAACGTATAGCAAGTTAACGGGCTGACCTTCACCTGTGGTTTGTACGGTCTGAATATGGTTCCCGAGCCATTGGTTGGCAAATGCGCGGATGTCCTTTTCGTTTGATACGAGCTTGACGCCGCCGGCTTTACCGCGCCCTCCCGCATGAACTTGTACCTTAATAACCCATCGATCCCCGCCAAGCTCAGACGCGGCAGCAACTGCTTCGTCCGCTGATCGTGCAACTTGTCCTTTTGAAACAGGTAGTCGAAATTTCGCAAACAGTTCCTTGCTCTGATATTCGTGTAAATTCATATGTATCGCTTGCTGGATTAGAACCGAAGTCCTGTGCTCATTTTCCTTTGCGTCGATTGACCGTATGAATTGCATGTCCCGCTACCCCTAACGCGGCTTCATGCACAGCTTCTGATAACGTTGGGTGTGCGAACATGATCAAGCCTAAGTCTTCCGCAGTCGCACCGAACTCCATCGCTATGACCGCTTGCGCAATTAACTCAGATGCCTGTGGACCAAATATGTGCACACCAAGGATTCGATCCGAGTCAGAATCTGACACAACTTTAACGGTACCTTCCGCGTCCGCACCAGCAAGAGCACGACCATTTGCGGCAAATGAAAACGTTCCTGCCTTGTAGTCTGCCCCGGTATCACGTAACTCCTGTTCGGTTTGACCTACCCATGCGATTTCAGGGTGGGTGTAGATTACAGATGGGATGCAGTCGTAATTGACAGCAGGTTTGAATCCAGCAATACGCTCCGCAACCATGATGCCTTCTTCCATGCCTTTGTGAGCGAGCATCGGCCCGCGAACTGCATCCCCTACGGCATAAACGTCGGACGCATCGGTCTCGCACTGCTCGTTGACAAAGATGAAACCTCGCTCATCGAGTTTTACAGGACTGTCTGCACCCAAAAGCTGTTCGGAGTAAGGCGCTCGACCTACTGCAACGATTAGTTTGTCGCACTCTAGATTCTGTTCTTCGTCGTTTACGAGGTATGTCACAGTCACACCGTCGCCATGGTTGTCACTGCTTAGAACTCGCGTACCTAACCGGATATCCATTCCTTGTTTCGAAAACGACCTCAGTGCATCACGTGCGATTCGTTCGTCCGCGTTCGGAAGAAATTTTTCAAGGGCTTCGAGCACAACGACCTCAGACCCAAATCGTGCCCATACGCTTCCGAGCTCCAAGCCGATAATCCCTGCACCGATGATGCCAAGGCGTTTGGGAACTTCGGTAAATGACAAGGCACCAGTGGAGTCGACGATGCGATCGTTGTCAACAGGTGCAGCGCCGATGCGCATGGGTTCTGAACCGGTAGCAAGGATGACGTGTTTTGCGTTGAGCACTTCCTCTGAACCGTCTTCCTTCGTCACTTTAACATCGGATCCAGGTAAGAGCGAACCGACGCCGTGGTACGGCGTCACGCCGTTGCCACTGAACAACATTCCTACGCCACCGGTTAACTTCGCAACAACCTCATCCTTGCGCGCAAGCACGCCAGCCAAATCCAGCTCAACTTTCGAGACTTTCAATCCCAATTCGTCGTAGTACTGCGTCGCGTCATAACGATGTGAGATATCAAGTAGCGTTTTGGACGGAATGCAACCCACGTTGAGGCATGTGCCTCCAAACGAAGGCTTACCGTCAGCAGCCAGAGTCTTGTCGACGCAAGCTACCGTCATCCCGAGCTGGGCGGCACGAATCGCTGCGTGATAACCCGCAGGACCCGCGCCAATAACGACGATATCGTAGGAATTACTCACACTTTTAACCTATATCAGAGTTCAAGAAGAATTCGGGCGGGATCTTCGATCATCCCTTTGATAGTAACCAAGAACTGTACCGCTTCTTGTCCGTCGATCAGACGATGGTCATAAGAGAGTGCCAGATACATCATCGGACGCACAACGATCTCCCCATCTTCAACGACCGGGCGCTCCTGAATCTTGTGCATCCCAAGTATCGCAGTCTGCGGCGGATTGAGAATCGGCGTTGACATAAGAGACCCAAATACCCCACCGTTGGAAATCGTGAATGTACCACCGGTCATTTCATCGATGGAGAGCTTGTTGTCTCGCGCCTTCTCGCTGTACTCGACAATCTGATCTTCGATCTGATGCAGACCTAGTGCATCGGCATCTCTTACGATGGGCACCACTAATCCACGTTCCGTACTAACTGCAACGCCAATGTCGTAGTAGCCATGGTAAACAACATCATCGCCGTCTAGTGACGCGTTAACCGCAGGGAAACGCTTCAACGCTTCAACGGAGGCTCTAACAAAGAAGCTCATGAAACCAAGGCGCGTACCGTTATGTCGTGCGACGAACTCGTCTTGGTACTGACGACGCATCCGCATGATCGGATCCATATTCGCTTCGTTGAAGGTCGTCAACATTGCGGCGGTCTGTTGCACTTCGACCAAGCGCTTCGCGATGGTCGCACGCAACCTAGTCATCGGTACGCGTCGTTCAACTCGAGTGTTGTTGTCGAGTGGCGTCAATGGGCTCAGATCTTCTTCGACGGATGGAGCCTCAACCACGGCATCCTCTTGTACTGATGGCGTCGCGCGAATCTCGTCAAGCAGCTTCGCAACGTCACCTTTCGTGACCATGCCTGATCGCCCGGTACCGTTGATGTTCGAAAGATCAAGATCGTGTTCCGACGCTAATTTGCGAGCAGCCGGCGAAGCCGCTACCTCCTCCGCATCACGCGCGACACTCACCGGTTCAATCGGCGGCGCATCTGAAGTTCCTATCGAGGATTCGTCGATCGAGCAGAGCAATTCCTCACTCTCGACGGTATCGCCTTCGTGCTTATAGATCTGCTCTATACGACCATCTGCCTGAGCAACGATTTCAATCGTCGTCTTCTCGGTTTCAACGTCCGCAAGTAAATCGTCACGCTCGACGAAGTCACCTTCGTGCTTGTACCATTTCGTCAACTCACCTTCGCTGATCGACTCTGGGAACGTTGGTGCTCTTATTTCCATGTCTAGCTACCGTATAACGCGTCCTGCACGACTTTTTCTTGCCTCACCGAATGACGTACCTGTGATCCACTCGCAGGTGCCGCGTAGGAGTCGCGACCCGCATAACGAAGTGTTAATTGTGGGTGGGTCTGTGCCACGACTTCCTCAAATCGATGTTTGAGCGAATACCAAGCACCTTGGTTTCTCGGCTCTTCCTGACACCACACAATATCTTCTAGTTTCTCGAAGGCACCCAATTGATCGGTTAGCTCTGACGTGGGGAACGGATACTGCTGTTCAATCCGAATGATCGCAGTATCCTCGATTCCTTCGGCACGCCGAGTTTCCAGTAGGTTGTAAAACACCTTGCCTGAACACAAAACCACGCGATTTGCTTTGGAAACATCAATGTCGTCGCATTCGCCTATGACATTTTGCCAATGCCCGTCAGCGAGTTCTTCGAGCGTAGACGTGGCAAGCTTGTGTCGTAGCAGACTCTTAGGCGACATTACGATCAAAGGTCGGCGCATCAAGCGTTTCGCTTGACGACGAAGTAGGTGAAAAACCTGAGCAGGTGTCGTTGGCACACATACCTGAATGTTGTGCTCAGCACACAACTGCAAATACCTTTCGAGGCGTGCGGATGAATGCTCAGGTCCAGCTCCTTCGTAGCCGTGTGGAAGCAACATGACCAATCCACAAAGTCGCGTCCACTTCGCTTCACCGCTTGACACAAACTGGTCGATGACGACCTG
Organism: Pseudomonadales bacterium; assembly: GCA_022822135.1. Taxonomy (GTDB): domain Bacteria; phylum Pseudomonadota; class Gammaproteobacteria; order Pseudomonadales; family Azotimanducaceae; genus Bin55. The sequence continues at coordinate 63,292 of JAJECH010000050.1, forward strand.
TGCGCCATTCGCGAAGTCACCAAACTGAGCTTCCCAAACAACGAGAGCATTAGGCGTGGTTGTGGCGTATCCGTATTCAAATGCCAATGCCGCTTCTTCTGACAACAGCGAGTTGTAGAGCGATAAACGAGCATCTTCTCTAGCTACGTCATGAAGTGCGACGTGCTCTTCACCGGTGCGTTGGCAATACAACGCGGCGTGACGATGACTGAACGTGCCAATACATACATCCTGCCCTACCAATCGCACATTGAATCCTTCGTCCAGTAGAGTCGCGTAGGCCGCGACTTCCGCGCCTCCCCAATTGATCGTCGCGGCTCCCGCCAGCATCTTCTCACGATCTTCGAGAATCTTTGCTACTTGGCGATGTACGACAAAACCAGTCGGGGTCGAAGCAAGAACTTGACCTAGCTCTCTCAACCGCGTTCGGCTAAACGTTGTATCCGATGGCGCATCCCAGTCGTGACCAAGGTAGGGTCGCCAGTCGACGAAGAGTGCTTCGTCGGGTTCGCTCACAAGAGACAACGCGATCGTTTCACCGTCATCTAGTCGATCCCGCAAGGTTTTTGCCATTTCGGCGGCCTGTCCTGCACGCAATATGCCATTTGCCTCTAGTTTTTGAGCGTATAGCGTTCGTGTCGTAGGGTGGCCGCGAATCTTCTCGTACATCAACGGCTGAGTCTTGAACGGATCCTCAGCTTCGTTGTGACCGCGTCGACGATAGCAAACCAAGTCGATCACAAAGTCACGTCCATATGCATTTCGGTAATCTGTCGCAATCTGTGCCGCGAATACCACTGCTTCGACATCATCGCCGTTGACGTGCAATATCGGCGCTTGCACCATCTTCGCAACTTCACTGCAGTATTCGGTTGAACGCGCATCTAAGCGTTCACTCGTGGTGAATCCAATCTGGTTGTTCAAAATGATGTGGATCGTTCCCCCGGTGAAGTATCCGCGCGTCTGTGACATCTGGAACGTTTCCATCACGACGCCCTGTCCAGCGAACGCTGCATCCCCGTGTATCAGAATCGGAGCCACAACGGTTCCCATTGGGTCATTGCGACGATCTTGACGGGCACGTACGGATCCTTCAACTACCGGTCCAATGATCTCAAGGTGCGACGGGTTAAACGCAAGTGCTACGTGCATTTCACCTTTTGACGTCATGACGTTGGATGAAAACCCTTGGTGATATTTCACGTCGCCGCTGTTCGCGTCATCAAGGGTCGAGCCTTCGAATTCATCGAATAAGTCGGCGGTGCGTTTACCGAGAATATTGACGAGCACATTGAGCCGTCCCCGGTGTGCCATGCCGATCACAACCTCTTGCACGTCCCAGTGACCGAGTCGCTGCAAGGTTTCGTGGAGCATCGGGATCAGGCTCTCGCCGCCCTCCAAGCCGAAGCGCTTGGTACCTGGGTATCGATTCTGTAAATAGTTCTCCAATCCCTCTGCGGCGGTTAATCGCTCGAAGATTTCAAGACGCTTTTCGGGTTCAAATATCGCGTGCGACCGCACCGTTTCAAGCCGCTGCCGTAAATACAGCTCCTGTTGTTCATCACTGATGTACGTGTATTCGGCGCCGATCGAACCACAATAGGTTTCCTCAAGCGCGTCGATGATCTCTTGCAGCGGTGCAGTTTCTCTTTCGATGAACGATGAAGAACCCGTACTGAATTCGGTATCTAGGTCCGCCGCAGATAGCTGGTGCCACTCTAGCGTCAACTCATCACATGGTGAACGTTCAAGCAAATCGAGAGGGTCAATCTGTGCTCGACGATGCCCGCGACTTCGATATTCATTCACCAGTTCAAGCACGCGAATCTGTTTTCGTTCATGCGTGGATATGTACTCATTGCTCTCACGCTCGACCTGCGCCTTAAAGCGATTACGACCGAGGCGTTCAAAGTGGTCGATCACCGTACTATGAGCGATGTCAGCGCCTTGTGACGCACGAACCGCAAGCGTGCTGAAGTAGTCCCGCCATTCTTCCGGAACCGAGTTCGCGTTTTCAAGGTATTGCTCGTACATGGCTTCGATATATGAAGCGCTCGCACCGGACAAGTGCGAGCTACTGAGCATCCGCTCCAGTAGAGATTCAGCCACGAGTAGGTGCCCCTAACAGCATTTCAAAATTCATTTTTCACGACCTAGTCGATCGCACAATCGACAGGATAAATTGCAGTTGCAAATCATGACAAACTCTCCAACGCGTTTGCGCCATTGCCATTGTAGGAAAAGACCAAGTTCAGAAAGAGCTGCAAAATGCTGAATCATGGCAACACACACATTCGAGTTCGAAGGCGCAAATCTATATGTTGAATCCGACGGCGATTCATCGAACGCTTCATTGCTTTTGTGGCCTCCCGGAAGTAGCACCGTCCGAGTGTGGGATCACCTTATTCCGCATCTTTCGTCGCGTTTCCATGTTGTCCGTATCGACGTTCGCGGATATGGACAGAGTACCGTCGATGATCTGCACGAAGAGCAATTCCAACTCGATCAGTATGCACGCGACGCGCGATTCATACTCAACTCACTTGGGATCGAAGAAACACACGTGTGGTCACAATCCTGGGGTACTCGTGCCGCTATTGTTTTTTGTGCTCAGAATAACGAATTTGCGAAGTCCGCGGCACTATACGCCGCAAATCTCGATTTACCTGATGTATCGGCACAACGTCAAGGAACTAGAGACGCTGCCGCTGAACGTGAATCACTCGGCATCGAAGCGGCATCGCCTCCAATCGGATTCAATGAGCATCGGGATGCAGAAGCTGCACAACTAACCGCTAGCGCGCTTCGAAAGATTCAGTTAGTTAATGTGATTGACGAATTGACCATGCCAGTTCTCATTGGTACGGGAAGCCACGATCCGAACCTAAAATCGAGTCGCGTCATCGCGAAACGACTCCCTAATGCTCATCTTGTGGAATTCGAGCATGTCGGACACAATGCGATTCTTGAGCATCCAATACTGGCGCTCAACACATTTCTCGATTTTCACGACAGATTGAAATAGCAAACCGAGCATCAGTCTTCGAAGGTCTCTCGCCTTTAAACTTGCCCGCTGCATTGACCACGTGAACACCATGGCTGACGACAGCGCAAACGACGATCCCTACATGTACAAAGGGTTCCCGATGAACACCCCGATGGACATCCGGTTGGGGCTTACACGGGAAGAAGACATCAACCACGAACTTCGCTGGGGGATCATTAGTGCTTCGTCCATATCCTCGGACTGGGTGAAGTCACTACAAGATGTCCCTGGCGCGAAATTCACCGCAATTGCAGCTCGAGACATGGATCGTGCCAAAGCATTTGCTGATGCCCACGAAATCCCGACCGCGTATGACTCGTATGACGATCTCGTAAACGACGACGATGTCGACATAGTGTACATCGCGTCGAAAACATGGGACCACCACCGTGACCTGATGCGCACCATCGGCGCAGGTAAGCACATTCTTTGCGAGAAACCGTTTACGGATACTGCAGATCAAGCGAAAGAGGTATTCGACGCTGCCGCAAAAGCAGGTGTTGTTTGTTGGGAGGGTATGTGGCTTCGGTTCTTCCCGGCCGTTGAGCATGCTCGCGCCGCGATGGAGCGCGGTGATATCGGGGACGTCTGCGTCGTACAGGCGGACTACCCAGATCGCGTCTACGCACTAAATCCGGCCATCACGGGCTTTGGTGCAAACGAAATGCCGGTGATAGCTGCCGCAGGTCGAAAAGCGCGTGCGCAGCCATATGCGAATGACGTTTTCTCTGCACACGGTGGATCACCGAGCGCTGCCGTCCTCCAATACTCCGATCAGGAAGGCATTGCTGTAATTACGTTCCCCAATGGGCGCTTTATCGAAGAGTCGCAATATATTGGAACCAAAGGAAGAATAACTGTCGAAACGCCCTCTCATCATCCAAGTGCTGTAACGATTCGCACAGGGCGACCAGGACGACGCGGAACACGTCGAGAAGAAGGCAAACCAGTCATGGAACTCGACCCGCACAAGGGATGGACGGGCGATTGGATTGAAACGCACTGGGAACAAGACCGTAATCCGAGTGCCGGGCCTTTCAACCAGATCGACAGATTTGAATATCCAGTACCCACACCTGCACCAATTACACGAGGTCAGCCACCTGCCGCTCGCTGGAACGGCGAACGGCTAATCAAGTACAAAGGCTGGACATGGCATGGCGGCAACCAACACGGCTTTACATACCAAGCTCAAGCAGTCCATCGTTGCATGGGAGCAGGTCTTAGCGAGTTGCCGCAATGGACGACCGCCGAGTCGATCCGAGTCTGTGAGATCATCGATGAGATCAATCGACAGTGTGCGGAGCGTGGGTTCTAATTAGCAGCTGTCTAAAAAGCTGGTTGACGTCACGTTCACATTGATCTCATCAATACCTTCGGCGTCTTTCTATAAGTAGGTTGACCTCGACGAGAGGCGGACTCGGTACTAAGTGATACGAGTTCGACGTACTCTGCATCATTTTCCGTCGTATCGAAACAATCGGACTACTATGAGCGCCAATTGGAAGCAACCAACGAATCGTTCATCGTACCGATCGATTCACATCGCATCGTAGAGTCGACCACGACGACGTCACAAGGCTGCAGCTGGAATTGACGCATCAATACGTCAAAATTTTGCTGCCTTGCGATTTTTTCGCTTTGCTGGCAAAACATGTCGCGCTAGACAGCGACCATGCAATCGCGGCTCGTCGTGTCAGATGTCACCAAAACTGACCGTTGGCACTAACGAAATGAAATCTCTTGGTAGATACTGATTAGCTCAGCACAATTTTCGCTAAATCCGTCGTTTATATCAGTCTACTAGTCATCTGTCTGGTAGCTCCGATTCACCAAACAGACGTCTCATCTTCTCGAGTAAACGTTCATCGTCGACTACTTTGACTTTACGTGGTACGTCTTCCCCGTAGTCCCAGAGAACCAAATTCAAATCGTTGTAGGTTGCATTGATCCCAAAACTCCTAACGAGAAGACCTGCATAACCTACCTCAATCAACCGCGAGGCAACGAGGTGAGACCGCGGCGTTCTACCTCGATCAAGATCGTCTTCCCACGGACAGTTTAAATCCGATTCACCAAACTTCAACGCTTCCATGTCGTTCTTGTCAAGCGAATTAAAGACCGGCTCAACATCAACGTCGTATTCGCATGTGATCACGGGTTGAGTCCTAGTTAAACCGATCCGCTCTCGCATTGCGCCTTCATAACTCAATGATGTGTACAACGCGGATACGCCTATTGGATTAAATCGACCTCCGTATGTCTTCGCCCCTTCACCTGACAATGGAGCCCACGCCCATCGCGGATCAAGCGTTCTAAAAACGCTACCTTTGAACCTCACGCTTAAGAGTTTCTAGGTATATCCCCCGGCCATCATTCGATCCAAGTACCGACGCACCGAATTTGCGCGACCTTCTTTAACCAACTGTTCTGCAGTAATGCCACCAAAACTTGGCAGTGGTTCACTACGGTACCACGCATACGCTGTAACGGATGATCCCATTAGTGGTTCAACCTTATTGAGAATTTCGACCATTTCACGTAGTCTCGACTGAGTTTTCGGAGAGTCGATCCGGTGTGTTCTGGATACGGCATCCATCGACAGACCAAGCGTTTCCGCGACCTCCTTTTTCTGTGTTCTTAGTAGTGCCGCGAGACGGGTCGGCGAAATAACATCGTCCTCAACAATCTTACTTAACTCCATAGAACCACTCATATTTTTACGCATAATACGTATTTTACACTGGCGTAACTCATTTTCATCCGTAACGTCGAGATATATACGTAAATACCTGTAAACTATATCGTTTTTAAAACGCGTAATACCTCGTCCGTCAGTCGGAGTCAGTTATCAGTCAGGCGACTGAACGCGCAACATATGGTTACGAATCCTGCGTTAGAAACTAAAATTTCAAGAGCTGATTAGAACTAGCAGCTGACCGATGAATAACAACGAAAATCATCCGACTCGACGCATGAAGATCCGTCCGTTAACGGCGCTTAAAGCTGTTCGTAATGTACTTAACGATCCGGAACAGACCTCACAAGTATTTCGAGTCCTTCAGGCTTTGAGTGGTCCGTCCTTAGGTAAGAATTTCAATAAGTTTTGCTCCACAGAAACAGGCAAACGCGTATTGGATGAAAAGATTGATCTGGTCGAAAAACTGAATGATCCAAATTACCTCGCGAGCCTACCCGAACGTACGCTTGGACATACCTACCATCGGTTTATAAATCGCGAACAGATCTCCGCCGGAGGTCTTGAGGAGGCGAGCGCCGAAGCAGTTGCAGAGGACGGTTCTTCATCGGTTAACTCAAGTCAAGAGACAAACGCGGAGTTCGATCTGTTCGTCCGACGAACGCGCGCTTCGCACGATCTGTTTCACGTTCTGACGCGCTATGGACGCGACCCACTCGGCGAGGCATGCTTACTCGCTTTTACATATGGCCAAACAAAGAACATAGCGTTTCCCTTCATTCTGTTATCCGCAGCGCGTCGGTTGTATCAAGGTGCTGGGATCACCGTATTTGGGGCACTTTGGCGCGGCTATCGGGACGGTAAGAAGGCAAGATGGCTCCTAGCCGCGGATTGGGAGAGTCTTCTAGAGCAACCACTGGAGAACGTGCGCGACTCCTATCGTATCCCAGCACCGGAGCGTTATCAACGTCTTGCCGCTAACTTAGCACAAGCAAGCGCATAACGCATATCCACCCTGGACGACTTTACTGAGCGGTTATGGCCGCACGATGTCCCGTTTGCTGAGGGCACCGAAACGACTGATATTCCCGCGTTATCTGTTCATAAGGATTTATCAGCTAATAACACCGGTGCCGCAGTTGTAATTTGCCCTGGGGGCGGTTATCGCATACTTGCATCGACCCATGAAGGTTTGCACGTCGCTGCCGCACTAAATGCGGTTGGCGTAACAGCATTTGTCCTGCGCTACCGTGTCGGTCCGAAGTACCACTCAAGCGTATCACTATTGGACGGTCAACGAGCGATTCGCTACGTGCGTCACCACGCAGAAAGATTCGGAATCGATCCAGATCGACTCGGCATGCTTGGGTTCTCCGCCGGTGGTCATCTCACCTTCGCGGTAGGAACCAGCAATCTTCAGGTGCAAGCAAGCGCCGAAGATCCGATTGATCGGGAATCGTCAGTTCCAGATTTCCTAGTACCGGTCTACGGCGTAAGCAATGGCGAAGTACGTGGCCGTAAAGCGTCCGAGTATCTAGCGACTGATACGAAGGTTACGGCACAGACGCCACCGACGTTCCTTATGCATACACATGAAGACGACATTGTCTCCTCTGAACAATCAACGTTGTTTTACAACGCGCTACGTCGAGCAGGCGTGCCTGCCGAGATGCATGTATTCGGCTACGGTGAACACGGCGTAGGTCTCGCTTCAGGTGATCCAGACACTTCTCAATGGTTCCAATTACTCGTTAGATGGCTACGTCGTTCCGGCTTTCTTACCGATCTTGACCGTGTCGAGATCAATCAAGCGTTCGCGTTTCACGATACCATCGAACATCCATTGGGTATGCATTGGGTCACACTAATTCCAGACGATCCGAATGCACCTATCGCTCGAGTGCGGCTCGATCCAAGCGCAGAAAATTCGTTGAAGATTCCAGCCTCTCATGGTCCCGTACCTGGCGCACATACATTGGAATTGCGCCGGATTTCGCACACGTGGCCATTCGACGCGGTGGGTGCGTATCAAGCAATCGACAAATCGCAACCAATCCTCAACGAAGATCCTACGTTGTCGGTACGCGTCGTTGTGGAACCGAACGGAAGAATTCGCGCGATCTAGCCGTCCAAAGGAACACTTCCTAAGCTGTCGCGTTTTCCTTGATTAGCACATCGATCGCTTGCTTTGCTCGCGACTCGTCCTGCGGGATGAGTGAAATGATCCGATCAACGCCAACGTCCCTGAAAGCGGCGATCGTCGCAGCGTCGACGCGCATCGACGGTGTTACGCTAATCTCGAGTCGGTCCCCTCCTTCAAGCTCACGAAGCCGGTGAACGACGGTAGCGGTTTGTTCAACATTCATTGCAAATCCGTACCAACCTTGACCGTATTTAGCAGCACGTCTTAGCGCGCCTGGGCTCGTTCCACCCACAACGATAGGAGGCCCGCCGTCTTGTATTGGTCTAGGTTGTGCGTCAATGTCGCTGAATCGATAAAAACGACCGGCAAATGTAGGTTGATCTTGGTTCCACAATGCACGCATGATTTCGATGTACTCATTACTTCGAGCACCTCGCTCATGGAACGGAATTCCTAATGCTGCAAATTCCTGGTGTAAGTAACCGGCTCCAACTCCCAATATCAATCGTCCATTTGAGAGCACGTCCAAACTCGCCATTTCCTTTGCCAAGACTAACGGATTGCGCTGTGCGATCAACACGATGCCAGTACCTAGACGAATATTGGTCGTCTTCGCAGCAAGAAAAGCCAATACGGTACTCGGGTGGAGCATCGGATGGTCGGGTTCAGCTGGCGAAGGCGGTTGTCGCGGCGAAGGAAACACGACGTGCTCGCCCGTCCACATAGACTCCATACCAGCAGCGTCAGCATGTTGTGCTAGATTGATCGCAATCGACGGGTCCGCGGACGCTCCAGACCCAATGCCGAAAAAGCCTACTTTCACCTTCTACTCCCTCGAATCGATTGATCTATATTAGGGCTGGCAATTTACCTTGGTGAGACCAACCCCTCGCTTCTTAGTGTGGCGAAGTATCGGCTGCGTTCGTTGCTACTTTCAATTCGATCGCGAGGCGGTCTATTTCGCGCGCAGTCGTTTCAACTTCACCTATTTTGAGTTGCTCGTCGTCTAGTACTACATCTGCGCGGAATCTCACCCAATTCCCATCTCGAAAGACTTCAGTCCCGCGTGTACTTGACATATCTCGAAGATAGTAAATTGGTTCGAGCGGAAGGAGAGGACTGGAGTCGACAGCTCGAAGAACCAATAGCTCCGCATGTCGCGAGGACACGCCCTCTTTCCGGAATCTCACATCAACATCATTCTCGCTGCCAATCACGATGATCCGAACAACTTCTGTCTTCTCCGGTCTAGCACGAGCGGAAATCGAACTATCTGATCCTGAACCATCTAAATCCGATGTTCCCGTCCGCCTCTCGCGCAAGTAATCTAAGCGACTTCGTCCAACGATCCTCTTAATGACCCAGACGAGAATCAGCAAAATTACAAGAGAAACCGCGGCGATCACCGCGATATTTGTTGTACTCAAATCGCCAAAATCAAACGTAGCTTGGCTTAAATAGATCGGTTGATCAATACCGCTGCTCTCATTCGCACGACATAAATACGCCGAACAAAGCACTAGAAAGACGGATATTGACCGTACGATGTAACGTACGTGGTCGCTGAATGAAAAGTACATCGAGTCGACGTGTATCAACAATGGGATTGAACTACTCGATATGTTAGCGATTTTGGACGAATTTGACGTACTAAAGCGTTCTACGGTAGGCTTAGGCACAAGCCTTATGTTTTAAAGCCTCACTCTTGAGCGCTCCCCTACTTAACAAAAAGGTACTTTCTGCTTCACGGGGGGCTTTCAACGAAACGTGAGTCTTATGCTGACCTCGACAGGCGGAGACGGACACTCTTGCCGACGTGAACTTCATCGCGTTCTCGGATTGCTTTTCACTCGCTTAACATCTGCTTGGTTCTCGCAGATGCGTCGTACGCTTCCGAGACAAACAATGCTAGATAAGCCATTTCGGCCTATATGAGGATTTGGTCTCGTGACCGACACTTCGACTCTCTTCTCATCTCAAGTCCGAGCTCGTACTTTCATTTGTATTCAATCCGCAGATGTGGGCGTTCGCTCCTACTACATTCGATGGCAATTGACTCGCAGTGAAGCAAACTATCGTCTTCGTTTCCGTTTGACATGTAATCCGACGGTACCCGACGCTTGATAGCAAATTATGCTAGCATGCGGACTTAAGTAATCGAATTACCTTGACTTGAGAAGTCCCATGAGCGCCAGCCTTACGGTTCGAGACATTGACCCTAAAGATAAGTCCTGGTTGAGAAGAGAAGCTCGTTCAACCGGAATCTCGATGGAAGAATTTGTACGTCGTTTGATCCACGAGAAGCGTACAAAGAGCGAATCACGTGCGAAACCATCCGAAGTTTTCGCTCGCTACTTTGGCGAGGAACACGGCATAGATATTCCAATCACGCGAAACTATGGCTACAAACCTGTTTTGTTCGCCGAAGACGATTGCGAATGACAAGACCACTTGCATGGTTAATGGATACTAACGTGCTATCCGAGATGATGAAGCCAAGTCCAGAACCACGCGTCGCTGCATTTCTCGATTCCATAGATGACGAAGGTATCGGACTTTCATCTATCTCGGTCTGGGAGATTCTCAACGGAATCGGGAAGATGGTCCCTGGTAGACGACGTGAGGACAAAGCTAATCGCTTTCACGCACTTCTCGAAGAGCTGTTCGAAGATCAAATAATTGATTGGACACCTTCTCACGCTCGGGAATGCGCAAGGATCATGGAGGAAAAAAGACGTATCGGAGAGCCATTAGACGATCATATCCCCGACGCATTTCTTGGCGCGGTAGCCTCGTGTCACGGATTGACTGTCTTGACCAGAAACGTCGTGGACTTTCGTAACATCGGAGTGGATACCGTAGACCCATGGAGCTATGCATGATGCGGCATCTTCCTAAGAAACTGTATGAATTCAAGTCAACGACGCGACTCATAACTAGTGGAATACGTTGATATTCGAAACACCTAAGTCCATCGAATCGTACTCTACAGATTAAGGCCTTGTTGGTGAGTGAGGAAATCCATACATTCGATTTCAAAGTCGACCTGATTGATCTTAATGCGATTGTGCGTCAGACATCATTGCTTGTCTCACAGTAATCCGACAATCTTGAAATAGGTTGTACCATCCCGCTAACCAACGATCTCAGGAATTTCTTGAATGTACCCAAGATGCTCGGATCGAAGTCGTCCGGTAATTGCGGCGACTACGTGTCAATCGTTCGGATTATGCGCTCACGAAACCAATCCGCTAGATCTTCGTATTCGAATTTACCACGAGCAACCCTAGCAAATGTTTCGGCTATCTCTTTATCTTTTGCCTTCCACTCAAAGCCGGTTCTCTCCACGAGTAGCTCGATGAGATAGAGCGCCGTCCTCCTGTTGCCGTCCGAATACCGTGCTCGTTTACGATCCCTTGCACACCGCCACCCTGGAGTGCTTCCTCATGCCCGCGGATCGCTTCCTCCCAGGTGACGCGATAGTGCGTCCTACAAATCCGCTAACAACGACAAGGCTTTCCGTCGCCTTAATGTCGTCTCCTTGATGATCCGCTCTGAGGTCGGACTCACAGTTACGGTTTCTGTCGTGGTCGTCCTTTGCGGTGTTCGTGTTTCGGAACCTGACCGTGTCATCTGATCGACCTGTTTCGATTTTTGTTTCTCCGACCGTGACACTTACTGCTCCTTACGCATAGTTCAAACCCTGTAGAACTAGACCGTTGACATTAAACAGCGATTCTAGTGTGTCGACGCAACATACTCCTAAACTATTTTTAAGACCTGATTCAGCGCTTAGCGGTCTTCAATTAGCATCGTCCGAATCTTGCTGATCGCTCGTGTTGGGTTGAGATCCTTCGGACACGCATCGACACAGTTCATAATCGTGCGGCAACGAAAGACACTGTATGGGTCGCCGAGTTTCTCCAGCCGTTCACTTGTCGCGGTATCTCGGGAATCAGCTAAGAATCGATAAGCTTGTAGTAGTCCCGCTGGACCGATGAACTTGTCAGGATTCCACCAGTATGACGGACACGATGTCGAACAACACGCGCAGAGAATACACTCGTAGAGCCCATCAAGTTTTTCACGCTCTTCGACGCTTTGCAACCGTTCCTTTTCCGGCGGTTCCTCATCATTGATCAGATACGGATCGATCTTTTCGTATTGAGCGTAAAACTGAGACATGTCGACAACTAAGTCGCGGATGACGGGTAGTCCGGGCAACGGCCGAAGCGTCAACGTATCTCGAGCAACAATCGAGGAGACCGTCGTTTTGCATGCGAGACCATTTCGCCCGTTCATGTTCATTCCATCTGAGCCACAAACGCCTTCGCGACAGGATCGCCGGTACGCGATCGTCGGATCCTGCAGTCGGAGTTCTTCTAGCACATCTAAGACCATTAATTCTCGATCTTGAGGTAACTCGAACTCGTAGTCTTGCATACGTGGAGCATCGTCTTGCTCTGGGACATATCGGTAGACTCTTACTCGCATACTAGTACTCCCGAACCGCCGGTTCGAACGCTTCGATCTTCTCTGGCGCGAAATTTACGGCACGCTTTCGTAACTCGTGATCACGCGGGTAATACATGGAATGGCAAAGCCAGTGTTCATCATCTCTGTCCGGGAAATCATCACGTGCGTGTGCGCCTCTACTCTCTGTTCGACCTATCGCGGCGTACGCCGTCGCTTCGGCGATCTCTAGTAAATTGTCTAACTCCAACGCATCGATACGCGCTGTGTTGAAAGCGCTGCTTTTGTCCGTAAGATGTGCAGATTGAATTCGCTCTCGTAATTCTGTCAGCTTCGATCGTCCATCCTCCATGGGTTCGGCAGTACGGAAAATACCAAAACACTCCTGCATGGTTAGCTGTAGTTCTTTTTTCAGCTGGAGCGGCTGTTCGCCGTTGGTCGAACTTTCCCATCGTTGATACCGAGACATTGCTTGATCGAGGTCCTCCGCGGACGCATCCGCGTACGAAACTCCCTGTTTCATTACCTCCTCGATGTGCAATCCAGCCGCGCGACCAAACACGATGAGATCCAGAAGCGAGTTACCACCTAACCGATTTGATCCATGCACTGATACACACGCAACCTCGCCGACTGCGTACAGCCCATCGATCGTGACATCGCGTCCAAACTCATCCTGTGTAAGCGCTTGTCCTGTTACGTCTGTCGGAATACCACCCATCATGTAGTGACACGTCGGATAGACTGGGATAGGTTCTCGCACCGGATCCACATGAGCAAATGTTCGTGCGAGATCAGTGATCCCAGGCAATCGTTCGCTTAACGTATCTTCCCCTAAGTGGTCCAGCTTCAGTAATACGTGATCTCTATTCGGACCGCAACCTCGACCATCAGAGATTTCCAACACCATCGCACGCGCGACGACATCACGCCCGGCCAAATCCTTCGCGTTCGGTGCGTACCTCTCCATAAACCGTTCGCCGTCACTATTGATCAGATAACCACCTTCACCTCGAGCGCCCTCGGTGATCAATATGCCGACGTCAGCGATACCCGTTGGATGGAATTGCCACATTTCGATATCTTGAACCGGAAATCCAGCGCGTAAGGACATGCCCAATCCGTCACCAGTGTTCATCAGCGCGTTCGTCGTACTATAGTAGATACGACCTCCGCCACCCGTTGCTAGTACGGTGGCATTCGATTTGATGTACACAAGTTCGCCAGTCTCGACGCAAATCGCCAAAGACCCCACGACCGCACCATCTTGATTCTTGACGAGATCGACAGCAAACCACTCGGATAGGAACGTTGTGTTGTTCTTTATGTTGGCTTGGTACAGCGTATGCAAAAGTGCATGACCCGTTCTATCTGCAGCACAGCACGTACGCGCCGCTTGTCCACCTTTTCCGAAATCCTTTGACTGACCACCAAACGGTCTTTGATAGATACGACCGGATTCCGTGCGTGAAAAAGGCAGTCCCAAATGCTCAAGTTCGTAAATCGCTTCGGGTCCAACGCTACACATATATTCGATAGCCGCCTGATCGCCAATATAGTCTGATCCCTTAACGGTGTCGTACATATGCCACCGCCAGTCGTCGTCTGGATCGTCGCTACCAATTGCACACGTGATACCGCCTTGTGCAGACACCGTATGAGAACGAGTTGGGAACACTTTTGAAATCACTGCTGTTCGATAGCCAGACTGCGCGATTTGCATCGCAGCTCGCATGCCAGCACCGCCTCCTCCGATGATCACACCGTCGAATTCCATCGTACGAATACCGGTCATAGGAGTCCCCAAATAAGGCCTAAGGACCAAATCAAGAAAAAGACCAATGCGACGCCGATAAGACCTTGATAGGTCAATCTGAGGGTCTTCGCTATCCCTTCACCTCGAATGTAATCAGTTCCAACCGTCCACATGCCAATCCAAGCATGTAGTGCGATTGCGAGCACGGTCAGTGATGAAAGCAAGAGAGAGTATCCGGACGTGAAGTAGCTTCGCCAAGCCGCATAGTCCATATCGCCGTTTAGCGCGAAAATCACGACAAGATGAATCACGTATATACCGATAACGATCGCAGTTAGTCGCTGTACGATGAAATCAATTAGTCCGCGCTTCGAACCACGAGATTCACTCAAGTAACGATCCACCATCCTAGACCAATGGATGCTATCCCAGATACGACAAGTACTGTCCACGAGGATCTTCGGCTTACAACCAAGGAATCACCGATATGAAAATCCAGCAATATGTGTCGAATCCCCGCGAAGAAGTGATATGCAACAGCAGTTAAGACAATCCACACCAGAACACCGTGGTATGTCGTTCGTACAGCGTTGAAAACCCAGTCAAAGGATTCTGGAGACTTAAGGGTAAGGCTCAGTAAGTAAGTGAGGTAACCGACACCAACGATGAGAACGATGCCGGAGATGCGATGCAATATCGAAACGATCGCGGCAATCGGAAAGCGAAACGCCGTAAGATCTAAATTAACGGGTCGTGTCATACGTGTCGCCGCAAAGCGTTACAAATCCCCCAAGCGGCAACATCCGCACGCGTGAATGATACGCAGCTCGCTGGCTCTATCGTCACTTCCGAGTTCGACGTTACGTGCAACGGCAAGCGTCGAAATCGATCAAAGAACAACACCAATTTCTTTGTAAATTAGTTTTTAATTTCAATGGGTTATACGTACCTTTTCACATCTTTTCTACTATCCCAATCACAACAATCCTTGACTCTTGAGTATCTCTTCCAGTTCGTCCGCATTCACGTAGCCACCGACCGTCTTGCCATTGCTCAGGACAAGGAGTGGGGTGCCTCGTAAGCCGAAAAGCTTCCCTAACCGATACTGGTCAGCTACGGGATTTTCGCATGTCTTAGGTTCAATCTCCGCACCTATCTTCAGCTGCGTCAATGCCGTATGTGGCGTGTTAGAACACCAGGCGGACACCATCGCGCTATAAGGTTGGCTGTTAATACCCGCGCGCGGAAACGCAAGATAACGAATCTCGATTCCCTTGCCGTGATATTCCGCCATTTCAGCATGGAGTTTCTGACAGTACCCGCACGTCGTATCCGTGAAGACGTGCACGACTGCTTTAGGTGCTTCAAAGGGAGGAGCGAACGCAATTACATCGTTTGTAGAAAGTGCATTTAGCTGAGTTTCTCGCATTGACCCAATATGTCTGTCAGTGTGTGGTATCAAGGACAGCTCAGGTTCACCTTTAACTTCGATCAAGTCACCCTGAAAAATCCAGCGACGGTCTTCAGAGACATAAAGAACTGAGAAGTCCTGCATCGTGGCGACATAAAAACCCTCTAGTTCTGCGGGCTTGAGGTCGATCACTTGATTGTGTTCGCCCATCAGAGAATTTACAAACGATTCAACTTCGTCGTTTGCTTCGTAAGGTAACGCGATGAGCAATGCCAAGCATGTGAAGAGCATCGCAGTTAGGTATTTCGTATGAGTCACTTTCACTTAAATCCGTCGTTCAATGGAATATACGCCACAGAGCTCAGCCACGTGGATGATGAATTGCGTGTAACGACTTCAATCGTTCGTTCGCAACACGCGTGTAAATCTGTGTAGTCGAGAGGCTTGCATGACCAAGCATCATCTGAACGGCGCGCAAGTCGGCACCGTGATTCAGTAAATGCGTAGCGAACGCATGTCGAAGCGTATGAGGCGACAACTTCCGCTCGATTCCTGCTCGTTCTGCATAACGTTTTATTGCATACCAAAACGTTTGGCGGGTCATCAATTTACCGAGTTTACTAGGAAATAACACATCCGTTGGAACGTTAGACAGCAACATAGGTCTGACGTTCTTTGTATAGCTCATTACCCAGTTCAGTGCTTCATCGCCAAGTGGAACGATTCGCTCTTTGTTGCCCTTCCCCACAACGCGTACGATACCTTGATTGAAGTTAATACTCTCGCTCTTGAGTTCGATGAGTTCGCTGACTCTCAATCCTGTTGCGTACAGTACTTCAAGCATCGTGCGATCCCGAAATTCGACTGCGTCTTTATCAGGTTTAGGTGCGTTCAGCAGTGCTTCTACTTCACTTTCTGAAAGGTAGTCTGGTAGGCGTTTCGCGAGTTTAGGGCTTTCGATGTTGGCGATGGGATTGTCGGACACCAACCCTTGTTCGACGGCATGATTAAAAAAACCTCGCAAACTCGAGAGAAAACGGGATCGGCTGCTTGACGCCTTGCCGTTTACGACATGTTCCGCAAGATACGCCTGCAAGTCCTCTCGCGTGCATTCTCTAAGCCGTTTGCCGAGCCATTTCTCAAAAGCTAGCAGGTCCTGGCGATAGGACTTGACGGTATTTGAAGAGAGATTCCGCTCGTACCAGATCGTATCGAGATACACCTGGACGTCGTCTGAAATAGTCTCAGTGGCCGGCTTGCTCGTGACCACATTTGACCTCGTTGGTTTAGATTTTCTCTTTGATCCGCGCTGATCTTCCGGAACGCTCGCGTAGGTAGTAGATCTTCGCTTTGCGAACGTCCCCTCGACGGTTGACCTGGATACTGTCGATTAACGGGCTATGAAGTTGAAACGTACGCTCAACGCCGAATCCATGCGAAATTTTGCGCACCGTAAAAGACGAGTTCAATCCGCGGTTTCGTTTGGCGATCACCACGCCTTCAAAGCGCTGAAGTCGGGTCTTTTCACCTTCCGTGATGACTACCTGAACCGCGACAGTATCACCGACCGAAAAATCAGGAATAGCGGTTTTTTCCTTCGCTTTACCACCTACCTCAACGCTGGAGCCACGCTCCGTTAACTCGCGAAGATGACGTTCCTCAACCAGTTCAACGAATCCTTTCCTGCCCATCACTTGGCTCCCTGCTAGTGTCTTTTATTGACATGGCGTTCAAGCCATGCTTTTTCTGATGAATCTAAACGTCTGTCCGTTAGCAACTCTGGCCGTCGCTCCCACGTGCGCGACAATGCTTGCTCGCGTCGCCACTTTGCAATCGCGGCATGATCGCCCGACGTCAGTACCGAAGGAACCGTCTTGCCACGCCACTCTCGAGGCCGGGTGTATTGCGGTCCTTCCAGCAAATTATCCCCAAATGAATCGTCTTGTGCCGATTTTTCGTTACCCAACGTACCTTGTACGAGACGACCCACTGCATCGATGACGAGCAGCGCGGGTAATTCACCGCCCGAAACCACGTAGTCTCCTACCGAAATCTCAGTGTCTACGTACTCTTCGATGAAGCGCTCATCCACGCCTTCGTAACGAGCGCTAATTAGAACCATCGCGTCTAATTCGGAAAGCTCACGTACCATCGATTGCTCAAGAGTCTTGCCTTGCGGACTCAGAAATATCGTTTTTGGCGCTTCCACTGGTGACTTTCTGATCGCGTCATCCGTGCATGACGCTAGCGGTTCGGCCATCATCAGCATGCCAGGCGCTCCGCCGAATGGATGATCGTCAATCGAACCGTAGCGATCCATTGCGTAATCACGAACGTTAAATAATTCGACATCTAGTTGGTTCGTTGCGGCTGCTCGACCAACGACACCATCCGACAAACCTGCCGCGATTAACTGCGGCATTGATGTTACAACCCCAATCCACATACCGTCCTCTTAGGTCCGCCAGTCGATATCCCATCGCACCCTGACATGCGAAGTGAGTGAGACAAAATCTAGTATGGGTTTGGTGAAAGGAATAAGGTAATTACCGTTCTCTCCTTTTACATCAAGTATGGCCGACGCTCCAGTTTCGATAACGTTCGAGATCGTCCCAAGAGTGATTTCTTCAGTGTTCACGACGTCGAGACCTATGAGGTCTACCCAATAGAACTCATCTTGTTGAAGAGACGGCATCGCGTTCCGCTGCACACCAAGCTCGAGGTTGCGTAGTGCTTCTGCATTCGTTCGATCCTCACAGCCATCGAATCTACCGATAAGTCCTGATCGATGGCGCTGAAATTCGATTTTTCCCAGTTGCTTCCATGAATCGTCTTCTCGTCTGCCGTACATTTGGTCGAATTCGAGAAGATTTGTGATTGGATCAGTAAAAGAATGGACATGCGTCCAACCTCTTATGCCGTATGCAGCACCGATGCGTCCAACGACAACGATTCGGTCGCGTTCCAACTGTTAAGTAGCTGGTTTCTCGTCTTCTGAGTCAGTTTCGTCCGTCGTAGACTCGACACTAACGTCTGACTCTACCGCTGGCGCTTCCTCGACAGGTGCTGCAGCTTCAGCCGCCTCGTCTGACGCGGATTCCGCAGCCTCCGCCACCTCGGCCTCAACATCAGTCGAGGTATCCTCTGCCGCAGCTTCAACAGTGTCTTCATCAGATTTTGCCTCGGCGGTCGACTCTTCCGCTACAGCTTCTTTAGGTGAATCTTCATCAGACGACGCTTCGACAGGTGCGTCCGATGCAGTCGCTTCTGTTGACTCAGGGGATTCTTGTTCCGCAGATTCGACGGTTTCTTCAGGTTGATCAGCTTCTACCGTCGGGCCAATCTGATCCGCTCGACGCGCTTCCTTAACTAACCGTGAAACCGTCTCTGACGTTTGCGCACCCTGACCAACCCAATAGTCAACACGAGCAAGATCGATTCGCAATCGTTCGGCTTTGCCTTTTGCGATCGGGTTGTAAAAGCCAACTCGTTCAATGAACGTACCATCGCGTCGCGCCCGTCGATCGGCGACAGTCACATGATAGAACGGTTTATGAATCGAGCCATGGCGGGCAAGACGGATTACGACCATAGAAACAGGCTTTTCACCTCGATTAGCAAGCGGCGGATTTTACTTAGGGAATCCATGTTTTTGACGTGAATATGTCGAAGTTCTGGGCTACCGGCGCTTCTTGGATTCACGGGTACTCACGCGCATGATGCGTGACCTCACTTATTTTCACCCATCATTTGTTCAAGCTGTGCGAGCATCTTGCTCGAACGACCCATTCGGCCGAGACGCTTCGTAGCTTTTTGCATCTGTTTGAATTTGCGTATCGTGAAGTTCACATCCTGAATTCGCGTACCACTCCCTGCAGCGACGCGCTTCTTGCGTGAAGGTATGTTCAGCAAATTGGGGAATGCTCGTTCTTTCGCCGTCATCGAGTCGATGATGATCGCGTGCTTTCGAATCACATCGTCATCGGTTTCCTTCACCTTCACGTTCGGCGCGGTCGGCAGTCTCGAAAGCACGCTAGCCATGCCGCCCATATCTGACATTTGCTTGATCTGCTCACGCATGTCGTCGAATGTAAACGTGGTACCTCGCAGCATGCGCTTGACGACCCGCTCGGACGCATCTACATCGACTTTCTTTTCAGCTTCTTCAACCAATCCCAGGATGTCACCCATCCCAAGAATGCGTGACGCCAATCGGTCTGGATGAAACAGTTCAAGACCGTCGATGCTCTCGCCGGTACCAAGAAACTTGATCGGCTTGTGAGTGATCGCACGTACCGAGAGAGCTGCCCCACCTCGAGCATCTCCATCCGCCTTCGTCAGCACGACGCCGGTGAGCGGCAGCACACGATCGAACGTTCGGGCTGTCTTCGCAGCATCCTGCCCGGTCATCGCATCCACGACGAACAGAGTTTCGGATGGCTGGAGGCTATCGTGGAGTTCCCGAATTTCAGCCATCATGTCATCGTCAATGGCTAAACGACCAGCAGTATCGACGATGAGCGTATCGAATCCGAGATCTTGCGTGACAGAAACTGCGTTTTTCACAATCTTGACGGGTTGCTCGTCCGCTGTCGTAGCAATAAAGTGAGCGTTTGCCGCCTCCGAGAGAACACGCAGTTGTTCAATTGCAGCAGGTCGATACACGTCCGCCGAAACGGTCGCTACCTTTTGCTCCTGTTCGTTCTGGAGGTACCGCGCAAGCTTGGCAACCGTGGTTGTTTTCCCTGTTCCCTGTAAACCAGCCATTAAAATGACAGCTGGTTTTTTGGATGCCCTGAGCTCGAGGCTGGAAACTTCCGTCCCCATGAGCGATACCAGCTCGTCGTGGACGAACTTCACGAACATGTCACCTGGTCGCACCGACGCGACGAACTCTCGCCCTACAGACTTTTTCCTGACGGCTTCAACGAACGGGATAACGACTTCAAGGGCAACATCAGCCTCAAGCAATGCGGTGCGGACTTCACGTATCGCTTCGGCAACGTTGTTCTCAGTCAGTTTTCGAGTACGGATACCCGAAAACGTCTGCGTGAGTTTGTTCGTTAGATTGTCAAACATGAGGGCGCAAATCTGCGCTGGATTACGGCGCGTGAATTCTAGTTTTTGAGAACGTTGTGACGCTCAATCTCTTTTCACAGCAGATCGCGCCGGACCTATTTGGTGGCGTCGCTGCGCTGCTCTATTTACTCTATCTTTGGCTACAGCTGCGTGCCAAAGCGATCGAATCGTTTCCGAATCGACGAGTCGCGGCGCTTGTAACGCCAGCGATGGCAATGCACCTCATCTATGCTGTGTTAGTCGTTAGTACGGGATCTGGAATCTATCTCTCGATCTGGTCCAGCGCTGTCATCATGACCTTCGTCGCCATGGTTTGTACGTTTTATCTTTATCTCGTACAAGGCTATCGCGTGTTAGCACTCGTAGCCGTCCCGCTCGCGATCATCTCGCTGTTCTTTGGTCTTCTCCTTTCCCCTCGTGAGGGTGCGTTGATAGATCACCCGACCGCTATTGCACATGTATTGATCAGTATGGTCACGTATGCCACCCTAGGTTTAGCAGCTGTTCAAGCCGGATCCATCATCGTATTGCACCAACGATTGAAGAGAAATGACTCCACCGCGTTTGTGAAGTTGATGCCACCACTCCAAACCGTTGAAGCCACAGCAATGCACTTGCAGTGGCTTGGTGTTACGTTCCTTACGCTGACAATCGTCACGGGATTGATTTTCCGCTGGGACTTCGTACAGCAAGGCAATTACGTCTTGCACTTAGGGATCGCGTTGATCTGCTGGGTACTGTATCTCGCGCTAATCTGCGGCCAACTCTGGTTCGGATGGCGTGGACAAATCTCCGCAAGGCTATCGCTTCTCGCATTTGCCATATTGCTCATAGGCTATTTCGGACTTCAGTTCGCATTCGGCTATGGGACCTAGCTTCTAACCTACTCAAATCAAATGGAAACCTTTGTTGTACCCGCTTGGGTATTGATCCTCTCCGTATTCATCCTCCTATTGATGAGCGCTTTCTTTGCAGGCGCCGAAACGGCGATGATGAAACTGAATGTCTATCGGATGCGAGCGCTCGTGCGCAAACGGCATGGTGGCGCTCGACGCGCATACAAGCTGCTTCAGCACAAGGATCGACTTCTCGGCGTTATATTGATCGGCAACAACCTCGTTAACTACTCGGCTGCCGTTGTGGCGAACGTTGTATTCGTGCGTTGGTACGGAACGGAACTCGGCGGCGTCATTACGACGGTGTCGATTACGTTCATATTCTTGATCTTCGCCGATATCGCGCCCAAAACGATTGGAGCCGTACGACCCGAATCAATCGCCTACCCGAGCGCTTACGTACTTCTGCCGCTTCAATCCATCATGAAGTACCTGGTCGCGTTTTCGAATTTCTGTGGTGCGTTTGTGGTCAAGCCTTTCACGCGCGGCGTCGTGGATGACGAGGACCTGACAGAGGACGAACTACGCCAAGTTTTCGACCAGGCACGAAAGTTGCCTCGAAACCGACAACTGATGATCCTGAATATCCTGAGTTTGGAAGAACAGACGGTCGGTGACGTGATGCAGCCTAGAGACTCGATCTACGGTATCGATCTAAATGATTCAATGGTGAACATTCGTCAACGGATCGCGGCGGCAGCGCATACTCGCTTACCTGCATATCGCGGCACGATTAACAACATACAAGGGATCCTCCACATGCGGGAGGCTAATCGAGTGCTCCAAGACCCAGGTGCATCCAAAGACGATTTGGTCGCAGCGCTCGAGAACACCTACTACACCCCGAGTCAAGTACCACTATCTCGCTTAGTCAATAACTTCAAACAACGGCGTAGACGCTTCAGCATCGCCGTCGACGAATACGGCGTCGTCGTTGGTCTGATCACAATCGACGACATCATCGAGGAAATCGTCGGCGAATTTACGCTAGGTTCTCACGAAACCGAGTCCGGAGTGATTTCACCAATTGACGACGACACCTACCGGGTCACAGGAAACACGCTTCTCCACGAAATAAACAACACTGCTAACTGGACCCTTCCGGAAGACGGTCCACGAACCGTCAATGGTTGGGTACTCGATCACCTGCGCCGTGTACCTTCAGGACAGACGTCGATTACGATCGAGAACTACCGTGTGGAGATCATCGAAATTGTCGACAACGCGATAAAGTCCGCCACCATTACGCAGTTGCCGTTCGACGATGATTTTGAAGTCGGCGAAACTACGCAGGAAGAGCAAAGCGATCCGCCACAAGACTAGACACGCACGTTGTCAAATTTGTAGTTTCGTAACACGATCCTCTCCTGATTAACCCGCTTAGATACGATATCGGCAGATCAAGCCGTTGAGTCGACCGGGTACGATAGGAGAATGAAGCGGCTACAAGACTATCGCTCGTGGTCCAGCGTCGTAACGTGTAACGTAGTCGCAAGTCTTCTGCTCTCGTTCATCTGCGTGCAAGTTCTCGCGGAGTCTCCAATGCCACCGATTGACGATCGTTGTGAACGCCTAAAACAGGTTGTATCGTTTGATAGACGTGCACGCAAGGCCTGCGACATAGAGACTGACAGGTGCGTTGAAGAGCGCATGTCACAACACGCTGAATCGCATGATCAGGCAGAAGAACATTGCTGGTATCGTCCGCTGTCGATTGATCCGCGTTTCGTTGGTCCGTGTCCTCAGTATGTGGAAGAACTCGAATCCAATCCAAGTGCGATCGGCGAAACACTACTACAAAAGCTATATGTAAGGGCACTCTTTGCACAATTGGGTGAGCACAAGAACCGGATCGAATGGTTCAAGCGAATCGAGACGGAAGCGAATATTCGAAACATACTCTCAACCGACCCGGACAACCCCATAGCATTAGATATCCTATTGTCTTCGATACTTATCAGCGATGATTACGTCGAATGGCTGGATCTAAGCCTAAAAGAGCGGGAGCTAGATCTCGACTGTCCAGAGTGGGCATGGATGTTTCCGGACTTTACCTTCCGTAAAACAAACGTAATAACCGATAACTGGCTCGCAGGAGAAGGTTCCGGATCCGAGTTAACGAAGGAAGAAATCAGAGATCTGTTTCTCCGAGTACAGAACACATTACTAGATGTCTATGACATTGCGATCGAGCAGAACGACGGTGCACAAAAGTTAACGTGGGCACTGGAGTCTGTTTACGATGCCATCCTTACTCGAGCGTTCGAGAACTTTCAGCAAATTGCGAGTCGCGTTGAAATCGGACTGGAGGATTACGCCGAGAAACGAAGAGCGGCTCTAATTCAGAAATTCTCGAGTGAATACGATGTCGACTCCGATCATGGTCGTTCCAAATCGCTCGCGTTCGTATGTAGCAGCCACGGATTCGAACTCGGTCTGCTCGATCACTGTGTCAAGCTTCTAAGCCATTTCGGACTAGCAGATTCCAATCTGCTGGACTCGCCCGCCTTTGACTGGACTCGAGCCAGCATTTCACTCTTGATTGGACTTACGCTCGATTGTTCTGATCGTGCTGATTTCTTGTTAGATGGACCGTCCTTTTGGAACGGACAAGGACAATGCCTCGAAGATCATCATGCGGAACTCATATCAATCATTCGTGAACTGTTAGATCGATTTTCTGAATTTGAGGAAAGCGCGGAGAGAGAAGTGCTTGAAGCCTATCTACGGCTCGATGAAACTAGCGGCGAACGGTTTCGACGAGCTCTCGTGTTGGATGACTCTGTGATTGTGTACGCATCAAGGTTGATTAAACGACTTCATCGACTGGGAAAGGTCGAGACAGCTACAAATATTCTGACGGGTATAGATACTGAGAATGTGAGCGGCCTCGACCAGAGCGAGGAGCGCTTATTAAAGAACGTTACCAATTCGGTGAATGGAGGCCAATACAGGAATTGGTCCGAATCATCGTGGGGGTTTTTGCCTGACTCGTATAGTCGCGCTGACAACCCGTGATCGTCTGCGTTGAGTACTTACCGATCAAATTCCTCAGCTTAGCGAAAAACTGACCTCGGAGGTAGATCTTTCATTTTCGAGAGCTACCTCCGTCATTCGCGCTCGCTCAGGAATTCTCTCTAGGTTTGCTTGAAAAGCCCAAGAGTCCAACTCCGAGAAATTACTGACGCTGAGACCAGCGCCGGTTGATCGCTGAAATGATCGCCAATAACGAAGCGGTCACCGTGTTCTTGCTGCGACCGACCCCAAACACTGAACCTTCGCCAAACTCGATTGACACGATCCCAACGGCCTGAGCGTCCTTCCCGACTACATCGCCTTCACGCAAAGCGTGTTCGTGATACGCAGCAACGTTTAACGGTTCATTCAATGTCGCGACCATGGCATTGACAAACGCTTCAATGGGTCCGGATCCTTTTCCACTGATTGACACTTCATTCTCAGAAACTTGAACCAATCCTTCGCAGACTAGCATGTCGTGTGCGGCATTGTTCAACTCGTAGTTAAGCAATGCATAAGGACCTTCTTGCGATTCGAAAGAATCGAACAACGCTTGCAGGATTTCGTCGCGCCTCACCTCACGATCGAGGTCCTCAGTAAGTACCTGTACCTGTTTCGCAAATTCCTGCAACATCTCTCGTGGAAGCGAGATTCCGAAATGCTGCTCAAGAATGAAACCAACGCCACCCTTTCCAGACTGACTATTAACTCGTACCGTTTCCTTATACGAGGATCCAACATCCGCTGGATCAATCGGTAGATAGGGAACTTCCCAACGGTCTTTCTCTACAACTGCCATCCCTTTCTTGATCGCATCTTGATGCGACCCGGAAAACGCTGTGAACACTAGGTCACCGGCATAAGGGTGTCGTTCATGCACGCCGATTTTTGTGACTTCCTCTGCGATCTGACGGATGCGAGGCATATCGCGGAAGTCGAGTTGTGGGTCCACTCCTTGTGAGAAAAGATTCATCGCCATCGTCATGATGTCGCAATTGCCTGTGCGTTCACCATTACCAAACAGCGTACCTTCGACTCGCTCTGCACCCGCCATTAGTGCTAGTTCTGTCGCCGCGATTCCCGTTCCTCGATCGTTGTGGGTGTGCAGACTAATGACAGCACGGTCACGATTCGGGAAATTGCGACAGAAATATTCGATTTGATCAGCGTATATGTTGGGTGTAGCCATCTCCACCGTTGAAGGTAGATTGATGATGACTGGCTGTTCGGCCGTCGCACCCCAAGTATTCGCCACTTCATTACAAATCTCGATCGCGAAATCAAGTTCGGTACCTGTAAAACTCTCAGGTGAATACTCGAACGTGACTTGTGTATCACCAAGATCTCGCGTGATATCCCGAACTAATTCGGTCCCCTTAACCGCTAAATTGATGATTCCGGCTCGATCCATATTAAAAACAACGTCACGTTGTAGCGTCGACGTCGAGTTGTATAGATGAAAGATGGCTCCTTCTGCTCCACGTAATGCGTCAACCGTACGCTCAATCAGTTCCGGTCTAGCTTGGCAAAGCACCTGTACGAAAGCGCCTTTTGGAATTAAGTCATCCTCGATGATGGTACGGCAAAAATCGAAATCCATCTGTGATGCGGCTGGGAATCCAACTTCAATCTCCGTAAAGCCGATCTCAAGCAACAGTTCGTACATTGCCATCTTCTCATCGACATTCATTGGATCAATGAGTGCTTGATTGCCATCTCGAAGGTCAACGCTACACCATCGAGGCGGTCGTTCGATCTGACTATTTGGCCACGTTCGATCATCCAATTCGATACGGGGAAACGCGCGGTATTTCTGGAAAGGCATCGCACCAGCACGACGGCCGGGATTAGGTGCTGTCAACATCATGGAAATCTCAAGGGTGAGAAAGCGGTTGGGGGTTGGAACGTGGGACAAAGGTCCCGAGAGGAAGTAATACGCCGGCTAAACCGGCAGCAGCAGCGTCAGCGAAATTAAAGATGACCAGTGGGTTCGTCCGTGAACCGAAGAGATGGTGACATTCATGATTAGGAAATTATAGAAACGAGAGGGGTCTGCGGTTTTCGTTCATGTCCAAGATCTGCCATGCAAATCATGCTCCTTGATTAACGAATACAAATGGACACCGCAATTCCACTAACTTGTGCTCTCACGTCTAATGCCCTTAATGCCCTTTTGGACGATAGGATTTCCTTGATACTCTCTCTTTGAGCCTACCTTCCGCAATCGCGGAGTCTTCGATCCGTTTTAACCGTTCGCCTAAATCAAACTCTTCGATCCACTTTGCCATGTAGTCCCAGTCGAACTCAGGTTGATTCACCAATATGGATTGCACGTCTGCGTTGTCTCGATACCGATCAGCCATGAGTTTAAGGATTACTACATCCTCGACTGCTAACGTCTTGCACATATGTGTTTCATCAATCGATACGATCTTTGCTCTAGCGATGGCTCCCAGTTCGTACTCGGTCTGTGTCACCAAAACATCCAATCTACCAGTGACTGGATGTTGCGCTCGCACGAGCCATTTCTCGATGACTTCAATTTGATCCCACCCGTGTTGGTGAAGCGCGTCGCGCACAACTTCAACTGTTTGATCCGTGAGTGACAACATCACGTCCAGGTCTGTCGTTGTTCGTATCTGATCTCGATAGTTGTTCACGGCCACCGCACCCGCGACCGCCCAATCAATACCTAATGGCGTTAGAGCATCCGACAATTCGCGCAGTGCAGTGGCGAATTGCTCATTGATTTCACTCAAGACCACCTCGTTTTGCCACCCATGCTTCGCGATACTCAAGGTATGCCAAATGGGAGGACAAATCCCCACCAAGCGGATCTTTCGTTCCCATTCCACATTTCCGATCGAGAGCGCGCATACGATAGAGCAATTCCTTGAAGTCCTTGGGTGGAGAGTCGGGTCGTTCGGACTCAGCGATTGCTCGCCCTAATCGTTCAAAGTGCGCAATGGCATCCTTACCTTTCAGCACTGTCACACTTCCCCTATGACACCAGTCCTGCCAAATCCCACATGTTCACCAAACGCCTGTCACTTGCGATAATGAAATCCATCCGCTAAGGAGAGTTCTAAGTCTAAAGGATTCGAGTGCGGACTCGTTGCCAGTTGTGTTGGCATCCTCCCGTTTCTTCAGGAAAAGGCTTCCAGCTTCCCAGGCTAACGCCGACCATGCGCCAGTCTTACACAAGCCTCCACAGGCGTAGTCAATCAGCGATGCCGCCTTAATCGTCAAGACGGCACCCGAGCGTTATTTGCTCACTCAATGTCCGCGTGGTTGTGGTCAAACGGATGTTCCTCAGTGCAATCGGTTGCACCTGTTCGTCATGGGGACAACATTGTTGCATGGACGTGTCACGTCACCTCCAATCCACTTAAGAACCAGTGGGTCGCCTTCGGAACGGATATGGATGTGAGATCGTTGGTTGAAGGGACATGTTGGTTCTCTACCCGACGAACTTTCGGAAATTAAAGACGTGAAACGTCATCAGACGGACCAACTTGCACCAGACCGGCGAGTCGAACCGCTGCAGCACGGGCTTTTTCAACTGTTTCACGTCGAGTGACTATGACTCCCATTCGTCGAGAGCCGCGCACTTCTGGTTTTCCAAATAATCGAATATCCGTATGTGGCTCGCTCAGCGCTTGATCAACGTCACTGAATTCAACCGCATTTGAATCACCTCGGACCAAAACCGGACACGAAGCGGACGGACCATATTGCTCGATAGAAGGTATCGGTAAACCCAAGATCGCTCTTACATGCAACTGGAATTCGGAGAGATTCTGGCTGATCAACGTGACAAGACCCGTATCGTGTGGGCGCGGTGACACTTCGCTGAAATAGACGACATCCGATTGAACAAAAAACTCCATCCCAAACAGTCCAAAGCCGCCTAAAGCGTCCGATACGCGAGTTGCAATGGACTGACACTCAGCCAGTACAGCGTCGCCCATTGGTTGCGGTTGCCAAGACTCCCGATAATCGCCGCTTTCCTGGCGATGACCGATCGGATCACAAAACGAGACACCACCCGCATGTCGGATAGTGAGTAAAGTGATCTCGTAGTCAAAGTCCACAAAGCCTTCAACAATTAGTGAATCTGCACCACCGCGTGTTCCTTCCAGTGCATAGTTCCACGCAGTCTGGACATCACTTTCTTGTTTGATCGTTGATTGACCTTTACCCGAGGAACTCATGACAGGTTTGACAACACATGGCAGACCGACAGCAGCAACCGCTGCTTGCAGTTCCTCTAACGATTCAACGAATCGATAAGGCGATGTTCTGATACCAAGATCCGAAGCCACCAACTCGCGAATACCACGCCGATTCATTGTCAAGTTGGCCGCTCGTGCGGTCGGTACAACATGCGTGCCTTCCGATTCAACGCTTAGTAGTGCCTCCGTCGCGATTGCCTCAATCTCAGGTACGACGAGATCTGGGGATTCCGAACGGATCAACTCATAAAGCGATTGCTCATCGAGCATGTTGATGACATGTGCTTTATGCGCCACTTGCATCGCTGGCGCGTGAGCGTAGCGGTCGACAGCGATGACTTCGCAACCCAATCGTTGAAGTTCAATTGCAACTTCCTTTCCCAGCTCGCCGCTACCAAGCAACATGACGCGCGTTGCGCTCGATGATCCTGGTGTGCCGATCGCGACCATGAGATCGGAATCAGTCCTGCGCCTTGAGTGTATTTCGATAGCGCGCCGAATTCCGCACGTAACGGTCTGAGAAATCTGTATTAGCCTCGATCTCTTCAGGCGTCAGTTCTCGCACGATCTTCCCGGGAGATCCGAGGACTAGACTGCCATCAGGAATGACCTTATCCTCGGTAATCAGGGTGTTCGATCCGATGAGGCAGTTATCCCCGATTTCAACACCGTTCATGATCACTGAATTTATGCCAATCAGGCTGTTGTTACCCACCGTACATCCATGCAGTACGGCTTTATGACCGACGGTGACACGATCACCGATTGTGACGGGATAGTCCTCGTCCATGTGAACGATGCAGTTGTCTTGAATATTGCTACGCTCACCGAGTGTGATGAGTTCGTAGTCACCGCGCAGTACGGCACCCCACCAGACCGAAGATTGATGTTTCATCAGCACCTTACCCACCACGATCGCTGTGCTCGCGATGAACACCTCGCCTACAGTCTGAACCTGATTGCTTTCTAGCTCAAATTTCACGCAGTCGTCTCACTTCCAGGGGATATATTCAAACTCATACAAAGAGGTCGACAAACTGATTTACCGGCATATCTTCAAGCGTCTGTTGATCAAACACAACCTGTTCAATTGCCGAACACTGACTCGAAGAAAAACGAGTCGCTAAATTAGCGCGGAATTTCGACTCAAGCTCCGGGATACCTTCGGCACGTCGACGACGGTGTCCGAGCGGGTATTCAACCGTTATTTGCTCGGTGGATGTGCCATCCTTGAAGAACACTTGTATTGCATTCGCTATGGAGCGCTTATCTGGTTCATGGTATTCCGCACTAAATCGTTCATCTTCACTAACCACCATTAACTCGCGCAACTGATCGACTCGCGGGTCTGCCGCAACATCCGCCTCGTAGTCCTCAGCTACGAGATTACCTTTTAACAAGCCGATCGCCGTCATGTATTGCAGACAATGATCGCGGTCAGCTGGATTGTTGAGTTCGCCTGTTTTGCTAATGATTCGAATCGCGGATTCGTGAGTGGTCAATTCGATCCGATCGATCTCGTCAATTCGATTTACCACCGAAGGGTGTAGCTGGCACGCCGCTTCAACTGCCGTCTGAGCATGGAATTCAGCCGGATACGAGATCTTGAATAGCACGTTTTCCATCACGTACGATTCATATTCGCGCTGAAACTTGAACGTCTCACCGTGGAAGTTCACATCGTAAAACCCCCATTGAGGAGCTGTCAGCGCACTCGGGTATCCGATCTCTCCTTTTAGCACGAATAACGCGAGCTGTACGCCTCGACTCGTCGCATCACCCGCCGCCCAGGATTTACGTGGACCTGCATTCGGCGCGTGACGATATGTACGGAGACTTGAGCCATCCACGAACGCATGCGAGAGCACGTCGACGATCTGGTCCTGTGTTCCACCGAATAAATCCATAACGACCGCAGCCGTCGCAACGCGAACCAGCAATACATGATCCAGACCGACCCGGTTGAAGCTGTTCTCAAGTGCCAGGCAACCCTGGATTTCATGCGCCTTCACCATGGCTGTTAAGACATCCCGCATCTCGAATGGTGAACGATCGGGTTGCCTACTCAGGAAATCCGCGACAGCAAGAATGCCACCTAGATTGTCCGACGGATGCCCCCATTCGGCTGCCAACCACGTATCGTTGAAATCAAGCCAGCGGACCATGCAACCAATGTCCCACGCAGCCTTGACTGGATCCAATACGTACGGTGTGCCGGGTACGCGCGCACCATTGGGTACTACCGTACCGGGGACATGCGGTCCCAACATCTTTGTACATTCTGGAAAGCGTTGCGCGAGAAACCCACAACCCAACGTATCGATCAAACAGTTCCGCGCCGTATCCATCGCCTCGGCGCTCGTGATCTTGACACCGTGCACATAGTTCGCGATCGCGACCAACTCCGGGTCAGGGTCTGGACGAACATTGATATCAACGTTTTGACTCAAAAAAGAAATCCTTATCAGTTATTCAAGAGATTAACCAAAGAATCTAGCGATCGGAGAGCGGTACGACGTTCCTTGGTTCAGGTCCAATGTAGTCCGCACTCGGTCTAATGATGCGGTTGTTTGAACGCTGTTCCATGATGTGTGCAGTCCAGCCTGAAACGCGCGAACACACAAAAATCGGCGTAAATAACTTGGTTGGTATGCCTATAAAGTGGTAGGCAGACGCATGGAAAAAATCCGCGTTTGCGAATAGTTTCTTTTCGTCCCACATCGTTTTCTCGACTTCGCACGAAATTGGATAAAGTGCTGTATCACCGACTTTCTCTGCTAACTTTTCAGCCCAGCTCTTGATGATTGAGTTTCGCGGATCAGATTCCCGATAAATCGCATGACCAAATCCCATGATGACTTCCTTGGTAGCAAGCATCTCAAGTATTTTTTCTCGAGCTTGCTGAGTAGAGTCGAACTGCTCAATTAGCGCCATCGCAGCTTCGTTCGCGCCACCATGTAGAGGACCGCGTAACGAACCGATCGCACCAGTTACACAAGAGTGCATATCCGAAAGAGTCGACGCGCATACACGGGCCGTAAAGGTAGACGCGTTGAACTCATGTTCCGCGTACAGAATCAATGAAACATCCATGACGCGTTGAAACATCGGGTCGACGTCGTTACCCAGTAACGTCGCTAGAAAATGCGCCGCGATGCTGTCGGTATCAGGTTCTACATCAATTCGAACACCGTCATGGGAAAAGCGATACCAGTAATTGATGATCGACGGAAAAACGGCGAGCAATCTGTCCGCGACTTGCTGTTGATTTTCGAATTCACCCTCCGGTTCTAGATTACCTAGCAGTGAACAGCCGGTTCTCATCACGTCCATCGGATGTGCAGTACTTGGAATCTTCTCGAGCGTGGACACGAGTTCGTCTGGTAGCGCTCGTAGCGACTTTAATTTGGCTCGGTAACGCTCTAGCTCAGTCGCGTTCGGGAGTTCACCGTAAAGAATGAGATACGCCACTTCTTCGAACGTTGTCGACTTAGCGAGATCCGATATGTCATAACCACGATAAGTAAGTCCCGTACCGGTCTTTCCGACCGTACACAACGCAGTTTCGCCTGCGGATTGACCTCGTAGTCCTGCGCCCCCTAGTTTCTTATCAACCACTTGCTTCTTCCTTACTAAATAGATCGTCTAGTTTCTGTTCAAACTCGTGATAACCCAAGACGTCATAGAGTTCATCTCGCGTCTGCATTGAAGCCAGATCATCGACCTGTGTACCTTTCTGTCGAATACTCGTGAACATTCGCTCTGCCGCCTGACTCATGGCACGAAATCCTGAAAGAGGATACAAAGCCATCGCAACGTCAACCGACCGCAGTTCCGTCGTGCTGTAAAGTGGTGTTTTCCCGAATTCTGTCACATTTGCAAGCACCGGAATGTCCACTTGCGACGTGATCTCACGATACATACTTAATTCGGTCATGGCTTCTGCAAATATGGCATCCGCACCCGCTTCCTCGAAACGTTGAACCCGTTCGATCACGGCGTCCATTCCGCTTACTGCTAGTGCATCAGTTCGAGCCATGACTACGAATTCATCATCAACTTTCGCATCGACGGCCGCCTTGATACGGTCGCACATTTCTTCAACTGAAACGATCACTTTGTTCGGACGATGTCCGCATCGCTTCTGCGCAACCTGGTCTTCGATATGTACACCCGCAACACCAACCCGCTCCATTTCTCGGATGGTGCGTGCGATATTGAAAGCACCGCCCCAGCCCGTATCGATGTCGACTAGCAGTGGAAGTTCGGAGGCATTTGTCACCCTTCGTGCGTCCTCCAGAACATCATCCATCGACGTAATCCCCAGATCGGGTAAACCGTATGAAGCAGCAGCAACTCCGCTGCCAGATAGGTAGATACACTTGAATCCGGCGCGCTGCGCAAGCATGGCAGCGTAAGCGTTGATCACGCCGATAATCTGAAGCGGGTTCTCTTCTTGAATTGCTCTTCGAAAACGACTGCCCGGAGTCATGAGGCTCACGCGAACTGATTGGATGTTGACATTCGCCGGATCGAAAACGGCGAAGAGTGATTTTACGACCCATCGAACAGACGATGGCACTGATGCGGCGGTGTCGTCGATCTTCTAGGCGCACTCTGTTTAAGAGCAATCTACTTCACGATCTCTCTTTGCTCGTAGCGTGACTACAGTTCACTTTTTGAACCTTAAAAAGAACATTTAGTTATAAATATCAATAATTTATACTGAAAATCCCACATTCGATAATTGAATCAACCACGACGAATCGATCCCAAAATCATCATACGCACCACACTCCATACGCGTACATTAGGACTTCTGCGTAAGCGATCACTTGCATCTTTACAACCTTCGTGTGGCGAGCGCGCCATAAAATTCCGCCATGCCATCTATAGCCCTCGAAGTCGAACATGCGCCGGAAGATGTGATCACTTCTGCGCTCGATCGATTTGATAAAGACCGTATCGCAATATCTTTTAGCGGGGCCGAAGACGTTGTTCTTATCGATATGGCATATAAGCTAGTGGGCACGTCCTTCAATGTGTTCACGCTTGACACTGGTCGACTTCACGCAGAGACCTACGAGTTTATCGAAAAGGTTCGAGACTTTTACAACGTAGAAATCGAAGTCCTATCACCAGATAACTGGGATGTCGAGGAACTCGTTCGAGAGAAGGGTCTATTCAGTTTCTACAAGGACGGTCACACGCAATGTTGCGGGATTCGCAAGATTGCTTCACTTGAGCGAAAACTAGCTGATCTCGATGCTTGGATCACAGGTCAAAGACGCGATCAAGGTACAACCCGATTGAATGTACCCCAAGAGCAAGTCGATACGGCATTCTCAACCCGAATTCACGAGATCACTAAATTCAATCCACTTGCATCTTGGGTATCTAGCGACGTCTGGACGTATATCCGAAAGCAAGACGTTCCTTACAACACGTTGCATGATCAGGGTTACAAATCCATCGGTTGTGCACCTTGCACACGGCCAATTGCGGACGATGAACCAGAACGCGCTGGTCGCTGGTGGTGGGAACAGGAAGACGACAAGGAATGTGGTCTTCACGCACAAAACCTCGCGCAAGACTGAGCGCAAGTCGTGAAGGTCACGTTTGTCAAGAAGATCCTGAAGGACGGTAGTCCTTGTCGCAAATGCGCGGATGTCGAACGGCGACTCAACAGCTCGGGTTATATGAGCAGCATCGACGAGATCGTGATAGCTGATGAACGCGATGAACAGTCTCCAGGTATGCTCCTAGCGGCGAAAAATGGTGTTGAGCTTGCGCCATTCTTCATTGTGGAGGATGGTGAAGAAACACGCATCTATACCGTTTACTTCAAGTTCGTAAAAGAAGAACTCGAAAGCACACTGAAATCCTCGAGTCAAGATGCGGAAGACACTTTACGTGCTAACCCGGATCTCGATTACATCTGACTTAGAAGCACCTAGATTCGCAACTATTCTAGGAAGAGATAAATAACTGTTTTATTTCAATAAGTTATCAATATAAGTTAACTAAATTGAATCACTTTTGGGGTAAGTTAAACCCACTTAGTAGCGCGTCTTGTTCGTCCCGACGCGTAGATGCCAACACCCTCTCGATCAACGGACGTTTTAGGTGCTCCGCGAATGACTCAATGAACTCGTACATGTAGCTTCTTAGGAACACCTCACGACGCATGCCAATATGGGTGACACTAGGCTCGAATAAATGCGATGCGTCAAGGAACCGAAGATCGTCATCAACGCCCTGCTCTCTTGCCATGGAAGCAATGATGCCGATCCCGACACCAAGACGAACGTATTTCTTAATGACATCCGTATCGGTCGCGGTAAATGAAACGTTTGCGAGTAAACCTTCGGCGGCGAATGCATTTGCGACACTTGACCCACCAGCGAAGCCAAAGACGTATGTAACCAATGGCTCACGTGCAACGTCAGCCAACGTGATTTGGTCGACACGGGTCAGGGGATGATCTTGTGGAACGACAATGGATCGATTCCATGTGTAGCACGGTGCAAGAATCAAGTTCGTAAAGTGATCGAATCCTTCCGTCGCGATTGCAAAATCCACTTCACCGTTTTGCGTCAGCTCCGCAAGTTGTGCAGGCGTTCCCTGATTAATATGAAGACTAACGTTTGGATATTTCTGGCGGAAATTCTGAATATGCTCAGGTAAGACGTATCGTGCTTGAGTGTGCGTCGTGGCAATTCTTAATGTGCCTCGATCCTCGTGAAGGAATTCTTCCGCTGCACGTTCGATAGATTCGACCTTTTGTAGCGCTTCCCGTGCTAGCGTAACAATGCGTTCACCCGCTGGGGTCATACCTAATCGCTTACCTTTGCGCGTGAGAAGCTCGACGCCCAGCTCTTGTTCAAGACGTCGAATGCCGTTGCTGATCCCTGGTTGCGTCGTGTTTAGTACGCGGGCCGCCTCAGACATATTAAGACTCTGGTTGTATGTCTCTAACAGATATTCAAGTTGTTTCAGCTTCACGGGGACTCCGCTTATCCGAACGGATGATGTAACCTACTAATTAAAACGCTCGCTTGCTTCGATTTCACATCTAGCGCTCCGCGATTTGTCGCGCGCGTTTGTTTTCGAAGCAAAATCTACACGATGCGTGGTACTAATACGGGGTATAGACGAAAAGTCCAAGTGTATCCTTGTCTCAACGGACCGAGTCCGTGAGTTTTTCAGCAAGTCTTCGCGTACTCAGATGGTCGCCCAAGCGCGAAGGATTGTCTCGAAGCTAAGATCCTGCCGAAACGGCGACTGCGTGCTCGAGCCTAGTAATCCGATCGCGTAAATTCAACTTGCGTCGCTTTAAGCGTCGTGTCAAATCCTGATCTGGGTGTCCGTTTTCAACGAGAAAGTTGATTACGGTGTCTAAGTCGCGATGCTCTACACGTAGATGCGCCAATGATTCTTCGGTACTGACTTCGGCCAAAAAGTAACCTCGCAATGAGAAGTGTCTAAATTTGTTCTAATTTAAGCACGACAGGCGAACCTGTCAAGGACAAATGTAGGAAATACGTTGAATTTGATGCATGCACCGCACAATTACACACCGATTGTTCAAGCTTTGTTCCGATAAGTACGAGCGATCAACACCCCGTGAGATTCATTTTCTTCCCGTCAAATGACCAGTAAAGTTCCAACCGAACGAGGAAATGACGTAAACCGTTTCCTCCAAGAAGTTGAGAAACATCCACTAAAACCTCTCAGTGACAACAGGTTGATCTTCGCACTCGACGCTACAGCCAGTCGTGAACTGACTTGGGATCTCGCATCGAGTCTACACGCTGAGCTCTTTACCGCCGCTAAATCGGCGAATCTTGCTGTACAGCTCGTTCATTTTGGAGGCTTCAATCAGTTCCAAGCCTCCCCTTGGAATAGTTCGCCTGAACAGTTGCTTCGCAACATGCAGCGAGTTCGCTGTCTCGGTGGTATGACCCAAATTCGGCGAGTTTTGTCTCATATTCTGAACGAAGCGTCAACGGATCAAACCGTGAAGGCCGCCGTGTATATTGGTGACATGTGTGAAGAACCGATGGCTGAGATCGTAAACACCGCAGGTCAATTGGGATTACGTAAAGTTCCCGTGTTTGTTTTTCAAGAAGGAAACGAGCGATACGCAACCGAGGTATTCAGATCAATCGCAGAACGTTCCGGTGGTGCTCACATGCCATTTGAATCAGGTTCGGCCGCACAACTTGCTGAGCTTCTTAGCGCTGCCGTCGTGTATGCGACCGAAGGATTCGAAGCGATGAAACGGTTAGGCACACCAATGACGAAGAAATTGCTGACGCAGATTAGAAACTGATGGTCATCATCATTTGCGGCGCGCTTGCCGCATTCGCATTCCTGCTATTGATGAAGGTGCTTTGGACGAAGTCGAAACCTAAGCTCTCGACGAACGTGATTGTGATCACAAGTTTGGTGCTAATCGGTTCACTCGGTTTGCTTGCCGCTTCAGGAAGATTGCACTGGATCGCCGCCACTGGAACCGCAGTTCTTCCTTTCCTCCGCCGCGCGTTCAGCTTATTTGCACTCTCTTCATCGGCGAGACGTATGTGGCAACAATTCGGCGGCGCATCACCGTTCTCCACTTCTTTTGGTGACTATAGCAATGCAAATTCGGAACAAGCACCAAATGTGAGTGAAACGTCGACCGACGAAATCCGCATGACCCTTGACCACAGCAACGGAAAAATGGCCGGATCAGTGTTAGTCGGTAAGTTCGCGAATCAATCGCTTGAGTCATTGGATGAGATTGAGATCGTCGAACTGTACAACTCTGTGAGCGACGAGTCCAAAAGACTCTTGACCGCATACATTCAACGTTACCACCCGAATCTAGGCGCAGAGGATTCTGATGAGCGCACGGAATCCAACGAAGGAGCTTCCGACACGATCACGCCTGAACGCGCGCGGAAGATTCTCGGGGTTAGTGAATCGGCGACTCGCGACGAAATTGTCGAAGCTCATCGTCGTTTGATGCAGAAGAATCATCCCGATCGTGGCGGAACGGAATACATCGCCTCCGAGATCAATCAGGCAAAGCAAGTGTTGCTGAACCTTCTCTAATCCCTGCTTAGATAAGGCGGAGTGAGTCGAGTCGTGAATGCGAGTCCGAGCAGAGACGTAAGCGAAACGGCGTTCGCTAGTACTCGCGTGTGAAGTCGAAGAAAGCTGGTTTTAAAAGTGCCAGGCGGCAACCACCGCTTGATAATAAGGTGAGAAGAGCGCCAGCACCATGATCAGTGCGGAAACCCATGCCCAAACCAAAACGATCTTCATTACCCAGTTTGAGTCCATGAAGTGTCGAAACAACGCCTTGATCATTTACCCAACATAGCTTGCTGTAATGGCGCGGAATTTTAATCGTGCCGCTTGTTCAGATCGTCTTAAGATTGGTGCCCCAAAATCAAATGACTTGTTAGGTTGATCGTTTGAGAAGACCCACGGTTACGTTACCTGATGAATTCACGGCCTCCGAAGAAGCCGTTACGTTAGTTGCTGCAAGTTCGCGCCTTGCACGAGAACTCAGGTACGCGTTCGATTACGAGCAAGTTCGAGCAAGCAAGAGGGTTTGGGAGCGACCACAGATACAGTCGTACTCACAGTGGCTCTTGAACAGTTATCGTCAACTAGGTTCTGGCGACCCGCGTCTAGCGCTTCGAAGTGTCGTCTCGCATGAAACATTCATGTTGCTCGCACAGCAACAAGCACCCAACGAAGAAGTCGAAATGCACGCGCGCGCGATAGTCGATGCTTGGCAGCTCGTCTGGGACGCAAATCTCTGGGCGGATTTTCAGGATATCCGCTCCACCGAAAACGGTCAACTCTGTGACGACTGGTTTCGGAGGATAAAGCGATGCCTTGATAGTGAGCGATTGATCACCGTCGCAGAGATTCCTGAGCTGCTTCTTCGCGCCGTTGAACGGGAAGATTGGCGACCACAGCGAATCTTGGTGTACGGGTTTAACGAATCAAACGTCGCGCAACGAAATCTCTTTAACGCCTTAGACGCTATCGGCCTTTGCTCGAAAGCTTCTTCTGTCCAAGTCCCCGAGAAGAACACGGCACACCACTTAAAAGGGTTTGAGACTGCGAGCGAAGAGTTTGGTACGCTCGCGCTCTGGACGCGGGAAAAACTCGCGAAATACGGCGCGAACGCCACCATCGGTGTCGTAGTAAATGGACTCGCCAACTCCTTCACCGCCATTAAGCGTTCATTCGAAAGCGTGTACCCCGAAATCAGTGACGTTACTCGGCTTGTATCGATCGAGAGCGGTCAGCCGTTAGTTCAGAACCGAGTTTATCTCGATTTCATTCATTTGATGAAATGGACGTGCGGTCCACTTGACCACACTCTCCTGCTTCAGCTTGCTAAATCGCCGTACTTTCAGAGCTTGAATCTCTATCGCAAGCCGAAAAGGTGGTTCAGCGAACAGATAACCATACGACAGTATCGAAATCGTATGCCTCGTTCAGAACGCATCTCTCTTGATCGTGTCATCAAGATCGCGCCTAGGGATAGCAATCGACCGCTGCCCTTCGCAGAAGTGGCAGAAACCATGCTTGAGCTTCTACGTACGTGTGGCTATACAAAAAGACCCGAGGACCCATTCGCTTACATCGATGTGAACGCGAAGGATGTGCTCAGTGAGCTGGTTCTGAGTCTCGCACAAGCAGCGACGATTCGGCCTCGCATTTCGTGGAGTCGTTTTATCGATCTTGTTGAAATCCTTGCGAGCGACCGAACAATCCAAGTATCACGGTCTGATGCTCCCATACAAGTCATGGGACGTGAATCCTCTACCTTACTGCAGTTTGACGCACTCTGGGTCACGGGCGTATCAGATGTCGATTGGCCAGCCGTACCTCGACCAAATCCGTTCGTCCCTCGACTCATGCAAAAACGCGCAAATTTGCGCGGTGTTTCACATGATCAAATGTTGGAGGATGCGCGAGTTTTAACTAAGCATTGGCGGAATTGCTCTGATGAAGTCGTATTCAGCTATGTCAGTCAAATCGATAAGGTCGAAGCACAACCGAGCAATCTCTTCGCCGACCTGGTTGTCCCGAACGAGGAAGCATCTTCGCCATCACATTCGCGCTTAGTCGACAGCTCGGACTTGATCCTACACGGTCATCCGTGGTCGACCTATTCGATTACAGATGCAATCCGCGAATATCAGCAATCGAATGGATCCAGAATAAACGCAGAAGACGTCAGAGCATCGACACGTCTATTACGTAATCAAGCTCAATGTGCATTCAAAGGATGGGCTGTGCACCGAGCTGGTCTCGAAGAGATTGATGCACCGATTTCACGATTCCCTAATGCAGCCCAACGTGGATCTCTCTTCCATTACGTCGTCGCTGAAATTCTCAGCCACGCTAAGACTCAAGCGCAACTCGCAAATCTTGACGAAGCGACCTATCTCAATGCAATAGATAAAGTCCTATCGACAAGTGACGAGTCGAAGAACCTTCCCGCTCGATTTCTGAAACACGAGAAAGCACGTATCCGACGATGGATTGACGAGTGGGTAACCATCCAGATTAATCGCCGCGAACCCTTCGAAGTACTTGAAATCGAGAAGGAAGTGAATGTCGAAATCGAAGGATTGACTTTCAAGGGTTACATCGACCGAATCGACAGTACGGAATCGATGCGGCATCTCATCATTGATCACAAAACCGGTTCGAGCTACACGCCGAAACGCTGGGATCCTGAATTTTTGAGCGATACGCAAATGCCGTTGTACGCTACCGCAGAAGATGGCTGTGATGGATTGGCCTATCTGTCAATCTTCCGAGTAGTTGACGGCTTAGGGTCGCGCTGGCAAGGCATCGGCCAGTCTGCAGGTGAAGATGGCAACGGCGAACTGAGCGAAAACCTTGGCAACTTCGAATCATTTGCTTCCTTGAAGGACGCATGGCGCGACCGACTCTCTGAAATCGTAACTGACCATCTTGCGGGTAAAGCGGATGTGGACCCCGTCGAACCCGACGTTTGCGAATATTGCCACTTAACAAATCTCTGCCGTATCTACGAGGATCAAACCTCCTCTATTGCAAATGACGAGGTGAGTTCAACATGAACGACACCGCGTTAAAACAGGCTCTGACGGCGCCACCAGACCAAAACCAGCGTGACGCGGCAATCAATCCAACTAAATCGTTCATCGTACAAGCTCCCGCCGGCTCAGGCAAGACGACACTGCTCGTTACTCGCTATCTGGCGTTGCTTGCAACCGTCAACGAGCCGGAAGAAATCCTCGCCATCACGTTTACACGCAAAGCGGCACAAGAGATGCGGGCACGAGTCATCGCAGAGCTAAAGTCCGCTTCAAGAACACATGCCCGTGCCGCGATGCAACGTAGCGCCGACCGGAATTGGCAATTGATCTCAACACCGCAACGGATGCGCATCCAAACGATCGATAGTTTTCAGCAAGGATTGGTCCAGCAGCTACCCTATCAGAGCCGCCTGAGTCTCGACTATGAAACGATTGAAAACGCTCGTGCGCTGTATGAAGATGCGGTCGACAATACGTTAGAACGCATCGCAGCACTCAAAGCAAACTTTGGCGACGAAATAGCAGCGATGGTAGCGTCATTCGACAACAATCCTGACAACGTACGCGAAATGCTCATCGGCATGTTGATCAGACGCGATCAGTGGCTTGAACATATCCCGACGCTCGCAACCAGTGCGCTCAGTCAAGCCGAAGCCGAATCGGTGACTAACCAGTTAGAGAAAGCACGCGCTGAGTTTTGCCGACGACGTAAACAAGCCTTCATTGACGCAATTAATGGTGATGGTCGTCTATGGTCGAACTGCGTCGAATTGGTCCGCGATTCAAAACCCGATTGCCAGAACCCGTCACCATACCGCGAGATGAAGGACCCTACTGACTGGGACCATCTCGTTGACATATTTGTGACAAAGAACAACACTTGGCGCAAAAAAATAGACAAACGTCAGGGATTTCCTCCCTCAGATTCGGCTCTTAAGGAGGCGTGGGGGAGCGTGATTGATACGCTCAGCGCTACAGTTCCGCCAGACCTGCTCGGAAAACTCCGCGGATTACCGAGTGATACCCTTTCCGAGATACAGAAGCGAGATTTAACGAACCACGCACTGACCCTGCTCGCATGCGTTCAGGAACTGAATCGACTTTTCGATGAGCAAAAGGTAGTCGACTTCACCGAACGAGCGATCGCCGCACGTCGCGCGCTTAGGGTGGATGGTGCACCTACCGAACTCGCGTTAGCGCTCGATTACAGAATTCGCCACATCCTCGTCGACGAATATCAGGACACATCAATCGCTCAAAACGACTTCCTCAATTTGTTAATGGAAGGCTGGGAA
The DNA here is from genome assembly GCA_022822135.1 of Pseudomonadales bacterium. Classification (GTDB taxonomy): domain Bacteria; phylum Pseudomonadota; class Gammaproteobacteria; order Pseudomonadales; family Azotimanducaceae; genus Bin55. The sequence goes on from JAJECH010000050.1 coordinate 105,446, forward strand.
CCGGAGGACGGGAATACCTTCTTCGCTGTCGGCGATCCGATGCAATCGATCTACAAATTTCGTGACGCAGATCTCAAGAATTTCCTGACCGCCGACACGGGCGGCATTGAACACCGCCAAATTGAGAAACTACAGCTTACCGCGAACTTCCGTTCCTCCACACATTTGGTAGAGTGGTGCAACGACGTCTTTGCTCCCATCCTCGGCGACGTAAACGATGCAGAGCTAGGGCAAGTCGCCTTCTCTAAATCGATCGAAATGGATAAGGTCAACGTCGACTCTGATCACGGATTAACGCTTGTTGAGTCGCTTGACCGTAAGCAAGAGGCCGAGCTAGTCGCTGAGAAAGTTCTTGAGTTGCAAGAGAAATTCCATGGTGACAACATCGCGGTTTTGTTTCGAACCCGGAGCAATATCGGCGCATACTTTGAGGCGTTCCGAAATCACGGTGTTCATTGGCGAAGTATCGATATGGAATCACTTTCGAACTTCGGTGTCGTACGGGATCTCTACTGTTTGACGTGCGCTTTGATCGATCTCGACGATGAACTCGCCTGGAGCGCTTTGCTCCTGTCTCCGTTAGCGGGTATCGAGTTGCGCGACCTTGAAACGTTACGCAAACATGACCTAGCAGTTGACATGCTTCTTGCACAGCCAGACGAAGCATTGAGCGAAATGGCCGTACAGATCATCCATCGTGTGCGAGGACCCATCATCGCGGCGTTGCAAGATCAATATCGATCGTTGCGCTCTCGCGTGGAACGTGCATGGTATCAACTCGGTGGCGCTAACGCCTACGCGAATCCCCGTGATCCTAATAGTGACGTCATTGTCAAGGACAATGCGCAACACTATCTAGAAATCCTTGAGGAATTCGAAACCGACTATATCGAAAAAGACGCGCTCTGGGACCGCCTAGACTCAGCACTTGCCACGGAAAACAACCCCAACGCTAAAGTGGAGGTGATGACCATCCACAATGCGAAAGGACTTGAATTTGACCATGTGATACTAGCGGCTCTCGGTCAACTCCCCCGTCATGAACAACGCCTTCCGCTGTACATAAAGCAATCAGATTTCGGTCCGGTATTGGCAGCACAAAATCCACTTGAACCGGATCCTCTGCACACGATCTTGTATAAGGACGAATCGCTGCGCGACAAGAACGAAACTTCGCGCTTACTTTACGTCGGCGCAACACGTGCTAAAACTTCCTTATGGCTATACGGTACGGTAAAAGATCTCGAAAAACCGCCCGCTGCCAACTCATTTTCGCGACTGATTTGGGATGTGACGGCCCCCAACCAATGGACGACAGTGCCATCAGAAGAGGCGCCGCAAGATGAACTTACCGGCGCGAAAATTTGGCGTCGTATTAGACCGAATTTCCGTTTCTTGGCGCAAACTCCACTACCGGAATTTCTGGCAAATGTCCTACTTGACGAAGCGCGAGAAAATGGTTCGCGCGATCAGATCAACACATTCCTATCGAGTCCCGTTGCCATTGGACAACTCGTTCATGGCGAACTGCAACGGATGGTTGAAGTAGGCTCGATGGACTTACCAGACAGCGACCGCGTCGAAATGTGGCGCAATGACTTACGAACGCAAGGATTCAACGCGCGCCAGATCGCGGATATGCTGGAGACCGTACAAGACCAGTTGAAACGTACCGTATCTAGTGATCAAGGTCGCTGGTTACTGAATCCCGAACATGAAGCGTCGGCAGTTGAAGCCGCATACACCGTGAACAACGGCACCCACAATCGCATTTCGATCATCGATCGCACATTCATTCACGACGGCGTTCGCTGGATCGTCGACTACAAGACCTCGATGATCCCTGACGATAGAGACCTGCCGCTCGGCGAAAAAGCCTTAAACCACCAACCCCAACTTATTCGGTACGCGGAGCTATTTGAAGCGGTCGATTCAACGCCCATAAAAGCTGCGATCTTCTTTACGGATGTTGCGGAATTGATCGAAGTCGACGTCTCTGTACCATCGCGTCAGACGCCGATTGACAGCGGCGATCGTGATGCGACGAGTTGGCTAAACGATAAATCGTTTAAACGCAGCGAGCTATTTGAAAACTAGCGCGGATTAGTAGTACGCGTTATCGGTAAATGTATGGTCGGTTGCATCCCGTATCCCGCCGAGATCCGGAACTTGCTCTAGCAGCGCGCGTTCAACACCTTGCTTCAAGGTAATGTCTACTGCTGCACAACCTTGACAACCGCCGCCGAATTGCAGCACTGCAATGTTGTCCTCAACCACTTCCATCAGTGCGACCTGACCGCCATGAGCCGCGAGACCAGGATTGATTTCGTTATACAAAACGTAGTTAATTCGATCTTCTATTGGTGAATCAGGACTTACGCTGGGAACGCGCGCGTTTGGCGCTTTGATCGTTAACTGACCTCCCATCCTGTCCTGCTGAAAGTCAACGACTGCGTCCTTCAGATACGCGAGACTTCGTTCTTCAAACCAGGCAGTGAAACCGTCGTAGGCTACGGACTGATCCCCTTCCTGAACTTCATTCGGTCGACAGTATGCGACACACGTCTCAGCGTGAGGCGTTCCAGGATTCTCGACGTAGATGCGAATTCCGCACTCGCCTTCTTGTTTCGCTAGTAACTCTCGAAGATAGCCTTCGGCGGATTCCGAAATGTCGACGTAAGCAACAGCTTGTGGGGTTTCAGCGTTCATACGCGAAGTTTAGCCAATGATCAATGGTCGATGAAGACCGTTCAATTGAATCCGCGTAAGCGTCAAAGGTATTTCAGTCACATCCCTCTCCATAATTCCGCCTAAACCTCACACCTCACCATGCCTAATCCTCTCGCTGCCGCGTTGCGCGAGCGCGTCTTACTCCTAGACGGCGCAACCGGCACGATGCAGCAGAGCTATAAGTTGAGCGAAGCCGATTTTCGCGGCACGCTCTTTACAGACCATAGTCATGCGTTAAAAGGCAATGGTGATGTCCTTAGTCTCACACAACCCGACGTTGTCTACGAAACGCACGAGGCATTCCTTCGGGTTGGCGCCGAGATCATCGAGACTAATACCTTTAGTGCGAACGCGATCTCTCAAGCGGATTACGGATTAGAGCACCAGGTATACGACCTAAATCTCGAATCAGCTCGAATTGCTCGGCGCGCCGCCGATGCGTGGTCAACTGATGAGAAGCGACGCTTCGTTGCAGGAGTGCTTGGTCCGACTAACCGAACAGCGAGCATCTCACCCGACGTCAACGATCCCGCATATCGCAATGTCCAGTTTATGGACCTCGTGCATGTCTACTCGGAATCCTTGGAAGGGTTGTTCGCAGGCGGCATCGATCTAGTCATGCTTGAGACGATATTTGATACGTTAAACGCCAAAGCCGCGATCTATGCGTATCAAGATGCAATTCGTCGGCACGACGTTGACATACCACTAATGATCTCCGGGACGATCACAGACGCCAGTGGACGGACGCTCTCCGGCCAAACTACCGAGGCTTTTTGGGCATCCGTTCGACATGCGAACCCTCTGCTTCTCGGATTGAACTGTGCATTAGGGGCCGAAGATCTGCGACCGCGGATTGAAGAACTGACACAGTGTGCTGAATCAATGGTTTCGGTTCATCCGAATGCCGGTCTTCCTAACGAGCTTGGCGAGTATGACGACACCCCTGAGAACATGGCGCAAGTGCTCGGCGAAATGCTCGATGAAGGTTGGTTAAACGTTGTTGGCGGGTGTTGTGGAACAGAACCTTCTCATATCGAAGCAATTGCAGATCGTGTCAAAGACGCGAACGCAAGACAAAACCCTAAGCGCCGCCGGGACTTCATTGTTAGCGGTTTAGAACCGCTCATCTGGACCGAGGCGAGCCTGTTCCTCAATATCGGAGAACGGACGAACGTCACAGGGTCAGCGCGTTTCAAACGCTTAATCAAGAGCGAGAATTTCGACGAAGCGATCGACATTGCCCGAGATCAAGTCGAGAACGGCGCACAGGTCATCGATGTCAATATGGATGAAGGATTACTGGACGGCGTCGCGTGCATGCGACGTTTCCTAAACCTCATCGCCGGTGAACCGGATATCGCACGCGTTCCCATCATGATCGACTCAAGTGACTGGGCTGTCATCGAGGCTGGATTACAGTGTGCTCAAGGCAAATGTATCGTCAATTCGATTAGCCTAAAGGACGGGGAGTCCACTTTTTTTGAACGCGCGACGAAGTGCAAGCAATACGGTGCCGCCGTTATCGTCATGGCGTTCGATGAGGAAGGTCAAGCCGCGTCGTACGAACGACGCATTACGATCATGGAGCGCGCATATCAGCTGCTTGTTGATAAGATCAACTTTCCGCCCGAAGACATCATTTTTGATCCCAACATCTTCCCACTGGCGTCGGGTCAAGAGGAATCACGTACTTACGGAACTGACTTCATTCGCGCATGTGCGTGGGTAAAAGAAAACTTGCCGTATGCAAAGACATCCGGCGGGATTAGCAATATTTCGTTCTCATTCCGCGGTAACAATCAGGTTCGAGAGGCAATACATGCCGTGTTCCTGTATCACGCCGTCAAAGCCGGTCTGGCGATGGGCATAGTGAACGCTGGCCAGCTCACGAGTTACGAGGATATTCCCACCGAACTGCGTGACGTTGTCGAAGCTACCGTCCTAAACACCGACCCGGACGCTGGCGAGCGCTTACTCGAGCTCGCAACTACGTTGCGCGACACGCGCGAAACTGAAGAAGACGTTTTAGCATGGCGCAGCGAATCCGTAAATGAGCGTCTTTCGCATGCGCTCGTTCACGGTATTGATCGGTTTATCGTCGACGATACCGAAGAGGCTCGTTCGCAATCTGAACGTCCAATTCACGTCATCGAAGGTCCTCTGATGGACGGCATGAATACGGTTGGAGACCTATTCGGCAGTGGCCGCATGTTCCTACCGCAAGTCGTGAAAAGTGCACGGGTAATGAAACGTGCCGTCGCTTATCTTGAACCTTTTATCGAAGCAGAAAAGGAGTCGTCTGAAGACCAGCGATTTAAAGGAACCATCGTGATCGCGACAGTGAAAGGCGACGTACACGATATCGGTAAGAACATCGTCGGGGTCGTGCTCCAGTGTAACAACTATCGCGTAATTGATCTCGGTGTCATGGTCCCATGCGAGAAGATCCTAGAAGTTGCAACAGAAGAGAAAGCGGACCTCATCGGTTTATCCGGTCTCATTACGCCATCGCTGAATGAGATGGTACACGTCGCATCAGAAATGCAACGCCTTGGATATACGCTACCGTTATTGATCGGTGGCGCGACGACTTCACGCGCTCATACCGCGATCCGAATCGAACCGGAATATGACGGTCCAGTGATCTACGTACCGGATGCATCCAGAAGCGTTGGCGTAGTTGCGGATTTACTATCAGATGAGAGGCGCGACAAGCTTGTTGATGACACGCGTCGCGTGTATGCAGAAGTTCGCGAACGTCGAGCTAATGCGCCAAAACGCGAGTTTCTTGATCTCAAGGCCGCACGAGCAAACGCGTTCCAGTGGGATTGGAAAACCTATACGCCTCCCAAACCTAAAACTCTAATTTTTCAGCACCTAGACGATGTGGCGATTGAGTTGATTCGAGAATACATCGACTGGACACCATTTTTCAAGACTTGGGGCCTAGCGGGTAAGTTTCCTGCGATTCTAGAGGACGTAGTGGTCGGAGCAACAGCTCGTGAAGTCTACAACGATGCGCAGGAGATGCTTGATGACTTGTCGGTCAACGATGAATTGCATATTCGCGGTTGCTTCGAATTCTGGCCTGCGAATAGACGCGACGACGATCTCATCATTTGGAGGGATGAAGCTCGACAGGAATCGCGTACGACGCTTCATCACGTACGCCAGCAACAAGCTGGTCAAGGATTCAATCTTTGCCTTAGCGATTTCGTAGCGCCTGAGGGACATGATGATTTCGTTGGTGGCTTTGTTACCGCGGTTTCGGTTCGGGAGAGATCACGTTACGCAAAGACATCGGATGACGGTGAAAGAATCCTGATTCAAGGGCTTTGCGACCGACTAGTCGAGGCATTTACCGAGTATCTGCACGAACGCGTTCGGATCGAATTCTGGGGTTATACGTCAGGCGAGACATTTTCAAACGAGGAGCTAATAGAAGAGGCATATCAAGGTATCCGACCCGCTCCAGGTTATCCAGCATGCCCTGACCACAGCGAGAAGGAAACCCTCGTCAAACTACTCAACGCAGAAGAAGCGGTGGGAGTGACGCTTACCGAAAACTACGCGATGACACCTGCGTCCTCTGTTGCAGGTTGGTACTTCTCCCATCCAGAATCCAAGTACTTCCCTGTACGAGTACAGAAGGATCAAATCGCTGATTTGGCTGAGCGCAAAAACCAAACCGTAGATGAGATTTCAAAGTGGCTCAGTTTCGCAGGAGTGGACGTGACTTGAAGAGCACTACGGACCAAGAACATTCAGCGTTCCCATTTCATGGTCTGTCCAGATTCCAAACCACTTCGTATTTGCGGTACTTGCTTACCAAATTAGCAGCATATTGCTCTTCCACCGAGAATCTTCGTAACCAAAATCACAGAGTTACTAGAATCGATCTAGTCTCATAACTAGCTAGAAGGCGAAAGTGAAAAAAATCGGTATTTTTGAAGCGAAAACGCACCTCTCTAGCTTGATTGAGGCTGTCGAAAAATGCGAGAGCTTCACGATTACTAAGCGAAACCAGCCTATCGCACTGTTGATTCCACTTGATCAGGATCGTCGTTCACAAGGATTGAAGGCCGTAGACGAAATTAGAAAGTTGCGAACTGAGATCAATGCGCGAATGACGCTAGACGAAGTCCTTCAATACCGAGACGAAGCTCGTAAGTGAGTCTGATCGTATTGATCTCTTCGAAGACGTGCAGTTGACTTTTACATGCTGAACACGACACGCGGTTTGATCTACCACTCGCAACGCTAGATCAAGCATGAATTAGTGCTCGGACGTAAAACGGGCAACCTAGCCTCCGGCTAATTTGATGGTCGCAGCTCGCCTACCGTATATTGATCGCGTTCTACAAACTCGCCACTATTCTCGTAGCCACCATACCCTTGCCAAGGTTTGAAACCGCAGAGTCTCTTAAGTTCGGAAGACATACTCTCAAGAACTTCCGGTCGAGTGCCTAGTAGCAGATTCTCCTGTTGTCGGAATTGAGGCGCACAGAAATTCGTCGTGAGACCGATGCGTGTTTTATCAGTGCGATTTACGCCTGTCGAATGCCAAGTTCGTCCTTCGAAAATAACAACGGATCCGGCCGGTCCGGTTACTGACACCCAATCCGCATTTTCGTCCATCGCCGCATCCGGTTGCCGACCGCTCAAGTGACTGCCCGGCACGACGATCGTGGCACCGTTCGCTTCTGTAAACTCATCGAGCATCCACATCGCGTTACACACTACCGCGGGTGAAATCGAAGCTACGCTCGACAATTCATCTCCCCCTGCATGATGGCCTCGATTCTTGAGACGAGTTATCGAACCAGGTCTTATTAGTGTTTTCTTTTCTTCTGTCGTCGGGGGTGGCATCCAGAACTGGTCAGTGTGAAATGCCTTTTCGCCACCTGGATGTGCGAGATGGGCATGGAACGCCGATAGCAGATATTCTTCGCCCAACACAGCGCCTACGATTTCGTGAAGAACTGGCTTGAGAAGAATGTCTCGAAAAACCTGACCTTTGTTCAACAGAAACATCACAAGTTGCTTCTTATCGGGAAGATGGTGCGCCAGTCCAATCTCTGCTTCGGCTTTTATTTGTTCAGCAAGCCGACGTTGGAGCTCTTCGACCTCCTCTGCTTTCAGAACGTCCTTCACAATGCAGTACCCGAAGCGCGCCATATCAGACTTCGCATGCACCATATCAGTGGTCGGTTGGGGAAGGCGGTTAAGCGTCATCGTTTGTCAGATCGTCATAGCGAGTGCGGGATTGAATCGTTTACTAGAGTACGCGATCAGCTCGATATTATGAGTTCGGTCTGCGCTGTCCGGTCAAACCAAGCTGAAATCCATCGGTCTTATAACTACAACCGACGCGTTATCTATATAGCACACGTACATGCTTCTAGAACTCCCAAGCGACGAGAACCACGAATCGATCCTAAACAAAGCAGAGACCCTATCTGAGACTGGAATCGATCTCGAAAGTGCCAAACAGAAAGTTGCAGAGGGATACGGATTTCTATCGTGGCGGCAGCTTGACCTTCACCTTGATATCGCGAAAGACGAGCGAATCGATTTCGAACACCTCGCATGCCTGACCTATGTTTGGTGGGATCATCCGAGCCGGCGAGAACAAGCAAGACAAATGTTCGAGGCTGACCCCACGCTAGAACAACGGAGCATTCATTCGGCGTGTACAACCGGAAACGCAAAACTCGTAGAAGAATTTCTGGATGCCGATCCCGATCTCCTTAATCGACGAGGCGGTTACTTCGATTGGGAACCGCTGCTATACGCCTGTTACTCGCGACTAGACCATAGGAACCGATCAACTTCTGAAGTGATTCAGTTGTTATTAGACCGAGGTGCGAACCCTAACGCTCACTATCGATGGGGTGGTATTTACACGTTCTCCGCGCTGACCGGCGTGTTTGGTGAAGGTGAAAGAGGACCGGTCAACCAGCCCGAACACCCTGATTTTCGAGTCCTCGCAAAACGTCTGCTCGACGCCGGTGCGGACGTTAACGACGGTCAAACGCTATACAACCGGATGTTCACCCCCGACAACATCGCATTGGAAATGTTCCTCAACTACGGACTCACAAAGGATCATGTCTGTAACTGGTGGGCGACATCAAATCGACGGCTGATCCCGAATCCAGAAAAAACACTTGATTACCAGCTCCAATGGGCGGTCAAAAATAACCTCATAGAAAGAGCTAACCTGCTCCTCGACCATGGTGCAGACGCGAAACAAAAGCTGAGAAATGATGGACGTCTTACCAAGATCGCGAGAACACGAGGCTTTAATGAAGTTGCGGATGCGCTCGAACGTCATGGCGGTAAGCCATACAAACTCAAGAAAGTCGAACGGTTTTTAAATCACTGCTTAAATGCAGAAGAACGCGATGCGTGCACGATGCTTGAAGAGAGTCCGAATCTCGTATTGCGTGCGAATAAGAAAAGACCAGATGCGATGAACGACGCAGCTGATCTTGGGAATCTCGAAGCGATTGACCTCATGATCGAACTAGGTTTCAACGTGCATGGCAACTCTTTAGACTCACCACTTCACCACGCCGCAACCAACGGGCATCTTGAACTTGTAAAACGCCTCTTGGAACATGGCGCGAATCTGCAACAACGAGACGCCTTCTATTTCTCTACTCCAGTAGGCTGGGCACAAGCGGGTAGCAAAGTTGAAGTCGTTGAGTATCTCAAACAGCTAGATCTCAGTCTGTTCGATCTTATAAGTATCGGGGACACTGAACGCGTGGAAGCCTCACTGAATGCAGATCCCCAATCCATCTCGACACCACTTCGTGATACGGTGGCGATAGAACTTAAAGAGCATGAACACGCTTGGCAGACACCGCTCGCTTACGCTGCACTACGCGGAATCACTGACATGGTGAAGTTATTGGTTGCACGAGGCGCCGATCCGAATATTCAGAATTACAAAGGAGAACCGTTACGCACACTTTGTGAAGACCACGTACAGGCGCTTCTACCCTAACCTCTCCTAAGATACTGAATTTATATACATTAAATTCAAATGTCGTTTTATGTCGGAATTTGCTAACAACTCATTTATTATTACGAGAATATCGCGCGGAGCGAAGGATGGCCAATATGTCCACCAATCGAACTCACATTCAGAGGAAGCTCAGCAAGGCGGTTGCTGCGGGTATTACCGCAACTTTGATTGGCGTATCAGCTGAGCTGTACGCTGCCGAAATCGAAGAAATCGTCGTTACGGCTCGAAAGAAGAGCGAATCACTTCAAGATTCTGCAATTTCGGTGCAGGCTATGACAGAAGATGCGCTTGACGATCAGCAAGTAGACCTGTTTACCGATTACGTCCAGTACCTTCCAAACGTAACCGCTGGTGGTCGAGGTCCAGCTCAAAACGAAGTGTATATCCGTGGACTCGCAGTCGACCAGATCAATATCACGGTCGCTGAAGCACAAGGGTCTGCACCAAACGTCGCTCTCTACCTTGATGACCAACCCGTAACTGCGGGTGGACGCAATTTAGATGTGTATGCCGCTGATCTCGCGCGTATCGAGGTTCTACCTGGTCCTCAAGGGACTCTGTACGGTGCGAGCTCTCAAGCCGGTACGGTACGTTTGATCACGAACAAACCTGTTATCGATGAGACTGAATTCAGCTTTGCTGCGACATCAGGCCTCACTGCAGGTGGCGATCCCTCGAATTCCGTCGAAGGTGTGTTCAACATTCCAGTAATCGACAACAAGATGGCGATCCGCGGTGTACTCTTCAATGACAACATGGGCGGATACATCGATAACTTACAAGGTGAATTCGCACCCAATCCGAATCTCAATCCTCGTCTCCCATCTACGGATGGGATCATGTTCGTTCCAGCTGATGGTGGGGCTACGAGTCATGAGTTCGCTGACGGTACATACGCAGAACCTGGTAAGGTCTACGAAGTCGCCTACCAATCGTTCCATAACGGTGACTTCGCCGCTGACAACTACAACGATGCGGCGTACAGTGGATTTCGATTAGGCGCTAAGTACCTCGTTAATGACGACTGGGACATTACCGTTGTTCATCACCAACAGAAGATTCAAACCGAAGGCGTCTTCGACTATGACCCAGAAGTTGGCGATTTGGAAGTCATGCGTTTTGTGCCGGAGCACCTTGATGAGGAGTTCGGACAGACGTCATGGACGTTAGAAGGTCGTGTTGATCAACTGAATCTTCTTTATACCGGCGCGTACTTAACTCGAGATATCTTCCACACGGTTGATTACACTGAGTACATAAACGTTGGTGGCTACATTCCAGGATATCTGTGTGAGTACAACACACCCGGGTATCACGGCGGTGGCGGTGTAGGTTACACATATGATCCGACCCTGAGTGGTAATCCTGACGTTATCGAGTGCGGTGTGCCGCAAGCTTCCGCTCGACTAACTAACGGTATGGAACGCATGATGCACGAGTTTCGTGCCCAAGGATCGTTCAGCGAGACGCTCGAGTTTACGGCGGGTTTGTTCTACCAAAACAACACCACGACGCACATCGGCGATTTCGACTACAGTCAGGATCACTGGCCTGCTCTCGCACCGTCTCGGATTTCACGGCATACGGCTAATAGTCTTGAAATCAAAGCACCTGGCGTTCAGTTCGTAAACGACATTACCCGGCCAGAGGAGGAAATCGCTGTATTCGGTGAGGTGACTGCCCACTTGAATGAAAGCGTCGAAGCAACATTCGGTTTCCGGTCATACGAATTAGAGACAGGATTTGAGGGATTTTCGGCGTTCCGCTACGGGTCACGACCCGTACCTCATCTAGCAGATGAGATAGGGGTCACTGCCGCGAATCCTATGGGTGTTGGTGGACGCGACTATATCGACAACCTTGGTGATTTTCAGCCTATCAAGATAAGCGACACGATCTTCAAGGTCACGTTGGCGTGGGACATCAATGATCGAATCCTTGCGTACGCGACCGGATCTCAAGGCTATCGACCACCCGGATTTAACCGGGCAGCGGCGGCTGGTCAAGCGACCGCAGAAGGTGTTGCTGCGCGAGGTAATGACGGGCCAGGAGGATTTCCTGACTACTTCATTCCGGTAATGTATCGGTCCGATGAAATCGACAACTACGAAGTCGGCTGGAAGGCGACGTCCGCGGATCGACGTTTAGCATGGAACGGTTCGGTTTTCTACGTTGATTGGCGAGATATTCAGGTTTCTCATTTCGACTCTCAGAACATCTCGATTTTCACGATCGTTGACAATGGCGGCGATGCCGAGATTACCGGGGTCGAATCGAACCTCGAGTTCTGGCCGAACGCCAATTTGACATTGTGGGGTGGTGCGTCGATCATCAAGAGCGAGCTGGTTGACGTAAATCCAACATTCGCCTTTGTGGTCGCAGATGTCGGCAGCGAGTTACCGCTTACTCCGACGTTGCAACTGACTGGCCGATCCAGGTATACCTGGGATAGCCGATTCGGGCAAGCCTATGTCCACATAGCGGGTGTGTACTCAGGTAAGAGTTGGAACTCATTGGTCGACATACCAAACACGGATCCTCGCAAGGAACAAGATTCGCATCTGATCCTTGATGCGGCGATCGGGGTCGTCTCCAATGACAATTGGAGAATTGAAGCGTACGCGAAGAATCTCACCAACACGCTTGCCCAATTGCACATCAACCGCCTTGATTTCAAAGAGCGGATCACGACCAATCGTCCGCGAACGATAGGTTTCAGAGTCAGCTACGACTACTAGCAATCGCGGCACTTACTCGAAGCGTACCTCTTCTGGAGATACGCTTCGAGCGCCCCCTTTAAAAAGCAGCGCCGGTCGTAATAAGACCGGCGCTTTACTTGGGCCTCAGGTTGAGAAGGCTCAAGGCCTACTACGTGCTGGAAAGGTCCTCGAAGCGCAGAACTTCCTAGTACCGCTTGTATCTAAATACCCGAACCACACAGAGCTCCGATACTGTCTTGCAGTGTCACATCGACTACTCGGACAATTTCCTTATGCGCTAGAGTCGGTGCAATCACTGCTGAAACAAACACCTCGCTATGGTCGTGCACATCAGGAGCTCGGGTATATCTATCTTGCACTCGGTCATTCAGAGGATGCAACGCTCGCCTTTCGCCAAGCAGTCGAACACAACCCCGGCTTGCTTGCAAGCTGGCAGCATCTTCGTGAGCTGATATCGGTCGATGATCGTGATTTCAGCAGACGCATCGACACGAATCTGCATTACCTCGAGTCATTACCACCTCCATTACGCGCCGTCGTCAGCATGCGGCATGAACAAAAACGAAAAAAAGCCGAAGAGACTTGCCGCAGCTACCTTCAAGAACACCCTAAAGATGTAGAAGGCATGCGGTTGCTCGCACTCATTGCTAGTGAACAAGGCATGTTGGATGATGCGGAATTCATGCTCGAAAGTGCCGTCGAATTTGAACCGACGAACGAACGCGTACGTTTGAGCTATGTCGACATCTTGCACAAGCGGCAGAAGTTCGATAAGTCACTTGTGCAAGCAGAGCTACTTCGTGAGAGCGATCCTGAGAATCAGACTTATCGACTAGCTCACGCAAATCAACTTGCAGGTCTTGGCGAGTACGACCAGGCACTCGCTGTTTACGACGACATACTGACGCGTCATCCCGAATCTACGTTGGCGAGCCCTCGACTTTGGCTCTCTCGAGGCCACGCACTAAAAACGCATGGACGCGCAGAAGACGCAATCGATTCCTACCATCACGCGTACGCACTAAAACCCGATTTCGGTGATGCTTACTGGAGTCTAGCGAATTTGAAAACCTATGTGTTCTCTGATCAAGAGCTCACGCGCATGGGTGAATTGGTCCTCGACGACAACGTCGAAATGGACGACTTGGCGCACTTGCATTTCGCGCTCGGGAAAGCACTTGAAGATCGCGAGGAGTATGAGACTTCGTTCAAGCACTACAAGAAAGGCAACGAAATTCGAAAGACCCAAACCCGTTACGACGCAGCGACAATGTCAGCGAGACTAAAACTGCAGCGGTGGGTATGTAACGAGGCATTCTTTACAGAGCGCAAGGGTGTGGGATCTGACGCAGCTGATCCCATCTTTATCGTAGGTTTGCCTCGTGCTGGATCCACGTTACTCGAACAAATCCTTGCGTCACACTCACAAGTCGATGGGACGCTTGAACTGCACCATATCAGCTCCATAGCCCAGAAACTCGATAGTAGACGGCGCCGACGCGACGCACCGCGTTATCCCGGCACCTTAGGTCAACTGCGTCACGAAACATTTCAGACAATCGGCGAGCAGTTCATTTCCGAAACACAGGTTCACCGCGGAGCTGCGCCGTTCTTCATCGACAAGATGCCAAACAATTTCAGGCACATTGGTTTGATACATCTGATTCTCCCGAACGCGAAGATCATCGATGCGCGTCGTGATCCGATGAGTTGTTGTTTCAGCGGATTCAAACAGCTATTCGCTTCAGGACAGGAATTTACATACGGTCTCTATGAAATTGGGACGTACTACCAAGACTATGTTGAACTAATGAATCACTGGGATACGGTGTTACCTGGAAAGGTGCTTCGCGTGCACTACGACGATGTCGTGAACGACCTCGAAAATGAAGTGCATCGCATCCTGGATTATTGTGAACTCCCCTTCGAGTCGTCATGCGTCGAGTTCCATCGCAATCCTCGTGCAGTTCGAACACCAAGTTCAGAGCAAGTAAGGCAACCGATCTATCGACAAGCATTAGAACAATGGAAGTACTTTGAGGCTTGGTTATCGCCTCTAAAGGAAGCGTTAGGACCTGCCTTATGGTCTTTCCGGAACTAGCTAGAAATCTACGCACCGAGTGACCTAAATCTACGCTCTCCGCGTCATCTATAGGCGATATTTGGCTCGTCCGGCTGCAGAAACTGACGAAGCGCGAGCACATACGCATCTTCGCGACCCCATTTTTCGTGCTGATAGTAGTCCTTTCGGACTCCGACTTGCTTAAATCCTACCGACTGGTAGAGGTTGATCGCCCGTTGATTTGAGACCCGGACCTCGAGGAATATTCGATCTACAGGCAATGTCCGACTCCGTATGAGCATGTGATTGAGCAGCATACGACCAATGCCTCGTCCTTGATACGCCGGATCTACTGATATGTTGTAGAGCTCAGCTGATTCGACTTCACAGCCGAGTACCGAGTGTGCAATGGTGTAGGTGCTGGTATGCGGATCGACCACGACCCAGCATTCATGATTGAGCTGCAAGCTGTCGACAAACGTCCTGCGACGCCAGCCATGCGAATTAGCCTTTTGTTCAACGTGCATAACCGAATCGATATCGGTCACATCCATGCGACGAATGATCAGACGTTCGAGTTCTTGATTTGGTTCCAAAGCTGCTGCTTTCCAGCGCGTGATAACGGTAATTCATCAATGTAGATAGTACGCGAAATCTTCTCAATAAGTCCTGCAGCGGTGTCCTTGGCAGGCATACCGATTACCAGTAATGATTCACAGTGTGGTGCTCTTTGTTCAAGCCATGCTTGAAAACCTTCTTTTGCACCAGCGAGTGTAGCGTTCGTGGATTTACTCTTGGATGGAGCAACGAAAGGAAATCTGAAGTGAAGCTCGTTTAGGTGATGTTCTTCAAATCCGCTCAAAGCTCGCAATATGTCACGTATCAATAAGTCGGGACATTGTGACGAATACTCAATCAACATTGCAACCGACCCGTACAAAAATACCCGAAGCTGAACGGCAAACGGTTTCGAAGGGGTCTTCTCCACACGATGATCCTGTGTAGTCGCAGTTTCTCCAGGATTGGTACTTCGTCGACCACGAGTTTCTGTACGTTGGTGATATTTCGCTTTAGTCGACTCCTCGGAGACACGTCGACCCCGGGAACGAGGGTTAGATGAACGAACAGTACTTGATTGCGCGGATCTAGTGGCTTTGTTCTCGATTAAAGAACTCGCGTGACCTATGGCGATTAACTCACGTGCTCGCTGCGGCGACACCCAGATGTCGATTCCTAAGCGCTGTAGCTGAAGCAGGTCGTTCTCCTCCATTCCCTAATTATCATTTGCGCCCTTTTTTCCTGATGTCCTCACGCAATGCGTTATGAAACGGACGATCTGCGGATCAATGGCATGGACGAAGCCTTAGCTCCGCAACAGCTTATCGAACAGTTTCCAGTTTCACCGGAATCGTCTCAACTCGTCTTCGAAAAACGCAACGAAGCGGCTCACATCATTCATGGTGAGGACGATCGACTCCTCTGCATCGTAGGTCCGTGTTCAATTCATGACACGATATCTGCTCTAGAGTACGCCGATCGATTGGCCGATGCGGCGACTACTTATAGGGATCAGTTGTGTATCTTGATGCGTGTGTACTTCGAAAAACCACGTACCACAGTGGGTTGGAAAGGCTTGATCAACGACCCACATCTAAATGGTTCGTACGAAATCAACGATGGTCTTCAAACAGCCAGACAGTTGTTGTGCGATATCGCAGAGAAGAAACTAGGTACCGGTACTGAG
The DNA here is from genome assembly GCA_022822135.1 of Pseudomonadales bacterium. GTDB lineage: Bacteria > Pseudomonadota > Gammaproteobacteria > Pseudomonadales > Azotimanducaceae > Bin55. The sequence goes on from JAJECH010000050.1 coordinate 121,741, forward strand.
TATCTGGATCCGATCACACCCCAATATCTAGGCGATTTGGTATCTTGGAGTGCAATCGGAGCGAGAACTACCGAGAGTCAAATACATCGTCAATTAGCTTCAGGTTTATCTTGCCCCGTCGGATTCAAGAACAGTACCAAAGGCGACGTGCAGATCGCAACGGACGCGGTGAAGTCTGCACAGAATTCGCACATATTTCTCTCCGTGACGAAGTCGGGCCATGCCGCTATTTTTTCAACAACTGGCAACCCTGATTGCCACATCATTCTGCGAGGCGGTGGCGGCCAGACGAACTACGATGTAGCATCGATCACAGACGCCGCGAAGCGCCTTGCAAAAGCAGCGGTGACTCCTCGTCTGATGGTCGACATGAGTCACGCGAATAGTGAAAAAGAACACAAACGCCAACTTGATGTTTGCGGCAAACTATGTGAGCAAATCCCGCTGCCAGATTCTCACATCATGGGCGTCATGATCGAGAGTCATTTAGTCGAAGGCAATCAGAAAATCGGCGATGGCACGCAATTGGTATACGGACAGAGCATCACGGATGCATGCCTAAGTTGGGATGACACCGAAGTCTGCTTCGAGCAGCTCGCAAAAGCCGTCGACGACCGTAGAAACGGTTCCTAATTCAGGCGATTCTTCTTCGCCGTAATTCACTTGATAACCCGGTTATCAAGCAGATCCTCCATTCGTAGGCGATACATCACGCCACAACATTAAGACATTAATCGCTTAATGTCGCACTAAAACCATTTCAACCGTTGACTTGATTTTTCGTGCAACGTTCGTAATGGATCACTAAAGTTGCGCTCGTGAACGAATGGACCGAGCTGCACGGCAAATTGCAGCGAGAGCAGCGAAGAGTTCATGAAGCTGCCGCGCGTTACTCGCGTGAACTCATCTTCAACCTCGCCATCTGGCAAGGTCAACTTCCGTTGACTTCGTCTTTCGCACATCGGTGAATACGGATGTGTACGGCGAAACCAGTACGTCCGTTGTTCCAACAGGAGCATGTCGTACCGTCCGAGCTAGGACCGTTCAGATCAAGGGTTGGCGTCCTATGACACTACGCGATGTCCGCGATCGTTGCTGGAAGCGATTCACAACGATGTCAGTACCACTCACCATTGAACTAGCGCCGTGAAAGATCTGAACTACGAGCTATCGATGATCTGCCGTCGCAATCGCGACGGCAGCTATTCCACCCGTGGTAGCCGCTACGCGCGAATGCAACGGCATGCCAACACCCTGCATGAACTCGGGTTCTTTCACATGCACGCCACCTCGCTTAAACCGAAGCACGTGAACGCTCTGGTCGAACATTGGATTTCGCGTGACATCACGCCCGGGACTCTGCGGAACTACATGGCCGACATTCGCTGGTGGGCGGAGAAAATCGGCAAGACCCACATCATGCACCCATCCAACGAACACTACGGCATTCCTCCCAGAGACCACACGCCTACGCAAAAAGCTCAGTA